>NZ_DATJDJ010000218.1:0-79229 GCF_035497515.1 Pararhizobium sp. | reverse complement strand
ATAGACATGTACCTTGCCGCGATGCTCATGCTCCGCAATCGTTCGACCCGCACGACAATGGAGTCTGCGGTGGTGTCCACGATAGGACCGTCTGCACCCAAGAGCTCTTCTGGGTCAAGATAAACGGTCTCAGCCAAATCTGTTAATCTGGTAGGGATGTGTCGCGGCCAGATTACGCGTATTACCTGAATGTCCTTTGCACGCGCCCTTCCGATCTCCTGCCGAGTCCAGCGGCTGCCAAAATAAGTCGGCGTATCGAGCATTACCATGACGTCAGAGTCTACCAACCGATGCCAGAGAACCTCCTGGAAGGGATCGCCAGGTCGAATATCATGAGTGTCGAGAAAGACGTCGAAGCCACGCGCGTTCAGGAGGTCATGCATCTGAAGCGCTGCAGCACGAGACTCCGTTCGCCGATAGCTGACGAAGACTCTACGCTGAGGGCGAAGAAGCCCGATACATTCCAAGGCCGCAGCCGCCAATTCGGTTAGGGCCGCGTCATCGGTTCGACGTCGCAGACCGTTGGCAGATTGGAGAGGGATAGGAATCTCCGCGCCAAAATCTCCCTGCGGCCCAACCGTTGGAATAATTGGCATGCTTCCTTCGATTAGCTTCTGCACAACAGCTAAATCGGCCCCAATATCACCGCCGAAATAAATGGCGCAAAAGGCGTTTCCTGGAACACGAGATGCCACGCTTGCTCTATCGCGGATCATCACATCACTACCTACATGGAGATCGAAGTCCTTGACCATCGAAGTAAGAGTGGTGGTCAGTGTCTGTCGTTCGGTTTGTGTGGGCGATCCCAATATCGCTAATTCGTAGAGGCTCATCGTCCGGCGAGTCCTGCTGCGGTTTCGATCCAACCACCGATGTTCTGCCGACCATTTTGCGCTGAGAAGTCGTAAGTCAAGCAATGTTTCGAGAGGGCATCCACGGTATCCGTTGAGGGAGCCTTGAACCATAGGTCGCCCGCCGGGATTGCGGTGGTGTAGTCGCTATATCGCTGCCACTTTCCGTCGGTCCATTCGGCGAGGAAAATCCCATTCGACGTCTTGTAGAGTCCCATGGCATCCAGAGGGTTTGCTCCTTTTGTGCCCAAGACCCCGTCCTTGTTTTTTACACCGTGGATGTGCACCGTGAGTATGCCATTGCCCTTGAGAACGCTCCTCGCAATTTCATAACGAACCCAGCGACGCTGCCAGGTATCTTTCCCCGTCAAGACGCACGTGACCGAGGTGTTCACAACCCCCTTCCGCAGAAAAGTCTTTAAAGCGTCAGGGCTCTCCTTCTTCGAGGATTCGAAAACGCTACTATCAAAAAAGCCGACGCTTTCCTGGTTTTCGGGCTTTACCACCCAGCTATTGCGGACATTCCACGCACGCCAGACATCGGGTTCATAATGGAATGAAAAGAAGGTTCTACGCGCCATTCAACCGCCCTCACATTATTGGTTTGAGTTCAAAAAGGTGCCGCGCTTCCGCGCAATACGTACCCTTGGTTGTCCGCGCCAAAATGGCCGATGCCGCCAGATTGCGCCGTGTCTAAATGCCTGTAGAGTTGAAGATATTCATTGCCATGAGTGTTGCCGCGGCTGTCAACGGTGGGGACAATTAGTATCCGATCGAGGTTCTTGACGCCGTCCGCATAACCGATTTCCCAAGGGCACCATCGACTCACCATCGAATTCTCCGTTGCCAAAAAGAAGAACATCTCCGATGACTTGATTTTCTCCTGGATTCTCATTGCTGTGCGCCGATCGGGTCGGTCCGGCATGGTGGCGTCTTCCCAGTCAATATAGACTTCCCATCCGAGGTTCTGGAGAAAGGCTTGGAGTCCTTTTGCTAGATCGGCGTCCTTGTGGCTATGGCACAGAAATGCGCTTCTCTTGCTTTCCTTGTTGGCCTCCGCTGCCGTCTTTCGGATTGTCGAGAAGCGCGCAGCGTCCCGAATCTCTTGTTGCCTAAATGCCATGTTTCCCGCCCTCGCTGCAGATCTGTGACGGCTGCATATATAGCGATCCCTCAACTCTGAGTCGACGATTGGATTTGGTCCCGCACAGATTTTCGAAGTGCTTTACAAGGCTACAAGCAGACCAGTTAGAGTGGAACGTGTGCCGCTTAACTTAGAAATCCTTTGAGAGAAGGACTGAGGACGTGGGTTTGCTGTTTTTGGTATTAGCGAAGATATAATGCTACGCCTGTTTTAGGCTGTTCAACGTTCTTGTGGCCCTCAGCCAGCCAATAAGCTCCAATATTTGCTTGCAGCAGACAGACTGCTTCAGCAATTATGCATTTGGACTGAACGACTGTGATAAGGGCGCAAAGCGGATCGAACCTTCGAGAGGCTCTCGCAGCGAAAGGGCGCGGCCCCACAACGTGCGGGGCCGTCCTCATTCAGATTTCAGTCCGCTCGGCCAGTTCTAATGCGTCCTCAATGTCGATGCCCAGATATCTGACTGTGTTCTCGATCTTGGTATGGCCAAGCAGGATCTGGATCGCTCGAAGATTGCCAGTGGCCTTGTAGATCATGGCAGCCTTCGTTCGCCGCAGGGAATGCGTACCGTAATCCTACCGACGAAGCCCGATCGCCGTGACCCACTCATCGACCAGCCGGGCGTATTGCCGAGTGCTGAGATGATCAGCGTGGTCGACACGACTTGGAAAGGCATAGTCATCTCTGACCTCGGTCGTAATTTCGAACTGCACGGGTCGTCCAGTCTTCTGCTGGACCACCATCGCCCGAGTTCGAATGTCGTGGCCGGTGCGCTCTCGAATGACAGCTTCCGGGCGCTGCGCCGAAGAGCCTGAATGACCGCAACGAGGCGCAAATCGGCCATTTACCCAAACATTAGCTTCGTCATATTTCCTCGCCTTTTGGTAGAATGGCCTTGCTTTCGCGACCCACGCTACGCTTGATATACGGAGGGAAACGGGAGCGTATAAGTGGCTTACATTAAAGGGCATCATCCTGGAACGGTATGGCTGAAAGCTGACCTCCAGTGCCACAGTCCGCGCGATCGTTCATGGGATGGCGTTGGCGGCCTGCCAGGCGGAACGGAAATTCATGAGCAGGCGAGGCAGGCCTGGGCTAATGAATTCGTCGCGGAATGTCAAAATCGATCTCTTGGCCTCGTCGCGATTACCGATCACCACGACTCCGTGATGTCATCGTACGTATTCACTGCCGGCTCGGAGGTCGAAGCCTTCCATGCGTACCGGGGGCTAGAGGTGACCTGCCAAGACAACGTTCAGTGCCTGGTACTTTTCGATCCGGCTTGTGATGACGATATCATAGGCAAGTTTCTTGGTCTTCTTGTTGGAATCCTTCCCGCCAAGCAAACCGATGCGCAGGCATCGCATACGAAAGCGGCAGCCATGACCCTCGCTGAGCTTTTTGACAAAGTCAGAGCCGAACCTGTGCTGGAGCGGCAGTGTGTTTTGCTTCCTCATTTCAGTGAGGCCGACGCACACAAGAACGCCAATCAAGAGGGATTTTCTCACAGGTTTGCGCAGCTTGAATGCGATGGCGTCTACATCGAGCGACCGTTTTCAGATCTTTCACCAGCGACCCTCCAGAAAATACGAGGTGAAGTTCTGGAATGGGGAAAAATGCGACGTGCAGTGTTGGCGACCGGAGACAACAAGAAGCCAAATTGGGAGCGACTCGGTCTGCACAACTGCTGGGTCAAAGTGGGAGAGCATTCGGTAGAAGCACTCCGGCAGGCAATGCTTGCTGACGAAGCACGAATTGCATTTGAAGAACCTAAAATACCCGCCGAGACCATTAGCAGCCTCACCATATTGTCCTCGCTAACGGGTGGGGAGCCTTTGACGATGAGCTTCAATGCCGGCTTTAATGCCATCATCGGAGGCCGCGGTTCCGGTAAGAGTTCAGTCATCGAATATATACGGTTCGGCTTGGCCCGAACTGCAACCGACTTGCAGTTCGACGACGGGATTAAAGCGAAGGAACGTGATGAAAAGCTCATTGAAGAGACACTTGTCGATGGGGGCTATGTTGAAATCGTCCTCGAGCGAGACGGTGTTCAAGAGACTTGGAGACGGGATCTCGTTACACGTGACCATGTCACTGTAACGGACCAACGCGGACTTTCGGCGCCGCTTCTCTTAGATGACGCGCGCAGAAGATTTAGAGCTCGCGCATTCGAACAAAAGGGCCTGTCGTCCACCATGATGGACAAGTCAACGGCGGCCGATCAAATCACTGGCATTGCTGCCGCCGAGGAGCTGGAGCAGCGTCGGCACGTCGACGAGACAATCCAGGCTTCGAAGAGAAGTGTGGCAACCGAACTCCGTGTAACCGCAAGCTTCTGGCAACTCCAACTCGACCATCAAAGAACGCAGTCCCGCCTAGAAGACGTCAAGGCGAGGCTCGACGCAAATGCGAAGAAGCTCTCAGAAGAAGGCATGAGCGAGGATGCGCTTGCTGTTCTCGAGCGCGCACCACTTTTTGCACGCGCCCGCGGCTTCATAGGAAGTGCCGACACGAAGGCCGACACCTATAGTAAGAAGATTGAGGAACTCTCCTCTGGTCTTTTTGCCGACCTCGAGGAGGAGGCGCTTGACGACTTTCCAGCAGTGGAAAGTGTTCGACGCGCTATGGTCGAAGCTCGGACCAAAGTTCAAGATGCGTTAAAAGCGGCGACGGACGCAATTTCCGAGCTCAAGGTCACAGCACAACTCGAACTCGTGGGCTTTCAAGTTGCCGCCGACGAATTCAAGGTGCAGCATGAGGAGGCCATTAATCAGCAGGCACAGCACAGCGTGCTGATTGATCTCAACCAAAGGCTCTCTGCGGACTACAATGCTGCGGTCGAGGCCGAGCGGACGGCGCGGAGACTTCTTCAGGACAACCACGAAAGGCTCAATGGCCTGATTAGCGCCAGGACGACTCTCGCACAAGATGTCGAAGCTCGCAGAACAATTCTCAAAAAGGCTGCCGCGACGGTTGCTGGCCATTCAAGCGATACTCTCATGGCGAAGATCGGCAAGGACACTTGTCCGGAGGAGTGTGTCGCCTCGCTGATGGCGATTGCCGACGCCAGCTACATTCCAGACGTGAGCCAAAAAATCTCACAATGGATCACAAATATGGGCCTGGAAGGATGGGCAGAATTCGCTGACCAAATTCTTGACGTCTATAGGAAGAAGGTAATGCTTGGATCCCCCCCGGAACCCGGTGAGGAGCTTGTCACCGAGCTCGCTGGCTGCTTGTTCGGGGCGGCACACCAAGTGTCTGCACGGTCAGCAAAGAAAATTTACACGTCCTTAGACGATAGCACCGTAGGGGATATTCTCGCTGCGGTTCCAAGAGATTTCATTGTTCTGACTTACATTGATGAAAGGGGCCGGAAGATCTCATTCGACAAGGCGTCACCTGGACAACAGGCTTCAGCGCTCCTGGAACTTCTTTTGCGCCAGCAGGCCGGCACCTTGATAATCGATCAGCCAGAAGATGATCTCGACAACAAAGTCATCATGAAGATTGTCGATCTGATCAAGAGATCCAAGAGCAATCGACAGCTCGTTTTCGCCACGCATAACCCGAACGTTGTCGTGAATGGAGACGCAGACAAGATTTTAAGCCTTACCACTGGTGAGGTCGATCCTCGTCCCGGCGAGGATTCTATCCGGATTTCAGTGGATCAAGACGGCGCGATTGAAACGCCTGAAGTGAAGGCAGTGATTACAAAGGTGATGGAGGGCGGCGAAGGCGCATTTGATCTCCGGCGCCGCAAATACCGTTTTGAATGATGTACGGAGTGACCGCTTGGGAAAAAAATTCGCCGTTCCAGTCCGCTTCCATGTCCGCTTTTGGAAAACCGTCAGGGTAGACCCTATGTCCGGAATGAGGGCGCATTTCAGGCGCGCTTAGATCGTCATTTCTAGCGGATCTCCAATGCATCGCGCGGAAATCTCGCTGCGAGACTGTCGATAAGCTTTAGAACAGCCGGCGGAAGTCCTCGACCGGTTGTTAAACCGCCAGCAAGGATTTACGACTGGCGGCATTACTTTGCCGTTATCCAGCGCAAGCCCGGTGCCATGCGCAATCGCGCGCCCTTCCCAGAATTGCCGCTCGACGGCGGCAAAAATGCTCTGGTCCGTCGCAATTAGATGACGAAGAAATCCGTGTGGTCCAGCGCGGAGTTGTTAGCAACCTCGGCAAATTTGACGCGGCCATAGGTCGCGCCAGAGCCGTCGCGGTCGAAGTAGAGATCACCGTGGGCCTTGTCGTAAAGTATGCGATCATCGCCATCGACTCCGACTGTCGAGTTTGCGCTGGCAATGACCTTGAACACGCCGCTAGCAAGATTTCCATTGGCGAGGCCGATGAAGGCTGCGTTTTCAAGATTGAAAGTGTCCATAGCGTGATTGAAGTCGCCGATTATATCATATTTCGCGCTGTCGAGAGCGGTGTTAAAGACGAAGGTATCGAAGCCGCCCCCACCGTTCAGGACGTTGTGCGCGGCATTTCCAGTAATGACGTTGGAACCGGAATTGCCGGTCCCCGAAGATTGGCCGGCGCCAGTCAGTGTGAGGTTGTTCTGGTTTGTCCCGAGGGTCCAGCTTACCGACGCCTTTACCAAGTCAATTCCACCACCGCCATTCACCTCATCAACAACATCGAGTGTGTTTTCGACAATATACGTATCGTTGCCCGTACCACCGATCATCGTGTCAATACCGGTCCCGCCATCAAGCGTGTCGTTGCCTCCAAGGCCACGAAGAGTATCACCTCCGCCAAGACCTTTTAGATTATTTGTCCCGTTGTTGCCTTGGATTATTTGGGCGATGTTGTTGCCGGTGAGATTCATCGCGGTTGTGGCGGTGTCCGTAATGGCCGCCAGCCGCTCCACATCCGCTGCTGCAGAAAGTGCATAGCTTACCTTTGCAAAGACCATGTCGTTCGCGTCGCCGGCCGCCTCCGTTACCACGTCGCTCGCGTTGTCCACAACATACGTATCGTTGCCGATGCCGCCCGACAACGTGTCGATATTGCGGCCTCCATCGAGATAGTCGGCATCTTCGCCTCCGATCAGCACGTCGCTGGCGGAGTGAACCGCGCCGGGTTTGCCGGAGGCTCCAACTTCTGAGAAAGTGGAGCCATCATGAGCAAGACAACGAACAAGTTTTCACCTGAAGTCCGTAACCGTGCCATCCGTATGGTGCTTGACCACGAAGCCGAGCATCCATCACGCTTGGCTGCCGTTTCATCTATCGCTGCCAAGATTGGCTGCTCGCCAGCCACCCTGCACGACTGGGTCAAAAAGACCGAGGTCGACAGTGGTAAACGAGCAGGCCTGCCGAGCGATGTTGCCGAGAAGATGAAGGCTCTTGAGCGGGAGAACCGCGAGCTTCGTCAGGCCAACGAGATTCTGCGCAAAGCTTCGGCCTATTTCGCCATGGCGGAGCTCGACCGCCCCTTCAAACGATGATCTCGTTCATCGACGAACACCGTGGCGTGTTCGGGGTCGAGCCGATCTGCAGACTATTGCCGATTGCCCCGTCAACCTACTACGAGAACGTCGCCAATCGCCTGGATGTGGATCTTCATGATCGGCGTCCCGTTCATGGCGGCGGCCTCGTGCATCACTCGGACAGGGGCGTTCAATACGTGTCCATTCGCTATTCAGAGTGGCTTGCCGAAGCTGGCATCGAGCCGTCGGTCGGAAGCGTTGGCGACAGTTACGACAACGCTCTCGCCAAAACGATCAACGGTCTTTACAAGGCCGAGGTCATCCATCGGCGTGGACCATGGAGGAGCTTCGAGACAGTGGAATTCGCCACTCATGAATGGGTCGACTGGTTCAACCACCGACGACTTCTCGAGCCAATCGGGAATATACCGCCAGCCGAAGCTGAAGAGCGGTATTACGCCATGCTGGACGAAGCAGCCATGGCCGCATAACTTAAACGAAATGCCTCCGGCAAACCCGGCGCGGTTCACCGTACGCGGTTAGTCAATCCAAACTCATTGAGATGAACGGATCAGCCTCGGGATCGTAGGGAACAACGGTGTTGCCCACTATGATGTTCATGCTTGGCTCCGGAGAAACGGGCTCGGATTCAAGCTCGGCCGAATGCTCGGCGCAAAGCGTTGCGTACAACATGCCATTGTACGTCAGAACGCCGCGGCGGCCACAACGCTCGCAGACGTGGAATGATCTTGCCTCAGCCAAATAATATGCCTCGTCTATCCCCATCCAGCCCCCTTGCGGGGTATCCGCCATTCTGTAGTAGATCCTGAGACCTCCCATTTTTTCCTTGATTTGAAGCAAATGAAGGGTCCCCCCGCCGGCTGGGGTTACCTCTTCCGCAGTCACGAGGAAAGCGTGGATGATATCAGCCCAGCCATCTCCGCACTCAATGCCGAATCTCAGATTCCCGAATGTCAGATGCGGATATCGTTCCGCCAATTCGGCAATCTTGTCCATCTCCGCCCTCTCCTTGTCACCTGTCTCATACGGGTCGAATCCATGCGGTCGCGTCGTTGTTATTACGACAGGGGCGACCCAGCCACTTTCTACCGATCGATCGCGAGAGCGTCCGGCGTCGATCGTGTCAAATTTGGCGAAGCAGTGCCGGCTGGAACCAGCAGGAGCTCCATTGCCGAACGATATCGCAGAAGCGTTTGTTGGTTGAAGCACGCGACCACCTGGATCTTAGCTTTCACATCGCAGAGATCCTCATCTTCCGCTCAGAGACCAGCTTCTCTGCCAGAAAAATCAGCCTGTCTTTGTGTTTGGTCAAAATGTCCTTCGCACCGTCCCACTCCTCCCGAAGGAGGCGATCGATCTCAGGACGGAGATGGGGCGGAGTCC
The DNA here is from genome assembly GCF_035497515.1 of Pararhizobium sp. Lineage (GTDB taxonomy): Bacteria > Pseudomonadota > Alphaproteobacteria > Rhizobiales > Rhizobiaceae > Pararhizobium. The sequence goes on along the minus strand of NZ_DATJDJ010000218.1, from coordinate 70,384 downwards.
GATGAGATTCGGTTACACGACGGTAGTCGATTTCGAAGCGCGGACTGTCTCCCATGCCGTAGCTCATGACCATAAGTGTCGCGATACGCGTCGCCTTGTCCAGGTCCGAGCCAAGGGTTGCCGAGCCCCCAATCGACCTGTTCCCCAAAACGACGTCTTCGGCCGCCATGCCTGCTAGAGCTGTCCGAATCCTTGCCCGGAGGAATTTCTCCGTTGGTAGAACGGCATCCTTCATATCGCCCGTAATACGGCCACCTGACTGGGCACGGCCTTCGATGATCGTGTCGTTGATTTTGACAGTTACCGCGTCCACGAACCCCGATGTCAGTGCGATCATCGCGTGCCCACATTCATGTGTTGCGATGCGCTGGAGCAACGCGTAGTCGAGTTTGATCAAAGGCGGCATGCTGGATTCAACGTCGGCGATTTCGATATTCCGGCCGTGCGCGCGCGCCTGCCGTTTCGCTGCCCGCGCCAACTTTTCAAGATCGGCGGGCGAGGCACCGTCAAGCAGATCCGTGAGCGGCGACAGCATCTCCGGCATTAGTCCGCCGAGGTGGTAAGAGAGAATATCGGCTCGCTCTTCTGGCGTAGGAAGCCCGAGTTCGATTTGCTCTTCGAAACGGCCCGATCGAAGGATCGCCGGCTCGATGTCCTCTGGTCTGTTGGTGGCGGCGAGCAAAATCACGCCGGGCCAGTCGGCTGCGGTGCTGGTGAGTTCGAGAAATGTATTGACGACCTGAGTCTCATAATAGGCGTGTCGGCTGCTCCGGTGCTCGCGGTTTCCGATCGAGTCCAGCTCGTCGATAAACAGCAATGCGGGAGATTTCGACTGTGCCTCGTCAAAAGATTCACGCATCGCGCGAAGCATGTTTCCGAGGTATCCGTCCCCTGCGGATTGCCACCGTCCAGCAGAGGTCGCAATCAGCGTGACGCCGAGCTCCGCGGCCAGCGCCTTGGCGAACATGGTTTTTCCGACGCCAGGTGGACCGACGATGAGGGCGCCCCTGTCCAAAGCTGACCACGCGAGCGTCTTGTCTCTCCATGACAACACGTCAGTCGCAAGTTTTGACACCCATTCTCGAGCGGGCTCAAAACCCGGCAACTCGCTGAGACGAGGTCCTTCGGGGACCTGCGAATCCTCTGCAAAACGAAGAGTGTCGAAGTTTATGTCAGCAAGCGAGTGCCGGCAGATTAGCGCCTCTATCACTTCCCAGTCTTCACCTACCACTGCCGCCGCCGTCCTATCATCAAGGCAAGGTCTGCCCGCCAACGTCCGGACTGCGTTCAACAGCCGAACGGTCGGCTTCTCGACGGTAACCGTGTCGTCGGCTGCCATCCGGACGGAGCGCGGGATCGCCTTGATGTTGTCGGTGAGCAAGATCGTCTGCGCATTGTAAGACAATAGGTCGAGGTCGAGTTTCGTTTTCGAGCCGTACTCCTTCGAAACCACTCGGTGCATCGATTTTTCAGCGTTGAAAAACGCGCGTGCTTGCCCGGAAAACAAGAGATCGGCTGCGCGTTGAAACCGGTGGAACCAACGCTTGTCAACAATTACGATCAGGAGCCCGCCGACGTCTCCTCGGAACTGACGGGTCGGCTTCAGTGCACGCCGAAGGAGGAAGTAGGCCAGCATTGAACCAGGCCGTTTCCTGATCCCTTTGAAAGCCGCAGAGGTCATTCGATGTTTCATGACAGCGCCCTCGCGCGGGGAGTGCCAAGACGATACCAGCGGTTCAGGGTGCGGGCGAAGTGTTCCTCGTCGGCTTGGAAGTGCGCGTAGACCTCGCTGGTGACGATCTGGTGTCCATCCGGCAGCGATGGGTGTCCTTCGACGACGCCTTCCAGACAAGGCACTTTTCGCGAAGAGTGGAACCATTGATCCAAGAAGGGCATTGCCATCAGCGCTGGGGACTCGATGGTGCCCTTCTCCAGGCGCTCGAGGTCGGCGAGCAGCTTTCTCAAACGACCAATTTCCTCGGCGATGCGTGTTTGCATGATCCGTGCTCCTTCGGAGATATGAGGCATGTGGTCCAGTCGAGCTCACTTCGAGCTACGCCAATGGAGTTGAAAACAGAGAGTTGAGGCTGGGTCACTTCGCGTCTTTTTCATTCTGTGATTCGGCTCAATGGCGAAGCATGCCAATTGTTGACATGTGTCATAATGACGAATTCGAAAGTCATATTTACGCCGTTTCATGACTGATTCGGATGGACGTTGTCAACTATGACGAATCCTGAGATTTACGGGGCATGGATACGCTCCGACGAATGTTACGCGCGGCAAGAGAAGCGGTCGGTCGAAGCCAGGCGGACGCCGCCGCCTCGGCCGATGTTTCGGTGCGCACGATTCAACGTATGGAAAGTGGGGAGGGAGAAGTCACGTTCGACACACTCGCCTCAGTGCGAGATTTCTTGGAGACACAAGGCGTAAAGTTCTTGCCTCCCGACGACGATCGCGATTGGGGGGTGGCATTCTCGGACGCGGTTGCACCGTTTCCGGATGAAGACAGCGCAAGAAAGCGCCTATTTGATCGGGCACCCGGTGCGGTTTTACGAGCTGCAAGGACAATCCTGGCGGCGTCTCAAGAGCAGTTGTCAAAGCAGGCAAACGTCGCACATACCACGATCCGACGACTTGAAAATTCGGATCCCACTGTGCCAGCGGAACTCGCTTACAGGCTGCAATTATATTTTCAGACTATGGGCATTGAGATGCGAAAGCCCGACTCGAACTACGGCTGGCGCGTTTACTTTCGACAGCAACGACCATCCTAGGTCGGTTAGCTCTGCCTCCATTATTTTTTACAATCCGCGCGTGTGAGACGGGTTTTAAAGTCGCCGTCGAACTGGGTGGACGAGCTGACTCTCTCGATGTGTACGCCAGCTTGGTCCTAGGCTGCGTTTCCAATTGTGATGCCGTTAAAACCCGCCGTAAACAGCACCTCTGAACAGAAGTGAACATCCTCACTCTGAGAGGGCTAAAGCCAAAGAATAAAGCGGACGGGCTGACGCCCGACTTATTCGCTGTCGAATTCAAGCCGTCCCTGCACTAGCAGTAGTCATGCTTGCGCCGGCTTGAAGTCGAAGAAGGCGGAATCCGCCTAGTCGGCGGATGCTCTATATTTAGAACATATAAATCGTACGGGGGTTTAAGGCTTCGATACGAAGATCCTCAAGAAGGTCATCGCCATCCGCAAGCAGGACAAGGACGAGCGCATGGAACAGGAAGCCATCCTCGACACCTATCTTGCCGCTCTCGGCATGATCGACGCGCCGGACGCTGAATAATCCCGGCGAAACGAACACTCCCAGCGGGTACCAGAACATCGAAAAGGCCGGATCAAGTCCGGCCTTTTGCTTTGAGAACCATCCAGGAGAACGCGGATCCGTCCTCAGGCAGCGTCGCTGCTCTTTTCGCCGCGGGGCAGCTTCCAGCCGGGGCGGATGAAATGGCAGGTATAGCCATCAGGAATCCGCTCCAGATAATCCTGGTGCTCCGGCTCCGCTTCCCAGAAGTCACCGACCGGCTCCACTTCCGTCACGACCTTGCCGGGCCACAGGCCGGAAGCATCGACATCGGCGATCGTCTCGAGCGCGACGCGCTTCTGCTCGTCACTGGTATAGTAGATCGCCGAGCGGTAACTCGTTCCCCGGTCATTGCCCTGTCGGTCCGGTGTCGACGGATCATGGATCTGGAAGAAGAACTCCAGGAGATCGCGGTAGCTGATCCGGGCGGGATCGAAGGTGATTTCGATGCCTTCCGCGTGGCTGCCGTGATTGCGGTAGGTCGCGTTCTTCACATCGCCGCCGGTATAACCGACCCGTGTGTCAATCACGCCGTCATAACGGCGGATCAGGTCCTGCATGCCCCAGAAACAGCCGCCGGCCAATACTGCGCGTTCAGTCGTCATCAGATATCCTCCACCTGATCGAGATAATCACCGTAACCTTGCTCTGTCATCCTGTCGCGATCGACAAAGCGGAGCGAGGCCGAATTGATGCAATAACGCAACCCGCCGCGATCCCTCGGACCATCGGTAAAGACATGGCCGAGATGACTGTCCCCATGGGTCGAGCGAACCTCCGTCCGGACCATGCCGTGGGATGCATCGCGCAGTTCCGCCACATGGGCCGGGTCGATCGGCCTGGTAAAACTCGGCCAGCCGCAACCGGATTCGTATTTGTCCGAGGACGCGAACAATGGCTCGCCCGAAACGATGTCGACATAGATACCTGGCTTCTTGTTGCCGAGATATTCCCCTGTCCCAGGCCGCTCCGTACCGCTTTCCTGTGTGACGCGGTACTGTTCCGGAGACAGTTTTGATATCGCTTCCGGGGTCTTCAAGTATTTGGACATCCACAACTCCTGATCCGTTTCAACGGGATTGCTTTTCCGGCCACCCCACATCCGTGACACGTCGTGGCGAACGACAGCGAGACAGAAGGTGCGACCAGCGAAGAGATGACCGATATATAGGGAGATACCCGGCTTTCCGCCATGCCCGTTAAAGCCTGCGCGTCCCGGTGGAACTCACATCATCCGCACATTCCCGTGAGCGCCTCTGCCATGCCGGCGGTCCGAACGAAAAAAGCCCGCCGTCACCAGCGAGCTTTCACAAGTCTGATGGACTGGATCAATTGGTGCTGAACTTCTTCACTTCGAGGAAGTTGACCGCATTGCCGCTGAACCGGGCCGTGTCGATCGCAACGGCGTCGCTGGTAAAGCCAGCCGAATAGACCGTCGTCGGCGAGGCCCGCAGGGTCTTGCTGACAAAGCGCGGCGCCTTGACCGGCTTCGACAGGGTCGCCATGCGGCCATTCGTCAGAGCCCATGAGGAAATGATCTGCTGCGTCAGCTTCGGCTCTGTTCGAACAGACGAACGGGTTGCAGCGTCTGCTTCCTGCTTGTTCGGGCGTTTGCCCTTGGCCGGAGCCTCGGCATTCTTGTCTGTGCTGAAGGCATCGTCAAAAACAAGGCCACGGGTCTTCGCAGCCGTCTGCGGGACAAAGGCCGCCATCTCGACAGGCTGTTCTTCACGCCTGGTTGGCTGCGCCAGCGCAACGCGCGTCTGGGCTTCGGCATCCACCGGTTCCTGTGCGAGCGCGACAGCTTGCGGCTGCAGGCTGCGATCGGCAAAGGACGGCACGGCGACATTGGCGTCGGCAACGGCCATCATCGCATCCTCACTCGCCGGACGCATGCCCGGAACCGGCACATAGCCAAGCGCTGCAACGTCTTCAGGCACCACGGCGGCATTCGGATCGGTCGAGGCCATCAACGTGTCGCTACCGCCGGCATCACCGTTCGAGCCGCGTTTGCCCAACATCTGCGGCACCGGAATCTTGTAGGCAGCCAAGTCTGCATATTCGCTTTCGGTCGCCGCCTGGCCGCCGGGCAATGCCGCTGCCCAGGCTTCCTGCGAGGTATCCTCGGTCGGTGCGACGAGTGCCGTCTGGATGCCGGCGTCAGCGTCCTTGAAGGCCGGACGTACGCCCGGAACCGGAGCCGCAACATCCTTGGCCTGCTCAGCCGTCTGCGCAACCGAATTTTCAACGCCCGGGAGGGGCTGTTCCGCCGCTGCGACCTGGGTCACCTTGGCCTTGGCAGCCGGCTGTTCGTCAGCACCTTCCAGTTCGGCGCTGGCAATTGCATTGGGTTCTTCATCCTCGTCGCCACCGCCGCCAAACAGCATGGCGAAGAGATTACCCTTGCGCTTCGTGTCCCTGTCGCCCGCGCCCTTGGCGCCGCCGCCGGCCACTTCGATGGCACTCTCTCCGACCCGGCGCTTGTAATCGGCGACAGCCGTCTGATAGCCCGGCAACGGCTTGCCATCGGAAGGAACGTGCATGGTCTTGCCGTCGGGGAACAGGCGGACGAGTTCGTTGCGGCTCATGCGCGGCCAGGCGCGAACGCCGCCGACGTCCATGTGAACGAACGGCGAGCCCGACGTCGGATAGTAACCGACGCCGCCCACCTGGAACTTCATGCCGATCTCGCGCAGCGACTTCAGCTTCACGTCGGGCAGGTAGAAATCCATCGCCTTGCCGAGCATGTGCTGGCTCTTCTTGGCGACGCCTTTCGAGCGCGACCGCAGCATGCCGTTGGTTGCCGGCGAACGGTAGGCGGAAACGACGTGGATGTAATCGCGCGAACCGCTCTTCTGATAAACTTCCCAGACGAGGTCGAGCAGGCGCGGATCCATCCGCGTCGGCTCGTTGCGGCGCCAGTCGCGCAGGAAACGGTTGATCTGCTGCAGGCCCTTCTGGTCATAGCGGCCATTGCGCTTGAACGTGATGGAGGCCTTTTCCTGCGTATGAATGAAATAAAGCTTCAGCGTCCGCGTCTGACCAGCCGCCTCGACAGGCGGAGCAAAGCCCGGAGTGACCAGGGACGCAGCGATGACAAGCGATGCAAGAACGCGCGGCACCTTACCGGCTATCGCGGTGCAAAAGCGGGTTATCACGGAGCCGCTAGGCTTCTTGAATCCGAACAAATTTTGCAAACTCAATCCCCGTCCGACGGACAATGCGTCCCGTGGCTGCTCAGATGACTGTCAATTGCGGTGACAGCATGGCAAATATGCCACAGTCATCAGTTATCCTTATAATATAGTGAATGGATCACTAACAAGGTCTAAACGACAACAGGCGAATACGACGGATCGGGGTTGATTGTTATCCCTAATTTTATGCGGCCTCGCTGAACGGATCGTCCGGATTAATGCCGTAATCCTTGAGTTTACGGTACAATGTGGAACGCCCGATGCCGAGTTTGCGGGCGACCTGGCTCATCTGTCCGCGGTAGAATTTCAGCGCGAACCGAATCAATTCCTCCTCCACATCGGCCAGTTTCCGAACATTTCCGCCATCGTCGACGCTTGCGATCGCGTTGTCCGGCTGATGATCGGCCGCATGTGTCCGGCTCTCCATGCGCTCGGCCGGGCCGAAATGAGGATAGACGGGCGGCAGGTGATCGGCCTCGACGATCGGCATTTTCGCCGGCCCCGTCTCCTCCCAGGTGAAGCCGGCTTTCTCGGCGACGACATAGCCCGGAATCTGGGTGGCGATCTGCGGAAAGTCCTTGACCGTCAGTTCCGTGCCCTCGGCCAGCACCACGGCGCGGAAGATCGCGTTTTCCAGCTGACGGATATTGCCGGGCCAGTCATAGGCGGTGAGCAATGCCATCGCACCGCTTGAAACCGTCAGTGGCGTTGCGAGCCGCTGTTCGATGGCAAAGCGCTCGACGAAGGTCCGCACCAGGACTGGAACATCCTCCTTGCGCTTGCGCAGCGCGGGAATAGCGATCGGGAAGACGTTCAGCCGGTAATAGAGATCCTCGCGGAAGCGGCCCTCGCGAACCTCGTTGATCAGGTCCTTGTTGGTCGCCGAAATCAGTCGGACATTGACCTTCTGCGGATGGCGGGCACCGATCGTCTCGATCTCGCCCTGCTGAACCGCGCGCAGCAGCTTCACCTGGACTTCGAGCGGCAGGTCGCCGATCTCGTCGAGGAACAGAGTGCCGCCATCGGCATCGGCGAACTTGCCGGAATGTTTCTCGTTGGCGCCGGTGAAGGCACCCTTCTCATGGCCGAACAGGATGCTCTCGACCAGATTGTGCGGGATGGCGCCGCAGTTGACGGTGATGAATGGCTTGCTGGCGCGTTCGCTGGCATGCTGGATCGAGCGTGCGACCATTTCCTTGCCGACCCCGGATTCGCCTTCCAGGACGATCGGGATGTTCGATTGCGCGGCGCGGCGCGCCAGATCGAGCACACGGATCATCGCCGGGCTTGCCGACACGACATCTTCGAAACCGACCGAGCCGTTGCGCGACCGCTTCGGCGCGCGGCCCTTGCCCTCACGATGCTCCAGTTTCAGGGCGTTACCGATGGCGACCGACAGCCGCTCCGGCGAGACCGGCTTGACGACGAAATCGAAGGCGCCGGCCTGCATGGCCATGACGACGGTCTCGATGCCGCCCTGCCCGGTCTGGACGATGACAGGCGTATCGATGCCACGCTCGGCGATCGCCTCGAGGAAGCCATGGCCGTTCATCTCCGGCATCATCAGGTCGAGCAGGATGACGCTGATCAGACCGCGCTTGCGCTCGAGGAGTTCAAGGCCGCTGCGGCCGTTATCGGCCAGATGCGCGATATGGCCAAGCCGCTCGATCATGTTGGTGAGCAGCCGGCGCTGAACCGGATCGTCGTCGATGACGAGAATTTGGGATGTCATTCAAGGCCTCCTGCTTTCTGCATGGATCCGGATCGCCACGTCATGTGCCGCATCGTGAGAAGCATTCCTCCCACAAAGGCCTGAAAATCCTCTTTTGAGAAATGCTTGCATTTTAACCATTGCCGACGTTAGGTCATGGCCCATATCCGCCTCTGCTTCGCGGCCCGAAATCGGGCCTGCTTTCGACAAAAGAGTGAACCGCTCATGCATCACCTCGCTTCTTTACAGCCGTTTTCCCGCATCGTCCGCGCCGCATCCTCCGCGGCTGCGGACAAGGCCGGGCTCGGCGACTTGCCTTCCTGGAAGTTGGAAGACCTCTATCCCTCCGCGACTTCGCCGGAATATCTTGAGGACCTCGCGAAGGCCGAGGCGCTGGCGCTAACCTTCGAGGGCAAATGGAAGGGCACGCTGGCGCAGGCGGCTACGCGTTCAGGCGACGATGGTATCGGCGCCGCGGTCAAGGAATTCGAGGCGCTTGAGGACCTGATGGGCAAGATTGGCTCGTTTGCCGGCCTCACCTATTTCTCCGACACATCCAATCCGGCCAACGGCAAGCTCTATGGCGACGCCCAGGCGAAGCTGACGGACATGGCGAGCCACCTGTTGTTCTTCTCGCTGGAGCTGAACCGTATCGACGACGCCATCATCGATGCAGCACTCGCCAACGATCCGGTCGCTGCCCATTACAAGCCATGGATCGTCGATCTCAGGCTGGACAAGCCCTATCAATTGGACGACAAGATCGAGCAGCTCTTCCTCGAAAAATCCATAACCGGCGCCAGCGCCTTCAACCGCCTGTTCGACGAGACGATGGCGGCACTTCGCTTCACCATCGACGGCGAGGAACTGCCGCTCGAAGTCACGCTCAGCATGCTGCAGGAATCCGATCCGGCCGTTCGCAAGAAGGCGGCGCAGGCGCTGACGGAAACCTTCAGGGCCAATCTGCGCACCTTCACGCTGATCACCAATACGCTCGCCAAGGACAAGGACATTTCCGACCGCTGGCGCGGCTTCACCGACATCGCCGACAGCCGGCATCTCGCCAACCGCGTCGAGCGCGACGTGGTCGATGCACTGGCCGCCGCCGTGAAGGACGCCTATCCGCGCCTGTCGCACCGCTATTATGCGATGAAGGCGAAATGGCTCGGCATGGAACAGATGGAGTTCTGGGATCGCAACGCGCCGCTGCCGGAAACGCCGACCTCGCTGATTTCCTGGAACGAGGCCAAGGAGACCGTGCTGTCCGCCTATGCCGGCTTCGAGCCGGAAATGGCCGATATCGCCCGCCGCTTCTTCGACGGCGGCTGGATCGATGCGCCGGTGCGGCCGGGCAAGGCGCCGGGCGCCTTCGCGCATCCGACCGTGCCTTCGGCGCATCCCTATGTTCTGGTCAACTACATGGGCAAACCGCGCGACGTGATGACGCTTGCCCACGAGCTCGGCCATGGCGTGCACCAGGTTCTGGCCGGCGGCCAGGGCGCGCTGATGGCCTCGACGCCGCTGACACTGGCCGAAACCGCCTCCGTCTTCGGTGAGATGCTGACCTTCCGCGCACTCCTCGACAAGACCCGCGACAAGCGTGAGCGCAAAGCCATGCTTGCCCAGAAGGTCGAGGACATGATCAACACGGTCGTGCGCCAGATCGCCTTTTATGAATTCGAGCGCAAGGTCCACACCGCCCGCAAGGACGGCGAGCTGACGGCCGACGCGATCGGCGAACTCTGGCTGTCGGTACAGGCCGAAAGCCTCGGTCCGGCGATCCGGATTTCGGAGGGTTACGAGACTTACTGGGCTTACATCCCCCACTTCATCCATTCGCCGTTCTACGTCTACGCCTATGCGTTCGGCGACTGCCTGGTGAACTCGCTCTACGCGGTCTATCAAAAGGCCGAAAGCGGCTTCCAGCAGAAGTATTTCGAGCTTCTGAAGGCCGGCGGCACCAAGCATCACTCCGAACTGCTCGCCCCTTTCGGCCTCAACGCCACCGATCCGTCGTTCTGGGCACAGGGCCTGTCGATGCTGGAAGGGCTGATCGACGAGTTGGAAGCGCTTGATAAGCAGGTGTAACGTCCTGAGCAGGTAAGGCATATGGAAGCGAGCTTCGCGGATGGCGGCATGGATCCTCGGGTCAGGCCCGAGGATGACGGGCCGGGGGCTTGGCTCAAGGGTTGCGCTCAGACAACTCAATTGATTGGGCAGCCGCTGAAAACACATTGCGGGCGGCCTCGTTCTCCATCATCACGCCTCCATCCTCCGTCATCCTCGGGCATGACCCGAGGATCCATGCGGACACCGACGTGAGCAGCATGACCGACACTGGCCCCTACGTCCTCTTCCGGGACGACAGCGAAGACAAGACGACCGTTTTCGCGCAGCCTTCCCATGTCATCACCGCCCGCACTGAAGCCCAGTTCTCGCGCGGGCTCGCCGAGATGGAGACAGCGCAGGCTGAGGGCAAATGGCTTGCCGGCTTCATGAGCTATGAGGCAGGCCATCTGTTCGAGAAGAAGCTCGCCCCCTTTGCAGAAGAAAATCGGCCAACGCCACTGATGTCCTTCGGCGTGTTCGATGCGCCGGCGCAACGGCATCCCCTGTCCGAGCCGCGCCGACGCACAGAGAACGAACCCTTCATCACCGCGCCCCGCGCCAGCTGGAACCTCGACGCCTACCGCCAGCGCTTCGACCGCCTGCATCAACACCTGCGCCAGGGCGACTGCTACCAGGCCAACCTGACCATGCCGATCAACGCCAGCTGGAGCGGCGATCCGCTTGCCGCCTTCTGGTCGCTGATCGGGCGCCAGCCGGTGAAATACGGCGCGCTTGTCGCGCTTGACGGTCCGATCCTTCTCTCCCGCTCGCCGGAACTGTTCTTCCGGGTGGACCGCGACGGCTGGATCGAGACGCATCCGATGAAGGGCACGGCCCGTCGCGGCGCCACCCCGGCCGAGGACAAGGCTCTGGTCGAAGAGATGCGCGCCGATCCGAAATCGCAGGCGGAAAACCGGATGATCGTCGATCTCCTGCGCAACGACGTCTCCCGCATCGCCGAGGTCGGCACGCTCGATGTCCCCCGGCTGTTCGATATCGAGACCTACCCGACCGTGCACCAGATGGTGAGCCATGTGCGGGCAAAGCTGCTGCCCGGCACGACGATCACCCGGATTTTCGAGGCCCTTTTCCCCTGCGGATCCGTCACTGGCGCGCCAAAAATCCGGGCGATGGAAATCCTGCACGATCTGGAAGACGGGCCGCGCGACGCCTATTGCGGCGCGATCGGCTTCATCGCGCCGGATGGCACCATGCGTTTCAACGTCGCCATTCGCACCCTGTCGCTGTTTCCGGAAGGCCGGGCCGTCTTCAATGTCGGCGGTGGCATCGTCTTCGATTCCACCGCCGAGGCCGAATATGAGGAATGCCTGCTGAAGGCACGCTTTGCCGTCGGCGATGCGAGGATCGAGCGATGAGCGATCTCCTGTTGATCGAGACCATGCGCTGGCAACCCGGCACCGGTATCATCCGCCTGCCGCTGCACCTGGCAAGGCTGAAAAAGTCGGCCAGCCAACTTGGATTTCCCGGCGCCGACCGGGCCGAGGAGAAGCTGGTCGCGGCGATCACGGAGATTTCTCCCCCCTCTGCCCTGCGCGTCCGCCTGACTCTCAGCCCCGCCGGCGAAATCGCCGTCACCACCGCGCCCTACTCAGCCCTGCCGGAAAACACCATCTGGCGCATCGCCATCGCCTCGGCCCGGCTTTCCTCGAAAAACATCCTGCTGCGCCACAAGACTAACCGGCGCGACATCTACGAGGCGGCCCGCCGCGAATACGATACGGCCGATGCCGACGAAATCCTCCTTCTCAACGAAAACAGCGAGCCCTGCGAAGGCACGATTACCTCGCTCTTCCTCGATGACGGCTCCGGCATCCTGAAGACGCCGCCGATTTCGAACGGCCTGCTTGCCGGCGTGCTGCGCACGGAACTCATCTGCCAACGCCGCGCCCGCGTCGAGCGCCTGTCACGCAAAGACCTCGACAGGGGAACGCTTTATATGGGCAATTCCCTGCGCGGCCTGATCAGGGCGCAACTCATGAAGGAAGATTGAATGTTCATCCTGTCGCTCACCTACAAAGTCGATCTGGCCGAGGTCGATCGTCATCTGGAAGCGCATGTCGCCTGGCTGAAAGGCGGTTATGAGGAAGGCCTGTTCCTTGCCTCAGGGCGAAAGAACCCGCGTACCGGCGGCGTCATCCTGGCACGTGGCGACCGCGCGCTGATCGACGCGGCCATCGCCGCCGATCCGTTCAGCATCCACGCCGTCGCCGACTACGCGGTGACCGATTTCTCCGCGACCACGACCGTGCCCGGACTGGAAATGCTGAAGGACTAACGCGGCATTCGCGCACGAAAAGCCCGCCGGCATGACCTGCGGGACGTGGCTTCCTTAAGGTGCCGCTCTATTCCGCAGCGGTCGCCGGCGCCAATACACCGCGCCGGATCTGGTCGGCCTCGATCGATTCGAACAGGGCGCGGAAGTTGCCTTCGCCAAAACCCTCGTCGCCCTTGCGCTGGATAAATTCGAAGAAGATCGGCCCGATCACCGTTTTCGAGAATATCTGCAACAGGATGCGGGTCATGCCGCCATCCACCACGCCTTCGCCGTCGATCAGGATGCCGTGCTGCTTCATCCGTTCGATCGGCTCGTCATGGCCGTTCACCCGGTCGTGCGACAGGTCGTAATAGGTCTCCGGCGGACCCGGCATGAACTTCAGGCCATTGTCAGCCAGTTTGTCGGTCGCCTCGTAAATACCATCCGTGCCGACGGCGATGTGCTGGATGCCCTCGCCCTTGTACTTGCGCAGATATTCCTCGATCTGGCTGGTGTCGTCCTTGGATTCGTTCAGCGGAATGCGGATCTTGCCGCAGGGCGAGGTGATCGCCCGGCTCGTCAGGCCGGTGATGCGGCCGTCGATATTGAAGAAATGGATCTGCTTGAAGCCGAACAACTCGCGATAGAAGTCCCACCACGTGTCCATATTGCCGCGATAAACATTGTGGGTGAGGTGGTCGAGATAATAGAAACCGACGCCTTCCGGCTTCGGGTCGCGCTCCCCCAGCCATTCGAATTCCGCTTCATAGGCGGATCCCTTGGCGCCATAGGTCTCGATGAAATAGAGCAGCGAACCACCGATGCCGACGATGGCCGGGACATCGAGCGCCTTGTCCTTGCCCTCATAGGGCGTCGCACCCTTCGATACTGCGTGCTTGAATGCATGCTGCGCATCGACCACCCGCCAGGCCATGGAAGGCGCGCAGGGGCCGTGATCAGCGACGAAACGCATGGCATGGCTTTCCGGCTCGGCATTGAGGAGATAGTTGATATCGCCTTGGCGCCAGACGGTGATGTCCTTGCTGCGATGGCGCGCGACCGGCTGGTATCCCATGCGCGTAAAAAGCTCGGCCAGCTTTTCCGGCTCCGTATGCGCGAACTCGACAAACTCGAAACCGTCCGTACCGGCCGGATTGTCGGCGGTGATACCGGTTGGCGCTGCATCATGCGGGAACGGGCCCATCGTCTTCTCCTCGGAAAATCCTAACTCCGAGACCGATGATGCCGCAAAACCCATGCATTGGGCTTGCATTCTCGCGGGATTTCCCGAAATTAATGCACACTTCATGCACAATTGGACGAGATCATGCACACATGGAACAGATGGACGGATATGACATCAAGATTCTTGCGGAATTGCAGAATGACGGGCGGCTGACAAACAACGAATTGTCGGAACGGATCGCCCTTTCCCCGTCGCAATGCTCACGGCGCCGTGCGCGGCTGGAAGCGGAGGGATTCATCCAGACCTACCGCGCCATTCTCGATCGTGGCCGGCTGGGGCTTGATCTGCTGATTGTCATCGCCGTGACGCTGGCGACCCACAATCGCGACAACGCCAAGCGCTTCGCCGCGTTGATCGCCGACCTGCCGGAAGTGCTGGAATGCTACGCGCTGACGGGAGAGATGGATTATCACCTCAAGGTCGTCACCCCCGACCTTGCCGGCCTTGCCCATTTCGTCAACGAGGTTCTCCTGCCGCATGACAGCGTCCAGCACGTCAAGACATCGATCGTCCTGTCGACGCTGAAGGACTTTCAGGGCTTGCCGGTGCGCCAGCGCGGCCGGGCGTAGTCCGACTCTTACCGCCGCCGTCGAGCCATTGCCGCCTCGACGGCATTCAGCCCGACCGACAGCGCTTGCAGCCCATCCTCGCCGATCAGGCGTGCCAGTTCGGCAGAATAGTCGGCTGCCAGCCGGGTGAGTTCGCGATAGGCGTTGTGACCCGCGGCGGTCAGTTCCAGATGTTCGACGCGGCGGTCGTCCTCGTCCTGCGTCCGTTTCAGCCAGCGACGCTCCTCCAGCGTAAAGACCGCCCGGCTGACCTTGGTCTTGTGCATGGTCGAATGTGCCCCGACCGCCGTCGCGGTCATGCGGCCGGAACTCCCCAGCGCAGCCAGCGTTCGCCATTCCGGCCGCGTCAGGCCATATTCCGCCTTGTAGGCGGCGGCGAACCGCAGGGCGATGAACTCGGCGGCGCGATTGAGGCGAAACGGCAGGAAGGTTTCGAGATCGAATTCAACGGCGTCCATGCTCTCCTGATGCTTCCTTGATAGTTACAAAATCGACGGTTACTTTTGAAACCATAGTCAAGCAGGAGGTCAAGCCATGCCCGACGCAGGCGGGAATGCCGATACCGTCGCCAACAGCCCGCGATACATGCCGGGCTTCGGCAACGACTTCGAGACGGAATCCCTGCCAGGCGCCCTGCCGCAGGGGCAGAACAGCCCGCAGAAATGCAATTACGGCCTCTATGCGGAACAGCTTTCCGGCTCGCCCTTCACCGCGCCACGCGGCACAAACGAGCGCTCCTGGCTCTACCGCATCCGGCCGAGTGTCCGGCACACGCGCCGCTTCTCGCATGGCAGCTATCCGCTGTGGAAATCCGCGCCCTGCATCGATGATCATTCGCTGCCACTCGGCCAGCTTCGCTGGAACCCCATGCCCTCGCCGAAGGAAAAACTGAATTTACTCGCCGGCATTCGCACCATGACCGCCGCTGGCGACGTCATGACCCAGGTCGGCATGGCGGCGCATGCCTATGTCTTCAACGAAGATATGGTCGATGATTATTTCTTCAATGCGGACGGTGAACTGCTGGTCGTGCCGCAGCTCGGCGCGATCCGGGTCTTTACCGAAATGGGTATCATGGATGTGGAGCCGTCCGAAATCTGCCTGATCCCGCGCGGTATGATGTTCAAGGTTTCAAGGCTTGGCGACGGGTCGGACTGGCGCGGCTATATCTGCGAGAATTACGGCGCCAAGTTCACGCTGCCGGATCGCGGCCCGATCGGCGCCAACTGCCTTGCCAATCCGCGTGACTTCAAGACACCGGTCGCGGCCTACGAAGACAAGGAGACGCCGTGTCGCGTCCATGTGAAATGGTGCGGCAAGTTCTATGTCACCGAAATCGGCCACTCGCCGCTCGACGTTGTCGCCTGGCATGGAAATTACGCGCCGTTCAAATATGATCTGCGCACCTTCGCGCCGGTCGGCGCCATCCTGTTCGACCATCCGGACCCGTCGATCTTCACCGTGCTGACGGCACCGACCGAGGAATCGGGAACCGCGAACGTCGATTTCGTCATCTTCCCGCCCCGCTGGCTGGTGGCCGAACACACATTCCGCCCACCCTGGTACCACCGCAACATCATGAGCGAGTTCATGGGCCTGATCCACGGCCAGTACGACGCCAAGGAGGAAGGCTTCGTACCGGGCGGCATGAGCCTGCACAACATGATGCTGCCGCACGGACCGGATGCCACCGGCTTCGAGAAGGCCTCGAATGCCGAACTGCAGCCCGTGAAACTCGACCACACCATGGCCTTCATGTTCGAGACCCGCTACCCGCAGCAATTGACCCGCTACGCGGCGGAACTGGAAACGCTGCAGGACAATTATCTCGAATGCTGGGATGGGCTGGAGCGCCGGTTCGATGGGACGCCGGGGGTGAAGTGAGGCAAGCGATGAGCCAGAGCCCCGCCACCCTGACGGACAAAAGCCCAACAAAGATTCGACTTCTTGTTTTGAACAGCGAAAGCCAAACCCATGAAACTTGCCACCCTCAAGGACTCCACGCGCGACGGTCGCCTCGTCGTCGTCTCGAAAGATCTCACCCGCTGCTCCGAGGTCGGCCATATCGCCCACACGCTACAGGCGGCGCTGGACGACTGGGAACATGTCGCGCCGCGCCTTGCCGCCGTCGCCGAAGGGCTGGAGACGGGGTCGCAACCGTCGATCCGCTTCCACGAGCATGATGCGGCCTCGCCGCTGCCGCGCGCCTTCCAGTGGGCGGATGGTTCCGCCTATGTCAATCATGTCGAACTGGTGCGCAAGGCGCGAAACGCCGAGATGCCGGCCACCTTCTGGACCGAGCCGCTGATGTATCAGGGCGGCTCGGATTCCTTCCTTGCGCCCCGCGATCCCATCGTCATGGCCGACGAGACCTATGGCATCGACATGGAAGCCGAAATCGCCGTTATCGTCGATGACGTACCGATGGCCGCGACGGCTGACGAGGCACGTAACGCCATCCGGCTCATCATGCTTGTCAACGACGTCTCGCTCCGCGGCCTGATCCCCGGCGAACTGGCCAAGGGCTTCGGCTTCTTCCAGTCGAAACCGTCCTCCGCCTTTTCGCCGGTAACGGTGACGTCGGACGAACTCGGAGAGGCCTGGATTGGCGGCCGCCTGCATCTTCCGCTGCTCGTCGATCTCAACGGCAAGCCGTTCGGGCGCGCCGAGGCCGGTATCGACATGACCTTCGATTTCGGCCAACTCGTCGCGCATGCTGCAAGGACCCGGCCGCTCTGCGCGGGCACGGTCATCGGCTCAGGCACCGTGTCGAACAAGAAGGACGGCGGGCCGGGCAAGCCGGTTTCCAAGGGCGGCGTCGGCTATTCCTGCATTGCCGAAATCCGCATGATCGAGACTATCGAAACCGGCGCCGCTACCACGCCCTTCATGCGGTTCGGCGATACCGTCCGCATCGAGATGAAGGACCGGGCCGGTCACTCAATCTTCGGCGCCATCGAACAGACCGTCACGCAATATGAAAACCGCTGAGGCTATTCCGATGAGCGATACGGTTCTGTTCGACTACTGGCGTTCCTCGGCCAGCTATCGGGTGCGGATTGCCCTCAATCTCCTGGGGCTCCCCTATCAGTCTGTTCCCGTCGACCTCCTTTCCGGCCAGCACAGGCAGCCGGAACATCTGGCCCGCAATCCGCAAGGCCTGCTACCGGTGCTCGACCTTGACGGTCATATGCTGACGCAATCGTTGGCAATCATCGAGTATCTCTCCGAAATGCATCCGCAATCCAGCCTGCTGCCGACCGATCCGCTGGGCCGTCACCGGGTCCGTGCGCTCTCCCATGCCATCGCCATGGATATCCATCCGGTCTGCAATCTCGGGGTCGTCTTCTACGTCATGCAGCAATCCCGCGACCCCGAGGCGGCGCGGTTTGCCTGGATGCGCAAGTTCATCGGCGAAGGGCTGGCCGCGCTCGAAAAGATGCTGGACAACCCGCAGACCGGCGCGTTTTGCCATCGCAACCAGCCGACCATGGCGGATATCTGCCTCGTACCGCAGGTCTACAACGCCGAGCGGTGGGGCGCCGATCTCTCAGCCTGTCCTCGTCTCGTCGCGGTCGCCGACACCTGCCGCAAGCTCCCGGCCTTCGCCGCCGCGCAGCCGGTCGCGCCCACAGGATCGCCGGCTGGTCGCGCGTCCGCCATGGCTTTTCCAGCCGATCGCTGTAAAACAGCGGACACAGTCCCGACCCCAGCCGCGTGGCCAGATGATGAATCCAGACTTTCTGATCGATGGCGCAGATAACGCCGAGATGACCATCCTGCTCGCGCATGGCGCCGGCGCGCCGATGGATTCCACCTCGATGACATCAGCCGCGAAAGCGCTTGCCGCGGTCGGATTTCGCGTCGCACGCTTCGAATTTGGCTATATGGCCGCCCGGCGAACCTCCGACACGCGAAAGCCGCCGCCGCGCGCCGAAACGCTGATCCCGGAATATCAGGCCGCCGTGCAAGCGCTCGGCGCAACCGGTCCCCTGATCATTGGCGGCAAGTCGATGGGCGGCCGTGTCGCCAGCATGGCCGCCGACGAACTCTCTTCCAAAGGCTTGATCCGCGGCCTCCTCTGCCTCGGCTACCCCTTCCACCCGCCGGGTAAGCCGGAAAACCTGCGTACACGGCATCTGACCGACCTGAAAACGCCAACCCTGATCTGCCAGGGCACGCGCGACGAATTCGGCGGGATCGACGAGGTCGGCGCCTACGGCCTGTCGGATCGGATCAATATCCTGTGGCTGGAAGACGGCGATCACGACCTGAGGCCTCGCAAGAAAGTTTCCGGACTTTCGGCGGCCGATCATCTTGCGACCATGGCGGATTCAGCCAGAACCTGGGCCAGCCGGATTCCATCCAGGACTTGAAAAAGCGTCGGGACAGAAGGTCGCAAGAGCGGAATGACTTGTCGCAGCGCCCTTTATTGTGACAGGAATCTATGATCTAGGGCCTTCCAAGCCAGAAATTGGCAGGCTATGGCTCAATAATAGCCAAAAGAATTCCAAATAGCCAAAGACCCCGTCCGCAGGAGAAAAAGCAAAATGGCAGAAACAACCCATCCGGTTCACGGCGAAATCACCGGTCCGATCGTGATGATCGGCTTTGGCTCCATCGGTCGCGGCGCCCTGCCGCTGATCGAGCGCCATTTCAAATTCGACAAGAGCCGCCTGGTTGTCATCGAACCCCGCGAAGATGCGGGCGATATGGAAATCATGGCCCGCCATGGCGCCCGCCATATCAAGGCGCATATCACCAAGGATAACTACAAGGAAATCCTGAAGCCGCTTCTCACCGAGGGCGACGGCCAGGGCTTCTGCGTCAACCTGTCGGTCGATACCGGCTCGGTCGACCTGATGCGCTTCTGCCGCAAGATCGATACGCTCTATATCGACACGGTCATCGAGCCCTGGCTCGGCTTCTATTTCGACAAGAGCATGAAGAATGCCGACCGCACCAATTATGCGCTGCGCGAAACGCTCCGCAAGGAAAAGGCAAAGAACCCCGGCGGCACCACCGCCGTTTCCACCTGCGGCGCCAATCCGGGCATGGTCTCCTGGTTCGTCAAGCAGGCGCTGGTCAACCTTTCCAGGGATCTCGGGTTGAAATTCGACGAGCCGGCGCAGGACGACCGCGAAGGCTGGGCCAAGCTGATGAAGAAGGCCGGCGTCAAGGGCATCCATATTGCCGAGCGCGACACGCAGCTGACCAAGAACCCGAAGCCGCTCAACGTCTTCTGGAACACCTGGTCGGTCGAAGGTTTCATCTCGGAAGGCCTGCAGCCCGCCGAACTCGGCTGGGGTACGCATGAGAACTGGATGCCGAAGAACGGCAAGAAACACAAGAAGGGCTGCCAGGCAGGCATCTATCTGGAGCAGCCGGGCGCCAATACCCGCGTGCGCACCTGGTGCCCGACGCCGGGACCGCAATATGGTTTCCTCGTCACCCACAACGAGGCGATTTCGATCGCCGATTTCTTCACCGTCCGCGACAAGGACGGCGAAGTGACCTTCCGCCCGACCTGCCATTACGCCTATCATCCGGCCAATGATGCCGTTCTGTCGATGCACGAAATGTTCGGCAATGGCGGCAATGCGCAGCCGGTCCTGCATGTGCTCGACGAGAACGAGCTTGTGGACGGGATCGACGAGCTTGGCGTCCTGCTCTACGGCCACGACAAGAACGCCTATTGGTATGGCTCGCGCCTGTCGCTGGAAGAGACCCGCCGCATCGCGCCCTACCAGAACGCGACCGGCCTGCAGGTAACCTCCGCCGTGCTCGCCGGCATGGTCTGGCCACTGGAAAACCCGAAGGCCGGCATCGTCGAGGCCGACGAGGTCGATTACAAGCGCTGCCTGGAAGTCCAGCTTCCCTATCTCGGCCCGGTCGAAGGCCATTACACCGACTGGACACCGCTCGAGGGTCGCCCCGGCCTGTTCCCGGAAGACATCGACACGAAGGACCCCTGGCAGTTCAAGAACGTCCTCGTTCGCTGAATCGACTGATTACAGCGCCGCGCGTCAAATATGACGCGCAAAGGCCCTGTAACAGTTTAAATCTGCTGCATAATTTTAGCCTTAAATCGATTCCGATTTGAGGATTATGCAGTGGGCTTGAATTTTTAACGCCCGGGGAACGATCCCCGGGCGTTTTTCGTTGACGATCGAATAATACCCGCCGTGCTCTCGCCCCACTCTTGCATTCAACTCCTGATCACGGCATGGTTTTTCCAACGAAAGACACCTTTCCGCGCAGCATCCGGGAGACATTTATGAAGCCGATCGCCATCCTGACCGTCCTGTCCGCCGCTGCGGCTTTGGCCTCCTGCCAATCCTCGCCGCGCGACGTGCGCCAGCTTCCGCCCCAGCAGATGGCACCGGCCGGCGTCGAAGGTTCCTGGGTCGATCCGAACGGCATCGTCTCGACGTTCTCGGGCGGCACGTTCACGACGCGCACCACCGACACCAACCAGGTTTTGGCATCCGGCAACTATATCAACCTGTCGCCGAAGCTGGTCGAGATCAACATGACCTCGCTGGTGCGCAACACCCAGTCCAAGGTCAATTGCGCGCTGGTTTCGACCTCGCAGCTCAACTGCACCACGGATTCCGCATCGCAGTTCTCGCTGATCCGCAAGAGCTGAGCAGTCCAGGATCGCGGTTCCAAAAGCCTCCGTTCATCATCGCGGAGGCTTTTTTGTTTGAACTGCCGCGCTCGTCGCCGACCACAGTTCGAATTACAGCTTGAAGTCGGCGCCTCCAGATGAAACGATCGGACCGGACACGCTCGTCGTCATAGTTTGAGCGTAACAGAGGTCCACGCCCTTGCAGGCTGACTACACCCGTCAAAAACAGGAGACATCCATGATCAGACATCTGCGAACCGGGCTGATGACAGCCTCGATCCTTGCACTTTCGTCGGGTGCGGCCTTCGCCGATTATGAACTGAACATCCTGCATATCAACGATTTGCATTCCCGCATCGAATCGATCAACAAGTCCGATTCCACCTGCTCGGCCGAGGAAGAAGGCAAGGACGAATGCTTCGGCGGCGTGGCGCGCCTGAAAACCGAAATCGAGCGGAAGCGCGGCGAATGGACCGGCAGGAATGTCGTGCTGCTGAATGCCGGCGACAATTTTCAGGGCTCGCTGTTCTTCACCACCTACAAGGGCGCGGCGGAAGCCGAATTTCTCAACCTGATGAAATTCGACGCCATGACCGTCGGCAATCATGAATTCGACGAGGGCGAGGATGGACTGACGGCCTTTCTCGACAAGGTCACTTTCCCCGTCATCAGTTCCAATGTGCTGCCCGGCTTCAAGTCGAAGCTGAAGGACCGCATCAAGCCCTCGATCGTGCTCGATATCGGCGGCCAGAAGATCGGCGTCGTCGGCGCCGTTGCCAACGACACGCCGGAAATCTCCGCGCCGGGCGACGAGGTCCTGATCGGCCTCGATGTCGATACCATCACCACCGCTGTCCAGGAATTGAAGGCGCAGGGCGTCAACAAGATCATCGCGCTCACCCATGTCGGCTATCCGCGCGATCTCGCCGTCATCGCCAAAATCCCGGATGTCGATATCGTCGTTGGCGGCCATTCGCACAGCCTGTTGTCGAATACGGACGACAAGGCCGAAGGTCCCTATCCGACGATGGTCGACAATCCCGGCGGCTACAAGGTGCCGGTGGTCCAGGCCGGATCCTACAGCAAGTATCTCGGCGATCTCGTCGTCGACTTCGATGACAACGGCGTCGTCAAGTCGGCCAAGGGCGACCCGATCCTGCTCGATTCCAAGGTCAAGCCGGATGAGACGGTGCTTGCCCGCATCAAGGAACTCGGCAAACCGATCGAGGAGGTAAAGACCAAGATCATCGGCAAGACCGAGGCGGCGATCGACGGAACGCGGGAATCCTGCCGCGCCAAGGAATGCGAAATGGGCGATCTCGTCGCCGACGCCATGCTCGACCGTGTCAAGGACCAGGGCGTGACCATCGCCATCACCAATGGCGGCGGTCTGCGCGCCTCGATCGATGCCGGCGATGTCTCGATGGGCGAAGCGATTACCGTCCTGCCGTTCCAGAACACGGTGGCCACGTTCCAACTGAAGGGCGCCGATATCCTCACGGCACTCGAAAACGGCCTGAGCCAGATCGAGGAAGGCGGCGGCCGCTTCCCGCAGGTCGCCGGCATGAAGTTCTCGTTCGACAAGTCGAAGCCGGTCGGCAGCCGTGTGTCTGTCGTCGAGGTCAAGGAAGGCGAAGCCTATGCGCCGCTCGACGCCAACAAGACCTATACGCTGGTCTCCAACAACTACATGCGCAATGGCGGCGACGGCTACAGCATCTTCAAGACCAAGGCCGTGAACGCCTATGATTACGGTCCGGGCCTCGAGACGGTGCTTGCCGATTACCTGACAGCCCATAACCCCTATACGCCGAAGACGGACGGTCGCATCACGGAAATCGCCGCCGCGACACCCGCCGAACCATCGACGCAGACGAGCACGGATCCCGCGGCCAACACTGATACGGCCGCAAAAACCGTGACACCGGATGCCAAGCCCGCCGAGCCGGCAACCACGACCACGGAAACGGCCACCCCGGAAACCAAGCCGGCCACCGAAACACCTGCGACGACAACGTCGGCAGCCAACGAGACCAAACATGTCATCGTCCGCGGCGATACGCTCTGGGATCTCGCCAAGGCGCTTTATGGCGATGCCGAGCTCTGGAAAAAGATTGCCGAAGCCAATGGCAATCCGGTTCCCGAAAGGCTGGAGATCGGCGCCGAACTGACGATTCCCGCCAGATAAGACAATATGTCCCTTTCGAAGCGACCGGTCCGGGGTTCCCCGGACCGGTTTTTCTTTTTATGAACGGCATGAACCATGAGACCGCTTCGCCGTATAACAGGCATGCTCTCAGCCGCAGGATTTTCGAATGATGACCACCGACCTGACCGCCCCGAACCATCCGCCCGTAAAATTCGGCAGGGTGGGCGTGCTGCTGGTCAATCTCGGCACGCCGGATGGGACCGACAAGGTCTCGATGCGCCGATATCTGAAGGAATTCCTGATGGACAGGCGGGTGATCGAATGGTCGCCCTGGTTCTGGTATCCGATCCTGTTCGGCATCGTGCTGAACCGCCGTCCCGCCAAGGTGGGCGAGACCTACAAGACGATCTGGAACAACGAACTCGACGAAAGCTACCTGCGCACCTACACCCGCAACCAGGCCGGGACGATGGCGAAATCCTTCGCCGACCTGCCGAATGTCCGGGTCGACTGGGCGATGCGCTATGGCCAGCCGTCGATCCGCTCGAAGATCGCGGAACTGCAGAAGGACGGCTGCGAGAAGATCCTGCTGTTCCCGCTCTATCCGCAATATGCGGCAGCGACCACGGCGACCGTCAACGACGAGGCCTTCAAGGCGCTTTTGAAGATGCGGTGGCAGCCGGCTTTGCGCACCGTGCCGCCCTACCACGGCGACCCCGTCTATATCGACGCGCTGGCCCATTCGATCACCAGCCATCTGGCGACGCTCGACTGGGAGCCGGAGGTGGTGCTCACCTCGTTCCACGGCATTCCGAAATCCTATTTCGACAAGGGCGATCCCTATTACTGCCAGTGTCAGAAGACCGCCCGCCTGCTGCGTGAAAAACTCGGCTGGTCGAAGGACAGGCTGCAGGTGACCTTCCAGTCCCGCTTCGGACCGGAAGAATGGCTGCAGCCCTATACCGACAAGACCGTGGAAAAACTCGGCAAGGACGGGATCAAGCGCATCGCCGTCATCAATCCCGGTTTCGTCTCGGACTGCCTGGAAACGCTGGAAGAGATCGCCGTCGAAGCAGCCGAAACCTTCCACCATGCCGGCGGCGAGAAATTTGCGCATATTCCCTGCCTGAACGACAGCCCGGACGGGATGCGCGTTCTGGAGCATGTGGTGCGGCGGGAGTTGATGGGGTGGGTTTGATGGGGTGGGCTTGATGCCCTTCCCTCAAGAGCTGGCAAAGAAGCCCAAGGATTTTTCACCGGTCCTTGCAAATAAGGCGCGCAACTGCCACGTCTTCTCCTAGAGTGTCGTTCAACGCAACGCACCAAGTGGGAGGAACCCTATGCCCCTGGCCGGACTGGACATCGTCGTCATTGCCTTCGTAGTGCTCGTCATTCTTGTGCTCTTTGCCGGCATCAAGACCGTGCCGCAGGGCTATCGCTACACCGTCGAGCGGTTCGGGCGCTATACCCGCACGATGGAGCCCGGTCTCAACGTCATCATCCCCTTCATCGACAAGATCGGCGCGAAGATGAACGTGATGGAGCAGGTGCTCGACGTGCCGACGCAGGAGGTCATCACCCGTGACAATGCGAGCTGCGCGGCCGATGCCGTCGCCTTCTATCAGGTGCTGAATGCGGCCGAGGCCGCCTATCAGGTGTCCGACCTGCAGAGCGCCATTCTCAACCTCACCATGACCAACATCCGCTCCGTCATGGGCTCGATGGACCTCGACGAACTCCTGTCAAACCGCGAGATCATCAATGACAAGCTGCTGCGTGTCGTCGATGAAGCCGTCGGTCCCTGGGGCATCAAGGTCACCCGCGTCGAGATCAAGGACATCCAGCCGCCGAAAGACCTCGTCGATGCCATGGCCCGGCAGATGAAGGCCGAACGCGAGAAGCGTGCGCAGGTGCTGGAGGCCGAGGGTTCGCGTAACGCACAGATCCTGCGCGCGGAAGGCGCCAAGCAGTCGGCGATCCTGCAGGCGGAAGGCCAGCGCGAAGCGGCCTTCCGGGATGCCGAAGCGCGGGAGCGCCTGGCGGAAGCCGAAGCCAAGGCGACGAAAATGGTCTCCGAAGCGATCGCCGCCGGCGACGTCCAGGCCATCAACTATTTCGTCGCGCAGAAATATACCGAGGCGATGGCCTCGATCGGCACGGCGCCCAATTCCAAGATCGTCCTGATGCCGATGGAAGCCTCCTCGCTGATCGGCTCGCTCGGCGGCATCGGCGCAATCGCACGGGAAGTGTTCGGCGATGGTGGCGGCAATTCCCCCTCGCCCATCCGGCAGACGACGCCACGCACTGGCGCCACACGGAACCCCTTCGATACCGGCAGGCAGGAAGGCTGATCGATGATCGAGCGCATCGTTCTCGAACTCGGCCCCTGGAGCTGGTGGGTGCTGGGGCTCGTTCTGCTCGCGGCGGAAGTCGTCGCACCGGGCGTCTTTCTTGTCTGGATCGGTATTGCCGCCATTCTGACCGGTGTCGCGTCGCTTCTCCTCTGGGAGACGGGGTTTTGGGTCTGGCAGTTGCAGCTGGTATTTTTCGCCGCTCTCGCCATCGCCGCGGTCTTCGTCGGCCGCCGGCTGCTGGCGCGCTCCGGCAATGTCTCGGACGAACCGCTGCTGAACCAGCGCGGCGCCAGCCTGATCGGCCGCACGGCGATGCTGGAAAAGCCGATCGCCGAGGGCCGGGGACGCATCCGGCTCGACGACACGACCTGGACGGTGGATGGACCGGACCTGCCTGAGGGTACCCGCGTGAAGGTCATCGGCGCCAATGGCGGCCGTCTGACGGTCGAAAGCGCCTGAAACTGCTGAAATCGAAGCCGAAAACCATTTCGGAAAGGAATGGTTAACCACATCCGTTTACGGTTGCTCAACACTCGTAAACGGATTTCCGGGCATTCGGCATATGACGCGATTCCAACCACGCACGAAGAGCACCCGCGTCCTACGTCCGGCGGCATGGCTTCTTGCCGGCTGCGCTCTGATTTCGCCCTCCGCTGCGCTTGCCCAGGCGCTTCTCGCCCCGACCGACGACACAGCCGCCACGGCATCGGCGGCCACGCAGACCGGAACAGCCGCCATTCAGGCCGGCAACGCATCCCCGGAAACCACTGGCTCGATCAGCACAGAGGCGGGCGAACCGCTGCTGACCGATCCCACGGTGGACGAGGATTTCGCCCGGACCAACCTGCGCGAAAACAGTGTCGATGGCCTGAGGCAGCAGCTCGATATCGCGCAGGATGCCGCCTCCGGCATTCGCCTCGGCAGCTTCATCCTCAAGCCGACGCTGGGACAAACGTTCAATTTCGAAAAGACCAAGACCGGCAGCGACACGGAAAGCCGCAGCTTTGTGGAAACCGGCCTGAAAGGCACGTTGACCTCCGACTGGTCGCGCCACGAACTGTCGATCAGCGGCGGGGGGACCTGGCAGCGCAACGTGTCCGGCTCCGGCGAGACCGAGCCGACCGCGGATTTCGAGGCAGCACTTCGTCTCGACATCAGCAATGACACGACCGGCACATTGAAGGCCGGTTACCGTTTCGAACGCGAAGACGCCAGCGACCCGAACGCGATCGCCAATGCAACCTCTCAATCGAACGTGAACCAGTACACGCTCGGGGCTGGCATAGAGCATGACTTCGGCATCCTGCGCGGATCTGCCAAGGTCGATTTCGATCGCTATACCTATGGCGACGTGGATCTCGACAATGGCACGAGCCTGTCCCGGGAAGATCGTGACCGCAACGAGGGTGCGTTGACGCTGCGCGTCGGCTACGAGCTTTCACCGGCGCTGATGCCATTCCTCGAAGCATCCGCCGGACGGTCGATCTACGACCTGCGTCAGGACACGCTGGGCTTCGAACGCTCCTATGACAATTACGGCCTGCGCGCCGGCATCGAGGCGGATCTCGGCGAAAAGCTGACCGGGGAAATCGCGCTCGGTTACGAGACATACCGGTTCGACGACAACCGCCTCGACGAACTGGGCGGCGTTACTATTGATGGCTTGATCAACTGGTCGCCGCAGCGCGGCACCAATATAACCTACGGCATCTCGACGGGGTTGGAACCATCGACCACACCCGGCGAGAGCGGCGCCATGACCTATACGCTGTCCAGCAACGGCACGCATGAACTGCGGTCCAATCTGACGGCACGCTGGTCGAACAGCTTGACCTTCCGCAACTATCCGTCCGGCGGGCCTTCGGAAGACGAGAAGGTCTGGATGACGGGCGCGGGCCTTACCTGGGATGTCAACCGCACGCTGGCGCTGACCGGCGATGTCAGCTACGAGCGCACCACACGGGAAACCGCCCCTTCGACGGACACCGCCCGCGTCGGCGTCGGCCTGACGCTGCGGCGATAGGATCAAACATCCTTCAAAACGAAAACGCCCGCTCGCATTGGTGCAAGCGGGCGTTTTCGGTTCAATCGATTGCTTACTTCAGGTTCTGGAGCAGGCTCTTGAGCGCATCCTCGACACCCGGGCGAATATCGGCGCGCTCCAGAGCGAAGGCGACGTTCGCCAGGATGAAGCCTTCCTTCATGCCGCAGTCATAGGTCGCACCGCGGAAATGGTAACCGGCGAAGTCCTGGGTCTGTGCAAGCTTCAGCATGCCATCGGTCAGCTGGATTTCGTTTCCGGCGCCGCGCCCCTGCGTTTCCAGGATCGAGAAGATTTCCGGCTGCAGGATGTAGCGGCCGTTGATGAAGAAATTCGACGGCGCGGTGCCCTTGGCCGGCTTTTCGACCATCTGGGTGATCTTGAAGCCGCCGCCGACGGGATCACCCTTGCCGACGATGCCGTATTTATGCGCCTGTTCGGGATCGCATTCCTCCACGGCCAGCACGTTTCCGCCGGTCTGTTCGAAGAGTTCGACCATGCCCTTGAGGCAGCCTTTTTCCGAGGACATGATCATGTCGGGAAGCAGGACTGCGAAGGGCTCGTTGCCAACCAGTTCGCGCGCGCACCAGACCGCGTGGCCAAGCCCGAGCGGCGACTGCTGGCGGGTAAAGCTGGTGCTGCCGGCAACCGGCAGGATGCTGTCGAGCAGCGTCAGCTCGGCGTTCTTGTTGCGCTCGCGCAGCGTCTGTTCCAACTCGACCTGGATGTCGAAATAATCCTCGATGACCGCCTTGCTGCGGCCGGTGACGAAGATCAAGTGCTCGATCCCGGCGTCCAGGGCCTCATCGACCACATATTGAATGACTGGCTTGTCGACGACCGTCAACATCTCCTTGGGAACAGCCTTGGTGGCGGGCAGGAATCGCGTTCCAAGGCCGGCGACGGGGAATACGGCCTTACGAACTTTACGCTTGTCAGTCATTGACATCTCCAGGATCACAACACTGTGATTTAAAACGGAACAGTTGGCTATCAATAGGCCTTAGATGGCAAATTGCTATTTTTTTGCAAAGGAGGCCGGCACAAAGCATTCATGGTAAAGATTTTGTTGACTTCATTCTCGTAGGATTTTGATTCTGGCGGTTGCCTTCCCGGCAAACCGGCTCGAAGATGGGACCACGTGCATGTAGTTGATGCATGAAGCTGGCTCTTAGACTGTAAATTTGCGCCTCTCCTATTTAGCCCCGGTTGGCTGCGGAAGGGTGCCGAGCAACGGAAACGACAGCTGATGACAAAGACCTCGAAAAAACTCCTTTGCCGTGCCGCAGCCGCGTTCATGACGGCTGCCGCCCTGTTTGCCGCTTCGCCTGCCTCCGCCGACGAAGGCTTCACCACCTGGATCAACAGCTTCTACGCGACAGCAGCCAAGAGCGGCATCACCAAGGCGACTTATCGACAAGCCTTTGCCGGCGTCAAGACACCCGATCCGGACGTGTTGCAGAAAGCGGCCTATCAGCCCGAGTTCAAGCACAAGATCTGGGAATATATCGACAGCCGCGTGAACCCCTATACGCGCAAGATCGGCCAGGAAATGGCAGCCAAGCATGCGCGCACGCTCGCAGCGCTGGAAAAGCATTTCGGTGTCGACAGGACCATTCTTCTCGCAATCTGGTCGATGGAATCCAACTATGGCGCGGTGCTGGAGAAAGATGATCGTCTTCACTACGTCCCCCGTGCGCTGGCGACGCTTGCCTATGCTGATCCGAAGCGGGCCAAGTTTGCCAAGACCCAGCTGATCGCGGCATTGAAGATCCTGCAGAACGGCGATGTCGGGCCGCGTGACCTCAACGGCTCCTGGGCCGGTGCCATGGGCCATACCCAGTTCATTCCGACCAGCTACCTGCTCTATGCTGTTGATGCCGACGGCAACGGCCACAAGGATATCTGGAACTCCGTGCCGGACGCATTGGCAACGGCCGCCAACCTGCTCAAGAAGAACGGCTGGCAGCCTGGACAAACCTGGGGTTACGAAGTCGCACCGCCGCAGGGTGGAGGCCAGTACGCCGGCCAGACCAAGACGCTTGCCCAATGGGAATCGCTCGGCTTCACCCGGCCGAACGGCAAGGGTTTCCGCAACGGCAGCACGCGTGCCGAGTTGAAGATGCCCGGCGGGGCCGGCAGCCCGGGCTTCCTGATGACCAAGAACTTCTTCGTCATCAAGCGCTACAATGCGTCGGACTCCTACGCGCTCGGCGTTGGTCTTCTGGCCGACGAAATCGCCGGCTACGGCGGCATGCAACAGGCCTGGAGCCGTCCGGACGGGTCGCTCGACATCAAGCAGAAGTTCGAGCTGCAGAACCGCCTGAAGGAACTCGGCTATTACGACGGCGAGGTCGACGGCAATTTCGGCTCAGGTTCCAAGGCCGCGATCCAGGCCTTCCAGAACCGCAACGGCATGGCAGCAGACGGCGAACCGACCCAGCACCTGCTCAAAGTCCTGCGGAAGTAACCGCGGGCAACGCCTTCTCAATTGCGGCGTAATCCGCATGCATCCTGACGACAGCGCCTTTCGCAAGAGAGGCGTTGCTTAGCTGCGGAGAAACGAAATAGACTTCCAGCCAGATCACCGCGGAACGAGTGCATGAGCGGCAGACACAGCAACAAGACCGGCCTTCGATGGCTGCTCAACGCCCTCATCGTCCTTTCGATCGGGCTGACCGCGCTGTTGATCGAACCGCCACGCCAGGCAGGTGCGCAGGAGCGCCGGACCATTCTAGACATGCTGTTCGGCTTTGGTCGCAGGCGTCCGCCACCGGTTTACGATGACGTCCCGATCTACGAACCCCGCCAACGGGAGCCCCAGCAACGCCCGAAGACCAGGAAGGCCAGGCAGAAGGCAAAGCCGACCCCGGCCGAACCGGCGCCTGTTGTCGTCGAGAAACTGCCGGACGCGAAAAAGGTCCTGGTTGTCGGCGATTTCGTGGCGGCAAGCCTCGGCGATGGCTTGCAGACCGCATTCGAGACCACGCCCGGCATCGTCATCGAGACCCGTGCCAACGGCTCATCCGGCTTGGTGCGCGACGATTATTTCAATTGGCCTGAGAGCCTGCCCGCCTATATCGCCGAGGTAAAACCCTCCGTCATCATCGTCAGCCTCGGCGCCAACGAGCGGCAGCAGATGTCGATCGATGGAATCAAGGAAAAATTCCGGACGGATGCCTGGCTTGCCGAATATACCAGGCGTGTCGGTACCTTCGCGGCGTTGGCCCGCAAGGACAAGATTCCGCTTCTCTGGGTCGGCGTGCCGCCGTTCCAGTCCAGCTCGATGTCAGCCGACATGGTGACCTTCAATGGAATCTTCCGCACGGAAGCAGAAAAGGTCGGCGGCAATTTCATCGACATCTGGGATGGATTCGTCGATGAGAGCGGCAAGTTCGTCATGACCGGCTCCGATATCAACGGCCAGCAGGTCCGCCTGCGCGGCTCCGACGGCATCAACCTGACCAAGGCCGGCAAACGCAAACTCGCCTTCTATGTCGAGAAGGATATTCGCAAGCTGCTCGGCGATGCGGCGGCGTCAGGACAGGACGTTCCCGGCGCTGACGGACTGAAAGATCTGGTCGTGACAGCGCCGACTGCCAACGAGGATATCATCCAGACCCAGCCGATCAGCCTCGACGATCCCGATCTCGACGGCGGGACCGCTTTGCTCGGCGGCGCCGTCGCGCTGACAGGCAATGGCAAGAGCCCGCGTGACAAGCTGGTCGAAAAAGGCGAAGTCGCAGCAGCCCCTACCGGCCGGGTCGACGATTTCCGGCTGGCAAAACCGGAAACTGTCATCAGCAATCCGGTGATCCGAAATTAGCGAAAGCTGGGATACCACGACGTCAAGGCGGCGCTTTACCGAACTTTGGCGAGAAACCCTGAAGCCAAAATATGGAAGGCTTCAATGGCCTTCGGCAACACCTCCTGCGGTTTGTCGCTCGCTGCGATCCACAGGGCGGCATTAAGGGCCGCACCACTGAGCAGCCGCGCCGCCGCCTCGGCATCGACAGGTTTGACGATACCGTCCGCGATCAGCTTTTCAACGGTTCGCCTGGTCACCTGCAGGCAACTGTTCTGGCTAGGCCATTGCGAGGGATCGCCCAACACGGCGGGACCGTCCAGCAGGACGATACGCTCCACTTCCGGAACAAGTGCCATTTCTATATAGGCAACACCTTCCGCGAGCAGGCCTTGCCAGGCATCTCCCGCATCGGCGCCGATTTCCTGGGCGCGCAATGCCATTTCCGTATCGATCTGGTCGACGACGGCGGCCAGAAGCCCACGCTTGTCTCCGAAATTGTGATAGAGCGCGCCCCGGGTCAGTCCCACCTCGGCCGTAAGGTCGTCCATCGAGGCGGCGGAGTACCCCTTCTCTGCAAAGGCCTTGCGTCCCGCGGCAACCAGCTTGGCCCGGTTCTGCTCCATCGTCTCGGCACGCTTCGACATCTTCAATTCCACATACGCAACGTATAAAAGTTTGACATACGCCGCGTATGTCAACATAATGCATACGTACCGTATATGAGATTGAACCATTCGTGAAGCTCGCCACTCGCCTTGTGGTCCGCTCGCAACAGGAAAGAGTAGACATGACTGAACGACAGGTAATCTTCCCAGCCGACCGGCACGCTCTTTATGAAGAACACGGCTATTCGGCCGCTATCCGCTCCGGCGACCTTTTGTTCGTTTCCGGACAGGTTGGCAGTCGCGCCGACGGAACGCCCGAACCCGACTTCGAAAACCAGGTGCGACTTGCCTTCAACAATCTCAAGGCAACGCTGAACGCGGCGGGCTGCACTTTCGACGATCTGGTTGATGTAACGACATTCCACACCGATCCTGAAAAACAGTTCGGAACGATTATGGCCGTCAAGCAATCGATCTTCGAACAGCCACCCTATCCGAACTGGACGGCGATCGGCGTGAACTGGCTTGCGGGCTTCGATTTCGAGATCAAGGTCATCGCCCGGGTACCCTCGAAACATTGATCCGGCTCAAGGGGTTCGCACTCCTGCAAAGCGGCGATTTTCGGAGCTGATCAAAGCAAATGCCGCAAATCGATGGTGTGACCACGGTTTGCGGCATTTCATTTTTCAACGTTGAGCAACGCCCGATCAGATCGGGCATCCTCTATCAGCGCGGCAGCATCGTCGAGCCCATCAGCGATGCGTCGATGGCG
The DNA here is from genome assembly GCF_035497515.1 of Pararhizobium sp. Taxonomy (GTDB): domain Bacteria; phylum Pseudomonadota; class Alphaproteobacteria; order Rhizobiales; family Rhizobiaceae; genus Pararhizobium. The sequence continues at coordinate 37,609 of NZ_DATJDJ010000218.1, read as the reverse complement.
TGGGCCGCCTGGCGACCTTCGCGGATGGCCCAGACCACCAGCGACTGGCCGCGGCGAACGTCGCCGGCAGCCCAGACCTTGTCGACCGACGTCCGATAGTCCTTGTCATTGGCGAGAACGAACGAACCGCCGCGCTTGTCTTTTCCGATCGTCAGCTTGTCGCCCATGTCCTTCAGCACGCTGTCGGTGCCGGGGCCACTGAAGCCGATGGCGATGAAGGCGAGGTCTGCCTTGATCACGAATTCCGTGCCGGCGATCGGCTTGCGGCGCTCGTCGACCTGGCAGCATTTGACGCCGGTCAGCACCCCGTCTTCGCCGACGAATTCGAGCGTCGCCACCTGGAATTCGCGCACGGCGCCTTCGGCCTGACTGGACGAGGTGCGCATCTTGGTAGCCCAGAACGGCCAGACGGCAAGCTTGTCTTCCTTTTCCGGTGGCTGCGGACGGATGTCGAGCTGGGTCACCTTGACGGCACCCTGGCGAAACGCCGTACCGACGCAGTCGGAGGCGGTATCGCCACCGCCGACGACGACGATGTGCTTGCCGCCGGCCAGGATCGGATCCGAAGGCCAGCCGACGCTGTCGATGTTTTCGCGGCCGACGCGGCGGTTCTGCTGAACGAGGTAGGGCATCGCGTCATGCACACCGGCAAACTCGACGCCGGGAATGCCGGCATCGCGTGGCGTTTCCGAGCCGCCGCAATAGAGCACCGCGTCATGATCAGCGATCAGGTTATCGACGGTCTGGTCGACGCCGACATTGACGCCGCAGTGGAAGGTGACGCCTTCGCCGCGCATCTGGTCGACGCGACGGTCGATGAAGTTCTTCTCCATCTTGAAATCGGGAATGCCGTATCGCAGCAGGCCGCCCGGCTTGCTCTCGCGCTCGTAGACATGAACTTCGTGGCCGGCCCGGGCCAATTGCTGGGCAGCCGCCATGCCGGCCGGTCCCGAACCGATGATCGCAACCTTCTTGCCGGTCTTGGTAAAGGCCGGCTGCGGCACGATATAGCCCATTTCATAGGCCTTGTCGGCGATCGCCTGCTCGACGGTCTTGATCGCGACCGGCGCGTCTTCCAGGTTCAGCGTGCACGCTTCCTCGCACGGCGCCGGGCAGATGCGGCCGGTGAACTCCGGAAAATTGTTGGTCGAGTGCAGATTGCGGATCGCCTCGTCCCAGTTGCCGTTGTAAACGAGATCGTTCCAGTCGGGGATCTGGTTGTGCACCGGGCAGCCCGTTGGGCCGTGGCAATAGGGGATGCCACAGTCCATGCAGCGCGCCGCCTGTTTCTGCACTTCCGGGTCCGACATCGGGATTGTGAATTCGCGGAAATGCCGAATACGATCCGAGGCCGGCTGATACTTTGCCAGCTGCCGGTCGATTTCCATGAAGCCCGTAACCTTGCCCATCGTAAGTTCCTGATATCTCTAATCCGAGGAAGCGCTCGGCCGAGCGCGCCAGATACACCCCTGCGCCTTTAGCCACAGGGGTGCGTTGTCACAGATCGACGGTTACTCCGCCGCGATGCCCATCCGCATCCGCTCCATCTCCTCCAGCGCACGCCGGTATTCGACCGGCATGACCTTGCGGAATTTCGGCCGGAACTCGACCCAATGGTCGAGGATTTCCTTGGCACGCGGCGAACCCGTGTAGTGCAGGTGGTTCGAGATCAGCTGGTAAAGCCGCTCGTCGTCATGGCGGGTCATATCGCCCGAGACGTCCACCATGCCCTTGTGCATCAGGTCGCCGCCGTGATGGTGCAGCTTCTCCAGCATGTCGTCCTCTTCCGGAACCGGCTCGAGTTCGACCATCGCCATGTTGCACCGCTTGGCGAAATCCTCGCTTTCGTCCAGCACATAGGCGACGCCGCCCGACATGCCAGCCGCGAAATTACGGCCGGTTTCGCCGAGCACCACGACCACGCCGCCGGTCATGTATTCGCAGCCGTGGTCGCCAACGCCCTCGACCACCGCGACGGCGCCGGAATTGCGCACCGCGAAGCGCTCGCCGGCAACGCCGTTGAAGTAGCATTCGCCGCTGATCGCGCCGTAGAGAACCGTGTTGCCGACGATGATCGACTTGGCCGCGACGATCTTCGAGTTTTCCGGCGGGCGAACCACGATACGGCCGCCCGACAGGCCCTTGCCGACATAGTCGTTGCCGTCGCCGATCAACTCGAAGCTGATGCCGCGTGCGAGGAAGGCGCCGAACGATTGGCCGGCCGTGCCGCGCAGCTTGACGGAGATCGTGTCGTCCTTCAGGCCCTTGTGCTTGTAGCGCTTGGCGACTTCACCCGACAGCATGGCGCCGGCCGAACGATCGACATTCCTGATATCGACTTCGATGGCAACTGGCGTCTTCGATTCAAGCGCCGGCTTGGCCGCCTCGATCAGCTTGCGGTCGAGGATATCGTGGATCGGATGGTTCTGCCTCTCGGTCCAGTAGGTCTTTTCCTTCGGCGCATCGACCTTGTGGAAGATACGGCCGAAGTCGAGGCCATTGGCCTTCCAGTGCGAGATCATCGCATCCTTTTCGAGCAATTCGGACAGCCCGATAATGTCATCGAACTTCGCGAAGCCCAGTGACGCCAGGATTTCACGCACTTCCTCGGCAACGAAGAAGAAGTAGTTGACGACGTGCTCGGGCGCACCCTTGAAACGCTTCCGCAGGACCGGATCCTGCGTCGCCACACCCACGGGACAGGTATTGAGGTGGCACTTGCGCATCATGATGCAGCCGGCGGCGATCAGCGGCGCGGTGGCGAAACCGAATTCGTCGGCGCCGAGAAGCGCGCCGATGACGACGTCGCGGCCGGTCTTCAGGCCGCCATCGACCTGCAGCGCGATGCGCGAGCGCAGTCCATTCAGCACCAGCGTCTGGTGGGTCTCGGCAAGGCCGATTTCCCAGGGGCTGCCCGCATGTTTCAGCGAGGTCAGCGGCGAGGCGCCGGTGCCGCCGTCATAGCCGGAAACGGTGATATGGTCGGCGCGCGCCTTGGCAACGCCGGCGGCAACCGTGCCAACGCCGACTTCCGAAACGAGCTTGACAGAGACATCGGCCTCCGGGTTGACGTTCTTCAGATCATAGATCAGCTGTGCCAGATCCTCGATCGAGTAGATGTCGTGGTGCGGCGGCGGCGAGATCAGGCCGACGCCCGGGGTCGAATGGCGGGTCTTGGCGACGGTCGCGTCGACCTTGTGGCCGGGCAGCTGGCCGCCTTCGCCGGGCTTGGCACCCTGCGCCACCTTGATCTGCAGCATGTCGGCATTGACCAGATATTCGGTCGTCACGCCGAAACGGCCGGAGGCGACCTGTTTGATCGCTGATCGTTCGGGGTTCGGCGAACCGTCATACAGCGGGAAGTAGCGGTCGGACTCTTCGCCGCCCTCGCCGGTATTGGATTTTCCGCCGATGCTGTTCATGGCGATGGCCAGCGTCGTATGCGCCTCCCGGCTGATCGAGCCGAAGGACATGGCGCCGGTGGAGAACCGCTTGACGATATCGACGGCCGGCTCGACCTCGTCCAGCGGGATCGGCTTGCGGCCCAGCGCTTCGGCGCCCTTGATCGAGAACAGGCCGCGGATGGTGTTCATGCGCAGCGCGGCACCGTTCACCATCTCGGCAAATTCGCGGTAGCGATCCACGGCATTGCCGCGAACTGCGTGCTGCAGCGAGGCGATCGCGTCGGGCGACCAGGCGTGATCCTCACCGCGCATGCGGTAGGCATATTCCCCGCCGATATCCAGTGTCGTCTTGAGCAGCGGGTCCGCGCCGAAAGCCGACTGATGGCGCTTGAACGTTTCCTCGGCGATTTCCGTCAGGCCGATACCTTCGATCTGCGTCGCGGTGCCGAAGAAATACCGGTCGATCAGTTCCGAGTTCAGGCCGATGGCATCGAAGATCTGGCCGCCGCAATAGGACTGGTAGGTCGAGATACCCATCTTGGACATGACCTTGAGGATGCCCTTGCCGACGGCCTTGATGTAGCGAGAGACGACTTCGCCGCCATCGACTTCCTTCGGGAACTCGCCACGCTTGTGCATGTCGGTGAGTGTGTCGAAGGCGAGATAGGGATTGATCGCCTCGGCGCCATAGCCGGCAAGAAGGCAGAACTGGTGCACTTCGCGGGGCTCGCCGGATTCGACGACGAGGCCGACGGAGGTACGAAGCCCCTTGCGGATCAGGTGGTGGTGGACGGCGGCCGTTGCCAGAAGCGCCGGAATCGCCATGCGGTCCGGACCGATCTGCCGGTCGGACAGAACGATGATATTGTAGCCGCCCTTGACGGCCGCTTCCGCCCGCTCGCAAAGCCGGTCCAGAATTTCCGGCATACCTTCGGCGCCGCGCGCGACGTCGTAGGTGAAGTCGAGCGTCTTGGTGTCGAAACGATCTTCGGTATGGCCGATGGAGCGAATCTTCTCGAGATCCCCGTTCGTCAGGATCGGCTGACGCACCTCGAGTCGCTTGGCGTGCGACGCGCCGATGTGGTCGAGAATGTTGGGGCGCGGACCGATGAACGAGACGAGGCTCATCACCAGTTCCTCGCGGATCGGGTCGATCGGCGGATTGGTGACCTGCGCGAAATTCTGCTTGAAATAGGTATAGAGCAGCTTGGTCTTGTCCGACATGGCTGAAATCGGCGTATCAGTGCCCATTGAGCCGATGGCTTCCTGGCCGGTGGTCGCCATCGGCGACATCAGGATCTTGGTGTCTTCAAGGGTATAGCCGAAGGCCTGCTGGCGATCGAGAAGCGAGACGTCACGACGCAGCGCGCGCGGCTCGACCGGCTTCAGATCCTCCAGGATGAGCTGGGTATTGTCCAGCCACTGGCGATAGGGATGCTGGGTCGCCAGCGAGGACTTCACGTCCTCGTCGGAAATGATGCAGCCCTTTTCCATATCGATCAGCAACATCTTGCCAGGCTGCAGGCGCCATTTCTTGACGATGTTTTCTTCCCTGACCGGCAGCGTGCCGGCTTCGGAAGCAAGAATGATGCGGTCATCATCGGTGACGAGATAGCGGGCAGGACGCAGGCCATTGCGGTCGAGCGTCGCGCCGATCTGCTTGCCGTCGGTGAAGGCAACCGCGGCCGGACCATCCCACGGCTCCATCAGTGCGGCATGGTATTCATAGAATGCCTTGCGCTCTGGGTTCATCAGCTGGTTGCCGGCCCAGGCTTCCGGGATCAGCATCATCACCGCATGAGCGAGCGAGTACCCGCCCTGCACCAGGAATTCGAGCGCATTGTCGAAACAGGCGGTGTCCGACTGCCCTTCATAGGAAATCGGCCAGAGCTTGGAGATATCGCCGCCGAACAGCGGCGAGGAAACCGATGCCTGGCGCGCCGCCATCCAGTTGACGTTGGCGCGCAGCGTGTTGATTTCGCCGTTATGCGCGACCATGCGGTAGGGATGCGCGAGCTTCCACGAGGGGAAGGTGTTGGTCGAGAAACGCTGGTGAACGAGGGCAACGGCGGTTTCGAAACGCGGATCGGCCAGATCCTTGAAATAGGCGGCCACCTGATAAGCCAGGAACATGCCCTTGTAGACGATGGTCTTCGACGACAACGACACCGGGTAGAAGCCGGTCTCGGCACCCTCGAAAGCGTCGTAGATGCGGTTCGAAATCACCTTGCGCAGCGTGAACAGCCGGCGTTCGAATTCCGCGTTCGTCGCGGCGTCGCGACCGGCGCCGATGAAGACCTGGATGTGACGCGGCTCGGTCGCCGCAATATGCGGCGCTTTCGACAGCGACGAATTGTCGACGGGAACATCCCGGAAGCCTAGCAGGCTCTGGCCTTCCTCGGCCACGACGTCGCTGATCACCTGTTTGAAATGGGCGATCTGATCCTCGTCCTGCGGCATGAACATGTAACCGACGGCGTAGTCGCCAGCCTTGGGCAGGGTGACGCCTTGGAGTCCCATTTCCTCGCGGAAGAAGCGGTCGGGAATCTGCACCAGAATGCCCGCACCATCTCCCATCAGGGGATCGGCGCCGACGGCACCGCGATGCGTCAGGTTTTCGAGGATAAAGAGACCGTCCTTGACGATCTGGTGCGACTTCTGGCCCTTCATATGCGCGACGAAGCCGACGCCGCAGGCGTCATGTTCGTTGGCCGGGTCGTAAAGACCCTGTTTTTTCGGCAAGCCCGGAAATGCGGTATTTTTCTCAACCGTCGCCAATTGGCGCGCATCGTTGAGCCCAGTCATGGTGGATGGCGTAAAGTCCGTCATCGTCGTCCCTCCTGTTAACCCGGTTTGGCCGGGTATGTCCGCAGTCCAGACAGGCTTTCGCGGGCAAGAGTCCCGTTGAAGCCGGCACCGGCATTATCGTCGCATGATCCTGATCCGGCCGCAAATGAAGCATTGATTGCATCAGGCAAAGAAGGTCCGCGACCATCGCGACGGCTCCGGCGGCATGGACACGACGTGTCCGGCGCGGCTTGCAGTCGTCCGCCGGGGGCCGCGTTTCGCAGGCTTTCCGGCTCTTTCCGGTCTTGGGACCGAAATAGGACAGCAAGACTGTCCTATTTCAGGGGTTCTATGCCAGAAAGCTCATGGGACCGCAAGACCACTGACAAAAATAATCGAGGAGAATTTGCCGAACATTGCCGTTAATTGCGTGTTTTTGTAATTTTCTTTCAAGAACCGCTCGTTTTCTTTGATTTGGTTTCAAACTGGTCTGACATTGTCCTTATATGCAGCTTGAAGCATTGATTGCCGCGACAGCATCCGTATGGTCGGCTTCAAAGGCTAAAAGGGACGCTCCGCCCGCCAAGCCACAGGACCGCATCGATGATTTTCTCTTCCGACAATTGGGCGGGTGCCCATCCCGTGATTGCCGAAAGCCTGGTGAAGGCTGCCGGCGGCTTTGCTTCCGCATACGGCACCAGCGATCTCGACAAGAAGGCTGGAAACGCCCTGTCGGAGGTGTTTGAGCGCGAGGTTGCCGTGTTCTTCGTCGCAACAGGGACGGCCGCCAATTCGCTGGCCCTTGCCAGCGCCAATCGCCCCGGCGGCCAGGTATTCTGCCACCGGGAAGCGCATGTCTATGTCGACGAATGCGGCGCGCCGGAGTTCTTTTCGCACGGCGCCAAGCTTTCCGCCATCGACGGAACGGTCGGCAAGATGCGGCCGGATCTCCTGGAAAAGCAAATCCGGCATTCCCGCGCCGGCGGTGTGCATGGCGGCCAGCCGATGGCAATCACCATGACGCAGGCAACCGAGGCCGGCACGGTTTACAGCCTCGCCGAGATCGAGGCGATCGCCGCCATCGCCAAGGCTGAGAAGCTTCCGCTCCACATGGACGGCGCCCGCTTCGCCAACGCGCTTGTCTCGCTTGGCACGACGCCGGCGGAAATGACCTGGAAGCGCGGCATCGACCTGCTCTCCTTCGGCGGCACCAAGAACGGCTGCTGGTGTGCCGAAGCGCTGATCCTGTTCGACACGTCGAAGGCGGAAGAAATGGGCTATCTGCGCAAACGCTCCGCCCAGCTCTTCTCCAAGTCGCGCTTCATCGCCGCCCAGTTTGATGCCTATCTCGAAGACGGCCTGTGGCTCGATCTTGCGCGCCACGCCAACGGCATGGCCAACGAACTGGCCAAGGGCATCGAGGCATCCGAGAGCGCACGCCTGGCCTGGCCGACCGGCTCCAACGAACTGTTCGTCATCCTGAAAAAGGAAACGGCCGCCAAGCTGAAGGCGCAGGGCGCCGTCTTTTACGACTGGCCGGTGCCGCAGACGCTGACGGATGTCGCCGAAGACGAGGGACTTTATCGCCTCGTCACCAGCTTTGCGACGAAGGCGGAAGATGTACGGCAATTTATCGCGGCTTGCTAAGCGCGGATGACAGGTAAAGGATTGCGGCGCCTGATACGACTAACAGAGACACCATGCGCCGCTTTCTGCCTGATACGTTCACAATTCTTCTCGTCCTTACCGTTGCACTTGCCTCCGTGCTGCCGATTTCCGGTGAACCGGCCGAATGGTTCGGGCTGGCAACGAAGATCGCCATCGGGCTTCTGTTCTTCCTCCACGGCGCCCGGCTGTCGCGCGATGTGGTGGTGGCGGGTCTGCTGCACTGGCGGCTGCATCTCGTTATTCTCGGCTCGACCTTCCTTCTCTTCCCTCTGCTCGGCCTCGCCGCCGGCCTTCTGCCGTCGTCTCTTCTGCCGCCGGCGCTCTATACCGGCATTCTGTTTCTCTGCGTCCTGCCGTCCACGGTTCAATCCTCGATCGCTTTCACTTCAATGGCGGGCGGCAACGTACCCGCCGCCATCTGCGCGGCCTCCGCGTCCAACATTTTCGGCATGTTCCTGACGCCGCTCCTGGTCGGCCTGCTGTTTGCGGCCGGCGGTCATGGCGGCTTTTCCTTCGACGCGCTGGAGCAGATATTGCTGCAGCTTCTGGCGCCCTTCCTTCTCGGGCAGATCCTGCAGCCCTGGATCGGCGACTTCATCCGCGCCCGCAGGAGGCTGTTGATGCCGGTCGATCGCGGCTCGATCCTGATGGTGGTCTATCTCGCCTTCAGCGAGGCGGTAACCGAGGGGCTCTGGCACACATTCTCCATCCGCGACCTCTCCGTCGTCATCATTCTCGATATCGTGCTGCTGGCGATCGTGCTGCTGGCCACCATGTTCGGCAGCCGGCTGCTCGGTTTCTCGAAGGAAGACGAGATCGCCATCACCTTCTGCGGCTCGAAGAAGAGCCTCGCCAGCGGCGTGCCCATGGCCAATGTCATCTTCGCCGGCCAGAGTATCGGCAGCATTGTCCTGCCGCTGATGCTGTTCCATCAGATTCAGTTGATGGTCTGCGCCGTGATTGCCCAGAAATATGCCGAACGCGGTCGGCGCCGGCAGGCCGAGGCGACAGCGTCCTCGACATAAAAACGGCGCCCGTCCGGACGCCGTTTCTTCAGCCAGTGATCGATGTCGAACGCTTAGTTGGCGGCAGCTTCGATCTGCGTCGCCTCGATCTGCTTCGGTGTCGACTGGGCTGCGGCGATCTCGATCCGGCGGGGCTTTGCGGCCTCCGGGATTTCGCGCAGGAGGTCGATGTGAAGCAGGCCGTTCTTCAGCGAAGCGGACTGGATTTCCACGTGATCGGCGAGCTGGAAGCGACGCTCGAAGGCGCGCTTGGCAATACCGCGATACAGGAACTGGCTGTCCGACCCCTTGTCCTCGCCCTTTTCACCCTTGACGGTCAGCGTGTGTTCACGCGCTTCGATCGAAAGTTCGCTTTCGTCGAAGCCGGCAACGGCCATGGTGATCCGGTAGGTGCTCTCGCCTGTCCGCTCGATATTGTAGGGCGGATAGGTCTGCGACTGGTCCGGCTGGCCGAGACTGTCGAGCATGGTGAAAAGACGGTCGAAACCGACGGTGGAACGGTAAAGCGGGGAAAAATCAACGTGACGCATGATGTCCTCTTGTGAGCAACTGGTGTGCGATCCTGATCCTGTCATCCCTTCAAGCGGCGATGGCAGAACCGGTGAACGAGCCCGGTTTCGGCGCCCGTGAGGATGAGATGGGAATTGCCTTTCGCGCCTTCAAGACCTCCGGCACACAAGTTGCGTGACTCCGATTTTCTAAACGCAGGATGAACGGCCGGTTCCGGATGCGTTCAGCTTGGCGGGCGTAAAACACCATCATCGGAACAAGGCAAAAGTCCCGGCGGTGAACGTCCCTTCTCCCGTCCGTTTTGCCTTTCAGCCGACCGACTGTCTCTGGCCGGAAGCGAACCATTCAGTCCCCCGCCGCTTCCGGCCTTTTTTCTTTGACGCGGCCATATGGTCGGCCTATCCCTGAATGGTGACATGGTTTGCACCGTTCCTTAAGGGAATCGGTCAAGGATGGAGTTTCGCCCATCCGGCGTGTCGAGAGCGCAAATTCCTGCCGCCCGCGCCATGCAAATCCTGCCCGGACACGGACCTTGCCCATGACGCCGATCCTTCACGCAACCCCCGACAATCCGATCCCCGGCAATCACGTCGTCGGCCTCTTCGAGGGCGCCGGCGGCACCAAGCTGCGCTACGCGATCTTCAAATCGAAGGCGGCCGTCTCCAAGGGCACGGTCGTCCTGCTCCAGGGGCGGAACGAGTCGATCGAGAAATATGCAGAGACGATCGGCGAATTGACGGCCCGTGGGCTTTGGGTGGCGACATTCGACTGGCGCGGACAGGCCGGTTCGGAACGGCTGTTGAAACATCGCCGTCGCGGCCATGTCCGGCGATTTGCCGATTACGAGCGCGACCTCGCCATTTTCCTCGAGCAGATCGTCCTGCCCGACACCCGCCTGCCCTTCTTCATGCTGGCGCATTCGATGGGAGCATTGATCGCCCTGTCGCAGGCGCCGCTTCTTGCAAGCCGCATCGACCGGCTGGCCGTGACCGCGCCCTTTGTCGCGCTCGGTGCGCAGAAGCTCGGCCACCGGATGATCGGCGTTCTCGCCACCACCTTCACCCTGCTCGGGCTCGGCTCCCTGCCCCTGATGCGCGACAGGGGGCCGCTGCCCTTCTCGGAAAATCTTCTGACCTCGGATGCCAGGCGCTTCGCCCGCAACAAGGCACTGACCGATGCGCATCCGGAATTGGCGCTTGGCCCGCCCACGGCCCGCTGGCTTCACGAAACCTTCAGGGCAATCAAGCGCATTGCCAGCCACGATCATCTGACCCAGGTCCGGGTTCCGACGATCCTGCTGGCGCCGACGCAGGACAGATTGGTGCCGCATCTCGCCGTCGAGACGCTCGCCCGCAATTTTCGCGCCGGCCACATGATCCCGATCGATGGCGCCCGGCACGAACTGTTCCAGGAAGCCGATCACTACCGCGCCCAGGCCATTGCGGCCATCGAAGCCTTTGTCCCCGGCAGCGGCAACGAAACCTTGGAACCGGTTAGGGACAGCGCACTCGTCGATTGACGTCGCGGCTCAGCCCTTGAGCAACGCCAAGGCCTGTGCGTGCAGTTCGGGGCTGCCGGCCGCAACCACATTGCCGCCCATTTCCGCCGGACCGCCGTTCCAGTCGGTGACGACACCGCCGGCCTGCTCGACTAGCGGAATGAGACCGCCGACGTCATAGGCCTTGACGCCGGATTCCAGCACCAGGTCGATATGGCCCGATGCCAGAAGCGCAAAGGCGTAGCAATCGACGCCGTAACGCGAGAGGCGAACCTTGCCCTCAATGGTTTCAAAGCGGGTCTTGGCCTCGCCGAAATACATGTGCGGCGTGGTCGTGAACATGATCGCATCCGCCAGATCGACGCCGGTGCGCGTTGTGATTGGTTTATCCCCGCCCGGGCCGCGATAGGACGCCGTCTTCCCGTCGGCGAAATAGCGTTCGCCGGTAAACGGCTGGTCCATGATGCCCATCACCGCCTCGCCCTTGTGATAAAGGCCGATCAGCGTGCCCCAGACCGGCAGGCCGGAGATGAAGGCACGCGTGCCATCGATCGGGTCGATGACCCAGACATAATCGCGGTCGAGTCCGACATTGCCGAATTCCTCGCCGAGGATGCCATGCTCGGGGAAATCCAGCTCGATCAGCGCGCGGATCGCCGCCTCCGCCGCCCGATCGCCTTCGGTGACCGGATCGAAACCGCCGGCCTCCTTGTTGACGACGCTGATGCCGGTGCGAAAACGCGGCAGGGTCTCGGCCTTGGCCGCATCGGCGAGGCGGTCAAAGAATTCACGGTCCGGCAGCATGAAACCTCACGAAGATCGGGAAAAAGGACGGTTGAAACTGCTTATGGCACATTTTTTTGAAAATGAAGTCTTGGCCGCGGAATTTGACAAAAATCGACGGAATTCGCGCTTGCGAAAGGAACAGGGGCCGGAAATTCAGAAGAACCTGCCATAGACTGTGGAGAACCGCGAAAAACCACGTATTTCAGCGATTTTGGATGAAATAGCTGTCTGGCGCGATGCAGCGATATGGCCAAATTCGCCTTGACATTTGTGCGCTGCAATATTAGCTTTTCCCTACAGTCACTTGTGACTGTAAATACCCTCCTTGGGTGTTTCCTCCCTAAACTTGGCCGCGCCGCAAGCGCGGTTTTTTTTGAGTGGGGGGAAGCGGGAAGTTCGGCGAGGACCGGTTATTCGGCCGCAAGCGGCGTGGGCATCACCACATATTTCTGCACATGCGCGGCAAGTCCGGTCAGGAACAGCCGGATCGCATCAGCGACCCTTGAAAATTCCGGCTTCTTGAGCAACGTCGCTTCATCCACATAGAGGCCGCGATTGATCTCGATCTGCAGCGCGTGCAGGCCGCGCGCCGGCCGGCCGTAATGCTCGGTGATGAAGCCGCCGGCATAGGGTTTGTTTCGGGCAACGGAAAAGCCGAGATCTTCCAGGAGCGAGACCGCCGCGCGCGACAGGTCGGCGGAAGCGCTGGTGCCGTAACGATCGCCGACGATGAAATCGGGCCGCTGGCCGCTGCCGGCGATGCGGATATTGCCCGGCATGGAATGGCAATCGATCAGCACCGCCAGCCCGAAGCGGACATGGGTGCGGGCAATCAACTTGCGCAGGCAGGCATGATAGGGCTTGTAGATGGTCTCGACCCGCTCCAGCGCCTCGGCGACGGACAAGCGGCCGCGGTAGATTTCCATGTTTTCCGCCACCAGCCGCGGCACGGTTCCAAGCCCGCCGGCAACGCGCATGGAGCTGATATTGGCATGCGGCGGCAGCGGCCCGTCGAACATGCGCGGGTCGAGCTCGTAGGGCTCGCGATTGACATCGAGAAAGGCGCGCGGGAAATGCGCCATCAGCAGCGGCGCGCCAAGACCTGTCACGCTATGAAACAACTCGTCGACGAAATAATCCTCGGAACGGCGGATCGCCATACCGTCCAGTTTCGTCTGGTTCAGGAAGGCTTGGCTGTAGTCCCGCCCGCTATGCGGGGAATTGAAGACAAAGGGAATGCGCTGCATTTCCGGCTCGCGAACCTCGTACGGTTCGGTTTCGCTGACGTTCTGCGTCATCGCAGCCCTTTTTTACCATGTCATAATCTTGATACCTGGTGTATGTTGCCAGCTGGCAGCATCTGTGTCCATAGTCGGCTCCTGCCAGTGACCGGGCCTGTGCCCATCTCTTCGTCAGATATCCGGTCTTCACCGGATATTTACCCGCGTGCGGTTTCATGATGGCACCGCAATTCCCGACATCGACACGTAAGGTGCAAACGGCTTAAATCCATGAGTCCAAAAATTCTCCTCGCCGAAGACGATAACGACATGCGCCGCTTCCTGGTGAAAGCCCTGGAAAAGGCTGGTTACAAGGTGTTGTCCTTCGACAATGGCGCCAGCGCCTATGACCGGCTGCGCGAAGAACCGTTCTCGCTCCTCTTGACCGATATCGTCATGCCGGAAATGGACGGCATCGAGCTCGCCCGCCGGGCGACGGAACTCGATCCCGATCTCAAGGTCATGTTCATCACCGGCTTCGCCGCCGTCGCGCTCAACCCTGATTCGAAGGCACCGAAGGACGCAAAGGTCCTGTCCAAGCCCTTCCACCTGCGCGATCTTGTGGATGAAGTGAACAAGATGCTGGCCGCATAGGCCGCGCCGCAAGGGCTGCAAAACTTCCTGTCAAAAAGCCGATAAAAGCCTATTGACGCTTCAGAAGGTTTGTGGTCTATGCGCCGACATCGGATGGGCGTATAGCTCAGCGGGAGAGCACTACGTTGACATCGTAGGGGTCACAGGTTCAATCCCTGTTACGCCCACCATCCAGTTTCAAAAGGCTTTTCGGGCAACCGGAAAGCCTTTTTTGATTCCCCACCCTGGTCTGAATGGCAAGCCCCCGCGGGGCAGCGCGGCCGCAGGGCGAACCGTCCCACAAGTTCGGCAATTGCCCCTCGACCATTTTTGATCGCAACGGCCGATGTGGCCGGCATTGTCAAATGCGGGCAGATTCCTATGTTTGATTTGTCCCGGCGTTGCGAAGCGCATCATTGCAAGAGAACGGATGGAGGATGGCCTGCCGTGAACGAACCGCGCTATGGACTCAGACAGGAAAAGAACGGAAGCTGGACGATCCTGGACGTGATCACCAGGGTGCCGGCGGCGACAGACGGCCGTGACCTGACAGGGCTCGACCAGGACGATGCCGAGGATATCATGGATGTTCTCAACAAGGCTTATCTCGCACGCCGCAAGAGCCTGCTGATTTGAATGAAAAGTCCCCCGCCGTTGCCGGAGAGGGGACTTGAAGAAGGTTTACGTGATGAAATTGCCAGCCTGCAAAGTGTCCAGCACGGCCACTAGAAAGCGAAACGCCGGCTCGCGCATCCCCCAAATGAGGTAGACTTGCGCCCGCCACCTTCGAAATGCGAAACTTCGTGAATATTTCCTGTGCTGCCGTTCGCGCCAACATCGCCCTCGAACGCGCTTTGGCTGCGCCTGCCTACCCAAAAAACACGAAATATTGTTACGAAAATCGTGACGCGGGCGCAGTTTTGGAGTAGGAACCGCTGCAATCGCGATACCTGTTGCCCAAATCCACCGTTCACCGACACAGTTCAAGGAACACATCCATGCCTGCCTATCGCTCCCGCACCACTACCCACGGCCGCAACATGGCCGGCGCTCGCGGCCTCTGGCGCGCGACGGGCATGAAGGACAGCGACTTCGGCAAGCCCATTATCGCGGTGGTGAATTCATTCACGCAGTTCGTGCCCGGCCACGTCCACCTCAAGGATCTCGGCCAGCTGGTCGCCCGCGAAATCGAGGCCAACGGCGGCGTCGCCAAGGAATTCAACACCATCGCGGTGGATGACGGCATCGCGATGGGCCATGACGGCATGCTCTATTCGCTGCCCTCGCGCGAACTGATCGCCGACTCGGTCGAATACATGGTCAACGCGCATTGCGCCGATGCCATGGTCTGCATCTCCAACTGCGACAAGATCACCCCAGGCATGCTGATGGCGTCGCTGCGCCTCAATATCCCGACGATCTTCGTTTCCGGCGGGCCGATGGAGGCCGGCAAGGTCGTGCTGTCCGACGGCAAGATCCATGCGCTCGATCTGGTGGATGCCATGGTCGCCGCCGCCGACGAGAGCATGTCGGACCAGGATGTCCAGACCATCGAACGCTCCGCCTGCCCCACCTGCGGCTCCTGCTCGGGCATGTTCACCGCCAATTCGATGAACTGTCTGACGGAGGCGCTCGGCCTGTCGCTGCCCGGCAACGGCTCGACGCTCGCTACCCATTCCGACCGCGAAAAGCTGTTCCTGCAGGCCGGTCGCACCATCGTCGGTCTCGCCAAACGCTACTATGAGCAGGACGACGAAACCGCATTGCCGCGCACGATTGCCTCCAAGGGTGCGTTCGAAAATGCCATGGCGCTTGATATCGCCATGGGTGGATCGACCAATACCGTGCTGCATATCCTCGCCGCCGCCCATGAGGCCGAACTGGATTTCACCATGGACGACATCGACCGGCTTTCCCGGAAAGTGCCATGCCTGTCCAAGGTTGCGCCAGCCAAGGCCGACGTGCACATGGAAGATGTGCATCGCGCCGGCGGCATCATGGCGATCCTCGGCGAACTCAACCGTGCCGGCCTTTTGAACGCCGACCTGCCGACGGTGCATGCCAAGACGCTTGGCGACGCGCTGTCGCAATGGGACATCTCCGTCACCGACAATCCGGCAGCACTCGAACTGTTCAGCGCGGCCCCAGGCGGCATACCGACCCAGGTGGCCTTCAGCCAGAGTGCCCGCTGGAAGGAGCTTGATCTCGACCGCGAAAACGGCGTCATCCGCGATGCCCAGCATCCGTTCTCCAAGGATGGCGGCCTGGCCGTCCTTAAAGGCAATATCGCGCTGAACGGCTGCATCGTGAAGACGGCCGGCGTCGATGAATCGATCCTGAAATTCTCCGGCCCCGCCCGCGTCTTCGAAAGCCAGGATTCCTCGGTCAAGGCGATCCTTGCCAACGAGATCAAGGCCGGCGACGTCGTCGTCATCCGCTACGAAGGGCCCAAGGGCGGCCCGGGCATGCAGGAAATGCTCTATCCGACCAGCTATCTGAAGTCGAAGGGCCTCGGAAAGGCTTGCGCCCTGATCACCGATGGCCGCTTCTCCGGCGGCACCTCGGGCCTGTCGATCGGCCATGTCTCCCCGGAAGCGGCCAATGGCGGCCTGATCGGCATCGTGCGCGAAGGCGACATGATCGACATCGACATCCCCAACCGGACGATCTCGCTGCGTGTCGACGAAACCGAAATCGCCGCCCGCCGGGCCGAACAGGACGCCAAGGGCTGGAAGCCGGTCGAGCAGCGCAAGCGCAAGGTGACCACGGCTCTCAAGGCCTATGCCGCCTTCGCCACCTCCGCCGATCGTGGTGCCGTGCGTGATCTCGGCGAATAGGAAAAGCCTACCGGTATTTCCCAATTGGGTGGCGCGCGGTTAAAATCGGCGCGTGTTCTGGCACCGCGCGGTTGGTTCACCTTTGCCGACATGAGGTCGAAGAATCAGTTCACCGGGCTGAGCGGACAGCTCGATGCACCCGACCTTGATCTGGTCCAGGACCGCAACATCTCGAAAGGCGTGGTCGCCGCCCTCAACGCCGCCGAGGCCCGCAAGCGCGAGCGCATCGGCAAGTCTCGGTTGCTGCGGCATTTCATGACGGAATTCTCCGGCTCGAAAGGCTCTGCCCTCTACAAGGGGCTTTCGCGCGGAGACGTGGTCTATGTCGCCCGCCGCTATCGCAAGACGGGATGAAGCAATCGCGAGCCGCTACAGATGCCGCGTTTCCGCCGGCGTGTTCCACCAGGCATTGTTGCGGCCGTCCGCGTAGCTGACCGGCGCCTCCGCCAGAACCGACGGATCGAGATCGTCGAGGCAGGCGAGGCTGACCGAGACGAAGGCGCCGCCGATCTGCTCGATATAACCATCGCTGAACGGCATGATGCCGCAAGTGCGGCAGAAGTGATAGTGACCGCTCATCGTGCCGAACTGGTATTCACCCATCTCGTCGCCGCTGGACAGAAGACGGAAATCCTCCGGCTTGATCAAGGCGTTCCAGGCGCGGCGCTTGGTGCAGATGGAGCAGTTGCATTTGCCCGTTCCCGCATCGAGATCGATATCCGCCTCGAAGCGCACCTTGCCGCAATGGCAGCTTCCCTTGTAGGTCATTTTCATCCCGGCTCTCCCTTGCTGTCGCGCGCCTCCGCCAGTCCGGAAAATCGAACGCTTCCGCCGTCCACCTCAACCCGCCTGTTGCGGCTCCATATAGGCCAGTTCCCAGACGTGCCCGTCCGGATCCTGAAAGCTGCAGCCATACATGAAACCATAATCCATGACCGGCCGCCATTCCTTGCCGCCGAGCGAAAGCGCCTTGGCAAGCGTCTCGTCCACTTCGGCGCGGCTTCCGGCCGAAAGCGCGGTCAGCACTTCCGTCACCTTGCTGGTATCGGCGATGTCGCGGATGATGAATTCCTTGAAGCGTGTCTCATGCATCAGCATGCAGAAGATGTTTTCCTCGATGATCATGCACAGCGTGTCGTCGCTGGAAAAATCCGGGTTGAAGCTGAAGCCCAGCCCGCTGAAAAAGGCCCTCGAACGCGATACGTCCTTGACCGGCAGGTTCACAAAAATCATCCTCATCGACAGTCTCCTCCTCTGATGTTTGGGTATCTGCCTTGTCCGAGCGGACAGGCGCTGGCGTCTAAGCTAGGGCGAGAAGGTCGGACCGCAAGCGGTCCGGACGGCCCTCGCCGAGGGCCGCATCAACATCGGCATGGGTGCTCGCCCAGACCGGCACCGCCCGCGACAGGAGCGCGTGGCCCGCCGGCGTCAGCTTCATCCGCCGCAGCCGACGATCCCTTCCATCCGTCACCGTCTCGAGCAGGCCGCGCTTTTCCAACGGTTTCAGCGCGGCGGTCAGCGTCGTCCGGTCCATGGCAAGCAGATGCGCAACCGGCCCCATGCCCGGAGGCTCCGGCCGATTGAGCGACATCAGCAGCGAAAACTGCCCATTGGTGAGGTCGAAGGGCCGCAACGCTTCGTCGAATTTGCGCGCCAAGGCCCGCGCGGCGCGCTGCACGTGAAGGCACAAACAGCAGTCGCGCACATGCAGGGTGGTTTCGAAGGGAATCACGATGAGCTTTGACATATCGCAATAATGTTGATATCAACCTATTTAGTCAACGGGAACGAAACGCGATTTCTTGAGGAGGAATGAACGATGTTGAACAATCCGGTTGTATCGCGCGAGGAATGGCTCGATGCCCGCAGGGCACTGCTCGCCACCGAAAAGGAAGAGACGAAGCTGCGCGACAGGATCCGCGCCGAACGCCAGGCCATGCCGTGGGTCAAAGTCGACAAGAATTATACATTCGACACGCCGACGGGAAAGAAGACGCTGGCCGACCTGTTCGACGGCCGCAGCCAGTTGATAATCTATCACTTCATGTTCGGCCCTGACTGGGACGCCGGCTGCCCCGGCTGCTCCTTCCTGGCCGATCATATCGACGGCACGCTTGCCCATCTCAACAATCACGACGTCACCTATGTCAACGTCTCCCGCGCACCGCTCGACAAGATCGAGGCCTACAAGAAGCGCATGGGCTGGAAAGCCCCCTGGGTTTCTTCCTTCGGCAGCGATTTCAATTTCGACTACCATGTCTCCTTCACCAAGGAGGAACTCGACAGCGGCGCGGTGTTCTACAATTTCCGCGAAACCCCGCGCGATCAGGCCCATGACGAACTACCGGGGATGAGTGTCTTCTTCCGCGACGAGGACGGCACGATCTACCATACCTATTCCGATTATGCCCGGGGCGGCGAGGAAATCCTCACCACGCTGATGATCCTCGACAGGGCGCCGAAAGGCCGCAACGAGACGGGGACGCTCAGCTTCGTCAAGCGGCACGACGAATACGAAGAAGCGCCCAAAGCGCATTCCTGCTGCGCCTGACGCAACTGATCGGCAATCGCACCTGAGAGGAGAATGCGGCGATGAAGACAGAGCTTGTGAACGAACATCGCTGGCTTGAACAGTTGGTCGGCAGATGGCGCCTCGTCTTCGATATGCCCGACGCAAGCGATCACGGCGATCCCGGCGGAAAATGGGAAGAAACCGTGCGCTCCCTCGGTGGAGCCTGGGTCGTCTGCGAGACGACCGGCTCCATGCCGGATGGCAGTTCGGCAACCAATATTCTGTCTTTGGGCTTCGACCCGCTGAAGAAGCGTTACGTCGGATCCTTTGTCAGCTCCGCCATGACCAACCTCTGGGTTTACGAAGGCACGCTCGATGAGACCGGCACGATCCTGACACTCGACTGCGACGGCCCGGATTTCGAGACTGTCGGGCGCACGGCCCGTTATCAGGACATCCTGACCATTCAAGGCGCGGACAGGCGAAACTTCTCGTCCCGCGTCCAGACGGCCGACGGAACATGGAAGCCGATCATGTCATGCGATTATCATCGCCTGTCGACACTCTGACAGCCTGTTTCCACAAGCCGGGCTTTTCAGCCGGGCGACCATGCGAAAACACAAGAGGAGGATGAGAATGAGCAAGGGACACGGCGCGTTCGTCTGGTACGAACTGATGACCACCGACACCATGGCAGCCGCAGCATTCTACGACGACGTGGTCGGCTGGAACTCGGTCGATTCCGGCATGCCTGGCGTGGATTATACGCTGTTCAAGGCGGGTGACGCCCGCATCGCCGGTCTGATGACAATGCCGGAAAATGCGTTGAAGATGAACGTTCCGCCGGCCTGGCTCGGTTATATCGGTGTCGATGATGTCGATGCCGCCGCCAAGAAGCTTGCAGAACTGGGCGGCACCGTGCATCGCGAACCGGAGGACATTCCGGGCATCGGCCGCTTCGCGATCGTCACCGATCCGCACGGCGCGGTGTTTGCCCTGTTCAAGGGCGATGGCGACGGCAAAATGCCCGAGATTTCGCAGATGGCGGACGGAAATGTCGGCTGGCACGAACTGATGTCCGGCGATCTCTCAACCGCCCTGACCTTCTACCAGAAAATGTTCGGCTGGACGAAGGACCAGGCCATACCGATGGGCGAGATGGGCGACTACCAGATCTTCGCCCATGACGGCACCCGGATCGGCGGCATGATGACCAAGCCCGCGGAGATGCCGGCACCGCCGCATTGGGGCTTCTACTTCAACGTCCAGGCCCTCGATGCCTCGATCGAACGGTCGAACACCAGAGGCGGCAAGGTCGTCAACGGCCCGATGGAAGTGCCCGGCGGCGCATGGGTGGTTAATTGCGTCGATCCGCAAGGGGCGCATTTCAATCTCGTCTCGATGAAGCGTTGACCTCAAATCCTGCGTTTCGAAGGCATCGCCGGTCCACCGGCGGTGCCTTTCCTGTCGGCGGCAAGCCGTTATCGTAAACACATCGGCGTGACTGCCTTGACGGGAGACCAAGGCACGTTAGATTTCGAAGGCGCGCGGACGCATGACCAGTCCATGCCGGCAGCGGGCATGTCCATGCATCTGTTATATTGAAGAGATTTCGTTGCCCTCGTTGCTCGACGCCACCGACATAGACCATCAGAAACGCCTCGAAGCCCTCGAAGCTTACGACATCCTGGATACGCCGCCAGAGCCGGAATTCGATGATATCGTGCTGGTCGCCTCGATCGCCTGCAAGACACCTTCGGCGCTCGTCAGTCTCGTCGAGATCGGGCGGCAATGGTTCAAGGCGCGCGTCGGTTTCGAGGCAGGCGAAACACAGATCGGCCAATCGATCTGTGCCAATGCCATGGGCAGTCCGGATGTCCTCGTCATCCCCGATTTGACGCAGGATCCACGCACCAGCACGAACCCGCTTGTCGTCGGCAAGCCGCATATCCGCTTTTACGCCGGCGCCCCGTTGATCACGCCGGACGGCACCATCATCGGCACGCTCTGCGTTATCGATACGATGGCGCGACCTCAAGGGCTGGACGAGCCCCAGAGGAAAGCGCTGGAAGCGTTGGCGCGGCAGGTGATCCTGCTTTTGGAAGCGCGCCGCGTCTCGCGCCGCAAGGACGAATTGTTCAAGCGCCAGAAATCGATCGCCTCCAGCATCCGCACCAGCGCCAGCAAGACCTTGGCCGCTCAGGAAGCCGGGCGCATCGGCACCTTCGAGGTCGATATTGCCACCAGCAGCGTGAAAGGCTCAGCCGAATTCTGCCGCATCTTCAGCATGGCGCCGGCGGATTCCTATCCCGCCAGCGTATTCGAGGACATGGTGCTCCCCGAGGATCGCGGGCTGCAATCGCATGACGCAAGCCGCAATGATGGCAATGCCGAGCCAGATGTCGAATACCGGATTTCAACGGCCGATCGCGGTGTCCGCTGGATCGCTCGCCATGCCACTTTCGAGCATGATGCCATCGGCAGGCCCGTGCGCATGCTCGGCACCGTCCAGGACATTACCGCGCAGAAGCGCTCGATCGCCCGCACGGAAGCGCTGCTTGCGCTGGGCGACCGGCTGCGCGATCTCGACGACATCGAATCCATGGCGCTTGTTGCCTCCGACCTCATGGCCAAGGCGCTGGATGCGAGCCGCGCCGGGTTCGGCATTGTCGACAGCGCTTCGGAAACCATGCTGATGCAGCCTGAATGGCGGGCACCCGGCATCGCCAGCCTCGCGGGCGTCCACCCTCTCCGCTCCTACGGCACCTTCATCGACGACCTGAAACAAGGCTTGCCGGTTGTCATCACGGACGTCACCACCGACCCGCGCACCGCCGACGACGCCGAGGCATTGCTCGCGATCGGCATCCGGGTCCTCGTCAACCTGCCGATTTTCGATCACGGCAAGTTCAGCCTCATTGTCTTCGTCCACCACGATCGCCCCTATGAATGGAGCGAGGAAGAGCTATCCTTCATCCGCAGCTTCGGAAATCGTATCCAGAGTGCGCTTGCCCGGCTGCAGGCCGAGGCTGATCAGAACCTGCTCAACAACGAAATCGGCCACCGCCTGAAGAACACGTTCGCGATGGTGCAGGCAATCGCCTCGCAAACTTTGCGTCCTGTGACGGAGCGCGATCATGTCCTGAATTTCGAAAAACGTCTGCAGGCGCTCAGCACCGCGCATGATGCGCTGCTGGTGCAGAACTGGACCGGCGCCGATGTCGCCACGCTCGTTGCAAGCAGCCTTGAAACACTGGGAATGTCCGACCGCTTCGATGTCAGCGGACCGGCCTTCACCTTCGGCCCGAGGAGCAGCCTTTCCCTCTCCCTCCTGCTGCATGAACTGGCGACCAACGCCGTGAAATACGGATCGCTTTCAAGCCCGGCCGGTCGCGTGTCGATCAACTGGTCGATCAATGGCACCGGAGATCAGGCCACGTTCCATTTCGAATGGAAAGAAGATGGTGGTCCACCGGCATCACCGCCCAAAAGCAAGGGTTTCGGCTCGCGATTGATAAATATGGGACTCACGGGAACCGGGGACGTTACCGCGAGTTACGACCCTTCAGGGTTCATGGTGGAAATGACTGCCGTTCTTTCCCAGCTCCAGCAGGCGAAGTAAATCATGGCGCAGTCGAAACCCATCAGCAAACGCATCGTTCTCGTCGTCGAAGATGAGCCGCTGCTGCGGATGATGGCGGTGGATCTGGTGGAAGACGCGGGCTTCGAGGCAATCGAGGCCACCAATGCCGACGAGGCCGTCGCCATCCTCGAATCCCGCACCGATATCCGCATCGTCTTCACCGACATCGACATGCCCGGCAGCATCGATGGCATGATGCTGGCCGCCGCGGTGCGCGACCGCTGGCCACCGATCGAGATCATCATCACGTCGGGTCATCGGCGAATCGCGGACCTCGACCTGCCGGAAAGAAGCGTCTTCTTTCCGAAACCCTATGACAGTACCAAGCTCACCGCCACGTTGCACCGCATGGCCCGGCATTGACCGGCAAGGGAGGGATCGGGTCATGACAAAGCTCAACGCCATCGAAGTCGTCACCCTGTTTATAGACGATATCGACGAGGCCAAGGCGTTCTACCAGAGGGTCTTCGCGCCGGAGATCGTCTATCAGGACGCGGTTTCCGCCGTGCTGACATTCGGTGGCCTGATGGTCAACCTGCTTCAGGCGACCGAAGCGCCGGCACTCGTCACACCGCTGCCCGTCGCGCCATCCAGCGCCGGCTCGCGCATCCTGCTGACGATCCGGGTCGATGACGTGAACACCACATGTGCCGGTCTGCGCGCCCTGGGCGTCACGTTCCTGAACGGCCCGACAGACCGTCCATGGGGCCGCCGCACCGCAGCCTTCGCCGACCCCTCCGGCCACGTCTGGGAAATTGCCCAAGAACTGGGCTAACCGCTTGAACTTTCATCAGCGTGAGAACTCTGCGGCGTAACCCATGGGAAATGAATCTTCCTGTTCGGAATTGCGCCTTGCAATCTCTCTTTGCATTGCACAAAATCTTCCCAAGGATGGCAAAGACCCATCATCGAGGGGACAAAGATCCGCATGGCGATCAAGGCAAGCATCTATCACCTCACACACTATAAATATGACAAGCCCGTGCGGCTCGGACCCCAGATCATCCGGCTGAAACCCGCCGCCCATTCCAAGACCAAGGTGATCAGCCACTCGCTCAAGGTCACGCCGGCAAACCATTTCGTGACGCTGCAGCAGGACCCCTACGGCAACTACCTCTCGCGCTACGTATTTCCCGACCCGGTTACCGAGCTGAAGATCGAGGTCGATCTCGTCGCCGACATGACGGTCTACAATCCGTTCGACTTCTTCATCGAGGAAGAAGCCGAGATGTTTCCGTTCACCTATCCGGAAGACATCCGCGACGACCTGAAAATCTACATGCTGCCGGAGCCGATGAGCCCGGCGCTGGAAGACTACGTCAAGGGCAGCGACCTGACGCCGATGCGCACCATCGACTTCATCGTCCGTCTCAATGCGCGCCTGCAGCAGAAGGTCAACTATGTCATCCGCATGGAGCCCGGCGTCCAGACGCCGGAAGAGACGTTGCAGCTGGCGCTCGGATCTTGCCGCGATTCCAGCTGGCTTCTCGTGCAGATCCTGCGCAATCTCGGCCTCGCTGCCCGCTTCGTCTCCGGCTACCTGATCCAGCTTGCACCGGATCTCAAGGCGCTCGACGGACCGTCCGGCACCGAGGTCGATTTCACCGACCTGCACGCCTGGTGCGAAGTCTATATTCCCGGCGCCGGCTGGGTCGGCCTTGACCCGACCTCCGGCCTTCTGACCGGCGAAAGCCATATTCCGCTGGCCGCCACCCCACATTACCGCAACGCCGCCCCCATTTCCGGCGGCCTTTACGGCGATGCCAACACCAGCTTTGATTTCGCGATGACCGTCTCGCGCGTCGCCGAACACCCGCGTATCACAAAACCATTTTCCGAAGAAAGCTGGGAGGCGCTAAATGCGCTGGGTGAGCACGTCGACAAAGTGCTGAACGCCAGCGATGTCCGCCTCACCATGGGCGGCGAGCCAACTTTCGTGTCCATCGACGATTTCGAATCGGAAGAATGGAACACCGGTGCTGTCGGCCCGACCAAGCGCGACAAGGCCGACGAACTGATCCGGCGGCTGCGCGAACGCTTCGCCCCCGGCGGTTTCCTGCATTACGGCCAGGGCAAGTGGTATCCGGGCGAAAGCCTGCCGCGCTGGACCTTCTCGCTCTACTGGCGCAAGGACGGCAAGCCGATCTGGCACGATCCGGATCTGATCGCCGCCGAAGGCCAGGATACCAAGGTCACAGCCAAGGAGGCGGAAGCCCTGCTGAACGGCATCGCGGCCGAGCTTGAGATCGAGCCGGAAATGATCATTCCCGCCTTCGAGGATCCGGCTGAATGGATCATCAAGGAAGGCAGCCTGCCGGAAAACGTCGATCCGTCCAACTCCAAGCTCGAAAGCCCGGAGGAACGCGCCCGCATCGCCAAGGTGTTCGAACGCGGCCTGACGACCGCAACCGGCTACATCCTGCCAGTGCAAGCCTGGAATGCCAAAGCCGATGGACGCCGCTGGGTCAGCGAAAAATGGAAAACCCGTCGCGGCAAGATCTTCCTGATCCCCGGCGACAGCCCGATTGGCTTCCGCATGCCGCTCGGCACGCTGCCCTACGTCCCGCCGTCGGAATATCCGTATATCCACGAGGCGGATCCATCGATCCCGCGTCACCCGCTGCCGGACTACAGCGCCCCGGCCCGGACAATGGTGCAGGCATCCCGCAAGGCAAGCGAACCGCAACAGGATCGCAACGAGCAGAATATCGCCGGTTCCAAGGGCGACATCCGGGGCGCTGTCCGAACTGCCATGAGCGTCGAGCCGCGCGATGGCCGTCTGTGCGTCTTCATGCCGCCGGTCGAGCGCATCGAGGATTATCTCGACCTGATCGCGGCGGCCGAAAAATCTGCGGCCGATCTTGGTCTGCCGATCCATATCGAGGGCTATTCGCCGCCGCAGGACGAGCGGCTCAATGTCATGCGCGTCGCCCCCGATCCCGGCGTCATCGAGGTCAACATCCATCCGGCCTCGAACTGGAAGGACTGCGTCTCGATCACCACGGCGATCTACGAGGAGGCCCGCCTCACACGGCTTGGCGCCGACAAGTTCATGATCGACGGCCGCCACACCGGCACCGGCGGCGGCAACCATGTCGTGGTCGGCGGCCGGAACCCGAACGACAGCCCGTTCCTGCGCCGCCCGGACATGCTGAAAAGCCTGATTCTCCATTGGCAGCGCCATCCGTCGATGTCCTACCTGTTTTCCGGCATGTTCATCGGCCCGACCAGCCAGGCGCCACGCATCGACGAAGCCCGGCACGACACGCTGTACGAACTCGAAATCGCCATGGCGCAGGTGCCGTTGCCCGGCATGGCGCAAGCGCCCCTGCCCTGGATGGTTGACCGCCTGTTCCGCAATCTCCTGACCGACGTCACCGGCAATACCCACCGCTCGGAAATCTGCATCGACAAGCTGTTTTCGCCCGATGGTCCGACCGGGCGCCTCGGGTTGATCGAGTTCCGCGGCTTCGAAATGCCGCCGAATGCCCGCATGAGCCTTGCCCAGCAGGTTCTGGTGCGCGCCATCATCGCCCGCTACTGGCAGAACCCGGCCGAAGGCAAGCTCGTGCGCTGGGGCACGACACTGCATGACCGTTTCATGTTGCCGCACTATGTCTGGCAGGATTTCCTCGATCTCCTCAACGACCTGCGTGCCAACGGCTTCGATCTGCGCCCCGAATGGTTCGAGGCCCAGCTTGAATTCCGCTTCCCGTTCTGCGGCGAGGTCGAATACGAAGGTGCCAAGCTCGAACTGCGCCAGGCGCTCGAACCCTGGCATGTCACGGGAGAGGAAGGCGCCCCCGGCGGCACCGCGCGCTATGTCGACAGCTCGGTCGAGCGGCTGCAGGTCAAGCTGGAAACTGCCAATCCGGAGCGCTACACGGTCGCTTGCAACGGCCGTGCGCTGCCGCTTACCAAGACCGGCTTCAATGGCGTTTCCGTTGCCGGCATCCGTTACAAGGCATGGCAACCGGTGTCGGGTTTGCATCCCACTTTGCCGGTTAACACACCGCTTACATTCGACATTTATGATACATGGTCGAAGCGTTCGATCGGCGGATGCATCTATCATGTTGCCCACCCGGGCGGGCGCAGCTACGACACGTTCCCGGTGAACGGCAATGAGGCGGAAGCCCGCAGACTGGCACGCTTCGAGCCGTGGGGCCACACTGCCGGCGCCTACGCCCTTGTGCCGGAAGCGCCATCAGCAGAATTTCCGCTGACGCTCGACCTTCGGCGTCCGCCAGGAGTGTAAAGACGTCAATGTCCAGGAAGCAGACGGCAGAAGCGATACGAAACGAAAACAGGACCGGAAACGATCCGGCTTTTGGCTATCGCGCGCTTCCCGGCATTGCCGACGAAATGCTCGATACGCATGGCAATGTCCGCCCCGTCTGGCAGTATCTTCTCTCCACCATCGGCCGCATGGACGAAACGGAACTGGCCAACCGCTTTGCCCGCGCCGACCGATACCTGCGCGATGCCGGCGTGTTCTACCGTGCCTATGGAACCAAGGAAAATTCGGAACGCAGTTGGCCACTCTCTCATGTTCCGGTGCTGATCGACGGCAACGAATGGCAGGCCGTCTCCAAGGGCCTCATTCAGCGCGCCGAACTGCTGGAACGCATCGCCGCCGATATCTACGGCTCCAACCGGCTGGTCGCCGAAGGCTTCCTGCCGCCGTCGCTGGTGGCATCCAACCCCGAATTCCTGCGCCCGATGGTCGGCGTCCTGCCGGCCGACGGCCATTTCCTGCATTTCGTCTCCTTCGAGATCGGCCGTGGCCCGGACGGCAACTGGTGGGTCCTGTCGGACCGCACCGAAGCCCCCTCGGGTGCCGGCTTTGCACTCGAAAACCGCGTCGCCACCACCCGCGCCTTCTCGGACCTCTATGCCGAAACCCATGTGCATCGCCTCGCCGGCTTCTTCGGTGCCTTCCGCGATACGCTGCAGGCGCGCAAGAAACATCCCGACGACCGCATCGCCGTCCTCACGCCCGGCGTCGCCAACGAAACCTATTTCGAGCACGCCTATATCGCCCGTTATCTCGGCTTCATGCTGCTGGAGGGCGAGGACCTGACCGTCGTCGATGGCCGGGTGATGGTGCGCACCGTCGCGGGCCTGAAACCCGTCGGCGTGCTCTGGCGACGCCTCGACGCCGCCTTCGCCGATCCGCTGGAGCTGAACCAGAGCTCGCATATCGGCACGCCCGGCATCGTCGAGGCATTGCGATCGGGATCCGTGTCGATCGTCAATTCGCTCGGTTCCGGCATTCTCGAAACCCGCGCCTTCCTCGCCTTCCTGCCGAACATCTGTCGGCATCTTCTCGGCGAGGATCAGCTGCTGCCGAGCATCGCGACCTGGTGGTGCGGCCAGCAACCCGAGCGCGATCAGGTCGCCGGCAATATCGAGAAGATGGTTATCGGTCCCGCCTATTCCACCCGGCCGTTCTTCGACGACAACGGCCAGTCTGTTCTCGGTTCATCGCTGCGCGAAACCGCCAAGACCTCCGTCGCCGACTGGCTGCTCACCGACGGGCCGAAACTCGTCGGCCAGGAAGTCGTGACGCTCTCGACGACGCCCGCCTGGGTCAACGGCAAGCTGACGCCGCGCCCGATGAGCCTGCGGGTCTATGCGGCCCGCACCCGCGACGGCTGGCAGGTCATGCCGGGCGGCTTTGCCCGCATCGGCTCCGGCGCCGACGCCGCCGCGATCGCCATGCAGGCCGGCGGTTCGGCCGCCGACGTCTGGATCGTCAGTGAAAAGCCCGTCGAGCGCTCGACACTGCTACCGGCCGAGGAAAGCTTCATCCGCATTATGCCCGGCAGCCTGCCGAGCCGTGCGGCCGACAATCTCTTCTGGCTCGGCCGCTATATCGAGCGGGCGGAAGGCGCGCTTCGTATTCTGCGCGCCTGGCATGGCCGCTATGCCGAGTCCGCCAACAGCGAGATGCCATTGCTCAAGGATATCACCGAGTATCTGGCAAACCTCGACATCGACACGAAACAAGCCGTTCCCGACAGCCTCTTGGCCAATATCGACAGCGCCCTGTTTTCCGCCAGCAATATCCGCGACCGCTTTTCGGCCGATGGCTGGCTGGCGCTCAACGACCTCGCCAAGACGGCGCGAAAATTCCAGTCGACGGTACAGGCCGGCGACGACGCCACCCATGCCATGACCATTCTCCTGCGCAAGCTGGCGGGCTTTGCCGGCCTGGTGCATGAAAACATGTATCGCTTCACCGGCTGGCGCTTCCTGTCGATCGGCCGCTATCTGGAACGCGGCCTGCACATGACCCGCCTGCTCGGCCATCTCTCCGGCGAGGATGCGCCTGACGGCGCCTATGACATGCTGCTCGAAATCGGCGACAGCGTCATGACCCATCGCCGCCGCTACAACGTCAACACGGCCTCGCTCACGGTCACAGACCTTCTGGCGCTTGACCCGCTCAACCCGCGCTCGATCCTCTACCAGTTGAACGAGATCAAGGCCGAAGTCGAGCAACTGCCGAAGGCTTTCACCAACGGCCAGATGTCGCCCTTCTATCGCGAAGCCATGCGGCTACATGCCGGTCTGGCGGTCATGACGCCCGAAGCCATGGACGCGACGGTCTACGGCAAACTGGAGCAGGAGCTCGGGCGCTTCTCGGACATCCTCGCGCAAACCTATCTCGGATAGAATATGCCAAATCGCCTGCGCCGGATTTGAGAGACCATGCTCTACGACATCAATCTGCGGATAACCTATACGTACGAAGTCCCGGTTTCCGGTGGCCGCCATATCGTCCGCGTGCTTCCGGTCTCGCTTCCCGACCGCCAGCGGCTGGTCGCCGGCACCGTCACCTGCACGCCGACGCCGGAGGAGCGCACCGATGCCGTCGACTTCTTCGCTAACCCGTCGACCTCAATCCTGTTTCGCAAGCCGCATGAGAAACTGGTCATCCGCATGCAGGCGCGCATCCAGCTTGAGGCGCAGGGGCTGACGGCGGACTTTTCGCCGGATCTCGCCGGCTTTCCCGCCGACATCGCCAATGTCTGGTCGCTTGACGCCAATTCGCCGCATCATTTCCTAGGCGCCAGCCCGCGCCTGCCGGAAGACCCGGCAATCGCAGCCTATGCGCGCAAGATCGCCAAACCGGACATGACGGTCCGCCAGATCGCCACGGCCATATGCGCCCAGATCCACCGGGATTTCACTTATGACCCGAAGGCAACGACCGTCGATACGACACCGCGCGAGGCCTTCAAGCTCAAGCGCGGCGTTTGCCAGGATTTCACCCATGTGATGATAACAGCGCTGCGCAGCCTCGGCATCCCCGCCGGTTATGTCAGCGGCTTTCTCAGAACCATCCCGCCGCCAGGCAAGGAACGCCTCGAAGGGGCCGACGCCATGCATGCCTGGGTGCGTTTCTGGTGCGGATCGACCTCCGGCTGGCTGGAGCTCGACCCGACCAACAATATTTTTGCCGGACTGGATCACATTGTCGTCGGCCACGGCCGCGATTACGGCGACGTCGCACCGGTCATCGGTGTGCTGAAAAGCTACGGATCACACAAGACGGAACAGGCCGTGGATGTCATCCCGTTGCAGTGACCCAAAACGGGATCCTCCGCGTCTCGATTTCGGACAGTGCCCCAAGCCTCAAGAGGCCGAATCACAGGGATCGCTAAAATTATAGTAAAAACCGACGGTTGAGGGGAACCGAACCGTAAGAATTCTCGGATATCGTGACCTAATCGATCATTAGTCCCGTTCCGAGTGAGTAACATGGCAAAGCGCTCAACTTTCCTGCAGTCCTGCTCAAACTTGATTGGCGACAAGTCCGGCAACTTCGCAATGATGGCCGCGCTGCTGGTTCCGGTTGTGTTCGCTACCGGTGGTGTCGCGATCGACATGACCAATATGATGATGGCCAAGGACCAGTTGCAGGACGCAACGGACGCGGCCGCCCTTGCCGCATCCTCCGCTCTCGTGAATGAGGGGCTGACCATCGAGAAGGCAAAGGCACTCGCCAAGGACTTTGTGAAAACGCAATCGCGAAACTACTTGTCTGCCGACATGACGGATGAGGCGAAGGCCGCCTTCGATCTTGCGCTCAGCAGCAACACAACAGCTGACATCACCGAAAAAACGGCCGCGGTTGGCAATAGCAAGACCTACACTGTCGAGGTCTCCTCCAAACTCGATCTTCCGCTCAATGCCTTGACACGACTGCTAGGCAAAGAAACTGTCGAAATCAGCACGGTCAGCCGGTCGCTGAGTTCAACGGAAGCCAAGAATGCCCTGTCCATGTTCCTCGTCCTCGACCGCTCCGGCTCCATGGGAGAAGATACGGCGACCATCAACTCCGTCAGCCCGACCAAACCTGAAAGCTACAACTGTGGCACGAACAACAGGCCCAAGACGTGCACACGATATGTCACCAATTACATCACGAAAATCGAGGCGCTGAAAACGGCCGGCGCAAGCCTCCTTTTGGAGTTGAAGACGGCTGACTCCACCTCGACCTTGGTGCGTACCGGCGGCGTATCCTACAACAACACGATGCAGGCGGAATCCCCTCTGGCCTGGGGCGTCACTGGCGTTTCTTCTTATGTCGGGAACCTGACGGCTACCGGATCAACCGACTCCAGCGCGGCGTTCAAGAACAGCTATAACAGCCTGCTGGCCAAGAACAGCGCTGGCGCGCTGAAGGAAGAGGCCGAGCATAAGTTGAAAAACGGCCAGGTGCCGAAGAAATACATCGTTTTCATGACTGACGGGGAAAACAATTACTACGATGGCAAACAATCTGCCGCCAACGGCGACAAGTCCGATACTGAAACGTTGGACTATTGCACCAAGGCAAAAACAGCCGGCTTTACAGTCTTCACGATCGCCTTCATGGCACCGGATCGCGGCCAGAAACTGCTGGATGCCTGCGCGACCGACGATACCACAACAGAAAAGTATTACTTTGCTGCTGAAGACGCCGACCAGTTGAACCTCGCCTTCAAATATATCGGCGAGAAGGCTTCCGAGGTAACCGTCCGCCTGACGCAGTAATAACTTTCTCGTTTCCATTGAAAGCCCGCCCGAGAAATCGAGGCGGGCTTTTGCGTCTTCCGCACCGCATCCGGCAATTCGCAAGCCGTTTCGAACGCCACCCCTCTACAAATTTCATCTTATTGAAAACACTATTGCAAGCGCTTCGTATCGGTGCATAAATCGCTTATATGCCCCGTTGGTGTTCGGCCTGCGGTCTCCCAAACTGCAAGAAGGGTAAGCCTGTTTCCATGATCGATCGTTTGTCCAACGAAAGCATCCCGAGCGCTGCTCCCCGCGCCTCGAGTTCACAAGTTCTCGCCCAGGAAATCATCGAGCGCCTCACCTATCGTATCGGCAAGGATCCAAAGGTCGCCAAGCCGCATGACTGGTTGACGGCCGCCATCCTGGTCGTTCGCGACCGCATTACCGACAACTGGATGGAATCGACGCGCAAGACCTACGCAACCGATGCCAAGCGCGTCTATTATCTATCGCTGGAGTTTCTGATCGGTCGCCTGATGCGCGATGCGGTCACCAATATTGGCCTGATGAACGAGTTGCGCGAGGCCCTGGACTCCTTCGGGGTCGATCTCGATATCATCGCTGCGCTGGAGCCCGATGCGGCGCTCGGCAATGGCGGCCTTGGTCGCCTCGCTGCCTGTTTCATGGAAAGCATGGCCACGGTCGATATCCCGGCCTATGGCTATGGCATCCGCTATGTCCACGGTCTTTTCCGACAGCAGATGGCCGATGGTTGGCAGGTGGAACTGCCGGAAACCTGGCTTGCCCACGGCAATCCGTGGGAATTCGAACGCCGCGAAAGCTCCTACGAAATCGGCTTCGGCGGCTCGGTCGAAACCGTCAATGTCGACGAGGAACTGACCCGCTACGTCTGGAAGCCGGCCGAGCGTGTCATCGCCACCGCCTGCGACACGCCGGTGGTCGGCTGGCGCGCCAAGCGCGTCAACACGCTGCGTCTTTGGACCGCGCACCCGATCGATCCGATCCTGCTCGATGCCTTCAACGCCGGCGACCATATCGGCGCGCTGAGGGAGAGCAACAAGGCCGAAAGCCTTGCCCGCGTGCTCTATCCGGCCGATGCCACGCCGGCTGGCCAGGAACTGCGCCTGCGCCAGGAGTTCTTCTTCTCCTCCGCTTCGCTGCAAGACATCCTGCGCCGCCATCTGCAACAATATCCGGATTTCACCTCGCTCGCCGACAAAGTGGCAATCCAGCTCAACGACACCCATCCGGCGGTTTCCGTCGCAGAACTGGTACGACTGCTGACCGACGTGCACGGCATCGATTTCGAAGCCGCATGGGACCTCGCACGTCGCACCTTCTCCTACACCAACCACACGCTCCTGCCCGAGGCGCTGGAAACCTGGCCGGTGCCGCTGTTCGAGCGGCTTTTGCCACGCCACATGCAGATCGTTTACGCGATCAACGCCAAGATCCTGCTCGAGGCTCGCAAGCAGAAGGCCCATACGGACCAGGAGGTCCGCAACATCTCGCTGATCGACGAGAGCGGCGATCGCCGCGTCCGCATGGGCAATCTGGCTTTCGTCGGGTCGCACTCGATCAACGGCGTGTCCGCCCTACATACCGAACTCATGAAGGAAACCGTCTTTGCCGACCTGCATCGGCTCTATCCGAACCGCATCAACAACAAGACCAACGGCATCACGCCGCGCCGCTGGCTGATGCAGTGCAACCCGGATTTGGTCACCCTGATCCGCGGTGCGATCGGTGACGAGTTCATGGACAATACCGAAGCTCTGCAGAGCCTTGATGCCTTCGCCGACAAGAAGGATTTCCAGGAGCAGTTCGCCGCCATCAAGCGCTCCAACAAAGTCAAGCTGGCCCAACTGGTGCAAAGCCGCATGGGCATCCGCATCGATCCGTCGGCCATGTTCGACATCCAGATCAAGCGCATCCACGAATACAAGCGCCAGCTCCTCAACATCATCGAGGCGATCTCGCTATACGATCAGATCCGCACGCATCCGGAACTCGAATGGGTGCCGCGTGTAAAACTGTTCGCCGGCAAGGCAGCGCCGAGCTATCACAACGCCAAGCTGATCATCAAGCTGGCCAACGACGTCGCCAAGGTCATCAACAACGACCCGTCGGTGCATGGCCTGCTGAAGATCGTCTTCATCCCGAACTACAACGTCTCGCTGGCCGAAATCATGGTGCCTGCGGCCGATCTGTCGGAGCAGATTTCGACGGCCGGCATGGAAGCATCGGGAACCGGCAACATGAAGTTCGCGTTGAACGGCGCGCTGACGATCGGAACGCTTGATGGCGCAAATGTCGAAATGCGCGATTGGGTCGGAGAAGAAAACATCAAGATCTTCGGGATGACGGCGGACGAAGTCGCCAAGGTGCGCGCCGAAGGCCACAATCCCCGTGCCATCATCGAACAGTCGCGGGAACTGTCGCAGGCTCTGCTTGCGATTTCCTCCGGCGTCTTTTCGCCCGACGATCGCAACCGCTTCACCGGCCTGGTCGACGGCATCTACAA
Organism: Pararhizobium sp.; assembly: GCF_035497515.1. GTDB lineage: Bacteria > Pseudomonadota > Alphaproteobacteria > Rhizobiales > Rhizobiaceae > Pararhizobium. The sequence goes on along the minus strand of NZ_DATJDJ010000218.1, from coordinate 3,529 downwards.
TCATGATTGGTTCATGGTTGCGGCCGATTTCGATGCCTATACCAAGGCACAGCGGGAAGTGGACGCGATCTGGACCGACACGGCGAGCTGGTATTCCAAGACCATCCGCAACACCGCGCGCATGGGCTGGTTCTCCTCTGACCGTACAATCCGGCAATATGCCGGGGAAATCTGGAGAGCCGGATGACATCAGTGCCGAAAGACGCCACGCCTACCGTTCCGCCAGCCAGTCTGTCGGCGGAAGAGATTGCGGCGATCCTCGCTGGCACTCATAGCAATCCCTTTGCCGCCCTCGGCGTTCATGCCACGGGCAAGGACTTCGTCGCCCGCTGTTTCATTCCAGGCGCCGAAACGGTTTCCGTCGAAACATTGGCCGGCAAGGACATCGGCACGCTCATCCGGCGTGACGATGCCGGTTTCTTCGAGGGCCCGGTCGCCGTCAAGAAGATCCAGCCGGTTCGCTATCGGGCGAGCAACAGCGGCGGCGAATGGACGGTCGTCGATCCCTACAGTTTCGGCCCCGTGCTCGGGCCGATGGACGACTATTACATCCGCGAGGGCTCGCATCTGCGGCTCTTCGACAGGATGGGCGCACATCCCGTCAAGCATGATGGCGCCGACGGCTTCCATTTCGCCGTCTGGGCACCCAATGCCCGGCGTGTCTCGGTAGTCGGGGATTTCAACAACTGGGATGGCCGCCGCCACGTCATGCGACTGCGCCAGGATACCGGCATCTGGGAAATCTTCCTGCCGGATATCCCGAACGGCGCGATCTACAAATACGAGGTCGTCGGCAAGAACGGCGAGGTTCTGCCGCTGAAGGCCGACCCCTTCGCCCGCCGCTCGGAGCTACGACCGAAAAACGCCTCGATGACGACAGGCGAAATCGAGCAGGTCTGGCAGGACGAGGCGCATCGTGCCCATTGGGCCAGCGTCGATGCCCGCCGGCAACCGATCTCGATCTACGAGGTCCATGCCGCTTCCTGGCAGTTGCGCGATGACGGCAGCATGCTGTCCTGGGACGAGATGGCTGAACGGCTGATCCCCTACTGCGTCGATATGGGCTTTACCCATATCGAGTTCCTGCCGATCACCGAATACCCATTCGATCCGTCCTGGGGTTACCAGACGACCGGGCTCTACGCGCCGACCGCCCGTTTCGGCGAGCCGGAGGGTTTTGCCCGATTCGTCAACGGCGCCCACAAGGTCGGCGTCGGCGTCATCCTCGATTGGGTGCCGGCGCATTTCCCGACCGATGCCCACGGCCTGCGCTGGTTCGACGGCACCGCGCTTTATGAACATGAGGATCCGCGTCAGGGCTATCACCCCGACTGGAACACCGCGATCTACAATTTCGGCCGCGCCGAGGTGTTCTCCTATCTCGTCAACAACGCACTCTACTGGGCGGAAAAATTCCATCTGGACGGGCTGCGCGTCGATGCCGTGGCGTCGATGCTCTATCTCGACTATTCGCGCAAGCATGGCGAATGGGTGCCGAACGAATATGGTGGCAATGAGAACCTCGATACAGTCCGCTTCCTGCAGACGATGAACAAGGAAGTCTACGGCAGTCATCCCGGCATCATCACGATTGCCGAGGAATCCACCTCCTGGCCGAAAGTCTCCGCCCCGGTTCATGCCGGCGGCTTGGGCTTCGGCTTCAAGTGGAACATGGGCTTCATGCACGACACGCTGCAATATCTGCAGCGCGAACCGATCCACCGCAAGCACCACCACAACGACCTGACCTTCGGCCTGCTCTATGCCTTCAGCGAAAATTTCGTTTTGCCGCTCAGCCATGACGAAGTGGTGTATGGCAAGGGCGCGCTGATCGCCAAGATGGCCGGCGACGATTGGCAGAAATTCGCCAACCTTCGGGCCTATTACGGTTTCATGTGGGGTTATCCCGGCAAGAAGCTTCTGTTCATGGGCCAGGAATTCGCCCAGTGGCGCGAATGGTCGGAAGATCGCTCGCTCGACTGGAACCTGCTCGAATACCCGATGCACGAAGGCATGCGCCGGCTGGTCCGCGATTTGAACGGCACCTACCGCAACAAGGCGGCGCTGCATGCCCGCGACTGCGAGGGCGACGGTTTCGAGTGGCTGATCGCCGACGACCGCGAAAACTCGGTCTTTGCCTGGCTGCGCAAAGCGCCCGGCGAAAAGATGATCGCCGTGATCAGCAACTTCACGCCGGTCTACCGCGAGAACTACACGATACCGCTGCCTGCGGAGGGGCGGTGGAAGGAAATCCTCAACAGTGACGCCGAGATTTACGGCGGCAGCGGAAAGGGCAATGGAGGCGCCGTTCAGGCGACAAAGAACAGTTCGGGTGTGATGACCGCGACCATCACCTTGCCGCCCCTGGCGACATTGATGCTGGAGCAGGATTAGCGTTTCGCCGGCAGGACCGGAGGGTCCCGTCCAGGCGGTGCGTCAGAAAAATATTTGGAGAGGATACTGTTCCCAAGAACGGTCAAACCGCTCCGGGGAACCATACTACCGGGAGGAAAATCAATGGAAAAACGAATACAGCCCCTCGCCCGTGATGCAATGGCCTATGTCCTTGCCGGCGGCCGCGGAAGCCGACTGAAAGAACTCACCGACCGCCGCGCCAAGCCCGCGGTCTATTTCGGCGGCAAGGCCCGCATCATCGATTTCGCCCTGTCGAACGCGATGAACTCCGGTATCCGTCGTATCGGCGTCGCCACGCAGTACAAGGCGCATTCGCTGATCCGCCACCTGCAGAATGGCTGGAACTTCTTCCGCCCAGAACGAAACGAGAGTTTCGATATCCTGCCCGCCTCCCAGCGCGTCTCCGAGACGCAATGGTATGAAGGCACCGCCGACGCCGTCTACCAGAACATCGATATCATCGAGAGCTACGGCCCCGAATTCATGATCATCCTGGCCGGCGATCACATCTACAAGATGGATTACGAACTGATGCTGCGCCAGCATGTCGATGCCGGCGCCGATGTCACCGTAGGCTGCCTCGAGGTGCCGCGCATGGAGGCGACCGGATTCGGCGTCATGCATGTCGACAAGAAGGACAACATCTTATCCTTTGTCGAAAAGCCGGCCGATCCACCCGGCATTCCCGACAAGCCGGATTTCGCGCTGGCGTCGATGGGCATTTACGTGTTCAGGACGAAATTCCTGATGCAACTGCTGCGCGAGGACGCCGCCGATCCGAACTCCAGCCGCGATTTCGGCAAGGACATCATCCCCAAGATCGTCAAGGGCGGCAAGGCGATCGCCCACCGCTTTGCCAAGTCCTGCGTGCGCTCGACCTCCGAGGTGCAGGCCTACTGGCGCGACGTCGGCACGGTGGACGCCTATTGGGAGGCCAATATCGACCTCACCGACATCACCCCGGAACTCGATCTCTATGACAGCGACTGGCCGATCTGGACCTATGCCGAACTGAAGCCGCCGGCAAAGTTCGTGCACGACGAGGACGGCCGGCGCGGCATGGCGGTGTCGTCGCTGGTCTCCGGCGATTGCATCGTGTCGGGCGCATCGCTGA
>NZ_DATJDJ010000217.1:0-25968 GCF_035497515.1 Pararhizobium sp. | reverse complement strand
GGCCGGCGCCATTGGCGACGTCGGCAAGGGTCGTTTCGGCATAACCGCGCTTGGCGAGCGAATCGATGGTCGCCTCGATCAGTTGCTGGCGCCGCGTTTCCTGGGATGCCTTGCGGCCGCGCACACCCTTTTCACCGGCCGCCACCGCCGCAGATACTGCCTTCATTCTCACCGCAACCTTCTGGTTCTTGACGCTGAGAACAACGGTCATGATGCGCTCCCGCCCGGTTTTTGACCGCGCAGATGAGTGGGACAATGCTCCCCTGTGTCAAGCACTATCAGAAGATGATGAAGCCCGCCAGAACTGGGACCTCATCAGGACGCCGCCGGGCACCGAATGGTCCGGGCGAACCCGTTATGCAGCCGCGACCTTCTTCTATCATCGCGGCGAGATGAGCGCCGAGGTGCTGGAAGTCTATCGCATCTGTTCGCGCATCGACGCGGAAGACCCGCTGGATGTTCTGCGCCGATGCGGAGCGAGATGATGATCGACGGTGACCTTATTCAGCCTATCGTTTTGAAAGCAGATTCCGAAATGAATTCCGTTCAGGAACCATCTCCGTTGCCGGGCGTTGAGAGCGGCAATTCAGAACAAAAAGCATGAGGACGACGTTGAGTTACAAGCGCTTTCCAACCCCCGTCAGAGTGACCATCAAACAAAGTCAGGAAAATATCATCGCATCCGCCTGGGACGCCGTGGAGTTCCTGCGCCGCTGGCCCGGCCATCGCGGCATCGCCTATCGCCGTGCCCTGCAGCATTGCCTCGATGCACTCGACGGCATCCGCAGCCCGCGCAAGGCCTGGGCATCTTTCGTCGCCGCGATGAAAGAAGAAGGACTTCTTGCCTGAGATTGGCCAGGATGGACGCAACAAGCCCGGGCGATCGTCCGGGCTTTCGTGTTTCTAAGGCCGGAATAAACTAATCCAGAAGCTGCGCCTCGATTGCTGTCTTGTCGATCACCGACCACACCTGAACGATCCTTCCCTGCCGGAATTCATAGAACACATTCTCGGTGAAGGAGACCGTCCTGCCGTTCACGGGAAGGCCCAGAAAGAGCCCCTTCGGCGAGCAATCGAAAGCCAGGCGGCTGGCGATATGCGGCGGGTCGCAGAGCAGCATCTGGATGTTGAAGCGAAGGTCGGGAATATCGTCGAAATCCTTTTCCAGCATGGCACGATAGCCGGCCAAGCCGAACAGCCGGCCGTTGTGGATGGCATTGTCACCGACAAACTGCCCGAGCATTCCCCAGTCCTGCCGGTTGAGGCAATCGATATAGGCGCGGTAGATCTCAGGCAGGCTGCTTTCGGTCTCGGCCACTGGCCACTCCTCTTCCCATTCGCACGTCGTAAAACCGGACATATCAAAGCGATATGGGCGCCGGCAGTCGAAAATCCAGCCCTACACCGACCGCTTTCACGCGGGCTGCGCCGAACAAAACAGCAGCCTGGGGTGCGACAGACACGCTTCCAAATTTCCCTGCCACAAATTGATTTGACGGCTTGCCGTTCCCAAAAACGCGAATATACTCAAGAATAATTATTTCCACAGAGTGAAATAAACAAGGGAACAGATCATGGCATTGAGCTGGCGTTTTTCCGCCTTGGGCGACCGACATCGAGCATTGGGATCCAACCTCGAGGACTGGAGCGGCATGGGAACCGCCTGGACCTATGACAAGGATATCTATGAAGAACACATTGCCGTGCGCACCAAGGCCGGCATCATGGATGTGTCGGGCCTGAAGAAGGTCCATCTGGTCGGCCCGCATGCCATTGCCATCCTGGAATATATCACCACCCGCGACATGACCAAGGTCTATCCCGGCAAGTCGGTCTATGCCTGCATGCTCAACGACCGCGGCCATTTCACCGACGACTGCATCGTCTACCGCACCGGTCCGAACTCCTGGATGCTGGTGCACGGTTCCGGCTCCGGCTTCGAGGAGATCGTCAAGCAGGCGCAGGGACGCAACTGCGCCGTGCTGTTCGACGACGACCTGCACGACCTGTCGCTGCAGGGGCCGCTCGCAGTCGATTACCTCGAAAAATACGTGCCGGGCATCCGCGATCTCAAATATTTCCATCATATGCAGACGACGCTGTTCGGCGCACCGGTGATGATCTCGCGCACCGGCTACACCGGCGAACGCGGCTACGAGATTTTCGTGCGCGGACAGGATGCCGGCATGGTCTGGGACCGCATCGTGGAAGAAGGCAAGGAGATGGGTATCATACCGGTCTGCTTCAGCGTTCTCGACATGCTGCGGGTGGAAAGCTATCTGCTGTTCTACCCCTATGACAATTCGCAGATGTATCCTTTCGCCAACGAGCAGCCCGGCGACAGCCTGTGGGAACTCGGCCTCGATTTCACCGTCAGCCCCGGCAAGACCGGATTTCGCGGCGCCGAGGAACATGCGCGCCTCAAGGGCAAGGAACGCTTCAAGATTTTCGGCCTGCTGGTCGAGGCCGATGGTCCGACCGATCTCGGCGACGAGGTCTGGGCCGACGGGAAAAAGGTCGGTGTCATCACCTGCCCGTCCTATTCGAAGCTGACGAACCGCTCGATGGCGATCATGCGCGTCGAGGTTCCCTATGCTGTCCAGGGAACCAGGCTGGAGGTGAAGGGCAAGACGGTCAACGCGCCGGCGATCGCCCATACGATCACTTTCGACGACCCGAAGAAGACGAAGCGGACGGCGCAGGGCTGACGGCATGCTCGTTCAAGGGATCAAAAGCAGGCCGGAATACAAGGGGCTCGACATCGATCCCCACGCCAGACGTCACCTCTTCGTCCTCGAGGGCGAAGGGGCGATGGCGCTGGTCGATCAGGTCGAAGCCAAGGGCCGGGATTTTCTGACCAAATCGGAAATCCTCTATCTCGCCGGCGGCGCTGCGCCAAAAGCCTATGACGCGACGCTGACGGCGCTGTCACCGGATATCTTCTGGCAGGCACCGACCTTCCAGCCGCTGATGTTTCGCCTGCGTGCCTGTCTTGAGCAGGCCCGCATGGGAACGCGTCTTTATATCGCCGGCACCGAGGGCTTCATCGGCCAGGTCATGCAGGTGGCGCTGGAATTCGGCATCGACTTCAACTCGATCCACACCGAGCATCGCGGCTCGACGGCGCGCCGGGTGCAATGCGTTCACTGCAAGGGCATCACCGACAATGTGACGACGAGCCCCTTTGCCTGTACCCATTGCGGACTGCCGCTTCTGGTGCGGGATCATTATTCCCGCCGCCTAGGCGCCTTCCAGGGCGTCAACATCGACGCCGAAGAGCCGGGTACCGCGCCTGCCCCTGAGGAGATGTTCCCGTGAGCCTCAACACAGATATGCCGGTGCGGGTCGCAGCGGTAACCCAGGTCACCGACAGCGTGAAGCGGTTCCGCTTCGAACGCCTCGACGGCCACCCGATGCCGTTCTTTTCCGGCGGCGCCCATGTCGTTGTCTCGATGAACGACAACGGTCTGCTGCGCCGCAACCCCTATTCGCTGATGTCCAATCCCGACGACAACAGCGCCTTCGAAATCAGCGTCCTGAAAGTGCCGAATTCGCGCGGCGGTTCGGTCTTCATGCACGAGCAGGTCAAGCCGGGTGATCATCTGATCGTCAGCCAACCGGTCAACCTGTTCCCGGTCGATCATCGCGGCCGCAAGCACATCCTCATTGCCGGCGGCATCGGCATCACGCCGTTCATCGCCATGATGGAGCAGTTCACCCGCGACAATGCCGCCTTTGAGCTGCATTACGCCATCCGCTCGCGCGAACACGGCGCCTACTGGAAGCAACTGCTCGACCGCTACGGCCCGCGCCGGGTGAGAATCTATTGCGACAGCGAGAAGACCTTCATTCCGGTCAAGACATTGGTCGAAAACCAGCCGCTTGGGACGCATCTCTATGTCTGCGGCCCTGCAGGTATGATCGATGCCGTTCTGCTGATGGGACTTGAAGCCGGCTGGCCGAAGGAAAACCTGCATTCGGAGCGTTTTCTCGCGCCTCCGGCGGGCCTGCCTTTCCAGGTCTTCCTGGAAAAGTCAGGCATTCACATGACCGTCGGCGAACACCAGAGCATCCTGGAGGCCGCCGAAGCCCATGGCTGCGACGCGCCCTTCATGTGTCGCGGCGGCGCCTGCGGCCAGTGCGAAACCGAAGTCTCGTCCTGCGACGGCACGCTGGAACATAACGACATCTACCTGTCGGACGAGGAAAAGGCGTCCGGCAAGAAGGTCATGATCTGCGTCTCGCGGTTCAAGGGCCAGCAACTCGTTCTTCAACTCTAGCAGTCGTCCACAGACAGAAGGAGGACCGGACAGATGACCATCACGTTCAGGAGCGAGACGTTCCGCGACGATTTCACTTTCCGCAACAGCCTCACCAATATCAGGCGTTTCCCCTTCCCCTTCGATCGCGACGAATACATGTATTCGGTCAACATGGAGCCGCATGTCCGGGGCAGACAAGACAGTGTTTTCGAAAACCTGATCGACGTCGATGAGCATTACGTCGCCGAAATGCAGGACCGGGCCATGGTGCTGAAGGAAGATCCACTGCGCTGCCAGGCGCTGCCGCACATGATGGCTGCGCAATGGGATACGCTGGAACTCCTGATGGAGCACCAGGCGCACGATTACCCCGAGCATTTTACCCTGGAGAAGAACGGCGATCGCTGGCGCTGGATCAACCGGCCGCTGGGCATCGACGACACATTTACCTTCGGCGATCCGGCAACGCTGCCCTACCCGCCGATGGAATATATCACCCGCCAGGCCCAGGGCGATTTCTGCATTGTTGACCAGCGCGACAACAATCTCTGGATGGACGCCGGCATGGTCACCACCCAGGCCGACTGGTCGCTGGATTTCGACATCGGCATGAACTTCATGGAATGGCACGGGCCGGTGCCGCTGGCGCACCAGATCGGCGTCTTCGACCGGGCGCTGAAATTCCTGCTCAACCTGCAGCAGGGCAAGCCGACCCGCCGGCTGAACTGGACGATGACGGTCAATCCACGGCTCGATACTTCGCCGGAAAACTATCACAAATGGGGGCCTGACCGCATGACCGTGACGCCGGAGAATGTGGGTGAGAAGATGCACCTGCGCGTCGAACTGCAGAGCCTGTGGCGCTTGCCCCGCTCCAACGCCATCCTGTTCGTCATCCGCTGCTACCTGATCAGCCTGGAAGAACTGGTCACCGTGCCGAAATGGGCCCGCCGCCTGCCACGCGTTCTCGCCAGCCTGCCGCCGGAAATCGTCGACTACAAGGGCCTGACCCGCAATCGTCCGCTCATGATCGACTGGCTTTCGAAATACGACGACGGATCACCGACAAGCGCGGGGATCTATCCGGATTGAAACACGATGAGGGCACTCCTCTTCCTCCGTCATTCCTGTGCTTGTCACGGGAATCCAGTCACGCGGCGTCTGGCGTGTGAAAGAGCCCTTTAGCGGCGCGGACGCGCCGCTGCTGGATCCCCGCCGCAAGGGCGAGGATGACGGGGAGAAAAGCAGCCGTAAGAGCATCAAGGCAAGGGCGACAAAAACACGCCTGAAAACAAAGGGAACAGACAGACATGACCAGAGTAGCCGTGATCGGCGCGGGGCCATCGGGCCTTGCTCAATTGAGAGCCTTCCAGTCCGCCGCCCAGAAGGGTGCTGACATCCCGGAAGTGGTCTGCTTCGAAAAGCAGGCCGACTGGGGTGGTCTGTGGAACTACACCTGGCGCACCGGGCTCGACGAATATGGCGAGCCGGTCCATGGCAGCATGTATCGCTATCTCTGGTCGAACGGCCCCAAGGAGTGCCTGGAATTCGCCGATTATTCCTTCGAGGAACATTTCGGCAAGCCGATCGGCTCCTACCCGCCCCGCGCCGTGCTTTGGGATTACATCAAGGGCCGCGTCGACAAGGCTGACGTCCGCAAATGGGTTCGCTTCTCGACGCCAGTGCGCATGGTCCGCTTCGACGAGGAATCCAGGACCTTCACCGTCACCGCGCATGACCGCGTCAACGACGTCATGTATGACGAGATCTTCGATTATGTCGTCGTCGCCTCCGGTCATTTCTCGACGCCGAACGTGCCCTATTTCGAAGGCGTGAAGACCTTTGGTGGCCGGGTGCTGCATGCCCACGACTTCCGCGATGCGCTGGAGTTCAAGGACAAGGACGTGCTGATCGTCGGCCGTTCCTACTCGGCCGAGGACATCGGATCGCAGTGCTGGAAATACGGCGCGAAATCCGTGACGACCAGCTACCGTTCCAAGCCGATGGGCTTCAAATGGCCGGAGCGCTTCGAGGAGCGTCCGTTGCTGCAGAAGCTGGTCAACAGGACCGCCCATTTCGCCGATGGATCGACCAAGGAAGTCGACGCACTCATCCTGTGCACAGGCTACCTCCATCACTTCCCGTTCCTGCCCGACGACCTGCGCTTGAAGACCGCCAACCGCCTGTGGTCGGACAATCTCTACAAGGGCGTGGTCTTTGAGAGCAATCCGCAACTGATGTATATCGGCATGCAGGACCAGTTCTACACGTTCAACATGTTCGACGCCCAGGCCTGGTATGCCCGCGACGTCATCATGGGCCGCAACAAGCTGCCGTCGAAGGAAGAAATGAAAGCCCATTTCGAAAAATGGCGCGCCCGCGAGGAAACGCTCGAGGATGCCGAGCAGATGATCTGGTTCCAGGGCGACTACGTCATCGAACTGCTAGCGGATACCGACTATCCGAAGTTCGACGTCGAGGGCACCAACAAGACCTTCATGGAATGGGAACATCACAAGGCGGAGAACATCATGGGCTTCCGCGACAATGCCTACAAGTCACTGATGACCGGCACGATGGCGCCCAAGCACCATACGCCCTGGCTCGAAGCCATGGATGATACGCTCGAAGTCTATCTGAAGAATTGACATCCAGATTGACCACGACATAGCCGAAGGCCAGCGAAGCTGGACTTCGGCTCTTAGTATAAAACAACGGAATATTATTCACGGCCATCAATACCCCTCGTCCCCACCCTCCAGCCACGACCGGGATTTACCATGGACTTTTTAAGCAGCGTTCTCGGTCGCATGAATGGATTTCTCTATCGATGCCGGGCCGATGAACATTACACCATGCTGAACATGACCGATGGCATCCAGCGCGTCCTCGGTTATCCGATGGATGAGATCGTTGGAAACCGGGTTCGCACCTTCACCTCGATCATGTGCGAGGAGGATGTGCCGGCCATGGACGCGGTGGTCGGCAGAGCATTGGAAACCCGTACTGACTGGACGCTGGAATATCGCATCCGCCACAACAGCGGTCATTTCGTCTGGGTTACGGAAACCGGCGGCGGCGTCTGGGATACAAACGGAGAGCTACTGTATCTCGAAGGCAGCATCGTCAACATTGAATCCCTCTACCAGCGCATCGACGAACAGACCGCCGGCATGCGCGCCACCGCCTCGCGCACCGCCGAAATCCTGCATTCCCTGCGCTACCTGAAACTGCTTGCCGTCAACGCCGGCATCGAGGCCGCGCGGGCCGGAACAGCAGGTGCCGGCTTTGCCGTTCTGGCTTCGGAAATGCGCACGCTGGCCAACGATTCCGAAGCCGTCGCGCGGCAGATCGCCACCGCGCAGGGCAAGACGAGCTGACACCCGCAGAGGTCAGCCGTAAACTCAGGATCGCGGCTTCAGCTTCTGCGGATCGTAATGCGCAAACGGCACGATCCGTGCTGGCAGCCGCTTCTGCTGGCCATCCAGTTTTCCGATCTCGACCTCGGTACCGATTTCCGAATGCAGCACATCCATCCGCGCCAGCGCGATCGTCTTCTTCAGGAGCGGCGAACGTGTCGAACTGGTAACGACGCCAACCTGCGCTCGGCCGATATGCACGGTGTCGCCATGGCCAACGGCATCATTGGCATCGATATCGAGCCCGACCAACTTGTAGCGCGGGTTTTCCTTGCGCTTGATCAGCGCATCGCGGCCGATGAAATCGTCGGTCTTGGATTTCAACGGCACGGTGAAGCCGATGCCGGCTTCGAACGGATCAGTCTGGTCGGAGAAGTCATAATGCGCAAACACCAGACCGGCCTCGATGCGCACCATGTCGAGCGCTTCCAGCCCCATTGGCTTCAGCCCATGCTTCTGGCCGGCCTCCCAGACTGCATCGAAAACGGCGGTAGCATCCTTCGGGTGACAGAAGATTTCGTAACCGAGTTCGCCGGTATAGCCCGTGCGCGAAACGACGACCGGCGCGCCTTCGAAATGGCCGATGCGGCCAACCGCGAAACGGAACCATTCGAGTTCGCCAATCGATGGCTGTGAGGGCGCGGTCCAGATAATCTCCTTGACGATCTCGCGGCTGTTCGGCCCCTGCACGGCGAGATTGTGCATCTGGTCGGTGGACGAGCGCACCCAGGCCTTGTAGCCCATCTTCTCGGCCTGTTCGCGCAGCCAGAGGCCGCTGACATCGTCGCCGCCGATCCAGCGGAAATTGTTCTGGCCCAAGCGGAAGACGGTGCCGTCATCGATCATGCCGCCATTCTCGTAGCACATGGCCGTATAGACCACCTGCCCCGGCGACAGCTTGCGGATGTCGCGCGTACAGCAATATTGCAGCAGCGCCTCGGCATCGGGTCCCGTCACCTCGAATTTGCGCAGCGGCGACAGATCCATCACCACGGCCTTTTCACGGCAAGCCCAGTATTCCTCGATCGGCCCTTCATTGTTGAAGCGGTTCGGCAACCAGTAGCCGCGATATTCGGTATGATTGCGCGTCAGTGCCGAAAGGCGCGGATGAAAGGCGGTTTCCTGGGTCATTTCGGGCTCTGCATCGGGGGTCATTCGGATCGCAACGGCGCGCGAGAATTTTTGCCTGCCCGAATAGGTCCGGACATGGATGTCGGTTGGGTTCCAGGCATTGGCCGCGTCGATATCGTCCGGGCAGGAGGACGAAACACAGACGAGATCGGTCAGCGCCCGCATCAGCACATAATCGCCGGGCCGCGACCAGGGCTCGTCGAGATAGAGCTGGTTCTGGTGATCGACATTGGTGTTGTAGAAATAGTTGAGCGCTTCCCAGCCCTTGCGCGGCGCGATGCCATAGGGCGCCAAGGCATGGTTGAAATTGTCGGTACAGTTGACATGTCCCGGATAGCCCATGTCATCGTAATAGCGTGAGTTGCAGGCCGTGGCGAAGGCGTCGTGGCGTCCGACCGTATCCTGCACGATCTCCACCAGCGGCTCGAAATCGCGGTCGAAAGCTTTCGACGGCAGGCCCGGCGTCGGATAGCTGCGTCCGAGCAATGTGCGTGTCACCGTTGCGTCCAGCGCCAGATCCAGCCCTTTGTCGATCTTGCGGGCCGAAAAAGCCTGAAAATCTGTGCATTGCCGGCCGCTGACATCGATGACCTGGATGAACTCGCCGGCCCTGACGAAATAGGCCGACGCCCTCGCCGCCTGGATGCGCAGGTCCTGCACAGGATCAGCCATCGGCTCCGGCAGCATTTCTTCATAGGTCCGCTCGATCCTGGCGCGCCTGATACGCAGTTCGAGTGCTGTTGCTGTATTCTGCAGTTCCGCATCCATGACCGGCGCCGGGGCAGCGACGATCAGGAGGCCATCGAGCGCGATCGTCAGTTCGGCCGAAGCGCCGGGGGACGAGCGCTCGCCGAACAACACCAGCGCCTGCGCGGTCGCCGGATCGACAGAGCGGCGTTTCAGAGCAGAGAACACGCGCCGGGCGCTCTCCTCGTCCCGCGTCAGGATATCCTGCAGACCTGAAGCACCTCCCGAGAACGCGACACCCAGCCCGGCGGCATTGAAACGGCCACTGCCATCGACGAAGCTGACTTCGCACAACTGGCCGCCCTCGACATCCCTGATCGTCACGCGGTCACCGGCGGCAACTTTCACCACTGTCGCGCCGCGACCCTTGACGCGGTAACGCTCCACGCCGACCGGCAGCGCCGGGATTCCCGGCCGCAGGATCGTGCTTGGGCGCGGCGGCGAAAGCACGCCCGCAAATCGTCCGGAATCCGTCATCTCAGCTCCCACCCGGCGGCATGGCCGTTCGACGCTCTGAAGGCGCCGCTTATGCACCGGCAATGTGGCCAAACTATCCTACGGGAGCCTTTGCAAAGTAAAGAGAGACTTGACCCAGAAGAAAAAAAATTCACTATGAGGATAAGCTTTGGCCAAAAAACGAAACGGGAACGGGGTGATGACACTGCGGAATGCAGGCTCCTCCACAGCGATGACCAAAGCCCAAAGCCATCCATACGGGGACGCGCGAAACGCGCTCAATAAACTGGTCGAGGAGACTGCTTATGGCATCAATTGTTGAGACCGAGGGGTCAGCGGCAACCGCTTCAGACGCCGGGCTGATAAGGGCGCTGGACTGGAAAGGGGCATTCTGGGTGGCGGCGGGCGTACCGCCGCTGGTACTCTTCTCCATCGGAGGCATCGCCGGCACGACGGGAAAGCTTGCCTTCGTCGTCTGGATCATTTCGATGATCATGGGCTTCCTGCAATCCTTCACCTATGCCGAGATCGCCGGCATGTTCGGCAACAAGTCGGGCGGCGCATCGATCTATGGCGCCACCGCCTGGCTCAGATATTCGAAATTCATCGCGCCCTTGTCGGTGTGGTGCAACTGGTTTGCCTGGTCGCCTGTCCTGTCGCTCGGCTGCGCCATCGCGGCGGGCTATATCCTCAACGCCCTCTTCCCGATCCCCGGCGCGGAATCACCGGCGGTCATGGAATGGATCAACGCCAATATGGCCACGTTGACGGCGGATAGCCCGCGCGTCGCCGAATGGCTGGCGGCCAATGCCGGCAAGACGGCGCAGGACGCGATCTCGGCGCTCCTCTCGGGTGACGCCATCGCGGCGCTGACGCCGGCAATCCGCAGTTGGTCGCTGTTGGGCTTCGACATTCCGTTCCTGGCCCATGCCAACCTCAACGCCACCTTCTTCATCGGCGGTCTCCTGATGCTGGTCATCTTCGCGATCCAGCATCGCGGCATCCATGGAACGGCCAGCGTCCAGAAATGGCTTGCCATCATCGTTCTCCTGCCGCTGCTGGTCATCGGTCTCTACCCGATCTTCTCGGGTCAGATCGACAGCATCAATGTCACCGGCCTCGTGCCACCGACGGCAGCCTATTCGGGCATCGATGGCACATGGTCGAACGGCGGCTGGACGCTCTTCCTCGGCGGCCTCTACATCGCGGCCTGGTCGACCTATGGCTTCGAAACCGCCGTCTGCTACACCCGCGAACTGAAGAACCCGAAGACGGATACGTTCAAGGCAATCTTCTATTCCGGCCTTCTGTGCTGCGTGTTCTTCTTCCTGATCCCGTTCACCTTCCAGGGCGTCATCGGCCAGAGCGGCATGCTCGGCGCGGGTGTCGTCGATGGCACCGGCATTGCAGAAGCGCTGGCAGGCCTCGTCCATGGCGGCCAGATCATCACGCAGATCCTGGTCATCCTGATGATCATGGCGCTGTTCCTTGCCATCATGACGGCCATGGCCGGTTCGTCGCGCACCCTTTACCAGGGGGCAAAGGATGGCTGGCTGCCGAAATATCTCGATCACGTCAACGAGCACGGCGCACCGACCCGCGCCATGTGGACGGATTTCGGCTTCAACCTCATCCTGCTCGCCATCGCATCCGACGTTGCCGGCTACTTCTTCGTGCTGGCCGTCTCCAATGTCGGCTACATCATCTTCAACTTCCTCAACCTGAACGCCGGCTGGATCCACCGCATGGACTCGAGCCACATCCAACGTCCCTGGAAGGCACCGACCTGGCTGATCGGCCTCAACACCGTTCTCGCCTTCGTCAACGCTCTCTTCCTGGGCGCCGGCGCCAAGGTCTGGGGTTATTCCAACGCATTGTGGGTGGGCTTCATCTTTGCCGCCCTCATCCTGCCGGTCTTTGCCTATCGTCACTATGTGCGTGATGGCGGCCGGTTCCCGGCCGGTGCGATGGACGATCTCGGCCTGACGGGCTCGGATCTGGGCGTCAAGAAAGCCGGTGTCCTGCCCTATGTGGCGCTCGCCGCCGGCCTGACGGTGGTGCTTGTGGCAAACTCCTACTTCCAGCTGCCTGCCTGATAAAATCAATCGAGTTGACAGTGAGCCGGGCGTTGCGAAACGTCCGGCTTTTTCATGCCTCGTTGAGGCCGCCGCGCACGCGGCCAACCACCGTCAAGCAGAGCATGACGCAGAGCAGCGGCTGCAGCCAGAACAGCCAGCCCGGAAGGGTGCCCACGACCGAGACCCAGGCGCCGAGAATGCCGAAAACCACCGCACGGTCGCTTTTCCCCATCGGCCCGTCATAGCGGCGCGTCCGGCCATTGGCGGCACCGGTCACGCCGGCAAACTCCGTCATCGTTGCCAGGAAGACGATCGCCGCCATCCATCCCAGACTGAAAGGGGCAACAAGGGCGAAGGGAAGATAGAGAGCCGCATCCGAAACAACATCCGTCATTTCATTGAGATAGGCGCCGAGCAGGCTCTTCTGCCCGTGTTCCCGCGCCAGCATGCCGTCGATGGCGTTGAGCGCCATGCGCAGGAAAAACCAGATCGGCACCAGCACGAACCATCTGGCATCCTGTCTCAGGGACAGGACGGCGCCGAGCATGATCGAAATGGCGGCCGCCGCGAGGGTCACCTGATTGGCCGTCACGCCCGCTGCAGCAAGACGATTGACGAGCGGGCGCAGGATTGCCTGGAAGCGCGATTTCAGCTGATAGACGGACATGACCGGGTCTCACGGGACAGAGGAAGGCGATTGGACGGAACAGACAGTGGTCGGATCACACAATGGCACTGCCGGCATTCATTGGCACGTTCATTTCCGAACTCCGCCGTTTACATCGCCCCGACAGTGAATATCCTTGTGTGTTCAAGCGTTTCATTCCACTGATTGAATGAAGTTGCAACGGTGGCGGGGGCCGCCGGTGTCATGAGGGAGACGGATATGCAAGAGAGCGCGCAGCAATCGAAGGGCCTTGAGCCCCGCACGCCGATTGACAGCGAATTCAAGACCCATGACGGCACGACGCTCTTCTATCGCCACTGGCCGGCAAGAACGGCGCAGACAACCGGCACCATCATCCTTCTGCACCGGGGCCACGAACACAGCGGCCGGGTCGCTCATATCGTCGATGAACTCGGACTCGAAGATTATGCCTTCTATGCTTGGGATGCGCGCGGGCACGGCCGGTCGCCCGGCGTTCGCGGCTTTTCTCCGTCCTTTGCCGCCTCCGTGCGCGATCTCGATATGTTCGTTCGTCATATCCAGGAAACCAGTGGCGTAGCGATCGAGGACATCGCCGTCATCGCCCAGAGCGTCGGCGCCGTCCTCGCAGCCACCTGGGTGCACGATTATGCCCCGAAGGTCCGCGCGCTGGTGCTTGCCTCTCCCGCCTTCGACATCCAGCTTTACGTGCCGTTCGCCAAGCCCGGCATCGCGCTGTGGCAGAAGCTGAAGGGCAGCTTCTTCGTCAATTCCTACGTCAAGGCGAAATTCCTGACGCATGATCCGGCCCGCATCGAATCTTACGAAAACGACCCGCTGATCACCCGCCCTATCGCCTCCCATATCCTGCTCGAACTGCATGAGGCGGCAAAGCGCGTGGTCGACGATGCCCGCGCCATCACGGTGCCCGTTCAACTGCTGATTTCCGGCAGCGACTGGGTGGTCCACCACGGACCGCAACATCGCTTTTTCGAGAATCTCGGAAGCCGGATCAAGGAGCGCCACGTTCTCGACGGCTTTTATCACGACACGCTGGGCGAGCGGGATCGCGCCCGGGCGATGACGAAGATCAGGGCCTTCATCACCGATCGCTTCGCTGTCCCGCCCGCTGTGGTCCAACTGCGCGACGCCCATATCCACGGCTATACCCGCGACGAGGCCGACCGACTGGCGACGCCCGTGTCTCCCGTCTCGCCGCGCGGCCTTTACTGGCTGATCAACAAGGCGTCGATCCAGTTCGGCGGTCTCTTGTCGGAAGGCATCAAGACCGGCATCAAGACCGGCTTCGATTCCGGCTCGACGCTCGACTATGTCTACGAAAACGAGCCACGCGGGCTTGGCCCCGGCGGCAAGCTGATCGACAAACAATTCCTCGAAGCGATCGGTTGGCGCGGCATCCGCCAGCGCAAGGTGCATCTGGAGGAGATGATCGGCAAGGCGTTGTATCGTCTCAAGGAGGCCGGCCGCTCGACCAACATGCTCGACATCGCCTCCGGTCACGGACGCTACATTCTCGATGCCATCGCCCAGTCCGATATCAAGCCGGATCATGTACAGTTGCGCGACTATTCGCCGATCAATGTGTCGGCGGGCCGAAAGCTGATCGCCGATCACGGGCTTGAAGCCACCGCCCGCTTCGACGAGGCCGACGCCTTCGACGGCGACGGACTGGCGGCGATCACACCGGCGCCTGACCTTGCCATCGTCTCCGGCCTCTACGAACTCTTCCCCGACAATGCCCTGATCGAGAGATCGCTCGGTGGCCTCGCCGGCGCCATGCGGCCGGGTGCTCTCCTGATCTACACCAACCAGCCCTGGCATCCGCAGCTGGAAATGATCGCCCGGGCCTTGACCTCGCATCGCGGCGGCGAGGCCTGGGTCATGCGCCGGCGCACGCAACAGGAAATGGACCAGCTCGTCGAAGCCGCCGGCTTCCGCAAGCTCGACCAACGCATCGACCAATGGGGCATCTTCACGGTCTCGATCGCCGAGCGTGTCGCGGGGCCGCAGGCGTGACGATCGACACGGCGTCATCCCCCACAATTTCCGCCCTGCCGGTGATCCGCCGCGCGGCGCTCTGGCTGTGCCTGCTCGCGCCGTTCTTCTACCTGACCTATGGCATCGCCAACTGGCTGGCCTCGCAGCGCGCCCATGTGCCGAACCTCGCCTTCGATTGGGAAGGCGCCATTCCATTCTACGCCTGGACGATCGTGCCCTACTGGTCGATCAACGCGTTTTACGCGCTGTCGCTGTTCATCAACGATACGTCAACGGCGGTCGATCGGCTGGCGAAGCGATATCTGATGGCGCAGGTCGTCGCCGTGACCTGCTTCATCGCCTTTCCGCTGACCGCCATTTTCACGCGGCCGGAAACCAGCGGTCTGCCCGGCTTCATGTTCGCCGTGCTCGGCGGCTTCGACAAACCATTCAACCAGGCGCCGTCGCTGCACATCGCTCTCCTGGTCATCATCTGGGATCATCTGCGCCGCAAACTGCCGGGCGGCGTGCGGCAGGTCTGGCATGTCTGGTGTTTCCTGATCGGCGTCTCGGTCCTCACCACCTATCAACATCATTTCATCGATATCCCGACCGGCGCCCTTCTCGGCCTTTTCGCTTTGTGGTTTTTCCCGCATGGCGCGCCCTCGCCGCTCGCCGGCTTTCATTTCACGACGAACGAGAAAGCCCGCCGTCTCGGCCGCGCTTACGCCGTGGGTGCTTGCCTCCTCCTCCTTCTCACAGTCTCCGGCGTTTTCCTGACCGGCTATGCCCTGTTGTTTCTCTGGCCGGCGCTTGCCTTGGCCATCGTCTCAGTCGGCTATTTCGGCGCTGGACCGCCGGTGTTTCAGAAAGCGGCCGATGGCAAGGTGACGCTCGCCAGCCACTGGCTGCTGATGCCCTATCGCTTCGGCGCCCGTCTCAACATCCGTTATTGGACGCGCGCGCTGCCTGCTCGGATCGAAATCACGGATGGCGTTTTTCTTGGACGTTTCCCAACAGGCCCGGAGCTTTCCGGCATCGCCACCGTCATCGATCTCACCGGTGAACTGATCGCTCTGCGGAGCACGACCGGGACCGTCTGGAAAAGTTTCCCCGCGCTCGATCTGGTCGCGCCACCGGATGAAACGCTTGCGGCTGCCGCCGGCGCGATCGAAGCGTCGCGCCCGAACGGCCCGGTTCTTGTCTGTTGCGCGCTCGGCTTCCAGCGCAGTGCCGCGACCGTGATGCACTGGCTTGTGGCGACAAGCCGGTCCCCCAACCGGTACGCCGCGCTCGAACTCCTCAAAAGCAAGGGCCGCCCCGTCCACCTGCCTGCCATGGTAACCAACCCGAAGGGATCAGCATGACCAGTTCGCCACTCGAAATTGCTGGTCATCTGCGGCGCAACGCGCTTTGGGGCGGCATTCTGGTCCCAGCGCTGCTCGCCGTGGCGCCGTTCCTGCGCGAAACCCACGATCTGCTATTCTTCATCCTGTGGACGGCGCTTCTGGTCTGCGGTCTGCTGGCGCTGGTGACGTCGGCCCATCTCCTGCTTGATGCCGCGCTGTTCAAGCTGATCGCGGCCACGCCGGACGAGCGCAAGGCACTGGAGGAAGTCGACACGGTCCTGTCGCGTGCCGGGCTACGGGCGCTCGCCGAAACCACGCGCTCCCTGCCCGAGCGGATCGCCGGCTCGCTGCGTCTGGTCAACCGGCAGCGCCTGGTGCTTTGCGTTTGTGTTGTGCTGTTCCTCGCCCTCGCCCTGCTGCCCGGCACAATCCTGCATGGGGGCAGATTCTGAATGGCTGCGATCAACTACAAGCGGTATCTGCAATCCTTTTCCGGTTCTGTTCTCGCCCTTGTCTCCCGCGCAGTTACCGGTGTACGACCGATCTGGAGCGGCAGCAGCCCCTCGCATCGACAACGTATCTATTTCGCCAACCACACCAGCCACGGCGATTTCATCCTGCTGTCCTCATGCCTGAGCCAGGAAGAGCGCGCCCGCACCTGTGCCGTCGCCGGCGCCGATTACTGGCGCTCGAACCGCATCCGCAAGGTCATGGCCGAGGTTCTGCTGCGCACCGTGCTGGTCGAGCGCAACTGGGTGGAGCGCAGCGAGGATCCGATGGTCGTCATGCTCGACGCCATGGGCAAGGGAGAATCCCTGATCATTTTTCCCGAAGGCACCCGCAACATGACGGACGAGCCGCTGCTGCGTTTCCGCTCCGGCCTCTACAATCTGGCGATCGCCCGGCCCGACGTGGAACTGATCCCGTGCTGGATCGAAAACATGTCACGCGTGCTGCCGAAGGGCGCCTTCCTACCGGTGCCGCTGCTCTGCCGCGTCATCTTCGGTGCGCCGATCGCGGTCGCCGAAGGCGAGCCACACAAGGATTTCCTGCATCGGGCGCGTCAGGCCCTGCTCGACATGAACCCCGATGCCAAAGGTGAACGGCCATGACCGAAACCACGCAGCTTTTCCTGGGCCTGATGGGCGTGCTCGTCACGGCAAGCGTTGTCGCCAGCATCCTGTCCTTTCGCAGTCCAAAGCCGCTCTCCTCTACGCTGGTCAACCTCAATGCGCGCATCAAGGCCTGGTGGATCATGGTCGCGGCCATGTGTATCGCCTTCCTGTTCGGCAAGGCCGGTGTCATCGTGCTGTTCGCGCTGGTCTCGTTTGCAGCCCTTCGGGAATATGTGACGCTGACCCATACCCGCCGCAGCGATCACTGGATCCTGCTCGGCATGTTCGTCGTGGTCATCCCTGTGCAATATTACCTGATCTGGATCGAATGGTACGGCCTCTACTCGATCTTCATCCCCGTCTACTGCTTCCTCGCCATGCCCGCCATGACGGCACTGTCCGGCGATACCTCGCGCTTCCTCGAGCGCATCAGCGAGCAGCAATGGGGCATCATGCTGTCGGTCTACTGCATCAGCCATGTGCCGGCGCTGATCACGCTCGAAATCCCCGGCTACGAGGGCAAGAAACTGCTGCTCATCGCCTTCCTGATCGCCACGGTGCAGGGCAGCGACGTGCTGCAATACATCTTCGGCAAGCTGTTCGGCAGACACCGGATTTCGCCCAGCGTCTCGCCATCGAAAACCTGGGAAGGCCTGGTCGGCGGGATTGTCAGCGCCTCGTTGCTTGGCGCCGGCCTCTCCTGGCTGACGCCATTCCCGCCGCTACAGGCCGGCATCCTTGCCGGTCTCGCCTGCATCATGGGTTTCCTCGGCGGCCTTGTCGCCTCCGCCATCAAGCGCGACCGGGGTGTCAAGGATTGGGGACAGATGATCGAGGGTCATGGCGGCATGCTCGACCGCGCCGACAGCCTTGTCTTTGCCGCCCCCGTCTTCTTCCACATCGTCCGCTATACCTGGACCTGACGCCCTGGCCTTGACAGGATGGCTCATAAAACCTGTAATTCGCTGCACCGCACCAAACCCGACAGTAGCGAGCGCCGAGCATGACCGACGAGACACCGGAAACGAAACTGACGCTGTCAAAACGCCGTTGGGCGGAAGAGGGGAAATTCCTGACCGGTCGGATCACCCGCGCCGAAACCGACCGCCTGCCGCCTGGCCAGCATCTGGTGAAGAACTGGCCGGTTCTCGACCTCGGTCAGCAGCCGCAGATTTCGCTGGCGGACTGGAGCCTGCAGATCGTCGGTGGCGTCGAAAACCCGGTCAAACTCGACTGGCATGCCTTTCACCAGTTGCCGCAGACCAACAAGCTATCCGACATTCACTGCGTGACCACATGGTCGCGCTACGACAACCGCTGGCAGGGTGTTTCCACCCACAACCTGCTCGATCTCGTCATGCCGAGGCCGGAAGCGAACTTCGTCCTTCTGACAAGCTATGACGGCTATACGACCAACCTGCCGCTTGCCGATTTCGCCTCCGAGGACGGCATTCTGGCAACGGCCTGGGAGGGCGAACCGCTGACGCGCGAGCACGGCGGCCCGATGCGCCTGGTCATCCCGCATCTCTATTTCTGGAAAAGCGCCAAATGGCTGCGCCGCATCGAGTTCCTGGTCGGCGACCAGGCCGGCTTCTGGGAAAAGAACGGCTACCACATGCTCGGCGATCCCTGGCGCGAGCAGCGCTATTCGGATGATTGACGATCAGATCCGTGTAGCGCCCAAAGCCTCGGTTCCTTCCTGCGCCTGCGGACATTGCTCCGCATCCATCCGCTCCCCGACAACCTCATAGAGCAGCAAAGCGGTAGCCCGCCCCTTGACCTGTGCTTGCCCGAGCGGTCGAAACAGGATGCGGTCGGCGCATTGCGCAACCACGGCGCTGCTGGCGAGGATCGTGGTGCCGTAGACCTTGTTGGTGCCCTCCAGCCGCGAGGCGACGTTCACCGTGTCGCCCATGGCGGTATATTGCAGCCGCTCTTTCGCCCCGACGCTGCCGACGACAGCCGTGCCGGTGTGAATGCCGAAGCGGGTGCGCAGTTCCGGCAGGCCACGCGCCTTCAGGTCGGCATTGAAGACGGTGAGTTTCCGCTCGACCGCGAGCGCGCAGCGACAGGCATTTTCGGCATGATGCTCGTCGCTCATCGGCGCATTCCACATGGCAAACACCGAATCCCCGAGAAACTGGATGATCTCGCCGCCATGGGCGCTGACAGTCTCGTTGAAGATATCGAAATAATCCGACAGAAGCGCGACCACTTCCTCGGGCGAGTGCTGTTCACTGATCGTCGTGAAATCGTAGATATCGGTGAACCAGGCCGTCACCTCCTGCCGCCGCGCGCCCCTGCCCGCGAACTGGCCGGACTCGATACCCTTGCGCACCAGTTCCTTCGGCACATAGAGGGCGAAGGTGAAGATCGCATCGCGCGCCCGGTTCATCGCTCGGCCGAGCGATGAAATTTCAGTGACATGGGAGTTGAGGTCACGTGGTGCGGTAAAATCCAGATCCTGCAACCGATTGGCATTGTCGGTGAGTTCGCCAAGTGAGCGGGTGATCACGCGGGCGAGGAACAAGGCGCTCAGCAGGCCGAGAAACACCACCGTCGCCGAGATCGCCAGCCCCTGATAGAGATTACGGTTGGCCGTTTCCGTCAATTCATCGAGCGGGGCTGCGACCACCGTCCGGTGCCCGGCCAGCAGCAGCGCCGATTTTACCGAGGTCGTCATGACGACATAAACGCGTCCATCGATCGTGGCGAAGCTGACGCCGTCGTCTTTCGGCAGCGTGGTGCGGATGCCGCTGACGAGCGGATCGGAGAAGGAGCCGCTGTCCCGCTCGCCCTTTTCCTTCATCGCCAGCATGCGCGCCATCAGCGCCCGGTCGGAATGGATGATCGGTCTGCCGGCGGCGTCCATGATGAAGGCGATCGTGCCGGTCGTCAGCCGCTCGCGCGCCAGGAAGTCGGTGATGGTGGCGAGATCGATGTCCGCTCCGATGACGATGCCGCCATTGCCACGATGCGCCTGCGAGATCGTCATGCCCGGCGCATCGGTCGTCACCATCGTATAGGGGCCGATCGCCGCTGGCTTCCGGCCATTGACCGCCACCTGGTACCAGGGCCGCCGGCGCGGATCGTAGCCGGTAGCGAGCAGCCGGCGCTCCAGCAGTTGGTTGCCGTCTTCATCGAGGAAAATCAGCCGGTTGCTCTGCTCGCCGCCGGCATCGATCTGCATCGAGCGCACCGCCACCACCGCCTTTTCCGGTGCGTTGAGCGCGATGCGCCAGGGCTTGGCCTTGAGCGTCACGACCTGGATGAAGGCGCCATCGGGATAACCGGCATAAATGCCGTCGAGGTTTTGCGATTGTGCGATAATCTCTCGCAAAAGCTTGATTTTGTCGCTCATCCGATCCGGCGGCGGCACCAGGATGGAATTGGCGATCGAAGCGGTGAACCCGACCAGCGCCGTCGTGCTGCCGGAGAGGATACCCAGTCGGTCGACGAGGCGATCGGAAAAGGCGCGCATGTCCGTTTCGGCATCGACGATCGCCGCCTTCCGCGCCCGCCAGTAGTCGAGCCCGACAAGCGTTCCCGAGACGGCAATGAGCAGCGCCGCCATCGCGAGACCGAGCAGCGAGCGCAGCGGCCTGGTCCAGACCGCGGCTGCGCTTTTGGCGGCAGGCTTCCCCCCGGCTTCCGACATGCCTGCTCCGAACGAACGATCAAAACCAAAACTTTCCGTTGCGATCAGGATATCAGCGGGTTGCAACGGCGTATAGTGAAGTGTGAGGCAATTCAATGTTTGAGACGAGGAGTCAAGGCCTCTTTCAATAGCTGAAAATCCCGGCAAATGCCTTGCAGAAGACGAAACTCAATATTCGCCCTTCATGCCGCGCTGACAGCTCCCCTCTCAGGATTGAACGGCCTGAACCCGTTCCTGCCATTTGCCTTGACCGCGTAGAGAGCGCTGTCGGCGCGGGCAAAGATGTCTTTCGCGGCGGCATCGCCAGCGATTACCGCCCCACCGACCGATGCGCTGATCTTCAGCTTTTTGGGGAATGAACCGACCCAGCATTCCATTGCCTCAACGATCCGGTCGCCGGTCTGCTGGAGATGCGCTGGGAAATTGCAGGTATGCAGGACGGCAAATTCGTCGCCGCCGAGACGGGCAACGAGCCTTGCCTCCGGCAACGCGGTCACAAGCCGCCGTGCGGCGTCCTTGAGGCATTCGTCGCCGGCCTGGTGGCCGAGCGTATCGTTGACCGCCTTGAAGCCATCGAGGTCGATCAGCAGCAGGGCGTGAGGCGGTCCGGATGTTTCGGCGCAGACCTGATTGTAGACGGTCTCGAACCTGGCGCGGCTGGCAAGCCCGGTCAGCGCGTCGATTTCCGTGAGCCGGCTGATATGATCGAACATCGCCTTTTCAGCGGTGATATCCTGCTTCATGCCGAAGATGCGCACAGGTTCGCCATCGAGCCGTTCGACGATCGCGGTGATCCTGATCCAGCGGGGAATGCCTTTTGCCGTGACGATCTCGGCGTCGAGCGTGAACCCCTCGCCATCCCGGATCGCGGCACTGCGCACCTCGGTCAGCTTTTTCCGTGACTCCGGTGTGTAGAGCGCGACGATATCGTCGCGATTGAGGGCGCACTGCGGCGCGAGGTCAAACAGCTCGTAGACAGTATCCGTCCAGGTCAGCGTCTGGTCCGGCAGGCTGCATTCCCAGATGCCGACCCGCGCAGCCTTGAACGACTTGTCGAACAGTTCCTGCAGATGTTCGAACCGGGCCGAGGTCTGCTTCCCGTCGACCGCAACATGACGCACGCTCGCTTTTTCAGATCGAGGCTGTTTTGCCAGTGAAGATGACACCATGCCCGAATATCCGCTGCTCGCCCATCGACATGATGTCGATGCTGAATGGCACGAATATGCGCTGCAAACGTTGCTTTTGGGTTTCCGTCAATGTGATGATGCAAACACGCGCGCCGAGCGATCGAAGAACGTAAAGGCAATCCCCGGAACAATCACGCGGTGATCGGCAAGGTTTGCGGCGGATCGGAGCTGTCGACCAACTCCGATCCGCTATCGCTCAAAACCTCAATTCGCCTTGTTCTTGAACGGCTTGCGCTTTGCGCCCTCGGCACCGCCCTTGTCGAATTTGGGCTTGTCGAACTTGGGCTTGTCGAACTTCGGCTTTTCGAACGTGGGCTTGTCGAAACCCGGCTTGCCCGCCTTCTTGGTCCAGGGCTTGCTGTCGGTCTTTTCCGCCGGCCGGTGGTCGGCACCGGCGAAATCGGGCTTGCCTTCGAACTTGCGCTTCGGCTTGCCTTCGCCCTTCCAGTCGGCCTGCTTGGCCGGATAAGGCTTCTTGCCGGCAAAGCCGCCGGAGAGGTTTGGCATGCCCTCGAGTTGCGTCACCACAATGCCCTTTTCGAGTGCCCGCTTCGGCCCGATTGCCTCGACGAAGCGATCCACCCATTCGCGAGCGATCTCGACATAGGTTTCCTCGGTCTGCATCTTGATCGCACCGATTTCCTGCTTGGTGATCTTGCCGATGCGGCAGAGCATCGGGATCAGCCAGCGCGGTTCGACATTCTGCTTGCGGCCAGCCGACAGCGAGAACCAGACGCTGTCGCCAAAATCGCCGCGCGGAGCACGCGGTTCGCCGCGTTCGGGACGGTCACCACGGGCGGGACGTTCACCCGACGGCGTATAGGCCGGCGTGTCCATCAGGTCTTCCGGCGCCGAACGGCCGGCGCGCGCCTGCCTGAGGAAGGCGGCGGCTACCTGATCGGGACCGTGCTTTTCCAGGAGTTCGCGGATGAAGTCGGCCTCGTCCGGCGTGATCGGATCGATCAGAGCCGGATCGGCGAGAACCCGCTCATCATCGCGACGACTGACCTCGTCGGCCGATGGCGGGCGCGCCCAGTCGGCATTGATGTTGGCGTCGCGCAACAGGCGCTCGGCCTTGCGGCGGGCGCTGTTGGGCACGATCAGCGCGCTGACACCTTTGCGACCCGCGCGTCCCGTGCGGCCGCTGCGGTGCAGGAGCGTTTCGGGATTGGTCGGCAGGTCGGCATGGATAACTAGTTCGAGCCCCGGCAGGTCGATGCCGCGCGCGGCGACGTCGGTCGCGATGCAGACGCGGGCGCGGCCATCGCGCATCGCCTGCAGCGCGTGGGTGCGCTCGTTCTGGCTGAGTTCGCCGGACATGGCGACGACCGAGAAGCCGCGATTGTTGAAGCGCGCGGTCAGGTGATTGACGGCGGCGCGGGTGGAACAGAACACCAGCGCGTTCTTCGCCTCGTAGAAGCGCAGGACATTGATGATGGCGTTCTCGCGGTCGGCCGGAGCAACGGTCAGCGCCCGGTATTCGATGTCGAGATGCTGTTTCTGCTCGGCCTGCGTGGCGATGCGCATGGCATCGCGCTGGTAGCTCTTGGCCAGATTGGCGATCGCGCGCGGCACGGTGGCCGAAAACATCAGTGTGCGCCGTTCGGAGGGAGCTTCCTCCAGGATGAATTCCAGATCCTCGCGGAAACCGAGATCCAGCATTTCGTCGGCTTCGTCGAGAACGACGGCCTTCAGCGACGACATGTCGAGGCCGCCACGGCGGATATGGTCGCACAGGCGACCGGGCGTCCCGACGACGATGTGGGCGCCACGATCGAGCGCGCGCCGTTCGCTGCGCATGTCCATGCCACCGACACAGGAGGCGACGGTCGCGCCGGTCAGTTCATAAAGCCATTCCAGTTCGCGCTTGACCTGCAGCGCCAGTTCGCGGGTCGGAGCCACGGCAAGCGCCAGCGGCGCTTGGGCCTGGCCGAAACGATCCTTGCCCTCGAGCAGCGTCGAGGCGAGCGCAAGGCCGAACGCCACCGTCTTGCCGGAGCCCGTCTGCGCCGAAACCAGCGCATCCCTGCCCTCGAGTTCCGGGGCGAGGACAGCCTTCTGAACAGGCGTCAACTCTGAATAACCGCGCTTGCTCAATGCCTGAGCGATCGCCGGAGCGATGCCGTCTAACTCTGCCATATGCTTATCTCTCGGAATTCGGATGTCATGCGCGCCTCGATGGACGAGAACAGGCGCAGTTTCCGCGGCCGGCACGTCGCCAGCCAATACATGCGCGCCCTCTTACTGCGACTGACGGGAATTGTACAGTGTGCAATGCAGCATCATAGAAAATCACCGTACGGACCGGTCACTACCGATGCGAAAACGAAACAGCCACGCATCCTCGCCGATGCATGGCCGCGCTTCGTTCCGATTCCGGCAAGCTTCAGCGTGGCTCAGCTTGTCAGGCGCGGGGTGCGAACCACCTTGTTGAACAACGCCTTCATCGCCGCCTCGATGCCTTCCGTCGGGCTCACTTCGAAGTAGAAGCCGGGCGACGCGCATTCTTCCATCTTCGTGCCGATCGTCGCCTGGAAGGGCTTGATCCAGGTGTTGTACCAGGTGTTGTTCGGCAGCGGCAGATAGGTGGTGTAGAGCACTGCAATCTTGATGCCGCGATCCTTCAGCATGGTGCAGTAGGTCGGATCGATCGGCTCCTGGCAGCGGCTACCGTTGAGCTTTGCCGTGCAGCCCTTCGGCTTGTAGCTGTCGCCGACGCCATCAGCGACGAAGAACACGATCTTTTCCGGGGTGGCGGAGCTCGCGCCGTTGCCGGGCGTGCTGATTTCAGCGTTGATCTTGGTCAGGGCGTTGTCAAAGCTGGTCTGCTGGTCTTCGTTGAAATTCTGTTCCGGAATGCTCATCAGCTTGATGTCCTTGGTGCCGGCCTTGACCTTGGTCAGGTCGGCAGTCAGCGCCGCGACTTTCAACAGTTTCACGTCCTGGGCCGTTTCTCCAAAGGTGTAGGCCGCCATGCGGAACTGGTTGGAATAGCTCTGCGTCCGCTCGGCCTCCACCGTCAGTGCGGCAACGGCCTTGGCCACCACGTCGATGCGGATGGTAATGCCGTTGTTGCGGGCGACGAAATAGTTGCTGGTCGTGTCGATCACGCCCTTCGCAGAGACGATATGACAGGCAAATGCACAGTTTTGAGAGCCTTTATCCTTAACGTTTTTTGTGGCCTTGATCATATTGTCGACATCACCAGGCGTCGCCGCGACCCCCATGGACGGCGAGTTGTCGAGCAGCATGTAGAAGTCCATGAAGGACTGCGATTGATAGACAGCCGTGGCCTTGCCGGAAATGGTGATGGTATTCTTGCCGATAACGCGCAGAAACGATGTATTGATCGTCGCCTGATAGGTCAGCTCGGCCTTGATATCCTTGCCCTTCTTGTTGACGGACGCCTTGACCTTGTCCACCTTGAAGTTCTTGTCTTCGCTTTGCGGCCCTTCAAGAGCGGCGCTTTCCTTCTGCGCCTTGAACAGGGCCTCGGCCTCGGCTTCGCTCAGCGGAACGGGGCCATCCTGCGCCATGTTGATCGCTTGGCCGACACCGGCCGACCGTTCCGAGATCGCGCCGATGACAGCCGCGTCCGCCGCATTCTGCAATTCCGCCTGCAATTCCATGGCCCGGGTAAAGTCGATCGCCATGCCGGCGCAACCGAGGATCGGCACAATGGCAATCGCGCCCATGATGGCGAAGTTGCCCGACCGGTCCGCAAAAAGCTTCTTCAAAATGCGCACTGTCGCCACCCTGCGTTCAGGCGCCGCCTATCGCGACGCATATGTATTGATGAAGCCGGAACTGTAGCAACGAAGTTCTAAATACGCGTAAACCGCATTGGTTAACGGCGGGAAAATTCAATAAAAATCATTATGTTAGTTTTTATGCGCATAAAGTCATACAATTAAATTCG
>NZ_DATJDJ010000216.1:0-17424 GCF_035497515.1 Pararhizobium sp. | reverse complement strand
CTACCGGCAACTGGGGATCGGCGACACCGTCGCGGCCGCCGGGCGCAAGAGCACCGGGCTCAAGATGTGGGCCGGACGCAAGCCCCGCGCCAGCATCTCGTTCGGCGATGCCGGTAATCGTCTCACGCCCTACCCTTTCGTGCTGGTCTATCCGCAGGACCTTCATGAACGTTTTCTCGTCGAGCAATTGCGTAAGCATGGCATTGACGTCGAGCGGCGGACGGAGCTTGTTGATTTCACCGATGACGGCAGCATCGTGACCGTACGTCTACGCGGCCCGGATGGGCAAATCGAGACCTGCGAGGCGCGTTACCTCGCCGGATGCGACGGCGCGCGGTCTGCGGTTCGCCATACGCTGGGCGCCAGTTTCGAAGGCGGAACCTACGAGCAGCTGTTTTACGTCGCCGATGTGGAGGCCCGAAGCGACAGGACGGGCGACGACGTCACGATCGTCTTCGAAGGCCCGGAATTCATGCTGCTTCTGCCCTACGGAGCAGACAGGACACGGCTGATCGGCACCATTCGAGAAGACAGCACCGACAAGGACAAGACGCTCACCATCGACGATGTCGGGCGCGAGGCGATCAGCGCCGTTGGCCTCGTCATCGACAAGGTCAACTGGTTTTCCACCTATCGCGTCCATCACCGGATCACCGAGCGCTTCCGGCACGGCCGCGTCTTTCTCCTCGGCGACGCCGCCCATGTGCATAGTCCGGCGGGTGGACAGGGGATGAATACCGGTATTGGCGATGCGATCAACCTCGCCTGGAAGCTGGCCGCCGTGCTCAAGGGGCAGGCCGACGACAGTCTTCTCGACAGTTTCGAGCTGGAGCGGCCGGTCTTCGCGCGCAAGCTGGTCGAAACGACCGACCGCGTCTTCAGTGCCGCCACCGCGCAAGGGACCATCGCCGAGTTCATGCGCACCCGGATCGCGCCGATTTTCGCGAAAGTGGCCTGGAGCCTCGATTCGGCCCGTGAGGCGATCTTTCGCCTGGTCTCGCAGACAACGCTCGATTATCCGGAAAGTCCCTTGAGCGTCGGCGAGGCGGGCAAGGTCAGCGGCGGTGACCGGCTGCCTTTCGTGCGATTCGACGGGCGCGACAATTATGATTCGCTCTCGGCCATTACCTGGCAGGTGCACGTCTACGGCGCCGCTTCGGCCGAGCTGAAGACCGCCTGCGCGGATCATAACATTCCATTGCACGTGTTCGAATGGCGCGAGGAGTTCGGCGAAGC
This sequence comes from Pararhizobium sp., assembly GCF_035497515.1. GTDB lineage: Bacteria > Pseudomonadota > Alphaproteobacteria > Rhizobiales > Rhizobiaceae > Pararhizobium. Next base: position 16,188 of record NZ_DATJDJ010000216.1, on the reverse strand, counting down.
CGGGCTTGCCCGGGATGCGACCTATCTGCTGCGGCCGGACACCTATGTCGGGCTTGCCGATCCGCTGGGCAGCGCGAACCGGCTGAACGATTATCTGGCCGAACGCGCGATTCGTCCGGCCTGATTCATTTCCTACTCGGCCGCTTGTACCTTCGGGGCCGGCACATAATTGAGAATTGGCCCCAGCCACCGCTCGACTTCGCTAACCGGCATGCCCTTGCGGCCGGCATAGTCCTCGACCTGATCACGCTCCACCTTGGCAACACCGAAATAATAGGCGTCGGGATGACCGATATAGAGGCCGGAAACGGATGATCCCGGCCACATCGCGTAGCTCTCGGTCAGGATCACGCCGATTTCCTCTTCGGCCTTCAGCAGACCAAACAGCGTCGCTTTTTCCGTATGGTCCGGCTGGGCCGGATAGCCGGGCGCCGGGCGGATTCCGGTATAGGGCTCACCCGCCAGCTCGTGGGGGGCGAAGGTTTCCTGCGCCGCATACCCCCAGAGTTCCTTGCGAACATATTCGTGCAAACGCTCGGCAAAGGCTTCCGCAAAGCGGTCGGCCAGGGCCTTGACCATGATCGAGGAATAATCGTCGTTGGCACGCTCGAACCGCTCGGCGATCGCCACTTCCTCGATGCCGGCGGTGACGACGAAGCCACCGATATAGTCGCGGACGCCGCTGCTCGCCGGCGCGACGAAATCCGACAGCGCGACATTCGGACGGCCATCCCGCTTGGCCATCTGCTGGCGCAGGGTGAAGAAGGTCGCCAGCTCGGCGCTGCGTGTTTCGTCCGCGAACAGGCGGATATCGTCGTCGACGGTACCGGCCGGCCAGAAGCCGACGACGGCCTTTGGCGCAAACCATTTTTCCGCGATCACCTTGGCCAGCATGGCCTGCGCGTCGGCAAACAGCTGGCGAGCCGCTTCGCCCTGGCGCTCGTCATCGAGGATCTTCGGATAGACGCCCTTCATCTCCCAGGTCTGGAAGAACGGGGTCCAGTCGATATAGTCAGCCAGTTCCGCCAGATCCCAGCCCTGAAACACGCGCGTTCCGAGGAAGGACGGCGTCTTTGGTTGGTAAGCGCTCCAATCGACCTTCTGGCCATTGGCGCGCGCTTTCGCCAGCGGCAGACGCTGCTTTTCCAGTTCGTTGCGCGCATGTGCATCGGCAACCTTTTTGTACTCGGCATGCACGGTCTCGACATAACCGGCCTTCATCTCCGGTGACAGCAGGCTGGAGACGATGCCAACGGCGCGGCTCGCGTCCGTGACGTAGATTGCCTGCCCTTGGCTGTAACGCGGATGGATCTTCACGGCAGTGTGCACGCGGCTGGTCGTGGCGCCGCCGATCAAAAGCGGAATATCGAAGCCCTCGCGTTCCATTTCGGCCGCCACATGCGCCATCTCGTCGAGCGACGGGGTGATCAGGCCGGAGAGACCGATGATATCGACGTTACGCTCGCGGGCGACTTCGAGGATTTTCGCCGACGGCACCATGACGCCGAGATCGATGATCTCGTAATTGTTGCAGGCGAGAACGACGCCGACAATATTCTTGCCGATATCATGCACATCGCCCTTGACCGTCGCCATCAGCACCTTGCCGGCGCTCTGTCGCTCGCCAAGCCCGCCGCCGGCCAGCCGTTCGGCCTCCATATACGGCAGGAGAAGCGCCACCGCCTGCTTCATCACGCGAGCCGATTTGACCACCTGCGGCAGGAACATCTTGCCCGCACCGAAGAGATCGCCAACGACATTCATGCCGGCCATCAGCGGACCTTCGATGACATGCAGCGGCCGTTCGGCGTTGGTCCGCGCTTCTTCCGTATCGGCATCGATGAATTCGGTGATGCCGTTGACCAGCGCATGTTCCAGCCGCTTTTCGACCGGCCAGTCCCGCCATTTCAGGTCCCGCTCCTTGGCCTCCCTGCCGGCCGCGCCCTTGAAGCGTTCGGCAAGCTCCAGCATGCGCTCGGTGGAATCGGAACGGCGGTTAAGGACGACATCCTCGCAGGCTTCCTTCAGTTCCGGTTCGATCTGATCGTAAACGGCCAACTGGCCAGCATTGACGATGCCCATGTCCATGCCCGCCTGGATAGCGTGATAGAGAAATACGGCATGCATCGCCTCGCGCACCGGCTCGTTGCCGCGGAAGGAGAAGGACAGGTTCGACACGCCGCCGGAAATATGGACATGCGGCAGGGTCTCGATGATCGCGCGCGTCGCCTCGATGAAATCGACGCCATAATTGTTATGCTCTTCGATCCCGGTCGCCACCGCGAAGACGTTCGGGTCGAAGATGATGTCTTCCGGCGCGAACCCGGCTTTTTCGGTCAGCAAATTGTAGGCGCGGGTGCAGATCTCGATCTTGCGGGCTTGCGTATCCGCCTGCCCCTGTTCGTCGAAGGCCATGACGACGACGGCGGCGCCATAGGCGCGGCAGAGCCTTGCCTGGTGGAGGAAGGCATCCTCGCCCTCCTTCATCGAGATGGAGTTGACCAGCGGCTTGCCCTGGACGCATTTCAGCCCGGCCTCGATGATCTCCCATTTCGAGCTGTCGATCATGATCGGCACGCGGGCGATGTCCGGTTCGGCGGCAATCAGGTTGAGGAACTCGACCATTGCCTGCTTCGAATCGATCAGGCCCTCGTCCATGTTGATATCGATGATCTGGGCGCCATTGGCGACCTGGTCGCGGGCGATATCCAGAGCAGCTGCATAGTCGCCGGCGGTGATCAGCTTGCGAAACTTGGCCGAGCCGGTGACGTTGGTGCGCTCGCCGACATTGACGAAGGGGATGTCCTTGGTCAGCGTGAACGGTTCCAATCCCGACAGCTTCATCAGCCGCGGCACTTCCGGAATTTCGCGCGGCGCATGATTGGAGACCGCCTTAGCGATCGCGCGGATATGATCCGGCGTCGATCCGCAGCAGCCGCCGACGATGTTGACAAGACCGTCGCGGGCAAAACCCTCGATCTGGGCCGCCATTTCGTCTGGGCTCTCATCGTATCGCCCGAATTCGTTGGGCAGGCCGGCATTCGGATAGGCGCAGACGAATGTGTCGGCAACGGACGAGATTTCCGCCAGATGCGCCCGCATCGCTGAGGCTCCGAGCGCACAGTTCAGCCCGATGGTAAAGGGATCGGCATGGCGCACCGAATGCCAGAAGGCAGTCGGCGTCTGGCCCGACAGCGTGCGGCCGGAAAGATCGGTGATCGTGCCGGAAATCATGACCGGCAGGCGCACGCCCTTTTCGGCAAACACTTCCTCTGTCGCGAAAATCGCCGCCTTGGCGTTCAGCGTGTCGAAGATCGTCTCGATCAGGATGATGTCGGCGCCGCCATCGATCAGGCCGCGCAGCTGTTCGGCATAGGCGATGCGCAGGTCATCGAAGGTAACAGCGCGAAAACCGGGATTGTTGACATCCGGCGAGATCGAGGCGGTGCGGTTGGTCGGGCCGAGCGCACCGGCAACGAACCGGCGTCTGCCGTCGACCTTCTGGGCACGCAGTCCGGCCCGACGTGCGAGGCGCGCGCCATCGCGGTTGAGTTCGTAGACCACCGCCTCCATGCCGTAGTCGGCCTGCGCGATGGAGGTGGAGGAGAACGTATTGGTCTCGAGAATATCGGCGCCGGCAATGGCGTAGTTGTAATGGATTTCCTCGATGGCGCCGGGCTGGGTCAGCGTCAGGAGATCGTTGTTGCCCTGCAGGTGGCACTCGCAGGCCACGAACCGATCGCCGCGAAAATGGTCTTCGCCGAGACCCAGTTGCTGGATCTCCGTGCCCATTGCGCCGTCCATGATGAGGATGCGCTCACGCGCCGCAGCCTTCAAAGCGGCCGTGACCTCCGATCCATCCGGTTGCGGGGAAACGGCGCCGAAAAGGGCTTCGATGGCGGACATGGGAAATCTCCCGTTCTGAAAACGACAACAATTCGAATTTCAGAAATCACATAAAGATATCTTTATGTCAACATATGAAGTTTGCGTATTTGTCTGGCGCAAACGGAAACGGCCCGCTCCAGCGGAAGCGGGCCGTTTAAACATCTATCGAAACAGTGGCTCAAAGCCTCTTCAGGCAATCATCCAGTTCATAGATGGCGCAGACGATATGGTAGAAGGTGCTGGCGGGAGCCGGCTCGTCGATGAAGCTGCCGTCATCCCTCTGCTTGTCGCGCCAGAGACCCTTCACGGGCGTGTCCAGAAAACGCATCAGCGCCGTTGCGGCCCGCACGGCCGAGCGCAGATAGCGTTCGCGCTCCTCGCCCAGTGACAGCGTCGCGAAGCGGATCGATGCCTTCAGCCATTCGGTCTGCGGCCAAAGGCGAGCGATGGGATCGGCGACCGAGAAATCGTCGAACAGCGTCATGATGACGACTTCGCGCGGCTGGGCGATGCCGTATTGTTCGCCAATCTCGAACAGCCGGCGCGCCTTGACCAGCGCGTCCGCATTGCCGCGCCGCTCGCCCCAGCGCAAGAGCAGCCAGGCCCATTCGAACTGATGGCCGGGCTCGACGATCCGCCCTTTGTCGCCCGGCATCGGCGACCAGTCATGGTCGAAGAATTCACGCAGAGCGCCGGTCTCCGCGTCGATGAAATGATCCATGCAGAGCGTGGCGATTTCATCGGCGAGATTGGTCCAGGCGACGGTGTCGAAACCATCAACGCTTTCGCAGGCGAGGCAGGCCTCGAACAGGTGCATATGCGGATTGGAGGCCAGCGGCAGGCGTGGCGGGTTGTCTTCCTCGAAGCCGATCGACGGGTGTTTGCAAAAGGCTTCGAGCTTTTGCCGCAGCATGTTGCTGCGTTCGATCATCTCCGCCTTCCGCTCCGGGAAAACCTGCGCCAGATAGGCAAACGAGAGAAGCGCGAACGCCTGATTGTAGAGATCGAAGGACGCATCGATCAGAGTGCCGTCCGCATCCGCCAGCGCACCGAAAAAGCCGCTTGGCTGCAGGAAGACGCGATCGAAATAGGCGGTGCCCGACGTGGCGAGCGTCTGCCAGTCACCGCTCCAGCCACGGCGTCCGGCCTCGGCGAAGCAGTAGACCTGGCGGGGCTGGACGCGCGATCGGCGGTTTGCCCGCGTCGGTTCACCGGCCATGTCGATCGTTTCGACGAAACCGCCGCCCGGGCCGTCGAAGCCTTTGTCCCGCCAGAGCGGCAGCGCCGCTCCGGTCAGCCATTCGTTCAGCGTAGCGGAAAAGCCTGCAATATCCATCGTCAAGAAATCCGTTCCAGCACATGCGTCATTTGAAAATATCAATCGAAACGGGATTATGCCAGCTTCAGCGCGCCATTGTCCTTGCCGAGGATCTTGGCCAGCGCCTCCACGACCAGATTGTGGTCCTCGCGCTGCGGCAGGCCGGAAACGGTGACGGCGCCGATGCAGCCCGTGCCCTTGACGACGATCGGGAAGCTGCCGCCATGCGGCGCGTAATCCGCGTCCGGCAATCCGAACTTTGCCTGGATGGTGGTTTCCTGCTTGGCGAGCGACAGGCCGACGGCATAGCTGCTCTTCAGGAAGCGGAAGACGCAGTTGCGCTTGCGGCGCACCCAATGCGGATTGTCCGGCGTCCCGCCTGCAAGCACCGTATAGAAGACCGGCATCGAAAACAGCGTGACGTCGATCACCACGCCCAGCTTGCGCTCGACGGCCATATCCCGCAGCAACGAGCCCAGCGCCCAGCCGCTTTCGAGATTGAAACTGTCGAACTGCAGTTCGCTTTCCTGAAAGGCGATCCGCTCCAGATCCGCGTCGATACCCATGCGTCCTCTTCCTTTTCTCTCAGTCTTTCCACAGCCAGGCCGCGCCGCGCACGCCCGAACTGTCACCGTGCACGGCCTTGCGGATCGGCGTTTCGAAGCTGTCTCCGAAAATGTATTTGACGATCAGGTCCGGCAATTCGTCGTAGATTTCATCGACATTCGACATGCCGCCACCCAGTACGAAGACATCCGGATCGACGACATTGGTGAGCAGCGCCAGACTGCGCGCCAGCCGGTCAACGAAACGCTGGTAAACGGCGGTCGCCACCGGCTCGCCGTTGCGCTTGTCGGCGATGATGTCGCGGCCGCGTCGGTCGATGCCCGTCGTCGTGCGGTAGTCCAGTTCCACGCCGGTGCCGCAGGCATACATGTCGAGGCAGCCGTGTTTTCCGCACCAGCACTTGTGGCCGGGATATTCCTCGCGCGTCATCCAGGGTAAGGGGTAATGGCCGATCTCGGCGGCAACGCCCTGATAACCGGCATGCACATGCTTGCCGATGGCCAGGCCACCGCCATGGCCGGTGCCGACGATGATGCCGAACACCGTGTGCTCGTCCTTGCCCGCGCCATCCACCGCCTCGGACACGGCGAGACAATTGGCATCATTGGCAAGCCGCACCTCGCGACCGAGCGCCGCCGCAAGGTCGCGGCCAAGCGGCTGACCGTTCAAAAGCACGGCGTTGGAATTGCGCACGATCCCGGTGCGCGGATTGGGGCTGCCGGGAATGCCGATGCCGACGGTGCCGCGTTCGCCGGCCATCTGCTCGGCCGTCGCGACCAGATCCTGCACGGCGCGCACGCAGGCGTCGTAACCGCTGGTCGGCGTGGCGATCCGGTGCCTTGCCCTTGTTGCGCCATCGCGGTCGAGCGCGATGACTTCCATTTTCGTGCCGCCCCAATCAATTCCAATGAACATGCTGGATCAAACTCTTGTGCGTCTTGTTGTTAGGCGGCACCGTAACGGACGGGTCTCCTCCCCGTTACGCCGCATCCTGCTTAACATCGGAAAAGCATCCGGCGCCAGCCCCACGCCGATGCGCCGCAGAAAAAGCATGCGCGGGGCAAAGCAGCGGCAGCCCGGACGGAAAAACACTTGGCTAAAGCCCGCGCCTTTTGTATGGGTTCTTCCGGTCGGTCCCATAGCTCAGCAGGATAGAGCGCAGGATTCCTAATCCTGAGGCCATTGGTTCGAATCCAATTGGGATCACCATTCTTCGAGCCGTCCCGACGAGGCCATTTCTCAAAGCGCAGAAAATGGTTCGCCCAAAGAAAAAGGCCGGGTGAAAACCCGACCTCTCCGACCCGTCTCGACAACAGCTGCCAGTACATCCGTGGTCAACCGCTGGAAACGAATTCCATGGATGGAATATGGCGCATCAATGTAACCGTTTCAAGACACAACGAAAAATAAGAAAAACGCCTGTCATGCCGCGTCGAGCGCCATGGTCAGGTCGGCGATCAGGTCATCAGGGTGCTCGATGCCGATCGACAGGCGGATGGTGGATTCCAGGACGCCGATACGCTCACGCACATCGACCGGCACGCCGGAATGGGTCATGCTGGCCGGGTGGCTGGCAAGCGATTCCGTGCCGCCGAGACTGACCGCCAGCTTGAAGATCTGCAGGGCATTGAGGAACCGGAACGATGCCGGCTGGCCGCCACGGATATCGAAGGAAAAGGTCGAGCCGGCGCCGGTGCATTGCACCGCGAACGTCTTGCCGAGCGGCGACTGCGGATCGTGATAGGGCAGATAGTGGATGCCTTCGACCTTCGGATGATCTCTGAGGAAATTCGCCACTTCCAGCGCATTGCGGTTGGCCTTTTCCATGCGAATCGACAGCGTTTCCAGCGAGCGGCCGAGCATCCAGCAGGAATGCGGATCGAGTTGCGTGCCGATCGCACCGCGCAGCGCCTTGACCTGCTTCATCACGGCCTTCGAGCCAAGCGCCGCGCCGGCGATCAGATCGGAATGGCCGCCGACATATTTGGTCAGCGAATAGAGCGAAATATCCGCGCCTTGTTCGATCGGCCGCTGGAACACAGGCCCGAGCAGGGTATTGTCGCAGGCAATGACAGGCGTATGCCCCTGCGCCCTGCCGATCCTGTCGGCGATGCGGCGAATCATGGCGACATCGACCAGACTGTTGGTCGGATTGGCCGGCGTCTCGATCAGGATCATCGAGACCCGACCTTTTGCCATCGCCGTATCTGCCGCCGATTGCACGCTCTCTTCATTGACGCCATCAGCAAACCCGACCGCCGCGACCCCCATGTTCAGAAAGGTTTTCGCAAGCAGTGTCTCCGTTCCCCCATAGAGCGGCTGCGAATGAAGGATCGCGTCGCCCGGACGAACGAAGGCCAAGAGCGTTGTCGCGATCGCCGACATGCCGGAGGAAAACAGCGCGCAGCTTTCGGTGCGTTCATACACCGCCAGACGATCCTCGACGATCTCGCTGTTGGGGTGATTGAAGCGGGAATAGACGAGCCCCGCCGCCGTGCCCGCCGGTGGTTCGCGCCGCCCGGAGACGAAGTCGAAGAAGTCGCGCCCCTCTTCCGCAGACTTGAAGACGAAGGTCGAGGTCAGGAAAACCGGTGGCTTGACCGCGCCTTCGGAGAGTTCCGGATCATAGCCGAAATTCAGCATCAGCGTTTCGGGATGGAGTTTGTGGTTGCCGATATGGGTCTTGGAAGGATGCGGCGCGGTCATGGCGGTCTCCGGCTTCGATGTGACCTGAAAAGTCTACATCATAGCCGCATGTCGATTGTTGCCAATCCCGACGGGTTTTTCGGTGAAAATTGCATTCCGGCCAAAACCGCGCAAGTTTCAGTCCGCAGCGCTGCCATTCGCCTCGCGGACGACATTCATCTGTTTTCGCTCACGGGCCATGTCGCTCACGACGGCGCGGAGGCGAGGATGGCGCGCCATGAACATGTTGAAGTCGCGCCGGTCGAGCTTGAGGAACTGGCAGAAATCGACAGCGATCACGTCAGCCGTGCGCAGGCCGCCGCTCAGAAGCGCCATTTCGCCGAAGAACGCACCTGCCTCCAGCGGAACCGAGCCGGCCTCCAGGCGGACCTCGACGGTGCCGGCGGCAATGAAATACATCGCGTCACCCCGCTCTCCGGCACGGATCACCTTGTCGCCCGGAGCGGCGGATGCAGGCCGGAACAGGAGAAGCAGTTCCTCCAGCGCATGCTCGTCCACCTGCGAGAACAGCGGGAAGGTGCTGACCAGTTGCTGCTTTTTCAGTTGCTGCTGGCTCTCCTTTTCCTCTACCCGCGCCTTGACGATATCGAGATCGCGGCTGAGCACCGCCAGTTTGCGCGCGCCATGGGTGGCGACGAAGGTCGGGGCGACCGTGCCGAGCATGGTTTTGAGCTTGCCGGCCGCCCAGAAGAGCATCGGATTGAGCGTGATCGACAGGATGGCGCCGGCGAGAATGAGGTCATGCCCTTCCTGCGACAAGAGGCCGAGCGAAATGCCGAGCCCCGCCACGATGAAGGAAAATTCACCGATCTGCCCGAGGCTCGCCCCGACCGTTAGCGCCATCGAAACCGGATAACGCAGAAACAGGACGACGCCGACGGCGATGACCGATTTGCCGAGCGTGATCAGCGCCAGGATCGCGAGGACCTCCAGCGGCTCGCGGATCAGGATGTATGGATTGAACAGCATGCCGACGGAGACGAAGAACAGCACCGAAAAGGCATTCTGCAGCGGCAGCGAATCGGCGGCCGCCCGATGGCTGAGATGCGATTCGCTCATGATAACGCCGGCGAAGAACGCGCCGAGCGCGAAGGAGACGCCGAAGATCGCCGCCGATCCGAAGGCAAGTCCCACGGCGGTCGCCAAAACCGTCAGCGTGAACAGTTCGCGCGAGCCGGTGCGGGCGACCAGCGTCAGGATCCAGGGCACGATCCGGGGACCGAGAATGATCGCAAGTGCCGCGAAGGCCGCGAGCTTCACCACCGTCATGACGATGGTCAGCATGATTTCCGTGCCGCCACTGGCCGCCACGCCATGGGAACTGACCGCGTCATGATCGCCCAGCACCTGCGCCACGATTGGCAACAGGACAAGCGCCAGAACCATGGCCAGGTCCTCGACGATCAGCCATCCGATGGCGACGCGCCCATTCGGCGAATTGACCAGGTTTCGCTCCTCCAGCGCCTTCAGGAGCACGACGGTGCTGGCAACGGATATGCTGAGACCGAAAACGAGGCCGGCGCCGAGGCTCCAGCCCCAGAGCGTGGTGAGACCAATGCCGAGCAGCGTTGCAAGGACGATCTGGCCGATGGCGCCGGGAATGGCGACGCCGCGCACAGCGATCAGGTCGGACGCGGAAAAATGCAGGCCAACGCCGAACATCAGCAGGATCACGCCGATTTCCGCCAGTTGCGCCGCCATGGCGCTATCGGCGGCAATGCCCGGCGTGAACGGACCGATCATGATGCCGGCCACCAGATATCCGACAAGCGGCGGCAAGCGAAGCCGATCGGCACAGTAGCCAAAGGCCGCCGCCAGCACGAAGCTGACCGCAACGGTCGTTACCAAAGCCATATCCTGATGCACGTCCTACCCCCGACTGCGAAGCCTCTCCGCCCTTACGATCCCTCTTACCGTAAGCCACCCTTTTCCATCCGATAAAACAGCATATCGAAAAAAGCACGCTGAATCACTGACGCCAAGCCATTTGCCTAATTTTTAATTCACAACAGGAATCGCTGTAATTATAGGCATTGCCAAGTTTGCTGCGCTGCGTCATGTATGCGCCATGGCTTATTTGGACCTCACCATTCTTGTAATCGATGAAAACGCGATTCGCGCGTCCATCATCGAGGAAGGATTGCGTGAAGCAGGCCACGCCAGGGTCACCGTCGTGAACGAGGTCAACGGCATCGCCCGGATCATCGAGACGCTGCAACCGGACGTCATCTTCATCGACCTCGAAAATCCCAATCGGGACATGATGGAGCATCTGTTCCAGCTAACGCGCACGCTCAGTCGGCCGATCGCCATGTTCGTCGATCGCTCCGACACCGCCTCCATCGAGGCCGCCGTCGATGCCGGCGTGTCGGCCTATATCGTCGACGGCCTGAAGAAGGAGCGCGTCAAGCCGATCCTCGACATGGCCGTCAGCCGCTTCAACGCCTTTTCCCGGCTGCAGCGGGAACTGGCGGACGCCAAGTCGGCACTGGAAGAACGCAAGATCGTCGAGCGCGCCAAAGGCATCCTGATGAAGATGCGCGGCCTTTCGGAGGAGCAGGCCTATGCGCTGCTGCGCCAGACCGCCATGAACGAGAAGAAGAAATTGTCCGACATCGCCCAAAGCGTCGTCACCGCTGCAGGGCTGTTGATGTGATGGTCGGCATGCCCGGGGAGGCAGCGGAGTGAACATGACGACAAAATCCACGGATCCGACCGGCGGCCCGCGCAGCGGCAACAGCCATCTCGCGGCACCGGGGCGGCTGACTGCTGAAGGTCCGCGCACGCTGCGCGCCGGCTTCATTCCGCTCGTCGATGCCTCCGTCCTCATCGCCGCCGCCGAATTCGGCTTTGCACGGAAGGAAGGCATTCTGCTCGATCTCGTCCGGGACGTTTCCTGGGCCAATATCCGCGACAGGCTCGCCTTCCGGCAATTCGACATCGCCCACATGCTGTCGCCCATGCCGGTCGCCTCGATGCTTGGGCTCGGCTCCAACCCCTCGCCGACGATCACCCCCTTTTCGCTCGGTCGCGGCGGCAACGCCATTACGCTTTCGACCCGGCTCTACGCCCGCATGCGGCAGGGGGCGGGCATAACCGAGACCGCCGGCGCGCTGGAAAACGCCCGAGCGCTGGCCAAGGTGATCGAAGGCATCAGGGCGCGTGGCGAAGCGTTGCCGACGCTCGGCGTCACCTATCCCTTCTCCTCCCATAATTACGAAGTCCGCTACTGGCTGGCAGCTGGCGGCATCGATCCGGACCACGACGTCAAGCTCGTCGTCGTGCCGCCGCCGATGACCTCCGACGCACTGGCTGCGGGTGCCATCGACGGTTTCTGTGTCGGCGCCCCCTGGAACATGGTCGCCTCCGAGCGCGGCACCGGCCGCATCGTTGCCGTCAAGCAGGACATCTGGCCTTCAGCTCCGGAAAAGGTCATCGGCATGCGGCCGGATTGGGCTGAGACCCGCCCCGAAACCGTGTCCCGCCTGATCGTCGCGCTCGATGCCGCGGCCCGCTGGTGCGACAACCCCACCAACCATGACGCCTTGTCCGAGGTCTTGGCCGATAGCCGTTATATCGCTGCCCCGATCGACATCATCCGCCGGGTCCTGGCAGGCGAGTTCAACCTCGACAGCGAAGGCAACAAGCGTGTCATCACCGACTATTTCACCTTCCACGCCGGCGCAGCCAACTATCCACGCCCAAGCCAGGCGCTTTGGATCTACAGCCAGATGGTGCGCTGGGGGCAGACGGAGCTTTCGCCGGAAGGCATGACCGCTGCCGCCGCCGCCTATCGGCCCGACATCTACCGCCTCGCCCTCGGCCCAGGGGCGACACCCACGGATGCGACCGTGCGGATCGAGGGCGAGACGGAAGGCGACCGTTTCCTGGATGGCCAGGTTTTCGACCCCCATGCCATGGCCACTTACATTGCCGCTTTTCCGGTCAAGGCCGAGACGCGGGAAGACCGGTCACGCGACGAAATCTGATGCCAGGCAATTTTGCATTGCACAAAATTTCCCCTGCCAAATCGGCGACGCAAAAGCAAACGCCAAAAAATTTTGCAAAAAGCCGGAATGGTCAAATTTTAATCCCCCATCCAGAAACGACAAAAATCTCTTTTATTTCAATACCATAACATTTCCCCTCAAAACTGGCATGCGCATTGCATGACATGAATCGCAACGGTCAATGGCGATCGTAGCAAGTCGAGCCCGCAGACATGGGCTCGCAGTGACACCGACGTCGCAAGGTTTTTGCAGTCCGGGATGGAGATCATCCTGAAGGCGCAATCTCCGAGCGGCGTTTTTTATTGTCCATTTTCCCACAGCCCAAGGGGACTGACAGATGACCGAGACATTGACGGATGCCATGAAGACATTGCTCAACCGAATGGCGACCATCTGTTCCGCCCTGACGATCAGCGTCTTTGCCACGCACACCTCCGCTGAAACTCTGTCGCTCGAAAAGGACGAACTGAAGCTCGGCTTCATCAAGCTCACCGACATGGCGCCGCTGGCCATTGCCTATGAAAAGGGCTTCTTCGAAGACGAGGGCCTCTATGTCACGCTCGAGCCGCAGGCCAACTGGAAGGTGCTGCTCGACCGCGTCATCACCGGCGAACTGGATGGCGCCCACATGCTGGCCGGCCAGCCGCTTGCCGCGACGATCGGCTATGGCACCAAGGCGCCTATCGTCACGCCATTCTCCATGGACCTCAACGGCAACGGCATCACTGTTTCCAACGCGATCTGGGACATGATGAAGCCGAACGTGCCGACCGGCGCGGACGGCAAGCCGGCACACCCGATCAAGGCCGATGCGCTGAAGCCCGTCGTCGACACGTTCAAGGCAGACGGCAAGCCGTTCAATCTCGGCATGGTCTTCCCGGTTTCCACCCACAATTACGAACTGCGCTATTGGCTCGCCTCCGGTGGCATCAATCCCGGCTACTATTCGCCGGCCGATGTCTCTGGCCAGATCATGGGTGACGCCCTTCTCTCGGTGACGCCACCGCCGCAGATGCCGGCAACGCTCGAAGCCGGAACGATCCTCGGCTATTCGGTCGGCGAACCCTGGAACCAGGCCGCCGTCTTCAAGGGCATCGGCGTGCCCGTCGTCACCGACTACGAGATCTGGAAGAACAATCCGGAAAAGGTGTTCGGCCTGACCGAGGAATTCGTCGAGCAGAACCCCAACACGACGCTGGCCCTGACCAAGGCGTTGATCCGCGCCGCCATGTGGCTCGACGAGAACAACAATGCCAATCGCGCCGAAGCTGTCGAAATCCTCTCTCGCAAGGAATATGTCGGCGCCGATGCCAAGGTCATCGCCAACTCGATGACGGGAACCTTCGAATACGAGAAGGGTGACAAGCGCGAGGTGCCGGACTTCAACGTCTTCTTCCGTTACAACGCCACCTATCCCTTCTATTCCGACGCCATCTGGTACCTGACGCAGATGCGCCGCTGGGGTCAGATCCCCGAATTCAAGGACGACGCCTGGTACGCCGAAACGGCCAAGTCCGTCTACAAGCCGGACCTCTACCTGAAGGCCGCCAGGATGCTGGTCGAGGAAGGCAAGGCCAAGGATGCCGACTTCCCCTGGAGCAGCGACGGCTACAAGCCGGCCACCGCCGATTTCATCGATGGCGTCAGCTACGACGGCAAGACACCGAACGCCTACATCGACTCGCTGAAACTCGGCCTCAAGGGCCAGCAGAAAGTCGAAGGCTCCGAGATCGTCGGCGGCTGACCCACCTTTCCCGATACCTATAAGGCAAGCATAGATGACCCACGCAACAGACGGCATCGATACCGGCAAGCCCGATAGCGCCATGCGCCGGGAACGCCTCTTCCAGCACATCAACAAGGCCGCCACCTGGCTCAATATTCTCGGGCTCGGCTGGGTGACGCCGCTCCTGAGGATCGCCGCCGGCGACAGCGTCCGCGAGCAGATGGCGGAAATCCGCAAGACCCTGGTCATTCCGCTTGCCGGCATCCTCTTCTTCCTTGTCGCCTGGGGCGTTCTCGCGCCGACGGTCAAGACATCGCTCGGGGCGGTTCCCGGCCCGGTCGAGGTCTTCGAGCAAGCGGGCGTGCTGTGGCAGGACCATTTCGCCGAGCGCGAAAAGGCCGGTGCTTTCTACCAGCGTCAGGACGAGCGCAACGCAAAGCTCGTCGCCGAAGGCAAGCCTGACGAGGTCAAGCACCGCAGCTATACCGGCAAGCCGACCTATCTCGACCAGATCCTGACGTCGCTGCTCACCGTCGGTCTTGGCTTCCTGTTCGGCAGCATCATCGCCATCCCGCTCGGCATCGCCTCCGGCCTGTCACGCACCATCAATGGCGCGATCAACCCGCTGATTCAGCTCTTCAAGCCGGTCTCGCCGCTCGCCTGGCTGCCGATCGTCACCATGATCGTCTCGGCGCTCTACGTGAACCCGTCCGACATGCTGCCGAAATCGCTGGTGATCTCGGCCGTCACCGTCACCCTTTGTTCCCTGTGGCCGACACTGATCAACACCGCGCTTGGCGTCGCGTCGATCGACAAGGATCTCGTCAATGTCGGCAAGGTTCTGCAGCTTTCGACCGCAACGACGGTCCGCAAGCTGGTCCTGCCGTCCGCCCTGCCACTGATCTTCACCGGCCTGCGGCTGGCGCTCGGCGTCGGCTGGATGGTTCTGATCGCTGCCGAAATGCTGGCGCAGAACCCGGGTCTTGGAAAGTTCGTCTGGGACGAATTCCAGAACGGCTCCGAAACTTCGCTTGCCCGCATCATGGTCGCCGTTCTGACCATCGGCATCATCGGCTTTGCGCTCGATCGCATCATGTTCGCGCTCCAGTCCGCCTTCACCTTCTCGACCAATCGATAAGGGAACGATGATGACCATTCTCGAACTCAGCGGCATCTCGAAATCCTACGGCCAGGGCAAGAGCCGCAACGACGTTCTCTCGAACGTCGATCTGAAGGTGAAGAAGGGCGAGTTCGTTGCCATCGTCGGCTTCTCCGGCGCGGGCAAGACCACCCTGATCTCCCTCCTCGCCGGCCTTATCAAGCCGGATTCGGGCGCCGTTCTCTTCAACGACAGGCAAGTCACCGGTCCCGGCCCGGAACGCGGCGTCGTGTTCCAATCCTATTCCCTGATGCCCTGGCTGACGGTCGATCAGAACGTGTCGCTCGCCGTCGACAGCGTCTTCAAGGCGAAGAGCAGGACGCAGCGCAGGGAGATCGTTTCGCGCTATGTCGGCATGGTCGGCCTCGCCCACGCAAAAGATCGCAAACCGGCCGAACTTTCCGGCGGTATGCGCCAGCGCGTCGCCGTGGCACGGGCTCTGGCGATGCAGCCGGACGTGCTGCTGATGGACGAACCCCTTTCGGCGCTGGACGCACTGACCCGGTCGAAGCTGCAGGACGAATTTGCCGCGATCTCCGAGCAGGAGAAGAAGACGATCATCCTCGTCACCAATGATGTCGATGAGGCGATCCTGCTGGCTGACCGCATCATTCCGCTGACGCCCGGTCCAAACGCAACGCTCGGCCCCAGCTTCGACGTGGCCCTTCCGCGTCCGCGCATCCGCGCCGAAATGAACTCTGACCTCGAATTCATCCGCCTGCGCGCCGCCGTCACCGCCTATCTGATGGATGTCGGCGCCGACCGAAATACGTCGGTCGGCCGTATCATCGAACTGCCGAACGTCATTCCGATC
>NZ_DATJDJ010000215.1:0-6272 GCF_035497515.1 Pararhizobium sp. | reverse complement strand
CTTTGCTTGCAAGGGAATAATAGATGACCCGGCCGTCCCGGCGGGTGGTCACGAGCCGGTCGAACCGCAGTCGCGCCAGTTGCTGGGAAACCGCCGCCTGCGGCATGCCCATCGTGTCTTCCAGTTCCGAGACCGACTTTTCGCCTTCCGTCAGGAGGCAAAGAATCAGCAGGCGATCCTCATGTGACAATGCCTTGAGCAGTTCGCTCGCCTTGCGCGCCTGGGCAAAGAGCTTTTCCCGCTCTTCGGGCGTCTGCAATGCGTTCAACTGTGGAAGGCTCATTCGCTATTTCCTTCTAAGTCTTCCGGAAGAGGCACATTGGCAGAAAGAGCCATGGCGTGTCCATTCTCAAGGGAGCTTCGCAAGCAATTCACCAATCGCAAACCAGAAGAATTCATCTCCGACATAACCCCGCAGGCGCCCTACCTCGACACCGTCATTCATCAGGACGAAAGTGGGGGTGAATCTTTCCTTCTGCACATCGGTAAGATCGGCCGGCCAGGTTTCGGTGATGTCGACGCGGCGAAGCGGCGCGCGCCTGCCTTCCGGCGTCTTCGGCCAGGCCGGCGCGATTTCCGCATCGAAACGCGCGCACCAGCTGCAACCCGGCTTTTCCAGCATCAGCAATTCGGCTGCCGCAACCGGTCCTGCGGTTGCAGCGGCGCCCAGAAACAGAAGGAAGGCAAGGATACGCAAAGGATCGACACCACGACACGTTCATCGATTGCAATATATAGCATTTTCTGAATACATATGGCAATGCATGGTGCGCGTTGCGCCTGTCCTTGGGAGGGATCGAATGCTTGATGTCAGCGTAGGCGGTGCGTTTCTGGCGGGGCTCCTGTCCTTCGTATCGCCCTGCGTGCTTCCGATTGTGCCGCCTTATCTCGCCTGGCTCGCTGGCGTCAGCTTCGACCGCTTGCGTGACACAGAGCCCCAGGCGGCCGACCGGCGGAGAATCATCCTCGCCGCGATCCTGTTCGTCGCGGGCTTTTCCACCGTATTCGTGGCGCTTGGCGCGACGGCAAGCCTCGTCGGCAAGACCATCGCGCAATATTTCGACATCCTGTCGGTGGCCGCCGGCGTGGTCATTATCATCATGGGCCTGCATTTCCTGAAGGTTTTCCAGATCGGACTGCTTTATCGCGAGGCGCGGGTGCAGGTTACCGACAAGCCAGCCGGATTGGCGGGCGCCTATCTGATGGGGCTTGCCTTCGCCTTCGGCTGGACGCCCTGCGTCGGGCCGGTCCTGGCGGCGATCCTGTTCGTTGCGGGAGGGGAAGGATCAGCGGCGCGGGGCAGCCTGTTGCTGGCCGCCTATTCGCTCGGCATCGGCATTCCGTTTATCGCCTCGGCGGTCTTTGCCAGCCGGTTCCTCGGCTGGGCCACACGTTTCCGCCGGCATATGCGCAAGGTCGAAATCGTGCTCGGTCTCTTTCTGGTCGTTACCGGACTGCTGTTCATTACCGGCCAGATGGCGACGATCTCATACTGGCTGCTCGAGACTTTCCCAATTTTCCAGACAATCGGATAGGAGCCCGCGATGTTGAAATTCGTGTTCGTGACATGTCTTTTCCTGGCGGGCGCCGTATGGCCCGCGGCATCCGCCGAAATCGGCGAGGATGGCCTTCACAAGGAGGACTGGTTCACCATCACCTTCCGCGACATTGCCGAAGACATCGCCGACGCGAAGGCGCAGGGCAAGCGGCTGGCGATCACCTTCGAACAGCGCGGCTGCATCTATTGCCGCGAGATGCACGAGAAAATCCTCGCCGACCCGGAGGTGCGCGACTATATCGAGACCAATTTCATGCTCGTCCAGTACAATATGTTCGGCGATGAAGAGGTGACCGATCTCGATGGCGAGACCCTGACGGAAAAGAGCGCCGCCCGCAAATGGGGCTACGTCTTCACGCCGACCATCGTCTTTTTGCCCGAGGACGCGCCGGAAGGCGTGTCGGTCGCCAAGGCCGCCGTCGCCACCATGCCGGGCGCTTTCGGCAAATGGACCTTCCTCAACATGTTCCGCTGGGTGAAGGAAAAAGGCTATGAGGGCGAAGAGCACTTCCAGATCTATCACGCCCGGATCATCCAGCAGCTTCGTGACGAGGGTCGGCTTGGACAGGGCGAATGAGGGACCGTCCTTTTGCTGACATATGCAAAAATTTATATTTTTCTATTGATGGATTTCCGGCGTGGCGCTATCGTTCAAATCGGAGGAGCGGACCGGTATCCCGGTCCGGGGAGTTTGGGAGGACTCATGGCATGAAACAAGTCTGGATCTGTCTCGCGGTGACCGCGCTCTTCGGCAGCCAAACCGCGATTGGCGCCGAGATCGCTCCTGCCGACGTCAAGTTTCAGGATATGACGGTCGAACAGTCGCTGACCGGCGTTGCGGGCAATCCCGAAGAGGGCGCAAAGATTTTGGCCAGCCGCAGTCTCGGCAACTGTCTTGCCTGCCATGCCGTCACGCCGCTCGCCAAGGAACAGTTCCATGGTGATGTCGGCCCGGCGCTCGATGGCGTTGCGGACCGTTGGTCGGCCACGGAGCTTCGGGCGATCGTCGTCAATGCCAAGCACGTGTTTACGAAGGAGACGGTCATGCCGGCCTTCTACAGTCTCGATGTGGGGGTCAGGGTTCGTGAGGACCTGGTCGGCAAGACGATCCTGACCGCGCAGCAGGTCGAGGATGTCGTTGCCTATCTCCAGACCCTCAAAGAGACCAACTAGACTTTCACCATAGGAGACGATTCATGAAGATGAACAGGCGACAGGTGCTCGGGCTTACGGCCGGTATCGCACTGGTTTCCGCGACGGGCACTCGGTTTGCCTTCGCCGATGCGCCGGCGACCGAGAAGATGATCATGGACTTCGCGGGCGGCAAGATGCCGGCGACCGGCAAGATCACCCTCACCGCGCCGGAAATCGCCGAGAACGGCAACACCGTTCCGATCTCGGTCGCGGTCGAGAGCGCGATGACCGACGGCGACATGGTTCAGTCGGTACTGATCCTTGCCGAGGGCAATCCCAATCCCGACGTGGCGACCTTCCATTTCACCGCCTTGAGCGGCACCGCAGCGGCGACGACCCGCATGCGGCTGGCCAAGACGCAGAACGTCATCGCCATCGCGAAGATGGCCGACGGCTCGGTGTTCATGGACAAGAAGGAAGTCAAGGTAACAATCGGCGGCTGCGGCGGCTGACGGCAATCATATCTGAGGGAGAATATCCATGGCAGCAAAACCGAAGCCGCGCATCAAGGTGCCGAAAGAGGCGAAGGTCGGCGAACTGGTGACGATCAAGACCCTGATCAGCCACGAAATGGAATCCGGTCAGCGCAAGGACAAGGAGGGAAACCTCATCCCGCGCAAGATCATCAACAAGTTCGCCTGCGATTTCAATGGAGCGCCGGTGTTCTCGTGTGACATCGACCCCGCCATTTCGGCAAACCCGTATTTCGAATTCAGCGCCAAGCTAACAGAGAGCGGAGCTTTCACCTTCACCTGGACGGACGATGACGGCTCCGTCTACACCGACGAGCAGAAGATCACCGTGAGCTGATCAACAGCGCCTGCGTCGTTCTGGCGGCGCGGGCGGCATTCCAGTCTGGCGAGGCAGGCCCGTCGGCGCCGTTATCTTGGGAGGGGTAACCATGAAGAAATTGTCCGTCGTGCTTTTGGCTTGTGTGTCGGTAATCTCCGCCGCCGCGGTCAGCGCCTATGCCGATCCGGTCGATGAAAAGCTGATCATCGACGGCACGGAGATCGTGACGCGCGCCAAGGCGCCCGAAGGCCATCCGTTCGATGAGCTGCTTTCCGGCTGGCTGTTCCGCGAAGCGGAAACGCGCGCGACGCAGGCCGACTCCTTCGCAAATCCGGGTATGCTGTCCGTCGAGCGGGGCGAGGAAATCTGGAACACGGTTGACGGCTCGATGGGCAAGTCCTGTGCCTCCTGTCACAACGACGCATCCGAAACGATGAAGGGGGTCGGCGCGCATTTTCCGAAATGGGATGCCAAGGCTAAAAAACCCTTCAACATCGAGCTGAAGATCAACGACTGTCGCACGGAAAACATGGGCGCCGAGCCCTACAAGTTCGACGACGAAGACCAGAAGGCGTTGACGACCTATATCAAGCACCAGTCGCTCGGCATGCCCTTGCAGATCGACCTCGCGCAGGGCGAAATGCAGTCCTGGTGGGACAAGGGCAAGGAGCTCTACTATACGCGGACCGGCCAGCTGGATTTCTCCTGTGCCTCCTGTCATGAAAAGAGCCTGGGCAAGTTCATCCGTGCCGACCATTTGAGCCAGGGCCAGGCCAATGGTTTCCCGACCTACCGTTTCAACACCGGCGGCATGGTCTCACTGCACAATCGCTTCCGCGGCTGCATCCGCGATACGCGCGCCGAGGTGCCGAAAGCCTTCTCGGATGAGCTCATGGCGCTGGAGGTCTATGTCACATGGCGCGGCACCGGCCTTTCCGTCGAAACGCCGTCGGTGCGGCAGTAGCCGCGTCCAACGCATTTGCTGCAATAATGAAGGGAGGACGGGCGCCGGCCTCCCGGTAAGGGATATGCTATGCTCTCACGACGCGAAATGCTCATGGCCGGTGCGGCTCTCTCCGCGGTCCTTGGCTCCGGGCTTGCAGGCCAGTGGTCGCGGGTGGCGGCACAGCAGGCGCTTTCGGAAGACGATCTTCTCGATTTCGATACGCTGGGTAATGTGACGATCCTCCACATCACCGATATCCATGCCCAGCTTGTGCCTGTCTATTTTCGCGAACCCTCGGTCAATCTCGGTGTCGGGGCGGTGGCTGGCCTGCCCCCGCATGTCAGCGGCGCCGACTTCCTGAAGCTCTACAATATCAAGCCCGGCACACCTGACGCCTATGCCATGACATCCGAGGATTTCACGGCCCTTGCCGGCACCTACGGAAAGATGGGCGGGCTCGACCGGATCGCCACGATCGTCAAGCGCGTGCGCGCCGAACGCGGCGAGGATGTTCTGCTTCTGGATGGCGGCGATACCTGGCAGGGCAGCTATACCTCCTACCAGACCAAGGGTCAGGACATGGTCGATGCGATGAACGCGCTTTCGCCCGACGCGATGACCGGCCATTGGGAATTCACCTACGGCACCGACCGCGTCAACGAAATCATCGAGAGCCTGCCGTTCCCCTTTCTCGGCGGAAACATCTTCGACGCCGAGTGGGACGAGCCCGCCTTCGAGGCCTACAAGATTTTCGAGAAGGGCGGCGCGAAGATCGCCGTCATCGGCCAAGCCTTCCCCTATACCCCGATCGCCAATCCCCGCTGGATGTTCCCCAACTGGTCCTTCGGCATTCGCGAGGAGCAGATCGTCAAGAATGTGGAAGCCGCGCGGGCCGACGGGGCCGATATCATCGTCCTGCTTTCGCATAACGGTTTCGACGTCGATCGGGCACTGGCCGAACGCGTGTCGGGTATCGATATCATCCTGACCGGCCACACCCACGACGCCATCCCCGAGCCGGTCATCGTCGGCAAGACGCTGGTGATCGCCTCGGGATCGCACGGCAAGTTCGTGAGCCGGCTCGATCTCGACGTGCGTGACGGCGCCCTCAAGGGCTATCGCCACCGGCTGATCCCCGTCTTTTCCGATGTCATCACGCCGGACCCGGACATGGCCAAGCTTGTGGCCGATATCCGCGCACCCTATCAGGCGGAGCTATCACGCGAACTCGCAACCTGCGAAAGCCTTCTCTATCGCCGCGGAAACTTCAATGGTACCTTCGACGATCTCATCTGCCAGGCGCTGATGGACGTCCGCGAAGCGGACATCGCGCTTTCGCCGGGCTTCCGCTGGGGCACCTCCGTCCTGCCCGGGCAGAAGATTACCGTTGAAGACGTGCACAATGCCTGCTCGATGACCTATCCGAGCGCCTATCGCAACATGATGACAGGGCAGGTGCTGAAGGATGTGCTTGAAGACGTCGCCGACAACCTCTTCAACAAGGACCCCTATTATCAGCAGGGCGGCGACATGGTGCGCGTCGGCGGCATGGGCTATGCCATCGATCCCGATGCGGCCATCGGCTCGCGCATTTCGCAGATGACGCTGCTGAAGACCGGCGAAGCGATCGACGCATCCAAAGAATATGCGGTGGCGGGCTGGGCCTCGATCAACGAGGCGACCGAGGGACCGCCGATCTGGGAGGTCGTCGAAGACTATCTCTCGCGAAATCCCGTGGTCACGGTTGAGGAAAACCGCTCGGTAAAGGTCGCGGAACGCAAA
>NZ_DATJDJ010000214.1:0-2123 GCF_035497515.1 Pararhizobium sp. | reverse complement strand
GACATCGTGTTTGACGAATCGGCAGGCTTCCGTGGCACCTTTCTGACCTATCTACGATCGGGAAAATCTCCGACCGCGCTGTTCTGCGCCCATGACGGCATCGCAATCACCGTCGTTTCCGAACTGCTGCGCCTCGGCGTTCGTGTGCCGGAAGAAATCTCGGTGGTCGGCTTCAACGATTTTGCGTCCGCACTCCATGTCTCGCCGCGACTGACGACAGTTCGAACCCCCCAGGTCGAAATGGGCGCCGCCATGGTTCGTTGTATCAGCGAACGGCTGACCAGCGCCGACGCACGCAAGCGTCCGCCGGTCAGACTGGCACTGGTGTCGGAAATCATCGAACGGGAATCCACGGCCCGTGCCGGCTCAACAGATTGGCGCACGAGGATGCTGGCCGCGACCAGCTGACCATAGTCGAAATTCGGCCGCCTTACCTTTTCACTCCACGATCGCAGGCGGAAATAGCGCAGGTGCGCGGGCGCGCCTGCGCGCTTGACAAGCAGAGCATCAACTGCAATTCTTATGGGAATATCTGCAATTCACATTTGAATTGTTATTCCGCAGCATTCGCAGGGCTCTCGGACTTGGTCAGTGAGAGGCGCCCACATAACAACAAGTTGATATTACCGCAATTTTGTTGCGCTTATTGTTGACTTGAAAACCGCGTGGAGATTATGGTCGCACACAGACAGGGGGAGGAAGCCTTGTCTGCAATCGTTGTTCGGAGGCTGGCGCGCGGCACGGCGCCGCGAACGGCTTTCAATCGGGAGGAGTTTCAGATGATGAGCAGATATCGTGCGCTCTTGGGCGCCAGCATGTTGGCCATGGTCGCCATCCAGCCGGCGGGAGCGGCCGAAAAGGCCGAGGTGCTTCATTGGTGGACGACACAGTCGCAATCGAAGGCCGTAAAAGTCTTTGCGGACGCCTTCTCGGCCGCCGGCGGTGAGTGGGTCGATAACGCCATCGTTAACGGCGACGTCGCGAAGCCGACCGGCATCAACCGTATCGTTGGAGGCAATCCTCCGACCGTGATGATGATGAATGCGGGCAAGCAGTTTGGCGAGCTCGCCGATCAGGGCCTCTTGCGCAACCTCGACGATGTCGCCGCCGCGGAAGGCTGGCAGGCGTCTCTTCCTGCAGACGTTCTGGCTGCCGTCAGCCGCGACGGCCACATCTATGCCGTCCCGGTCAACCTGCAGACCCCCAACTGGCTGTGGTACAACAAGGCGCTGTTTAAGAAGTTTGGCGTGGAGGAGCCGAAGACCTGGGAGGACTTCTTCGCTGTCGCCGACAAGTTCCAGCAGGGTGGCGTCATCCCCCTGGCTTTCGGGGCGCAGGCCTGGCAACAGCACCAGCTCTTCAATGGCGTTCTCGCCGGCGCCGGCGGCAGGGACCTGTATATGTCGGTCTTCCGCGACAAGAACCCGGAAGCCGTCAAGGGGGCCGAATTCAAGCGCGTGGCGGAGGTATATGCCAAGCTGCGCAGCTATACGGATCCCGGCTCGCCGAACCGCTCCTTCAACGAGGCCGCCTCGATGGTGATTACCGGCAAGGCCGCCATGCATATCATGGGTGACTGGGAGAAAGGCGAATTCACATCCGCCGGTTGGATCGCGGGAAAGGACTACGGTTGTGTGCTCGGTCTTGGCGAGCAAAACTTCCTGATGGATTCCAACGTCTTCATCATGCCTGAAACCAGGTCCGAAAGCGGAGCCAGGGCGCAGGACATGATGGCCAGGGTGATGCTGGACAAAGATGTCCAGGTGGAATTCAACAATCTCAAGGGATCCATACCGGTCCGCAACGATGTCGACACGTCCGGCCTCGATGCCTGCTCCAAGATCGGGCTTGAAGCCCTGAAAGATCCCGGCAAGCAATTGGCCGGGCCGGACTGGCTCGCGGGTGCAGACATGCTGAATTCGCTGGCCGACGTGGTCGTGGAATATTGGGCGACACCATCCGAAACACCCGAGCAGTTCGCGGAAAAATATGCGGCCGTGCTCGCGGAATTCCAGGAATAACAACCTCCCAGACGGCCAACTCGGGCGGCAGGCGACTGCCGCTCTTTTTTCCAGACAGGCACCGGAAAGTCTCGATGAAACAGGGTTCCATTCGCTGGAGTG
>NZ_DATJDJ010000213.1:0-66094 GCF_035497515.1 Pararhizobium sp. | reverse complement strand
GTCGAGACCGATGACGTGTCCGGCAGGCAATAGCAATGGCGGCTTTCCGGCACCGGGCACCAGAAGAAGCCGAAATGTCGGTGGTTGGCGGCGAGGTCGTCATGCTGCTCCATGCACTCGTCGAAGGTGCAGCGCCAGAGTTTTTCATGCAGATTGTAGCTGTCCATCACCTGCAACGTGATTTCGGAGATGACGCCCAGCATGCCGATGGAAACGCGGGCGGCGTTCAGCATGTCCGGCTCGCTGTCGTCGATGGCGAGGATGCTGCCATCGGGCTGCACCAGCCGAATGCCGACGATCTGGGAGGCCATGTTGCCGAGCTTCAGGCCGGTGCCATGGGTGCCGGTGGTGAGCGCGCCGGCCAGCGCCTGGCTGTCGATATCGCCCTGGTTGATCATCGACAGGCCGCTGCGCTTCAGGGCCTTGCCCAGCGTGTTGATCGTCGTGCCGGCGTGGACGGAAACGCGCTTGCGCGCCGTGTCGATATTGGTGATGCCCTGCAGGCCGGAGAGCGTCAGATGCAGGCCGCTGGTCAGCGCCACCGGCGTAAACGAATGGCCGGAACCGGCGCAGCGGACGTTCAGGCCGCTCGACGTCGCCTCCCGCACCATTTCCGCCAGCGCCGCCTCGCTATCCGGCGCCCCCCTGTGCCGCACGATGCACGATTGATTGCCGACCCAGTTCCGCCAGTGACCGCCTGCTTCCATCATGCTCTTCCCCTCACTCTTTCGGTTTTCGCTCACACCGCCGTAAAGCAATTGTCGACAAACAGATGCGTCCCGTTGACGAAGCTCGCTTCGTCGCTGGCGAGGAAGAGGGCGGCCTGCGCCACTTCCATCGGATCGCACATCCGGCCTTGCTGGGCGGCGATGGCGGCATCGGAGACATCGACGCCGTGCTTGGCGAGGCCCACCAGTTCGCGTTTGCCGTGATCGGTGGCGATGAAGCCGGGGCAGACGGCGTTGGAGCGGATGCCGCGATCGCGAAACTCGACGGCGATGGCGCGGGCGAACATGTGGCAGGCGCCCTTGGTCGTGTCGTAGAGTACTTCCATCGGTGTCGCCGCGACGGCCGAGATCGAGGAGGTAGAAACGATGCTGCCGCCGCCGGCCGCCAGCATGCCGGGCAGTACGGCCTTGGTCATCAGGAACATCGAACGGACGTTGACGGCCATCAGCCGGTCCCACTCGTCCTCTTCGGTCTCGAGGAAGGGGCCTACGGCAAGAATGCCGGCGTGATTGAAGAGAACCCGGATCGGCCCGAAGGCATCCTCGACCGCTTTCACGGCGGTCTTGACCTCGGCAGACACGGAGACGTCAGCAGGTGCGAAGATGGCCTCGCCACCCTCGGCGCGGATCGCGGCGGCAACCTCTTCACCCTTGCTGCGCGGCAGGTCGACAATGCCGACACGCGCGCCCTCGCGGGCAAACAGTTGCGAGGCGGCGAGGCCGCATCCGCCGGCACCTCCGCTGATCAATGCGGTCTTTCCAGCCAAACGTCCTGCCATGCCCGTCCCCTTCATGTTTGTTGAACGGGAGTATTATCGAGCCGTGCGGCCGTGTCGATACGTCTTCAGGCCCGGTTCGACAATTTTTGGATGTGGTAGGAAGCGGTGACCCGAAACGCAAAAACGCGGCCTAAAAGCCGCGTTCGCACGAAATTTGACATGTCAGATACGATCAGGCCGCGTTGGAGGCCTGGTCGTCGCTGAGGAAAGCATAGATGGCGGAGGCCGAGTCGGTCGCGCGCAAGCGGGCAACCATGTCCTGGTCGCGCAGCACCCGGGCAATGCGCGACAGCGCCTTCAGGTGATCGGCGCCGGCGCCTTCCGGTGCCAGCAGCAGGAAGACGAGATCGACCGGCTGGTCGTCCAGCGCCTCGAAATCGACGGGCGATTCCAGGCGCGCGAAAATACCGACGATCGACGACAGGTGCGAAAGCTTGCCATGCGGGATGGCGATGCCGTTGCCGACGCCGGTGGAGCCCAGGCGTTCACGCTGAAGGATGACGTCGAAAATTTCCCGTTCGGGCAGTCCGGTGATCTTGGATGCTTTCGCGGCGAGTTCCTGAAGCAACTGCTTCTTCGAGTTGGCCTTCATGGCCGGGAGTATTGCATTCTGCTGCAGCAAGCCTGCCAATGCCATTCTTTTGTCCTCGTTCGCTGGTCGGAATTGCCGGCATGCCGTCATCGGCTGCGCCCGCATCCACCACCAGAAGAAGCGGCAAACCGGATGGCGGCATGCCGCCATCCGGTTTGATCCACTCAGCCCTTGATATTGGCTGCATCAATCCAGCCAATGTTTCCATCGTTGCGTCGATAGACGATATTCAACTGCTCGTTTCCTGGGCTGCGGAACATGAGGACGGGATCATCCGTCATATCGAGCGCCATCACGGCGTTCGCGACGGACATCGTCCTCAACTGTTTTGAACTTTCCGCGACGATCGTCGGTGCATAATTGTCCGGAAGATCATCGTCTTCATCAGGCACTGAATCCATCACGGTGTATGCAACTTCAGCAAATCCAGCATTGCCGTTGCCATTGTGGTGGTCCTTGAGCTTCCGCTTGTAACGGCGGATGCGCTTGGCAATCCGTTCCGACGCTGCGTCAAACGCAGCTTGCGGGTCATTCGCTTCTCCACTTGCTTGCAAGGCGGCACCGGAATCGAGGTGTATCTTGCAGTCTGCGTTGAACCGAGATCCAGACTTTTCCACAGTGACCTGGCTTGAATATCCTCCATCAAAATATTTGGTTACGGCCTGTTCGATCTGGTCTTCGATCCGCAGACGAAACGTTTCGCCGATTTCCATATGTTTACCGGATACACGCACACTCATGGAGTTTCCTCTCTTTTCGTGATTTGCGTAACCAGTCTATTCCAACCGCATCCTTCATCCAAGCACTTCACGCACGCAAAAGACATTTGCGTCATGCCGGCCAGGATTTGGAGGGATATGCTTGTGGCAGGCGCCATGCCTTGCCCATTGCTGCCGCCTCATACCCCCGGTTGCCGCGAAAGTCAACAGGATGGTTAAGGCGCAGGGATTTGTGGCGGTTCGATCTGTTGAAAACCTGAATAGCGGGGATAACCTCCGGTCGTGCAGGTTCGTGCGGCGACGGCGCCAACATCGGCTCAGGCGGAGACCCTGGCGAGCGCACGCTTCTCCCGGCGCCGCTGCACCGAGGAGGGAATGTTCATCGCCTCGCGATATTTCGCCACCGTCCGACGGGCAATGTCGACGCCGCCCTTTTTCAGGATATCGACGATGTCGTCGTCCGAGAGGACCGCGTCCGGGCTTTCCACGACGATCATGTTGCGGATCCGGTGACGCACGGATTCCGCCGAATGGCTGTCGCCGCCCCCGGCCGAGCCGATCGAGACCGTGAAGAAATATTTCAGCTCGAACAGGCCGCGCGGCGTCAGCATGTATTTGTTCGACGTGACACGGCTGACGGTCGATTCGTGCATCTTGATCGCGTCGGCGACGGTCTTGAGATTGATGGGCCGGAGATGATCGACGCCGCTCACCAGGAACGCGTCCTGCTGGCGCACGATCTCCGTTGCCACTTTCATGATCGTCCTGGCGCGCTGATCGAGGCTGCGGGTCAGCCAGTTGGCGGTTTGCATGCAGTCCGTCAGGAAGGCGTGGTCGGCGCTGTTCTTCGGTGCATGCTTCGATACGGTCGCGTAATAGGTCTGGTTGACGAGTACGCGTGGCAGGGTGTCGGGATTGAGTTCGACGGCCCAGCTGCCGTCCGGCGCTGCGCGTACGACGACATCCGGAACGATCGCCTCGCAGGGACTGGCCTCGAAGCCGGTGCCGGGCTTCGGATCCAGCTTGCGGATTTCCGCCAGCATATCGATCAGGTCTTCCTCGTCGACGCCGCAAATGCGCTTCAGGCTGGCGAAGTCGCGTCGCGCCAGGAGTTCGAGGTTTTCGAGCAGGGACGCCATGGCCGGATCCAGCCGATCACGGGCGCGTAGCTGGATGGCCAGGCATTCGCTGAGCGAGCGGGCAAACACGCCTGGCGGGTCGAGTTTCTGCAGGCTGTCGAGCACGCGGGCGACATCCTCGGCCGTGCAGCCCAGGCGCCCGGCCATCTCGCTGAGATCGGCATGCAGGTAGCCGGCCTCGTCGAGCTGATCGATCAGATGCTGGGCGATCAGCAGATCGGTCGCTCCGCGCACGCTGAAAGGAACCTGCTGATTGAGAAAGTCGCGCAGCGTCAGGCGATTGGCGACGAAATCGTCGAGGTCGTAGCCCTCGCTGCTTTCGCCCTCGCCGCCGCCCGGCATGGACTTCCACTGGCTGAGCAGTTCCGGTGCATCGGCGCGTTGCGGTGTCGTGTCGTCGGGAAAGACGTTTTCGAAGTTGGAGTCGAGCTGTTCGCTCATCCGCTCGCCGGTCGCCGACGTCGCGCTGTCATAGACATCGCCCAACGGGTCGAAGCCGCCCGCATCGGCATTGTCGCGGTCGCTGCGCTCGTCCGGCGTGATGTGAAGCTCGTCCTTGCCGTGCCGGTCCGTGAGAGTGGGGGTGTCGTCGCCAGCGGCAAACTCGAGAAGTGGATTTTTCTCGACTTCCAGCTCGATGAACTGGTTTAATTCAAAATGCGTCATCTGCAGCAGCTGGATGGATTGCATCAACTGCGGGGTCATCGTCAGAGACTGGCTCTGGCGCAGGAAGAGGCTGGCTGACAGTGCCATTCGGACGCGAAACTCCCCTCGATTTTCCGAGCCGGCCTTCATGTTTCAGGGGTTGGAAGCGCCAGCTCTTCAACTGGCCCGAAAATTGCCTATTCACGGAGGTTGGTCAAGCGTTCCCGAAGAATAAGATGAATATCGTTGCTGGCCGTTGTCCTGCTGTCCGGGGAAGCGCTTCAGAGGCTGAAATTATCGCCGAGATAAAGGCGGCGGACATCGGGATTGGTGACGATGTCGTTGGCGCGTCCATGCGTCAGGACTTCTCCGGCATGGATGATATAGGCGCGGTCGATCAGGCCCAGCGTCTCGCGGACATTGTGATCGGTGATGAGAACGCCGATGCCGCGGGATGTCAGATGGCGCACCAGCGCCTGGATATCGGCGACGGATATCGGATCGACGCCGGCAAAGGGTTCGTCGAGCAGCATGAAGGTCGGATCGGTCGCCAGTGCTCGCGCTATTTCCAGCCGCCGCCGCTCACCGCCTGAAAGCGCGACGGCCGGCGACTTGCGCAGGTGCGAAATGTTGAACTCGCTCAAGAGTTCGTTGAGCTTGCTCTCGCGCCGATCGCGATTCTTGTCGTGAACTTCCAGCACGGCGCGAATGTTGTCCTCGACGGTCAGACCGCGGAAAATCGAGGCTTCCTGCGGCAGGTAGCCGACGCCGAGGCGCGCGCGCCGATACATCGGCATCGTCGTCACGTCATTGCCGTTGATCTCGATCGAGCCCTCGTCGACCGGTACGAGACCGGTGATCATGTAGAAACAGGTCGTCTTGCCGGCGCCGTTGGGTCCGAGCAGGCCGACGGCCTCGCCCCGGCGCACGACCAGCGACACGCCGCCGACGACCCGGCGGCCACGATAGGACTTGGTCAGTCCGCGCGCGATCAGCGTACCTTCGTAGCGCGCCTTATCGACGATACGGGATGTGCCGGCCGCTTCAGGCTTGCCGCCCCGCTTGCGTTTGTGAAGAAAAGGAATGTTCACGTCGGAGTCTGCATCAGTTCGTCTTCTGGGACTTTGGGTCGAGCTGGATCTGGACGCGCCCGCCGCAAGCTTCCAGCTGTGCTTCGCCCGTGTTCATCTGGACGTTGAGCTGGCAACCGGTAAAGACGTTCTTGCCTTCCGACAGCACGACCTGCTTGCCCTTGAGCACCAGCGTCTGGGCCGTCATGTTGAATTCGCCGGTGTCGGCGGTCGCCTGCTGGGTGCCGGACTGGAGGAAGACCTTCTGGCTGACCTCGATGCGATCGATATCGGCATCGCCGCCGGAAATCGCGCCGCCGCCCTTCTTGTAGTAGACCACCATGTTGCCGGCCTGCAGCGTCGTCGTGCCCTGAACGACCTTCACATTGCCGCTGAACATCGCCTTGCTTTCCGCGTCCTTGATTTCGAGCTTGTCGCTCTCGATCTGGATCGGTTCGTCGTTGGACAGTTCAAGACCTTTCATCTTGCTCGTCGTTGCCTGTGCGGCGGCCGAGGTGAGCGGGGCAGCCGCGAAAAGGCTTAAAAGAATCACTGTTCCGGCAAGCCGAAAGGAAAAGGCGGGTGTGGCCGACATGTGTGCCCCGAGGTTGTCTAGTTGGTGGTTTTGCGAATGGTCTTGGGGTCAGCAATGACCTTGACCTTGCCTTCAAACGTTACAATGCGTCCCTTATCCGTCATTCTCAGCGACTGTGCAACAATGGAACCGCCATTCATGCTGATTGCGATCGGCTTCCTGGTTTCCATTTCGCCCGCATTGATATCGAGATAGGCCGCCTGGAAGTCGGCGACGAGGCCGTTGTTCATGGTGATGCTGAACGGTGCGTTCATGTCCAGCGTGTTGCCGCCCCGGTCATAGATGCCGCTGGCGGCCTCGACGGTGGCGATCAGCGTGTCGTTGACCGGCATTTCCGCATGGATCGTTTCCAACGTGATGATGTCGGGATCGGAAATGTCCTGCAGAGCGCGCCGCGCCTTCATCGAATAGCTGATATCCTGCTTGTTGCGCCCGGAAATGGCCGGATTCTGCATGACGATCTTGCCGTTTTCGATCGTCGCGTTCTCGATCTGCAGGTTTTCCGGCAGGAAGGCGCGCACGACCGAAACGGCCAGGAAGACGGCGCCGATCAGGAAAGCCACCAGCGGCAGGATGATCTTCAGCCGCCGGACGCGCGCGGAATGGCGGGATGCCTCGGAATAGGCATCGACCAGAACTGCGCCCGAATGGGGCACGGCGTCGGCAAATTGCACGTCATTGAGCATAAAATAAACCTGTCATTCAAATCCATCACGCAGCCGGGCCGTGGTGCGGACGCGTTTGCGCCTCGCCGGTCGGGCGATGTGAGTGATCGCGAATATGGAGATTTTTTTGTCCTCCTACAATGGACGCTCGAAATTTGTTCAAACCGGGTTACAACGTGGCGCGCCGGCGGTATGTGCAGCAGGCGCTTCTTGCACAACGTTTTGCCCCGCGGCCGGCCGGACCGTGGAAAGGGAGAGAAGATCATGGACCAGCTTGGCATCGCCGACCGGCGGCAGCTTCGGCGAAAACTCGGCTTCTGGCGGCTCGTGTCCATCGCGCTTGTCCTGTGCGCGGGCCTCGCTGTCTACGCTTATTCCGGAGCGGGGCAGGGGGCGGTGCGCCCGCATATCGCGCGGGTGACGATTTCCGGCATCATCCAGGACGATCGGGAACTGCTGGAAAGGCTGGATCGCATTGCCGAGGCCGATTCCGCCAAGGCGCTGATCGTCACCATCTCCTCGCCCGGCGGCACGACCTATGGCGGCGAAGTGCTGTTCAAGGCGATCCGCAAGGTCGCGGCGAAAAAGCCGGTTGTCTCCGACGTCCGCACGCTGGCAGCCTCCGCCGGTTATATGATCGCGCTGGCCGGTGACCGGATCGTGGCTGGCGATACCTCCATCACCGGCTCGATCGGCGTCATTTTCCAGTATCCGCAGGTCAAGGACCTGATGGACAAGATCGGGGTCTCGCTGGAGGAGATCAAGTCCGCGCCGCTGAAGGCCGAGCCGTCGCCCTTCCATCCGCCGAGCGACGAGGCGAAGGCGGTCATCCAGGCGATGATCGATGACAGCTTCAACTGGTTCGTCGATCTCGTCGCCGATCGCCGCAAGATGCCGCGCGCGGAGGCCCTGACGCTTGCCGACGGACGCATTTTTACTGGTCGTCAGGCGCTGAAGCTGAAGCTGGTCGATGAACTCGGCGGGGAAGATAATATCCGGACCTTCCTCGATGGCCGCAAGGTCGCAAAGACCCTCGATATCATCGATTGGGAAGCGCCGCGCACCTCGCTGCCGTTCGGCATCGGCTCGGCTGCCGTCGCATGGGTCAAATCCTTGGGATACGAAGCTTTTCCGTATCTTGGCAGTCTTGAAAAATTAGGCAGCGAGAAGTTGTTTCTTGACGGTCTGGTTTCCGTTTGGCAGGTTGGAAGCGATTGAGAAAGCTGGCCGAGATCGCCTTGTGATTTTTTGCAGGGTCGAAACAGGCGCGGCGGCATCCTGGCAGGTGGACATGTCCGCCCGATGGGCGTAACGCTTTAAGAACAAATATAAATTCACGAGAGGGGGCGATAGTGATCAAGTCAGAATTGGTGCAGATTGTTGCGGCTCGCAATCCGCATCTCTATCACCGTGATGTCGAAAATATCGTCAATGCGGTTCTCGATGAGATCACAGATGCCCTGGCCGCCGGAAACCGGGTCGAGTTGCGTGGCTTTGGAGCCTTTTCGGTGAAGAACCGGCCCTCGCGCTCCGGTCGCAATCCGCGCACGGGCGACAGCGTGTTCGTCGAGGAAAAATGGGTTCCCTTCTTCAAGACCGGCAAGGAATTGCGTGAACGCCTCAACCCGGGTGCTGACGACGAAGACGATGAATGAGCCGTGCTCGAACCGTCTGGCGCCGGAAGGCGCCGGACAGGTGGAATGACGGAGACCCAATGATGATGAAGAAGATTGTGAATATCGTGGTGCTGGTTCCGGTTGCGATCATCCTGATCGTCCTGTCGGTCGCCAACCGGCAGACCGTCACGCTGGCGCTCAATCCGTTCAATCCGGCCGACAGCGTACTCTCGGCATCGGCGCCCTTCTTCGTTTTCCTGTTTCTCGCCGTCATCTTCGGCCTGATCGTCGGTTCGCTCGCCACCTGGTTCGGCCAGGGCAAATACCGCAAGCGGGCGCGCAACGAAGCCCATGAGGCCGTCAAATGGCATGCGGAAGCCGAAAAGCATCGCACCCGCGCCGAAACCATCGCCGCCCAGACGCTGCTTCCCTCCAAGTAAGATTGTTCAACCGGCGGCGGACCGTTCGGTGACGGCCGCGCTGAAATCGGCGAAAAACTGTTGTGCCAGCTTCTTGGCGCTGGATCCGACCAGTCGGGAGCCGAGCTGCGCCAGCTTGCCGCCGATCTCGGCCTTCGCGTCATAAGCAAGAATCGTCTCGTCGCCGTCTTCCGTCAGGACGACGTCCGCGCCGCCCTTGGCAAAGCCGGCGATGCCGCCCTTGCCCTCGCCTGAAATGGTGTAGCTCTCCGGCGCATTGATGTTGGACAGGATGACATTGCCCGAGAAGGACGCGGAAACCGGACCGATCTTGATCTTGACGCTGGCGGTGAGTTCGGTCGGCGACGTCATCTCCAGCGACTGACAGCCGGGAATGCATTGACGGAGGATATCCGGGTCGTTCAGGGCCGCCCACACGACATCACGAGGGGCCGCGATGCGTTCTTCGCCGTTCATATCCATGATGATCCTCCCTGATTACACCGTTTCCAATGTATCGCAGATCGGAAACAGCTTTGCCAAGAGAAAGAGCGGTGCTATTTGCAGCCTTCAAGCACACGAAGATGACGGACGAAACGGCGTGAAAGACAAAGATCGACGGCCCAAGGGCAAAGCCGGACCGGCCACGTCATCGCGCGGCGTGCAGGGCCGCGCCGTTCAACCGGCAAGGACGCGGCCGCCGCAGGGAACCCCGCAGGCCAGCCGTGGCGGCGAGGGTCGTGCTACGCAGAAACCCGTGCCCAAGAAGGTCTTGCTTGAAAAGGCCGTGCCGGAAAAGGCCGATGCCGTCGCACCGCGCGCCGAAGTCCGCATCCGCACCGGCGAAAAGCCGACTGAGCGCGTGCCGATCATCCTCGAGACAAAGGGCGCGCGCGACTACCATCTGATCGACAGCGGCGATGGCCTGAAGCTCGAGCAATACGGGCCTTACCGGATCGTTCGCCCGGAAGCGCAGGCGCTCTGGCCGAAGACGCTGCCTTCGCATGTCTGGGACAATGCGGACTCGATTTTCACCGGTGATACCGACGAGGACGGCATGGGCCGCTGGCGCTTTCCGCGTCAGGCGCTGGGCGAAACCTGGCCGATGCAGATCCTCGACGCGGAATTTTATGGCCGTTTCACCGCTTTCCGCCATGTCGGGGTGTTCCCCGAGCAGCTGGCGCACTGGAGCTGGATGAAGGAACGAATCGAGACGGCGGGCCGTCCGCTGAAGGTCTTGAATCTGTTCGGCTATACCGGCGTCGCCTCGCTGATCGCGGCAAAAGCCGGCGCCGAGGTCACCCATGTCGATGCCTCCAAGAAGGCGATCGGCTGGGCGCGGGAAAACCAGGCGCTTGGCCGGGCTGAGCATTTGCCGATCCGCTGGATTTGCGAGGATGCGATGAAGTTCATCCAGCGTGAGGAACGCCGCGGCAGCCGTTACGACATCATCCTCACCGACCCGCCGAAATTCGGCCGCGGACCCAATGGCGAGGTCTGGCAACTGTTCGACCATCTCGCGCTGATGCTGGACATCTGCCGCGAGATCCTGTCGCCGGATGCCAAGGGCCTGGTGCTCACGGCCTATTCGATCCGCGCCAGCTTCTACTCGATCCACGAATTGATGCGCGAAACGATGCGCGGACGCGGCGGTGCGGTCGAATCCGGCGAGCTCATCCTGCGCGAGGGCGGCCTTGACGGCAACGAGCCGGGCCGCGCGCTTTCCACTTCACTCTTCAGCCGCTGGGTGCCGAAATGAACGACGACTACAGGGATCACGGCCCCCGCCGCGTGGGCCAAGTGAAGGAAGTCACCAGCCTTTCCAATCCGATCATCAAGGACATCAAGGCGCTGTCCAGCAAGAAGGAGCGTGACGAAAGCTGCACCTTCATCGCCGAAGGCCTGAAGCTGGTCATCGATGCGCTCGAACTGGGCTGGACGATCAGGACGCTGGTCTACGCGAAGGCGGCCAAGGGCAAGGCGCAGGTCGAGCAGGTTGCGCTCAAGACCGTCGCCACCGGTGGCCTGGTGCTCGAAGTCAGCGAAAAGGTCCTGTCGTCGATCACCCGCCGCGACAATCCGCAGATGGTGATCGGTGTGTTCGAGCAACGCTACGCAAACCTGCGCGACATCAAGCCGGCCCTGGGCGAAACCTATGTGGCGCTGGACCGCGTTCGTGATCCCGGCAATCTCGGCACCATCATCCGCACGGCCGATGCGTCCGGCGCATCCGGCGTCATCCTGGTCGGCGAAACCACCGATCCCTTTTCGCTGGAAACCGTGCGCGCCACGATGGGCTCGGTCTTCGCGATGCCGGTGATCCGCGCCAGTGTCGCCGAATTCATCAAATGGCAGAAGGCGGCGGGTGTTCAGGTCGTCGCCACGCATCTGGCCGGCGCCGTCGATTATCGCACCATCGATTATAGCAAGAAGCCCGTCGTGCTCCTCATGGGCAACGAACAGGCCGGTCTGCCGGATGAGCTTGCCAGGGAAGCAACCGCACTTGCCCGCATTCCGCAGCAGGGCAGGGCCGACTCGCTCAACCTGGCGATTGCCACCGGCATCATGCTGTTTGAGGTGCGCCGCCATCTCCTGACGCTGGACGGCAAGGCATGACCGAAAAGACGGCCCTTTTCTCGCGGCCCATGCCGATCGCCATCTTCATCATCGTCGCCATCCTGCTTGATCAGGCGATCAAGGTCGCGGTCGAGCTCTGGCTGCCGTTCGAGCAGATGGTGCCGGTCGTGCCGATGCTGGCGCTGTACCGCACCTATAACTATGGCGTCGCCTTTTCCATGCTGTCGGGCATGGAGGGCTGGTTCATCGTCACAATGCGCCTCGTGGTCGTCGCCTTCGTGCTCTGGCTGTGGCGCCGCACGCCGAAGGATCGCTTCTTCGCGCATCTGGGCTATGCGATGATCATCGCCGGCGCGCTCGGCAATCTCATCGACCGGCTGATCTTCGGCTATGTCATCGACTATATCCTGTTCCACACGCCGACCTGGTCGTTCGCCGTGTTCAATCTCGCCGACAGTTTCATCACGCTTGGCGCCGGTTGCATCATCCTGGACGAACTGCTGCAGATGAAAAAGCGGGATCGCTAAAATTTTACGGACCGGTTGAAGTCATTCAAAACGCTTGCCGTGCTAGGGCTTGCGGCATGAGCGACCTGTCAAGCCTTCGAGAACGG
Source organism: Pararhizobium sp. (assembly GCF_035497515.1). GTDB lineage: Bacteria > Pseudomonadota > Alphaproteobacteria > Rhizobiales > Rhizobiaceae > Pararhizobium. The sequence continues at coordinate 53,937 of NZ_DATJDJ010000213.1, read as the reverse complement.
ATTGCATCTGAGTTCAACGCGCCCAAGCGCACATTGAACCATCGGTCCGTGTCCGACGCTTCCCTGGCTGACGATCCGCATTCACTGGAGTCGGAAGACGGCTTCGACGGTTCGAAGGAGCGATATCCGGCCCTGAAGCCGGCTCTGGCGGGAGCAGGGCTTCTCTGTTCTGCCGCGATCCTTGGAACCGGCATCGACGCGGGCTTACACCTCCTGTCCGGCGGACTTGCCGTGGCAGGGGTTACGGGTGCGGGCCTGCTTCTTCGGGATTGGTACCGGACAAGCGTCAAGCCTGTCGCTGGCCATGGCCGCGTTCGTGAGGAACGCTTGAACGACAGCCGCTGGGAGCGCAGCGAAACCTCGCAGCTTCTCTCGACCATCCATGACGCGCTCGGTGACATCGCCATCATTCGTGAGCCGGGCGGCAAGATCGTCCAGGCCAATGCTGTCTTCTGCCGCCTCACGGGTTGGCTGAAGCCGGAGGGCATGACCTGCGAGGCGCTCGGCATCGAGTTCGAACCGGCAAACGGCGCCAATCATTACAGGGTTCGTATCGCCACCGATGCGGGCGCTAAAATCTTCGATTGGCATGACGTGATCGCCCGCGAGCCGGCAAGCGGCGTCTTCATGCTGCACAGCATCGCCCGGGATGTTACCGAGGAAAGCCGGATTGCCCGCGAAAGCGAGGAGGCGCGCCGCCGGGCCGAGCAGGCGAGCCAGGCGAAGTCACGGCTTCTGGCGACTGTCAGCCACGAAATCCGCACGCCGCTGTCAGGCATTCTCGGCATGAGCCACCTGATCAGCCAGACCCGGCTGACCAGCGAGCAGAAGAACTATCTTGCCGGCATGCGCCAGTCGGGCCATGCACTGGTGCAACTCGTCGACGACCTCCTCGACTTCTCCTCGATCGAGGCCGGCCGGTTCCAGTTGCGCCCCTCACAGGAACCGTTGCGTGAAACGATCGAAAGCGTCGTCGAGATGCTGTCGCACCGCGCCCATGAAAAGGGCATCGAGATCGGCGCGACGGTGACGGCGGATGTTCCCGGCCTGATGGATTTCGATGCGGCCCGCCTGCGCCAGGTCCTGTTCAATGTCGTCGGCAACGCCGTCAAGTTCACCCATGCGGGCGGCGTGCTGGTCAGCGCCTGCGTCGAGCAGCAGGAAATCGTCCTGCGCATCGAGGATACCGGCCCGGGCATGAATGCGCAGGAACAGGCCCGTGTGTTCGATGAGTTCGAGCAGGCCGGCGGCAATGCCCAGCGCACCGGCGGCTCCGGCCTCGGTCTTGCGATCTCGCGGCGCATCATGGAAGAGGGCAATGGCTCGCTGACGGTTTCCAGCATTCCCGGCAAGGGCAGCACGTTCGAAATTCGTTTCCCTGCCCTTGGCTGCGATCTGGCCGCTGCATCGCGCACCCGGCGCGGCGTCCTGTCCGGTTCCCGCGTGCTGGTCATGGCGCCGGAAGGTCCTGCCTCGTGGGCGCTGTCGGCGACGATCCGCACGCTCGGCGGCGTGTGCGAATGCGCCGAAACACTGGAAGACGCCCAGACCATGGCGGTTCGCGCGCTGTCGACAGCACCGCTGACCGACATCATCGTCGATCACCGCCACGCCGCGCAGTTCCGCCGGCTGCTGGTCCAGATGCCGGCACTTGAACGCCAGAAACTGCGCAAGACCTATCTCGTCAATCCGGAAGAGCGCAACGGTCGCCAGATCAACCAGATGGACGGCTATCATGCCTGGCTGATCCGCCCGCTGCGTGAAAAGTCGCTGGTGGAAGTGCTGCGCGGCCGCATGAAGGGAATGGAAGTGCGTGACGCGATCAATGACAACCGACCGATGCTGCGCGAGGTTCCGGCCCTGCGCGACAAGCCGCAGCAGGGTGGCGTACTCTTGGCCGAAGACGATCCGATCAACGCCCTGATGGTGCGCTCCGTCCTGGAGAAAGCCGGCCATTCGGTTCGTGTCGTCGGCGATTTCGAAGCGCTTGCCGTCGCCCTTTTCGACGCGCCGACTGCCATCCGCATCGCGCCGGAACTGATCGTCAGCGATCTCAACATGCCGGGCGGCGATGGGCTTTCGATGCTGAAGCGCATCCGCGCCGACGAGCAGCAGGCGGGCGGAAAGCCTGTCCCGGTCATTGTTCTCACCTCCGACACCCAGGCCGAGACGCGTCAGCGGCTGCTGGCCGCCGGTGCAAGCGCCGTCCTGTCGAAACCTGCCGATCCGAAAGCGCTGACGGCGGAGATCGATCGCTTGCTCGAACGTTGAACTGGTGGTTTTCTTGTAGCCCCAATGTCACTATCCTGTCGCAGAAACATGGTTTAAGCCGCGAAAGGATCAAGCGACTAGGATGACGCGCGATGACAATCGAACCTTTGGATCTGGTCGTGGTGGCTGAACAGCCGCAGGCCCGCGTCCGGAGCGTCAATGCCCCGGTGCATGACATACTCGGCCGTATCGGCAATCTGGAGACGCGCCTTGCCCGGACCGCGTCCGAGATCGATGCTGCGCAGGCCGTGCGCTACAAGGTCTTCGTCGAGGAGATGAAGGCGCAGATTCCCCAGGATGCCGAGCGGCGCAAGCGGGACGCCGATGCCTGGGATCTGGTCTGTGACCATCTGCTCGTGCTCGACACGGCCATCGAAGGCGATCCGGAAGACCAGATCGTCGGCACCTACCGCCTGCTGCGCCAGGATATTGCCATGCGCACCGGCGGTTTCTACTCGGCCTCCGAGTTCTCGGTCGGTTCCCTGCTGGAGCGCCATCCGGACAAGACGTTCATGGAGCTCGGCCGCTCCTGCGTCCTGCCGCAATATCGCACCAAGCGCACGGTCGAACTGCTGTGGCAGGGCAACTGGGCCTATGCGCTGAAATACGGCATCGACGCCATGTTCGGCTGCGGGTCGTTCCCCGGCGTCATTCCGGAGGAGCATGCGCTGGCGCTTTCCTTCCTGCATCACAACATGGTCGTTCGCGACGAATGGGATGTCTCGGCCCGTCCGGAACTGTTCCGCACCATGGACCTGATGCCGTCGGAGGCGATCAACATGCGCAAGGCGCTCGCGGCCCTGCCGCCGCTGATCAAGGGTTACATGCGCCTCGGCGCCATGGTCGGCAAAGGTGCGGTCGTCGATCACGCCTTCCGCACTACCGATGTCCTGATCGTCCTGCCGATTACCAATATTTCCGGCCGTTATCTCAACTATTACGGTGCGGATGCTGGCCGGTTCGCCAGCTGACGGTTAAAATATTTTTGCACTGCAAAATTTACTGATGCATTGCAGCATTTTTCTGGTACGCTTTAGGTGTGAATGGGAATTTTCGATCAGTCTATATATTGCGTAACAAGTATTCGTTCCGAGTATTTTTGATCAAGATCGACATATCGCATGAAAAGGCCCGCTCCGGTCCCCCGGGCGGGCCTTTTTCGCTTCAGTGGCCTGTCGTTCTCACATGCCTGCATTGTGCGCGGCGAGTGCTGCCATGTTGACGATGTCCGAATCCTTGGCCGACATCGAGACGATCTGCACGGATTTATCAAGGCCGACGAGAAGCGGGCCGATCACGGTCGAGCCTCCGAGTTCCTGCAGCATCTTCGTCGAGATCGAGGCCGAATGGAACGCCGGCATGACGAGGACATTGGCGGTGCCCGACAGGCGGCAGAACGGATATTGCTCCATCACCTTGGGATTAAGGGCGACGTCGGCGGCCATTTCGCCATCATATTCAAAATCGACGCGGCGTTTGTCGAGAATGTTGACCGCCTCGCGCACCCGCTCCGACCGTTCGCCGGACGGATGGCCGAAGGTGGAATAGGCAAGCATCGCCACGCGCGGCAGGTAGCCGAGGCGGCGGGCAAGGCCGGCCGCTTCCTCGGCGATATCGGCCAGTTCTTCCGAGGTTGGCATGTCATGAACCGCGGTATCGGCCACCAGCACGGTGCGGCCGCGGCAGAGCGCCAGCGACACACCGATCACCCGATGACCCGGTTTCGCATCGATGCAGCGGCGCACATCTTCCAGTGCGGTCGAATAGTTGCGGGTAATACCCGTCACCATGCCGTCCGCGTCACCCATCGCCACCATGCAGGCGGCAAAGTGGTTGCGGTCGTTGTTGATCAGCCGCTGGGCATCGCGGAAGAGATAACCCTGCCGTTGCAGCCGCGCATAAAGGTAATCGGTATAGGCACCGGTGCGCTTGGAAATGCGGGCGTTGACCAGCTGGATGCCGGGGCGGTCGAGATCGATACCCTCGCGTTCCGCCGTCTCGCGCATCCGGTCCTCGCGGCCGAGCAAAAGCGCCGTCCCCAGTTCCTGGTTGGCGTAGGCGAGCGCCGAGCGCATCATCTGCACCTCTTCGCCCTCGGCAAAGACGATCCGCTTCGGTTGGCGGCGGACACGTTCATAGATGCGCTGCAGGGTCGAGGCGATCGGATCGCGCCGCGCCGACAACTGCCGGCCGTAGGCGGCAAGATCCGGCAATTGCTTGCGCGCGACGCCGCTCTCCATGGCTGCCTTGGCGACCGCGACCGGAATGGCCGAGATCAGACGCGGATCGAAGGGAACCGGAATGATATATTGCGGGCCGAAGCGCGGTCGGTTGCCCTGATAGGCGGCGGCGACATCGTCGGGAACATCTTCCTTGGCAAGGCTGGCAAGCGCCTGCGCTGCAGCGATCTTCATCTCTTCGTTGATCGTCGAGGCCTGCACGTCGAGCGCGCCACGGAAGATATAGGGGAAGCCGAGGACGTTGTTGACCTGGTTGGGATAGTCGGACCGCCCGGTCGCCATGATGGCGTCGTCGCGGATGCGGGAAACTTCTTCCGGGGTGATTTCCGGATCGGGATTGGCCATGGCGAAGATGATCGGCCGATCCGCCATCGAGCGGATCATCTCTTCCGAGAAAGCGCCCTTCTGCGACAACCCGAAGACCACGTCGGCACCGTCCATGGCTTCCGTCAGCGTCCTGAGCTCGGTCTTGACCGCATGCGCCGATTTCCACTGGTTCATGCCCTCGGTGCGGCCCTGGAAGATGACCCCCTTGGTGTCGCAGAGAATGATGTTGGCCGGGTTGAAGCCCATCGACTTGATCAGCTCGATACAGGCAATGGCTGCGGCACCCGCGCCGTTGCAGACAAGCCTGGTCGTCTTGAAGTCGCGGCCCGTCAGCGTCAGCGCATTGATGAGACCGGCTGCGGCGATGATGGCGGTGCCGTGCTGGTCGTCGTGAAAGACCGGAATGTCCATGATTTCGCGCAGTTTCTGCTCGATGATGAAACATTCCGGCGCCTTGATGTCCTCGAGATTGATGCCGCCGAAGGAGGGGCCGAGGAAGCGCACGCAGTTAATGAACTCGTCGACATTTTCGGTATCGACTTCCAGGTCGATGGAATCGACGTCGGCAAAGCGCTTGAACAGCACCGACTTGCCCTCCATCACCGGCTTGGAGGCCAGCGCGCCAAGATTGCCGAGGCCGAGGATGGCCGTGCCGTTGGAGATGACGGCGACCATGTTGCCGCGTGTGGTGTAGTCATAGGCCTTGGATGGATCGGCGGCGATCGCCTTGACTGGCACGGCAACGCCCGGCGAATAGGCCAGCGACAGGTCGCGCTGCGTCGCCATCGGCTTGGTAGGGGATATTTCCAGTTTTCCCGGACGCCCTTGCGAATGAAAATCCAGCGCTTCCTGATCCGTCACGCTGGTCGAGCTGCGACCGGGCTTGTCATTTTCGGGCATGGGTCCTCCAACCTTTTGTGGGCGACGGCTCTCCTCAGCCGCTTTGTTGTTGTCTTCTATAAACGCGCATGGATAGTGTGGCACCACTTTTCTGGGACCAGTATGACTTTTGTGACCGAGCCGATCATCCGCAACACCGAGGTTCTGACCGCCGTCCAGCTGGCGACGGAGGAGAGCCGCGCCACGGCCACGCCGATGATGGAGCAGTTCATCGAGATCAAGGCGAACAATCCGGATTCGCTGCTGTTCTACCGGATGGGCGACTTCTACGAGCTGTTCTTCCAGGATGCGGTCGAAGCCTCACGGGCGCTCGGCATCACGCTGACGCGGCGCGGCCAGCATCTCGGCCAGGATATTCCGATGTGCGGCGTGCCGGTTCATGCCGCCGACGACTATCTGCAGAAACTGATCGGCCTCGGCTTCCGCGTCGCCGTCTGCGAGCAGGTCGAGGATCCGGCGGAAGCCAGGAAGCGCGGTGGCAAGTCCGTCGTCAAGCGCGATGTCGTCCGGCTGGTGACGCCGGGCACGATCACCGAAGACAAACTGCTGTCGCCGTCGGAATCCAACTACCTGATGGCGCTCGCCCGCATTCGCGGCGGCAGCGAGCCGGCCATCGCGCTTGCCTGGATCGACATTTCCACCGGCGTCTTCCGGCTGGCCGAGACCACCGAGACACGGCTCTTGTCCGACATCCTGCGTATCGAGCCACGCGAACTCATCCTTGCCGATACAGTCTTCCATGACCCGGAAATGCGTCCGGTCATCGACGTGCTCGGCCGCGTCGCTGTTCCGCAACCGGCGGTGCTGTTCGATAGCGCCACGGCGGAAAACCGCGTCACGCGCTATTATGGCGTCAAGACGCTCGATGGTTTTGGAAGTTTTTCGCGGGCGGAACTCGCAGCCGCGTCTGCCGCTATTTCCTATGTCGAAAAGACCCAGCTTGCGGAGCGGCCGCCGCTGGGCGCACCCGAGCGCGAAAGTGCTGCCTCGACGCTGTTCATCGACCCGGCCACCCGCACCAATCTCGAATTGGTGAAGACCCAGTCCGGCGATCGCAACGGCACACTGCTCAAGGCGCTGGATCGCACCGTCACCGGCGGCGGGGCGCGGCTTCTTGCCGAGCGGCTGATGTCCCCGCTCACGGACCCGCAGCGCATCAATGCCCGGCTCGATTCCATCACCGCGCTTGCCGACCAGCCGTCGTTCTGCAGTGACCTGCGCTCGGCGTTGAAGCATGTACCCGACATGCCGCGCGCCTTGTCACGCCTGTCGCTCGGCCGTGGCGGCCCGCGTGATCTCGGCAGCATCCTGGCCGGATGCCAGGCGGCGATCGAGGTCGCTGGCCTGCTCGGACGTGGAAACCTGTCGGAGGAACTCGGCGAAGCGCTTCAGGCTATCCGCGCACTGCCACGCGAGATGATTGAGCAGCTTGCCAGCATCCTCGGAGACGACCTGCCGCTCCTGAAGCGCGACGGCGGTTTCCTGCGGGATGGGGCGAGTGCCGAACTTGACGAGATGCGAGCGCTGCGCGACCAGTCGCGTCGCGTCATCGCCGGCCTGCAGCTGAACTATGCCGAGGAAACCGGCATCAAGTCGCTGAAGATCAAGTACAACAACGTACTCGGCTATTTCATCGAGGTGACGCAGGGCAATGCCGGGCCGATGACGGACGGTCCGGAGGCGAAGGCCCGCTTCATCCATCGCCAGACCATGGCCAATGCCATGCGCTTCACCACGACCGAACTTTCCGATCTCGAAACCAGGATCGCCAACGCCGCCGACCGGGCGCTGACCATCGAGCTCGAAGCCTTCGATCGTCTGTCTATCGCGGTTGTCGCGGAAGCAGAGGCCATCAAGGCGGCGGCTCTGGCGCTTGCGATCGTCGATGTTTCGGCCGGCCTCGCGACGCTTGCCGAGGAACAGGCCTATTGCCGGCCGCTGGTCGACCAGTCGAAGATGTTCGCCATCGACGGTGGCCGCCATCCGGTCGTCGAGCAGGCGCTGCGCCGTCAGTCAGGCACGGCGTTCGTCGCCAATGCCTGCGATCTTTCGCCCCATGACGGCGAGGGTGATGGCGCCATCTGGCTGCTGACCGGTCCCAACATGGGCGGTAAATCGACCTTCCTGCGGCAGAACGCGCTGATCGCCATCATGGCGCAGATGGGCTCCTTCGTCCCGGCCGACACCGCCCATATCGGCATCGTTGATCGGCTGTTCTCCCGCGTCGGTGCTTCCGACGACCTGGCGCGTGGACGCTCCACCTTCATGGTCGAGATGGTCGAGACCGCCGCGATCCTCAACCAGGCAACGGACCGCTCGCTTGTCATTCTCGACGAGATCGGGCGCGGCACTGCCACTTTCGACGGCTTGTCGATCGCCTGGGCCGCCGTCGAGCACCTGCACGAGGGCAATCGCTGTCGCGGCCTGTTCGCCACCCATTTCCATGAATTGACGGTGCTGTCGGAGAAGCTGCTTCGCCTGTCTAACGCCACGATGCGGGTCAAGGAATGGGACGGCGACGTCATCTTCCTGCACGAGGTTGGTCCGGGTGCCGCCGATCGCTCCTACGGCATCCAGGTCGCCCGCCTCGCAGGCCTGCCGGCATCGGTCGTCGCCCGCGCCAAGGATGTGCTGGCCAAGCTCGAGGACGCCGACCGCAAGAACCCGGCCAGCCAGCTGATCGACGACCTGCCGCTGTTCCAGGTCGCCATCCGCCGCGAGGAGCGCGTCAAGGCCGGCCCCTCCAAGATTGAGGAGGCGTTGAAAAGCCTCAACCCGGATGACATGACACCGCGCGAAGCGATGGATGCGCTTTACGCGTTGAAAAAGCAGCTTGCGGGTTGACGTCCTAAACAGCTTCCAAGCGACGGACGAACGCCTTTGAAAAGCACCTGTCCCGGTGATAATACGCTCGCTTAAGCGCCGCTCCACGCTTTGTGCGCTGCGGCAACGACTTGGCAATTGTTGATCGCTACAGTCTTGTCCATTCTCGGGCAAAGGGTCTATAGCGCATGCACAGGAAGCGGCTCGAAGAGCACGCCGGACAGGAAGACGATCGGCATTTGATGGCCAGACACGAAACGTCATTTCCCGATATCCTCAATGTCGATGCGCTGAGAGCCAAGTGCAGTTTCATCGCCTCGGCCCATGCGGAGCAGCGCGACCTGATGCGGCAGGCGCTTCTGGTTGCCTTCAAGCAGGCCAATCTCTCAGGCCGCGCAAAAGCCCGCGAACTGCTGGTCGAGGATGGCAGCGGCCTGAAATGCGCCGAGCGGATTTCCTGGCTGCAGGACCAGTTGATTACCGTGCTGCACGATTTCGTCCTCAACGAGGTGTTCAACGCCGCCAATGCACAACCCTGGACCCGGATCGCCGTCACCGCCGTCGGCGGTTATGGTCGCGGCACGCTGGCGCCGGGATCCGATATCGACCTTCTCTATATCCTGCCGGTCAAGAAGGCGGTCTGGGCAGAGCCGGCCATCGAATTCATGCTCTATATCCTGTGGGATCTGGGCTTCAAGGTCGGCCATGCGACGCGAACGGTCGAGGAATGTATCCGCCTGTCGCGCGAGGATATGACGATCCGCACGGCAATCCTCGAAACCCGTTTCATCTGCGGCTCGCGGGAACTGGCGAACGAGCTGGAAGCGCGCTTCGACAACGAGATCGTCAAGAATACCGGCCCCGATTTCATCGCCGCCAAGCTCGCCGAACGTGACGAACGCCACCGCAAGGCCGGCGACACGCGTTATCTGGTCGAGCCCAATGTCAAGGAAGGCAAGGGCGGCCTGCGCGACATCCACACGCTGTTCTGGATCGCCAAATATTATTACCGCGTCAAGGATTCCGCCGATCTCATCAAGCTCGGGGTTCTCTCCCGGCAGGAATATACGCTGTTCCAGAAGGCCGACGATTTTCTCTGGGCGGTGCGCTGCCACATGCATTTCCTGACCGGCAAGGCGGAGGAGCGGCTGTCCTTCGACATCCAGCGCGAGATCGCCGAAGCGCTCGGCTATCATGATCACCCCGGCCTGACGGCCGTCGAGCGCTTCATGAAGCACTATTTCCTGGTGGCGAAGAATGTCGGCGATCTCACCCGCATCTTCTGCGCGGCGCTGGAGGACCAGCAGGCCAAGCGCCTGCCGGGCATCACCGCCGTCATCAGCCGTTTCACGCACCGCATCCGCAAGATCCCCGGCACGCTGGAATTTGTCGATGACGGCGGGCGCATCGCCTTGGCGAGCCCGGACATCTTCAAACGCGATCCGGTCAATCTCATTCGCATCTTCCATGTCGCCGATATCAACAAGCTGGAATTCCACCCGGCGGCGCTGAAGCAGGTGACGCGGTCGCTGAACCTGATCACGCCGGCCCTGCGCGACAACGAGGAGGCCAACCGCCTCTTCCTCTCGATCCTGACCTCGCGCCGAGATCCCGAGCTGATCCTGCGCCGGATGAACGAGGCGGGCGTTCTCGGCCGTTTCATCCCGGAATTCGGCAAGATCGTTTCGCTGATGCAGTTCAACATGTATCACCACTATACGGTGGACGAGCATCTGCTGCGGGCCGTCGATGTCCTCTCCCGCATCGACCAGGGCAAGGACGAGGAACTGCATCCGCTCGCCTTCAAGGTGATGCCGACGATCGACGATCGCACGGCCCTGTTCGTCGCCGTCTTCCTGCACGATGTCGCCAAGGGCCGCCCGGAGGATCATTCCATCGCCGGCGCCAAGGTGGCGCGCAAGCTCTGCCCACGCTTCGGCCTGACGCCGAAACAGACGGAAACGGTCGCCTGGCTGATCGAGGAACACCTGACCATGTCGATGGTCGCGCAGACGCGCGATCTCAACGACCGCAAGACGATCATCGACTTCACCGAAAAAGTGCAGTCGCTCGACCGGCTGAAGATGCTGATGATCCTGACGATCGCCGATATCCGCGCTGTCGGCCCCGGCGTGTGGAACGGCTGGAAGGGCCAGCTCTTGCGCACGCTCTACTACGAGACCGAACTGCTCCTTTCCGGCGGCTTTTCCGAAATGCCGCGCAAGGAGCGCGCAGTCCATGCGGCCGATGTCCTCTTCAACGCGCTCGACGACTGGAGCCAGAAGGACCGCAAGACCTATACCAAGCTGCACTACCAGCCCTATCTGCTCTCGGTGCCGCTCGAGGACCAGTTGCGCCATGCGCGCTTCATCCGCGAGGCCGACAAGACGGGGCGGGCGCTGGCGACGATGGTGCGCACGCACCAGTTCCACGCGATCACCGAAATCACCGTCCTGTCGCCCGACCATCCGCGTCTCCTGGCCGTCATCGCCGGAGCCTGCGCCGCGGCCGGGGCCAACATCGTCGACGCGCAGATCTTCACCACCTCGGATGGCCGCGCGCTCGATACGATCCTGATCAACCGCGAATTCTCCGTCGATGACGACGAAATGCGCCGCGCGGCCAATATCGGCAAGATGATCGAGAACGTACTCTCGGGTGCGAAGCGTCTGCCGGAGGTGATCGCCAGCCGCACCAAGCACCGCAAGCGCAACAAGGCTTTTACAGTGCCGCCGGCCGTCATCATCAACAACGGCCTGTCGAACAAGTTCACCGTCATCGAGATCGAATGCCTCGACCGGACGGGCCTGCTGTCCGAAGTCACCGCCGTCCTGTCCGATCTCTCGCTCGACATTGCCTCGGCGCATATCACCACCTTTGGCGAGAAGGTCATCGATACATTCTACGTCACCGATCTCGTCGGCCAGAAGATCACCAACGAGGCAAGGCACGGCAATATCATCGCGCGGCTGAAGGCCGTCATGTCGGACGAGGCGGACGAAATGCGTGACCGCATGCCGTCCGGCATGATCGCCCCGCAGAATACCCGATCGGTGGCCGGCGCAAGGAAGGCCAAGGCAGAATCATGAGCCTCGTCAGGAAATTCATGACCGTCGGCGGCGCCACGCTCGGCAGCCGCATCTTCGGCTTCGCCCGCGAAACGCTGATGGCGGCAGCGCTTGGCACTGGCCCGATGGCCGACGTCTTCTATGCCGCCTTCCGGTTCCCGAACCTGTTTCGGCGGCTGTTTGCCGAGGGCGCGTTCAACGCCGCTTTCGTGCCGCTGTTTTCCAAGGAAATCGAGGCAAATGGCACCGATGGCGCCAAGCGCTTTTCCGAGGAAGTGTTCGGTGTTCTCTTCACTGTCCTGCTGCTGATCACCATTGCCATGGAACTCTCCATGCCGCTTCTGGTGCGGTTCGTCATCGCGCCGGGCTTTGCCGACGATGCGGCGAAATCGAGCCTGACGGTCAGCATGGCCATGGTCATGTTCCCCTATCTCATGTGCATGTCGCTGACGGCCATGATGAGCGGCATGCTCAATTCGCTGCACCATTTCTTCGCCGCCGCCGTCGCGCCGATCTTCCTCAATATCGTGATGATCGGCGCGTTGTGCTATGCGCTGTACAATGGCGCCGATCCGCTGACGACCGCCTGGTATCTGTCCTGGGGCGTGCTGGTCGCGGGTATCCTGCAGCTTGCCGTCGTCTATTTCGGTGTGCTCCATGCCGGCATGAGCATCCGGCTCAAGTTTCCTCGCTTCACGCCGAACGTCAAACGGCTCTTGATCCTCGCCGTGCCAGCCGCCATCACCGGCGGCATCACGCAGATCAACCAGTTGATCGGCCAGGCCATCGCGTCCGCCCAGGACGGCGCTATCGCGGCCCTGCAATATGCCGATCGCATCTACCAGCTGCCGCTCGGCGTCGTCGGCATCGCCGTCGGCGTCGTGCTGTTGCCGGAGCTTTCGCGGGCGCTGAAGGGCGGTCTTCTGCGCGAGGCGGGTAACCTGCAGAACCGCTCGATCGAATTCGTTCTTTTCCTGACCATCCCTGCCGCCTTTGCGCTCTGGATCCTCTCCGACGAGATCATCCGCGTGCTCTACGAGCGCGGCGCCTTCCATGCCGAAAATACCGCCGTCGTCGGCTCGATCCTTGCCATCTATGGCATCGGCCTGCCGGCCTTCGTGCTGATCAAGGCGCTGCAGCCGGGATTCTACGCCCGCGAGGATACCAGGACGCCGATGCGCTTTTCGGCCGTTGCCGTTGCCGCCAACTGCGCGCTGGCCATCACCCTGTTTCCGCGTCTCGGTGCGCCCGGTATCGCCATTGCCGAGGCGACGGCCGGCTGGATCAGCACCATTCTTTTGTTCGTGACGCTGTTGCGCCGCGGCCATCTGGCGTGGGAATGGTCGCTGTTGCGCCGCACGGTGTTGCTGGTCGTTTCAGCGGCGGTGATGGGTGGCGTGCTCATCTATCTGCGCGGTGTCTTTGCGGTGTCGCTTGCCTCCGGTTCGCCGCTGTTGACGAAGCTTGGGGCGCTGGGCGTGCTGATCGCCGTTGCCATGGTCGTCTACTTCGCCGTCGCCTTCCTGATCGGCGGTGCCGATATCGGCATGATCCGGCGCAACATGAAGCGCAAGGCGCCGGTGGCGCCTCCCGTCGATCCTCAAGGTGGCGAATGAAACAGATCATTGCCCGCTTGCTCCTCGTTCCGGCGACGATGTCGCCATCGCCTCCCCGTCACCACGCTTCAGATATGGCGTGCGGAGCTGTAACGCTTGAATGCGCTGCGTAATCCGATCTGCCGGAAGGCATCGATCCTGGCGACGGTGACTGCCGGTCTTGCCGCGTCAGGCCCGCTTTCCCGCCCGGCGTCTGGCATTCAGGATGCCACCCCCCTTCCTTCGGCAATGGGCCCATTGACGTTTCGGGCCGGTATCGACATGGACGATGCCGTTGCAGTAGCGGCCGACGCCGCCGATGCCCGGGGCGGTCCTTGCCGCGGCGATGATGCCTCTGTCGGATAGGCCGGGAACGCGGATATCAGCTGCCTGACAAAGCCTGTGGAGCGAGCCGGTTCGGTGGGCGCGGGGGCGATGGCCGGATGTCACCAGCGGCCGCCGGCCGGTCTTGGCCGCGATATGCGCCAGGATGGCCCGCAGCCGCGGTGAGAAACAGCCGGTTTTCACGGAAGCGGTCTGGACGGCATAGGCGACCGACAGGCTGTGAACGGGCAGCCTGACCTTGCGCGGCTTGCCATCCCTGGTCTGGGCGGGCGTGGAAAAGGACAGCGTCAGAAGACAGGCAAGAGCAATCGAAAAGACAGTATGCATAGCAATCCCCCTTGGCAAATGCCTTGCGGCACGTTGATTTCGGATGTGGCATGCAAACGACGATGCGCCGCCGGGCGTCTTCAGCGTCCCGGCGGTTGAAGGAGGCCCGTCAAAAACCGGGCCGCACCGAGAGTATGGTAAATTTGTCTAAAATAAAGCATTTTCTCGAAAAGGTGTGCTGGATGATGGGCGGGAGACGTCATCCTGTGCGGGATTTTTCATTGAAGCATGATTTAATTTAGAGCAAAAAATTCTAATTGGCGTGGAGAATCGCCGCCTTGATTGCCGACTGGGTGTCGCAGGACGGCATCGTCCGGCCGCTGGGCTGCCGCCGCCAACGCCAAACTCCCTAGCCGCCTCTTGATCGCCGTCGCGCCTGTGTGCATAAGCCCGACAACAGCAACAGAGGCCGGGCCCTCCACCAGCCCGAATGAGGACACGATGTCAGACTTCAAGCCGCTCGTCTTTTCCGGCGTCCAGCCGACCGGGAATCTCCATCTGGGCAATTATCTCGGCGCGATCCGCAAATTCGTGGCGCTGCAGGAAAACAACGACTGCATCTATTGCGTCGTCGATCTGCATGCGATCACCGCGCAGCTCGTGCATGACGACATGCCCGGCCAGATCCGTTCGATCGCCGCCGCCTTCATCGCCTCGGGCATCGATCCGAAGAAGCACATCGTCTTCAACCAGTCCGCCGTGCCGCAGCATGCCGAGCTTGCCTGGATCTTCAACTGTGTCGCCCGCATCGGCTGGATGGAGCGCATGACCCAGTTCAAGGACAAGTCCGGCGGCAAGAATGCCGAGCAGATGTCGCTTGGCCTACTTGCCTATCCGAGCCTGATGGCAGCCGACATCCTCGTCTACCGTGCCACGCATGTTCCGGTCGGAGACGACCAGAAGCAGCATCTGGAACTGGCGCGCGATATCGCCCAGAAGTTCAACATCGATTTCGGTGGCCATATCCGCAAGACCGACTACGGCGTCGACATCAAGGTCGGCGAAGAACCGGTGCATGCCTTTTTCCCGATGGTCGAGCCGTTGATCGGTGGCGCTGCCCCGCGCGTCATGTCGCTGCGCGACGGCACCAAGAAGATGTCGAAGTCGGATGCCTCCGATCTCTCCCGCATCAACCTGATGGATGATGCCGAGACGATCTCGAAAAAAATCCGCAAGGCCAAGACCGATCCGGATGCGCTGCCGAGCGAAGTCGATGGACTGAAGGGGCGGCCGGAAGCCGACAACCTCGTCGGCATCTACGCGGCCCTGTCCGACAGGACCAAGCAGGACGTGCTGTCGGAATTCGGTGGCCAGCAGTTCTCGGTCTTCAAGCCGGCTCTGGTCGATCTGTCGGTCAACGTGCTCGCGCCGATTTCGGGTGAAATGCGCCGGCTGATGGACGACACGACGCATATCGACGGCATCCTGCGTGACGGCGGCGAGCGGGCTCGGGCGCGGGCGGAAGTGACGATGAAACAGGTCCGCGAGATCGTCGGCTTTCTGCAATAAATTGCCGCAAAAGAGTCCTTGCAGCCAAAAGTATCGGGTGTAAGAGTCCCGCCATGGTTTCAACACGACTCTCGAGAATGGAAGGTCACCGCCGTAAATTCATGGCGGTGATCGACGACACCCCGGAATGCGGCCGCGCCGTGCATTATGCCGGAATGCGGGCCAGGAATTCCAGCGGCGGCCTTGTCCTGCTCTATGTCATCGCCGATGCCGACTTCCAGCAATGGCTGGGCGTCGAGGGCATCATGCGCGCGGAAGCCCGCGCCGAGGCAGAGGCCACGCTCGCCAAGATCGCCCAGACGGTTCGCGAAACCATCGGCATTGAGCCGGAAATGGTGATCCGCGAGGGCAGTGCCACCGAGCAGATCTACGGGCTGATCGAGGAGGACCGGGACATCGCCATCCTGGTACTGGCCGCCGGTTCCGCCAAGGAAGGGCCGGGGCCGCTGGTCTCGTCGATCGCCGGCAAGACTGCGGCGTTCCCGATCCCGGTGACGGTCATTCCTGATCTCCTGACGGACGAGGAAATCGACGCGCTCAGCTAAGTCCGGGACTGATGGCAGGATCAACGGATTTCATCGCCGCGTGATGCAAACGGTTTCCCGGACATCTTGAAGCCGCTGTTCAAACAGCTTATATTCTTTTGAATAATTCTAAACAGGCTGGTTGAACCCGATCCCGGCCGACGCGGAGAAAGTCATGTTCATCCAGACCGAAGCCACACCGAACCCTGCAACGCTCAAATTCCTGCCCGGCAAGGTGGTCATGGAGAACGGCACGGCGGAATTCCGGGACGAGGAAGAGGCTGCTGCCGGCTCTGCTCTCGCGTCGCGCCTCTTCGCCATCCCCGGCGTGACTGGCGTCTATTTCGGCTATGACTTCATCACCGTGACCAAGGAAGCCCAGGAATGGCAGCACTTGAAGCCTGCCATCCTCGGTTCGATCATGGAGCATTTCATGTCCGGCCAGCCGGTGATGGCGGTGCACACCCGCGCCGAGGAAAGCGATCAGGACGGCGAATTCTTCGAGGCTGGTGACGAAACCATCGTCGCAACCATCAAGGAACTGCTCGAAAGCCGCGTTCGCCCGGCCGTGGCGCAGGATGGTGGCGACATCACCTTCAAGGGCTTCAGAGACGGCACCGTGTTCCTCAACATGAAGGGTGCATGCTCCGGTTGCCCGTCCTCGACGGCGACGTTGAAGCATGGCGTGCAGAACCTGCTGCACCATTTCATCCCCGAAGTGCAGGCGGTCGAGGCCGTCTGAGCGAGCGTCCGATCGTGCCTCGACTATTCCTTATCCAGATTGAAAATCCATGATCGTCCTGGCCATCGATACGGCCGGGACGGGGTGTTTCGCGGCTGTTTATGACAGCGGCGACGATCGCGTGCTGGCATCGGCGGGCGCCGATATCGGCCGTGGCCATGCCGAGCAACTGATGGCCTTCATCGATCAGGCTCTGGCCGGGAGTGGCCGCATGCTTGCCGATATCGACCGCATCGCCGTCACCATCGGCCCGGGTTCCTTCACCGGTATCCGCGTCGGCGTTGCAGCAGCGCGGGGCTTTGCGTTGGCGCTCGGCGTGCCGGCTGTCGGTGTCTCCGTGCTTGCCGCTCTTGCCGCCTCCGCCCGTCAGGTGCATCCGGCACAAGCGGTTCTTGCCGCCATGGATGCCAAGCGGGACGAACTCTATTGCCAGGTCTTCGAAGCAGACGGCACCCCGCGCACCGAAGCGCGGATCGTCGAGCTTTCCGATGCGCCGAGCCTGCTGACTGGTTTTGACGGCATCATCTGCGGCTCCGCGACGCATCATTTGACCTCGGAACCGGTGCCTGGCGTTTCGCAAGCCGATGCCTGTGACATCGCTGTCATCGCCCGCCTTGGAGCAATGGCCGATCCTGCGCTGGGCAAGCCGAGCCCGCTTTACCTGCGCGGACCGGACGTCAAGTCCCAGGCCGGTTTCGCGGTGGCGCGAGCGTAAGATGGCGCTGACCGATTATTTTGCTCGCAAGCCGGAATTCGACATCTTCCCCCTCGAAGCAGCAGATCTGCCGCAGGCCGCGGCCATTCACGAATTGCGCTTCACACCCTGCTGGAGCGATGGCGAGCTTCATGCTCTTCTTGTTCAGGACACGGTCTTCGGTTTCATCGCCCGCCAGAGCAATGCGCTGACGCGTCCGATCACCGGCGGCTTTGTCCTGGCGCGTGTCGCTGCCGGCGAAGCGGAAATCCTGACGATCGGTGTCGATCCGAAATTTGCCCGGCTTGGTCTCGGCTGGCGGTTGATGCGGGCGGCAATCCGCGAGGCGAGGGACCAGGCGGCTGAAACGGTGTTCCTGGAGGTCGACGAGACCAATATAGCCGCCGTTGGGCTCTACCGTAAACTGGGTTTCGCCAAGGTCGGAGAAAGACGCGCCTATTATCAGGGCGTTAACGGCGCGAAAACCGCCGCCCTTGTCATGCGGCTCGATCTTGGCTAGGCCGAGTGCCTGAACGAGGAATAGCCTTGCTGCGCCACGCCGACGAAACATGCACGGATATCGACAGGCGCGATGCAGCCCGGCTGCCATCGGCGTCCCATGCCGTCATGGGATGTGCCGCGTGATCAACTGGCTGCGCGTCACGCTCTGCATGATGCTTCTGGTCGCCGTGACAGCGGTTCTGGCGCCGGTACAGATCGCTCTCCTCTGGCTGGATACGCCGCAACGGCGGACATTGCCACGTCTCTGGCATCGTTTGGCCTGTCGCCTGGTCGGCATCCGGGTGCGTGTCCACGGCAAGCCTGATCCCCAACGGCCCTTGATGCTGGTGGCCAACCATGCCAGCTGGAAGGATATCCTCGTCCTCGGTTCGATCCTCGACGTGGTGTTCATCGCCAAATCTGACGTCAAGGCTTGGCCGGTTTTCGGCCTTCTGGCGCGGCTGCAGAAAACCATCTTCATCGATCGCGAGCACAAACGCACGACCGGCAATCAGGTTAACGAAATCGGCAAAAGACTGGCCGATGGCGAGATTGTCGTGCTGTTTCCCGAAGGCACGACATCGGACGGCAACCGCCTTCTGGAGATCAAGACCTCGCTGTTCGGAGCGGCCGCCGCAGCCGTGCCCCTGTCGCCGACCGGCGCCGTTCACGTCCAGCCCGTCGCCATCGCCTATACCGGCATTCACGGCATGCCGATGGGGCGTTATCACCGGCCGATCGCCGCCTGGCCCGGCGACATTCCGCTGGCGCCGCATCTGCTCGGCATCCTCCACGAAGGCGCCGTCGACGTCGACGTGATCTTCGGCGAGCAGATCACCTATACGGCTGAAAGCAACCGCAAGCATGTCAGCCGTGAGGTCGAAAAGACCATCCGCATCATGCTGTCCTTGAAGCTGCGCGGGCGCTAAAGCCTTGGGGGCTTCAATTTCGAGCCGCGATGCTCTATGGAACGCCGCATGACCCAGGAAACATCCGTTCTGTCCGCAAAGCCAGATTTGGCGCCCGACGTCTCGCCCGTCCGCAAGGTTTTCGTGAAGACCTACGGCTGTCAGATGAATGTCTATGACTCCGACCGGATGACGGACGCGCTGGCAAAGGACGGTTACGTCTCGACCGATGTCATGGAAGACGCCGATCTTGTCCTGCTCAACACCTGTCATATCCGCGAGAAGGCGGCGGAAAAGGTCTATTCGGCGCTTGGCCGCCTGCGCGACCTGAAAAAGAAGAAGGCCGGTGAAGGCCGCGAAATGATGATCGGCGTCGCCGGCTGCGTCGCCCAGGCCGAAGGCGACGAAATCCTGCGCCGCGCGCCGGCCGTCGATCTCGTTATCGGCCCGCAAACCTACCACCGGCTTCCTGAAGCCCTCAAGCGCGTCAGGCGCGGCGAACGGGTGCTGGAAACCGATTACGCTATCGAGGACAAGTTCGAGCACCTGCCGGCCCCCGACAAGGCGAAGACACGGGCGCGCGGCGTTACCGCCTTCCTCACGGTCCAGGAAGGCTGCGACAAGTTCTGCACCTTCTGCGTCGTACCCTATACGCGCGGCTCGGAAGTCTCCCGTCCGGTCGCCCAGATCGTCGCCGAGGCCCGGAAACTGGTCGAGGGCGGCGTGCGCGAAATCACCCTGCTCGGCCAGAACGTCAATGCTTGGCACGGCGTAGGTCCGGACGATGCCAGCCCGGACGGCTCGAAATGGGGGCTCGGCGAACTGCTGCACCGCCTGAGCGAAATCGAGGGGCTCGCCCGCCTGCGCTACACAACCAGCCATCCGCGCGACATGGATGACAGCCTGATCGCGGCGCATCGTGATCTGCCGCAACTGATGCCCTACCTGCATCTGCCGATCCAGTCGGGCTCCAACCGCATCCTGAAGGCGATGAACCGGCGCCACACGACGGCCGAGTACATCGCGCTGATCGCCCGCATCAAGGCGGCCCGTCCGGACCTCGCGCTTTCGGGCGATTTCATCGTCGGTTTCCCCGGCGAGGCCGACGAGGACTTCGAGGACACGCTGCGCCTCGTCGAGACCGTCGGTTATGCACAGGCATTTTCCTTCAAGTATTCGACACGGCCGGGAACGCCCGGCGCCGATCTCGACGATCAGGTGCCGGAGGACGTGAAGGCCAAGCGATTGGAAAGATTGCAGGCTTTGCTTTTGAAGCAGCAGAATGACTTTGCTCAAGCGTGTATCGGCAAGACGATCGACCTGCTTCTGGAGAAACCCGGCCGCATGCCGGGGCAGCTTATCGGCCGCTCGCCCTGGCTGCAATCTGTGAATGTTGATGCAATGTCATCGCAAATCGGTGACATTATAAGCGTACGAATCACTGGTGCGGGCCCTAACAGTCTGTTTGCCGAGGTGGTAAGCTGAGGGACCGCCAGCTCAAGGAGCCTTACCGCTTGAACGGACACGAATTGGTTTCATCCTCGCCGCGCCAGTCGAAAACATCCGCGACAGACGTCAATCACTTCGTGCTTACTTTCGAGAACAACCGGTTCGCCAGCGAGCTTTTCGGCCAGTTCGACCAGAACCTCAAACTGATCGAGCAGCGGTTGCGCATCGATGCCCGTCCGCGCGGCAATTCCGTTGCCATTTCCGGCGAGATCGTCGCCACCAACCAGGCCCGCCGGGCGCTGGACTATCTTTATGGCCGCCTGCAAAGCGGTGGCAGCGTCGAGGTCTCCGATGTCGAGGGCGCTATCCGCATGGCCATGGCCGCCGATGACCAGTTGCAACTGCCGACCATGGAAAAGAAGGCCAAGCTGAACCTCGCCCAGATTTCCACCCGCAAGAAGACCATCGCCGCGCGCACGCCGACGCAGGATGCCTATATGCGCGCGCTCGAACGGTCCGAACTCGTCTTTGGCGTCGGCCCGGCCGGCACCGGCAAGACCTATCTGGCGGTCGCGCACGCCGCCCAGTTGCTGGAGCGCGGTGCCGTCGATCGTATCGTCCTGTCACGGCCGGCCGTCGAAGCCGGCGAACGCCTCGGCTTTCTGCCCGGTGACATGAAGGACAAGGTCGATCCCTATCTGCGGCCGCTCTATGACGCGCTCTACGACATGATGCCGGGCGACAAGGTGGAGCGGGCGATCACCGCCGGCGTCATCGAAATCGCGCCGCTTGCCTTCATGCGCGGCCGGACGCTCGCCAACGCCGCCGTGATCCTGGACGAAGCCCAGAATACCACGGCGATGCAGATGAAGATGTTCCTGACGCGTCTCGGCGAAAACGGCCGCATGATCGTCACCGGCGATCCGAGCCAGGTCGACCTGCCGCGCGGCGTCAAGTCGGGCCTTGTCGAAGCTCTTCAGATATTGAAGGGCGTCGAGGGCGTTTCGGTGATCCGCTTCAAGGATGCCGATGTCGTGCGCCATCCGATGGTCGCCCGCATCGTTCGCGCCTATGAGGCGACGACCGCCGTTCACGATGAAAGCGAGCAGGGCGACCGCTGAGGCGGCCGCAAGTCCATCCCATGACCATGCTTGATATCCAGATCAGTATCGAGGAAGGCCCCTGGCCTTCCGAGGCGGACCTCCAGGCCTTGAGCGAACGCGTGCTTACGGCCGCCGCCGATTTCCTGAAGCGCGAGGAAAAGCAGCCGTTTCCGAAAGTGCCGCCGGAAGTCTCGCTGGTCTTCACCGACGATGCGTCGATCCGGTCAATCAATGCCGAATGGCGCGCGCAGGACAAGCCGACGAATGTTCTGTCCTTTCCCGCCTTTCCGCTGATGCCGGGCAAGAAGCCGGGGCCGATGCTCGGTGACATTATTCTCGCCCACGAGACGCTGGTGCGCGAGGCCGACGACCTCGGAAAGCCGTTTAACGAACATCTCACCCATCTGCTCGTGCATGGATTTCTGCATCTTTTCGGGTATGATCATCTCGAAGACAACGAAGCGGAAAGAATGGAGAGCCTCGAGACTCGTATTTTAGCCGGTCTTGGTCTATCTGATCCCTATGGGGACAGCGATCCCGTTTGATAGTTTGGAACAATGAGCGATTTTAGAGCACAGCCCGCCACGGCTGTTAGAGACGAGGCGGAAGCCTCCAGTCAGGAAGAGGGCGGCAGTAGTAGCGCCGGCCAGAAACCTGAAAGCGGCAAAACGGGCTCCTCCTTCTGGAGTCGGGCAGCGCGGATATGGCGCGCCAGCAGCGGGTCAAGCCTGCGCGAAGATCTTGCGGATGCGCTGATGACCGGAGGGGCGGAAGGCGATACCGCCTTTTCGCCGGCCGAACGCGCCATGCTCAACAATATCCTGCGCTTCCGTGAAGTCCGCGTCGAGGACGTCATGGTGCCGCGCGCCGATATCGAAGCGGTGGATCTGAGCATCACGATTGCCGAATTGATGGTGATTTTCGAGGAGTCGGGCCGCTCGCGCATGCCGGTCTACAGCGAAAGCCTCGATGATCCGCGCGGCATGGTGCATATCCGCGACCTTTTGTCCTATGTCACCAAGCAGGCGCGCAACAAACGCCGCAGTGGCAGTCGCACGCCTGCCTCGGTCGCAGCGGCGGGTGAGAGACCTGAAAAGTCGTCCCGTCAGCC
Organism: Pararhizobium sp.; assembly: GCF_035497515.1. GTDB lineage: Bacteria > Pseudomonadota > Alphaproteobacteria > Rhizobiales > Rhizobiaceae > Pararhizobium. The sequence goes on along the minus strand of NZ_DATJDJ010000213.1, from coordinate 31,500 downwards.
GAAGGCCGTCTTCGATCTTGGTCGCATCGACCTGACCAAAACAGTGGAAGAGGCGGGGATCATCCGCCAGGTCCTGTTCGTGCCGCCGTCCATGCATGCCTCCGACCTGATGCAGCGCATGCAGGCCGCCCGCATCCAGATGGCGCTGGTCATCGACGAATATGGCGGAACCGATGGGCTGGCCTCGCTCGAGGACATCGTCGAGATGGTCGTTGGCGATATCGAGGACGAGCATGACGATGAAGAGGTGATGTTCGCCAAGACATCGGACGACGTGTTCGTCGCCGACGCGCGCGTGGAGCTGGAAGAGATCGCGGCTGCGATCGGACCGGATTTCGACATTCGCGAACAGCTCGAGGATGTCGATACGCTCGGCGGCTTGGTGTTTGCGTCGCTCGGCCGGATACCGGCCCGGGGCGAGGTCGTGCAGGCCCTGCCGGGGTTCGAATTCCAGGTTCTCGACGCCGATCCACGCCGCGTAAAGCGTGTCCGCATCGTGCGCAAGCGCCCGCCGGCTCGCCGTCGCGCCGTCAAGGGTGAAGAGGATATGCCGGTTGAGGCCTCGCAGTCCGGCCTGCCTGAGAAATCCCTGCGCGAAACCGGCTGATAGCCGCGTGCAGGCGTTTTGCGCCGTTTCAAGGCACGACAAACCGCCGCTTTTTTGGAAGACTGCCCACGCGTTGATTCGCACGGATGGTCTTTGTGCGCTGCTGCTTGCCCCGCCTTTGGCCGGGCCGTGGCCCGCGCTGATTGAGGGGAACTGAATGGAGTGGCTTGCGGGCAGGATCATGCTGTTGTCGGGAGCCCGCCGGGCACTTGTCGCCTTCGTCGCCGGATTGATCGCCGTTCTGGCCCTGCCGCCCTTCGGCATCTTCGCGGCGCCCTTCCTGTCCTTTCCCATCCTCGTATGGTTGATCGATGGCGCGTCGGGCGATCCCGATCACGGCGCAATCCGGCGCGGCTTTCCGGCCTTCGCCATCGGCTGGTTCTTCGGCTTCGGCTATTTCCTCGGCGGCCTCTGGTGGCTCGGCAATGCGCTGCTGGTCGAGGCGGATGAGTTCGCCTGGGCCTTGCCGCTCGCCGTCATCGGCTTGCCGGCCTTCCTCGCCGTCTTCCATGCTTTCGCGGTGCTGCTGGCACGCCTGCTCTGGTCGAACGGCCTGGGGCGGATCGCCGCCCTTGCCTTTGCGTTCGGCCTGTTCGAATGGCTGCGCGGCTTCGTCCTCACCGGGTTTCCCTGGAACGCCATCGGCTATGCCGCCATGCCCATGCCGCTGATGATGCAGTCGGCGGCGGTGATCGGTCTTGCCGGCGTCACCATGCTTGCCGTCTTCGTTTTCGCCGCCCCGGCGCTGATCGGGACGCGCAAGGGCATGGGGTTGGGGCTGGGCCTCGCCATGCTCCTGATCGGCGCCCATTTCGGCTATGGATTTTACCGTCTGCAGCAACCTTCGCCAGCGCCGGCCGATCCAGCCGTCACCATCCGGCTCGTACAGCCGATGATCGACCAGTCGAAGAAACTCGATGACAAGGAGCGGTCCTCCGTGTTCGAGGAGCACCTGAAACTGACGCAGGAAGTGCCGCTCGATGGTGCCAAGCGGCCGGATATCGTCGTCTGGCCGGAAACCTCGGTGCCGTTCATCATCACCGAAAATCCGGACGCGCTGCTGCGAATCGCCGACGTCCTGCAGGACGGGCAGGTGTTGATCGCCGGTGCTGTGCGGGCCGAGGATGCAGGTGCCGGCCTGCCGCCGCGCTACTACAATTCCATCTATGTCATCGATGACGAAGGCCAGATCATCAGCGCATCCGACAAGGTGCATCTCGTTCCCTTCGGTGAATATATGCCGATGGAAAGCCTGCTCTATTCGGCCGGCCTGAACGCGATCGCCGCATCCATGCCCGGTGGATTTTCAGCGGCCGCGACGCGTTCGCTGCTGACCCTGCCGGGCGGGGCAGCACTTTATCCGCTGATCTGCTATGAGGCGATCTTCCCGGACGAGATCAGTGATGACGTTCTCCGGACCAGCGCGCTGCTCAACCTGACCAATGATGCCTGGTTTGGAAACACCCCTGGCCCCTATCAGCATTTCCAGCAGGCGCGGCTGCGTGCCGTCGAAAACGGAATGCCGCTGATCCGCGCCGCCAATACCGGAATTTCGGCTGTCGTCGATGCGCGCGGCGAAATCGTCACCGGTTTTCCGTTTGGAACCCGCGGCTTTGTAGACACAATTTTGCCGGGAAAACTTGATTTGCCCATGAGCCGGGAGGAGCAGAAACGGAACGGCATGGTGATCGCCGCTTTCCTGCTGGCGCTCGCGATTATTTCCCGTGTTAGTTTTATTTTGAGAGAGAATTGACCAAAAACCCCTAAAATTGCATAGTGGCTATCACCATAGATCTTCACCTATGTTCTGAGGGTTTCCGCCCGGCTACACAACGTAGCGTGTAGTCTGCTCTCGGCAAGTGTCCAGGTTATGGAGAAACTGAAACTTTGCTTATTAGGAAACCATCATGATAGAAAACAAGAAGAAGCCGAATCCGATCGATATCCACGTCGGTAGCCGGATTCGTCTTCGCCGCACCATGCTAGGCATGAGCCAGGAAAAGCTCGGTGAGAGCCTCGGGATCACGTTCCAACAGATCCAGAAATACGAGAAGGGCACGAACCGGGTCGGCGCCAGCCGCCTTCAGAATATTTCAAGCATTCTGAATGTTCCTGTCTCGTTCTTCTTCGAAGACGCACCGGGCGATTCTGGATTGGCAGGCCCGTCGGGCATGGCGGAAGCGTCCAGCTCCAACTATGTGGTCGACTTCCTGTCCTCCTCCGAAGGCCTCCAGCTCAACCGCGCATTCGTCAAGATTGGCGATCCCAAGGTGCGCCGCAAGCTGGTCGATCTCGTCAAGGCGCTCGCTGCCGAGGCGGAAGCCGAATAAGGCTGGCGCAAGCCGAAACTGAAAAAGAAGCGGCCGGACAGTGCCGCTTTTTTTGTGCCCGGATGTGACGCTTCGGTGAATGTGTTGCCGCGTCGAAGCGGGGGCTGCTTGTCGCGAAGTGCGGCATAATGGGTCAAAAAGCAGGAAAAACGTTCCTCTGGCACGCATATAAAGATATATTTATGTCCTTGTGTGCTTGTTTTTTGATGGCAAAATCACTAACACGTTCCAAGCAGTTTTTTCTTTGAGGGGACTTCCCGCATGCGCACAAACTACCTGTTTACGAGTGAATCCGTAGCAGAAGGCCATCCCGACAAGGTCTGTGACCGGATCTCGGATGAAATCGTCGATCTTGTGTATCGTGAAGCTGCGAAAACGGGTGTCGATCCCTGGGGTGTTCGCATCGCCTGCGAAACGCTGGCGACCACAAACCGGGTCGTGATCGCAGGTGAAGTTCGTGTTCCCGATACGCTCCTGAAGAAGGACAAGGAAGGCAACGTCATCAAGGACGCAACCGGCCATCCGGTCATCAACCCCGCCAAGTTCAAGTCCGCCGCCCGCAAGGCGATCCGCGAAATCGGCTACGAGCAGGCCGGCTTCCACTGGAAGACCGCGAAGATCGATGTGCTGCTGCATCCGCAGTCCGCCGACATCGCGCAGGGCGTCGATAACGCCGCCGACAAGCAGGGTGACGAAGGCGCCGGCGACCAGGGCATCATGTTCGGCTACGCCTGCCGCGAAACCGCCGAACTCATGCCGGCCCCGATCTATTACTCGCACCGTATTCTTGCCCTGCTGGCGACGGCCCGCAAGACGGGCGAGGGCGATGCCGGACGGCTTGGTCCCGATGCCAAGAGCCAGGTGACCGTGCGTTACGTCGACGGCAAGCCGGCGGAAGTCACCTCCATCGTGCTATCGACGCAGCATCTGGACGAAAGCTGGGATTCGGCCAAGGTTCGCGCCGTAGTCGAACCCTATATCCGCGAAGCCCTGCATGACATCGAGATTGCCGATGACTGCAACTGGTACATCAACCCGACCGGCAAGTTCGTCATCGGCGGCCCGGACGGTGATGCCGGCCTGACCGGTCGCAAGATCATCGTCGATACCTATGGCGGCGCAGCGCCGCATGGCGGCGGTGCGTTTTCCGGCAAGGACACGACCAAGGTCGACCGTTCCGCGGCCTATGCCGCCCGCTACCTCGCAAAGAACGTCGTTGCCGCCGGACTGTCCGAGCGCTGCACGATCCAGATCGCCTACGCCATCGGCGTTGCCCAACCCCTGTCGATCTATGTCGATCTGCATGGCACCGGCAAGGTCACCGAGGACCAGGTCGAGGATGCGATCCGCAAGACGATGGACCTGTCGCCATCGGGCATCCGCCGTCATCTCGATCTGAACAAGCCGATCTACGCGAAGACATCCGCCTATGGACATTTCGGCCGCAAGGCTGGCCGTGACGGTTCCTTCTCCTGGGAGAAGCTGGATCTGGTCAAGCCGCTCAAGGAAGCGCTGAAGGCGGCCTGAGGCTCCGGAGGGCCAGAACCTTTGGACGGCCAGAACCTCTGGACTGATCGTCCGATAAGACTGTAAAGCGGATGTCTCCGGGCGGAGACGTCCGCTTTTATCGTGAAAGACCACTGCCATGACCGACCAGACCCGCAATCGCTCGACCGAAGCCTTCTTTGGACGCCGCAAGGGCAAGCCCCTGCGCGCGCTGCAAGCGTCCCATCTGGAGACCATGCTGCCGGTGCTGCGCCTGCCGCTCGGTTCGCCGGCGCCGAACGATATCAAGGCGCTGTTCAGTCATCCCGTTGACGGGGTCCGGCTGGAAATCGGCTTTGGCGGCGGCGAGCACCTCATCCACCGGGCTGTGGAAAGCCCCGGCACGGGCTTCATCGGCGTCGAGCCCTTCGTCAATTCGATGGCAAAGCTGGTGGGGCATATCGAGGAGAAGGGGGCTGAAAATATCCGTCTGCACGACGATGACGCGACGCAGGTGCTCGACTGGCTGCCGGACGCCTCGATCGACCAGATCGATCTGCTCTACCCGGATCCCTGGCCGAAGCGGAAGCACTGGAAGCGCCGCTTCGTTTCCGCCGTCAACCTCGATCGTTTCGCACGCGTCCTCAAGCCCGGCGGCACGTTCTGTTTCGCCTCGGACATCGACAGCTATGTGAACTGGACATTGTCGTTCTGCCGCGATCACGCCGCGTTCGAATGGACGGCGGAAAACGCGAGCGACTGGCTGACACCCTATCCCGGCTGGCCGAGCACGCGCTACGAGGCCAAGGCACGACGGGAAGGGCGCAAATCCGCCTATCTGACGTTCCGGCGGGTCTGAACCGGAACAACACCATTCTTTGCAGTCTTAATGGAGGCTGACGGTCCGCAGGTCGTCTTCGGCTGCCTTGAAGAAGGTGCTCGAACGGTTGTCTGTCAGCAGGATCGGCGTGCCATCGGCGCCGAAAAGGGCCCAGAGGTCGAGGCCCGGATCCATGTCGGGCGCTTCCGGGAAGACGCGCGACACTTCGTCGGACCGCATCTTGCGGATATAGCCAACTTCACCGGCGCCGAGATGGGCCAGATCGTTTTTCGACAGGTGCGAACTGACGTGTTTCAATCCCATGAGTGATACTCCGTGGCTTTACAGAATCACTCGCCAGAAATGACGATGGAAACTGTAACTCTTTGATTCGCTGCACGAAGTTTGAGCCTTTAGGACAAAGCCGGCGCCTGATGCAGCCGGCATTGCTTTGCCGGTTATCCTACTCTGGGACCAAAATATTAATTTTCTTTACCATGCGGACCGGTTCGGGACGGATGAGATCGACGGAGAGCAAACCGTTCTTCAATTCGGCCTTCGAGACCTGCATTCCATCAGCCAGAACGAACATGCGCTGGAACTGACGCGCCGCTATTCCACGGTGCAGATAGTCGCGCTCACCCGTCTCTGCCTGCCGGCCGCGGATGATCAACTGGTTTTCCTCGGTGGTGACGTCGAGGTCGTCCTCGCCGAAACCGGCGACAGCCAGCGTGATTCGCAGCCGCTCGGGCTCACCTGATGTCTCGTCACGACGGATGCGTTCGATATTGTAGGGAGGATAGCCATCATTGCCCTTGGCGATCCGCTCAAGGGTTTTTTCCATGGCGTCGAAACCGAGCAGGAGCGGGCTCGTAAAAGGCGTAATCCGGGTCATCCGTTAGTCCTTGGCTGTCAAGCGACCGTTGTGCGGGCCTGCGAGGCAGCATCCGCACGCCTCAATATGGTAGCTGTGCGTAGCGAGCGCAAGGCGCTTGCGCCCGGAGGGGAGGCAAATCATAGTCCGCTCGCTGATTTGCAAGGAGACCCCGCATGACCGCGCCGAGAAAGATTATCATCGACACCGATCCGGGGCAGGACGACGCCGCCGCCATCATGCTGGCACTCGGCAGCCCGGACGAACTCGACGTGCTGGGGATCACCGCCGTTGCCGGCAACGTCCCGGTCGCGCAGACATCCCGCAACATCCGCGTCGTCTGCGAGCTTTCCAATCGTCGGGACGTCAAGGTTTATGCCGGCGCTGACCGACCCCTCAAGCGCCAGTTGGTGACGGCGGAACACGTGCATGGCAAGACCGGCCTCGATGGCCCGGTGGTCGAGGAGCCGACCATGCCGCTGCAACCGCAGCACGCCGTCGATTTCATCATCGAAACATTGCTGGCAGAGGAAGCCGGCACGGTGACGCTATGCACACTCGGCGCACTGACCAACATTGCGCTGGCGCTCGACAAAGCGCCGCAGATCGCCCCCCGTGTGCGCGAACTGGTGATGATGGGTGGCGGCTTCTTCGAGGGCGGCAACATCACGCCAGCAGCCGAATTCAACATCTATGTCGATCCGGATGCGGCCGAGATTGTCTTCAAGTCCGGCATCCCGATCGTCATGATGCCGCTCGATGTCACCCACCGGGTCCTGACCACCAGGGCGCGTGTCGAAAAGATCAGGGCGATCGGTTCGCCCGCCGCTGTCGCCATGGCCGAGATGCTGGAATTCTTCGAGCGCTTCGATGTCGAGAAATACGGCACGGACGGTGGCCCGCTGCATGATCCGACCGTCATCGCCTATCTCCTGCGCCCCGAACTCTTCAAGGGCCGCGACTGCAATGTCGAGATCGAGACCCAGTCCGAGTTGACCATCGGCATGACCGTGGTCGACTGGTGGCAGGTTACCAGGCGCACGCACAATGCCAAGGTCATGCGCGAAATCGACGACCAAGGCTTCTTCGACCTGCTGGCGGAGCGCATCGGCCGTCTCTGAGACGCTGTCCGACTGGATCGGCAATACAACAACGGCGCCTCGAAAGGGCGCCGTTGTGCGTTCCATGGATCATCAGACTGAATACGATTACTGGGTCGTCGTTGCCGGTGCGGTTGCCGGCGTGTCGGTGGCCGGCTTCGTGTCGGTCGATGGGGTTTCGACGGCCGGGACGTTGACATTCACGTCGGTGTTGCCGCCGCCGCCACCGCCGATGACGCCGGTAAACATCAGCAAGCCACCGATGACGACGATTGCGATAATGACGGCAACCGCCCATCCGGCGGTGCCGCTTCTGCCTGTGTTGATAACTGTTGGTCCACGATCAGTCATCTGGAATTCCTCCGGGTTGATAACTGTCGTTAAAACGCGGAACTCCCGTTCAAGTTCCACCCGATACGAATATGTCGCTTTCGCAACTGCCGGTTCCCTCCCGGGCGGCACAATGAATGCGAAACGGCGCCCCTGTGGCGCCGTTTGCATTTTCATCACTCTAGGACATGGAGATTTCAGAACTCTTCCCAATTGTCCTCGGCCAGCGCCGTATTGCCGGAGACCTGCGGAGCGGCCTTCGGGACCGGGGCGACGGTGCGGGTCGGAGCGGCCTTTGCCGGTGCGCCGTAGCTTGCCGCCGGAGCCTTTGCAGGTGCCCGCATGCGCTCGGCGGTTCCGCGCAGCATGTCGGCGGAGGAGTTGCTTTGGCGGGTCACCTGGAAGCGCGAAACCAGCGTGCTCAGCGAGCGGGCTTCCTCGTTCAGCGTCATGCTGGCGGCCGTGGTCTCTTCCACCATCGCGGCGTTCTGCTGGGTCACCTGGTCCATCTGGTTGACGGCCGTGTTGATCTCCTTCAGGCCGACGGCCTGCTCGGAAGCCGAGCCGGAAATCTGGCGGATCAGGCCGTTGATCTGCACGACCTGGTCGGCGATCTTCTGCAGCGCGCCACCGGCGCGGCCGACGAGATCGACACCATCGCGAACCTGGCCGGCCGAGGTGTTGATCAGGGTCTTGATCTCCTTGGCGGCGTTGGCGGAGCGCTGGGCGAGTTCGCGGACTTCCTGTGCGACGACGGCGAAGCCCTTGCCGGCATCACCGGCACGCGCCGCCTCGACGCCTGCGTTCAGCGCCAGCAGGTTGGTCTGGAAGGCGATTTCGTCGATGACGCCGATGATGCGGCTGACCTCGCCGGACGACTGTTCGATGCCTTTCATCGCGGCGATCGCCTTCTGGACGACTTCGCCGGACTGCTCGGCATCGGTGCTGGCCGTTTCGACGGATTTCGCGGCAACCTTGGCATTGTCGGCGCTGGCATTGACCTGGGAGGTCAACTGGTCAAGCGCCGCCGCCGTTTCTTCGAGGCTCGCAGCCTGCTGTTCGGTGCGGTGCGACAGATCGTTGGCGGCATTGCTGATTTCACTTGTGCCGGTGCCGATGTTGACGACGGAGGTGTTGACCGTCTGGATCGTCTCTTCGAGGCTTTCCATGGCCGAATTGAAGTCGCTTTTCAGCTGTGCGTATTCACCCGGGAAATCATCGGAGATGCGATAGGCGAGATCGCCGGAGGAGAGATGCGACAGGCCCTTGGCGAGCTTGGCGACGATCTCGCGCTGGGTGGCGTTCGACTGGGCGCGTTCCGATTCCGACTGGCTGCGCTGTTGTTCGGATTGCTGACGCTCATGGCGTGCCTCGGTTTCCAGGCGCTTGGTATCGGCGAGCCGGTGGCGGAAGCCTTCCAGGGCCCTGGCGACCGAACCGGTTTCGTCGGAACGGTCCTGGCCGGTGATCGCCGCCGTGTAGATGCCGGTGCTGAGATTAGCGACATCGCTGACGAGGCCGGCAAGCGGCTTCTGGACGAAGCTGCGAACAGCGAGATACAGACCGAGCAGCACGGCGCCGAGAACGATCAGTCCGCCGATCACCATCATGTAAGTCTGGTCGAGCACCGGAGCGTTGATGGCGCTCTGCGGCACGTCGACGAGGACGACCCAGGTCGTGTTCACGTCAGGCAAGGCGAACGGATAGACGACACGGTCGAAAGTTTCGTTGCCGTCATAGGTCAGATCGTCGATCATTCCGGGCTGCGACGTGGCCAGCGCGTTCTTGACGACATCGGCGCCGATCCCGTCATATTCCTTCATCAGAAGATCCGGGATCGGGGCAACGAGCCACTTGCCCGTCTGGGACAGGAGCGTCACGCGACCGGTGCCAAAGGGACGAATATCCTTCATCTTGTTGGCGAGCGAGGTCAGCGATACATCGACGCCGCTGACGCCGATCAGCTTGCCCTCGGAGATGACCGGATAGGCGATCGAGGACATCGAATTGTTGTCGCCGGTGGTCGTTTCGGTGTATGGCGGCGACATCGCGCCCTTCAGGCTCTTGGCGGCCAGCGCATACCAGTCCGCCTTGTAGTCGGAATTGAAAGTCGAGAAATCGATACCGGTCTTGCCCTTGGTCCAGTAGGGGTTGAGCGTTCCGTCCTTGCTCGCGCCGAAATCATTCTTGCCGGCATAATCGGCGGACTTGCCGTCGAAGGCGTTGGGTTCTTCCGCGAACCAGCTGCCGAACGCGAAGGCATTCTTCTCGACATTGGCCTTCAGCATATCGACGATGCCCTTGCGATCGAGATAGCCGCCTTCATGGCCGCGTCCGATAATGCCGGCGGTGGAACGCGCAGCCCCCGCCAGTTCGGCAACGTTGCTGGCGATGTCGGAGGCAATCGATTTTGCTTCCGTGCGTGCCTGATCCAGAACCAGCGTCTGGACACGGTCCTGGGTCTGCGAGATCAATACGAAGTTGGACGCGAGCAGGACAAGCGCGATGATGCCGCCCGTCACTGCGATAAGCTTGGTCGCCAGGGATTTGGCTTGGAACTTGAACATGGATGTCCCCGCATGTGAAAGCCGCGGGTTTCGATGCCGCGGAATGACGCGATCTGTTGGTGGGAATGCTCTGTCATGGAGCGTCAGATGCCAACCGGCATCACGAGGCCGCCTCTGATCCTGGGAAAGCGAACCTGTGTAGCTGTTTGATACAGCAGCATTTATTAAAATTAGACCAACGTCAGGAACCCAAATCCAGCCATTTTTCGGAAGGACTTACACGGAATATGACATTGACGACGCTTCCTGTTCCGATCACGCAATGCGGGGCGGGAAGCGCCTGCCGGTCAGATCCTGGCATCGACCTCGGCTGCGAGCGGAATGGCCGGCTGGGCGCCGGGTTTCAGGCAGGCAAGCGAGCCCGCGACGGCTGCACGGCGCAGCGCCGTGTCGAAATCGAGGCCTGTATCGAGGCTGGCGGCAAGATAGCCGCAGAACGTGTCGCCCGCGCCGACGGTATCGACCGGCTCGATCTTCAGGCCCTTTGCCTTGTGGAAGGCGCCGCCGCGAATGGCGATCACGCCTTCCGCGCCGAGCGTGACGATGATCGTCTGCCTGGTTTCGCCGTGTAGCCGCGTCATTGCATCCTGACGTTCGTCGGCGGACAGCCCGTCGCGACCGGCAAGCAGTTCGAATTCCGTTTCATTGGCGACGACGATATCGGCCATGCGCCCGAGGCGAGCGGCGTCGGGTGTCAGCGGTGCGATATTCATGATCGAGGTGACGCCCTTCCGACGGGCGGAAATGAGTGCCTTTTCCACCGCGGGCGCCGGGATTTCCAACTGCAGCATCAGCGTATCGCCCGCCGCCATCTCATCCACGGTGGCAGCCGCGTCCTGCGCATTCACGGTGCCATTGGCGCTCGCCACGACGACGATGACGTTCTCGCCGTCACCGCCAACGAGGATATGGGCCGTGCCGGTGGGCTCGTCGGCGATCTTGGTTTGTGAAAGATCGGTGCCGGCCTGTTTCATCAGCGTCAGCGCGCCCTCGGCGAAACCATCCGAGCCGACTGCGCCGGCCATGCGCACGGAGGCGCCGGCCCGGGTTGCGGCGAGCGCCTGGTTCGCGCCCTTGCCGCCGGCGGCCGTCGAAAATCCGCTACCAGCAACGGTCTCGCCGGGCTTCGGCAGACGCTCCGTGGTGGCGATCAGATCCATGTTGATGGAGCCAAAAACTGTAATCATCGACGCGTCTCCCCCGGCAGGCGATTTTTGCCGGACAGTGCCCGAGACCGTCAGTCTTCGTCAACCACCCGAAGCTTCAATTGCCCCATGCGATTGTCGAAAGCCTTCGGCTCCTGCGCCGATGGAGCGGCACTGGCAGTTTCCAGATCAAGCGCCTCGATCCTGGTGCCGCGCTTCTTCAGCTTGTCCGACGAGATGAGGATGTCATCGACATCCTTCTGCGTCGTCAGGAAATGGCCATGCAGCTTGCGCACACGATCATCGAGACGGGTGAGATCCTCCATCAGCCGGATGACCTCGCCCTGGATCAGGTGGGCCTGTTCACGCATCCGGGCATCGCGCAGGATTGCCTGGATCACTTGGATCGACAGCATCAACAGCGACGGGGAGACGATGACGATGCGCGCCTTGTGCGCCCGTTGGACGATGCCTTCGAAATTCTCGTGAATCTCGGCGAAGATCGACTCGGACGGAACGAAGAGGAAGGCCGTCTCCTGCGTCTCGCCGGGGATCAGGTATTTCCCGGCAATATCGCGGATATGAACCTCCATGTCGCGCCGGAATTGCTGGGCGGCCAAACGGCCTGCCTCGGGGTTTTCCGCGCCTCGGATCGCGTTCCAGCCCTCGAGCGGGAATTTTGCATCGATGACCAGAACCGGCTGGCCGTTCGGCATGCGCAGCGTGCAGTCCGGGCGTGAGCCGTTCGACAGCGTTGACTGGAATGCATAGGCACCCATCGGCAGGCCATCGGAGATGATCGTTTCCATGCGCGACTGGCCGAAGGCGCCGCGCGTCTGCTTGTTGGACAGGATGCTCTGCAGTCCGGCCATGTCCTTGGCCAGCGACTGGATGTTGGTCTGGGCGGTATCGATGACAGCCAGCCGCTCCTGCAGCCGGCGCAGGTTCTCGTGCGTCACCTTCGTCTGCTCGCTGATCGATGCGCCGATCCGGTGGGTCATGCCGTCGATGCGCTGGCTGATCGACTGGTTCAACTCCGATTGGCGTGCGCCAAAGACATCCGCCATGGCCGCGATGCGCCCCTGCATTTCCGTTTGGGCGGCGAGAAGCGCGTTCATCCGCTGCTCGGCATCATCAGCCGATTGCCGCGCGCGACGGCGACCGAGCACCGCGGGAATCCCGGCGAGCAGCAGGATGCCGATGGCGATGAAGAGGCCCATGCCGAGTGTCACCGGATGGTTGCCAAGAATGAAGAGGGGCTGGTCGAGTGTCAGAATTGTCGGCTCCATGGCTGCAGAATAGGTGGATTCCTCGGCATTGACCAGATCAAACCGGGAACATTCTCGAATCTGATCGCGCGAATGGCTGCTTTTGTTGCAAAAATCTTGAGGTGGAGAATTCCATCGACGCGAAAGATCGGTTAAGGGAGCCAGATGACCATCAAGCCGCTCATCATCCTTCCTGATCCCGTGCTGCGCCAGCTGTCCAAGCCGGTCGAGACGGTCGATTCCGATGTCCGCCGCCTCGCCGACGACATGCTCGAAACCATGTATGACGCGCCCGGTATCGGCCTCGCGGCCATCCAGATCGGCATTCCGCGCCAGATGCTTGTCATCGACATCGCCAAGGAGGGCGAGGACAAGCAGCCGATGATCTTCATCAACCCGAAGATCCTGACATCTTCCGACGAACGTTCGGTCTATGAAGAGGGTTGCCTGTCGATCCCGGATTATTACGCCGAGGTCGAGCGGCCGGCGACGATCACCGTCGAATATGTCGATCTCGACGGCAAGCAACTGACGGCGCAGGCCGACGGCCTGCTCGCCACCTGCCTGCAGCACGAGATCGATCACCTCAACGGTGTCCTGTTCATCGATCATATCTCCAAGCTCAAGCGCGAAATGGTGATCCGCAAATTCACCAAGGCCGCCAAGACCCGCGGCGCCAAGGCGATCTGACGCATCCGTTGAAAATGCGCAGGCTTGAAACGATGATATCGATGATATCATAGTGGAGGCTTGGCGATGGGTGATCTGCTGATCCGGAATATTTCAGACGCATTGAAACGCGACATCGCAGCTGTTGCAAAGCGCACTGAGCGTAGCCTGTCAGATGAAGCCAAGGAGCTTTTGCGCAAGGGTTTGATTGCCGAGAGCGATATCAAGCCGGTGGAAGAGCAGTCTGCATATGATGTGCTGCGTGCAGCGGTCGCAGATTGCCTGATGACCGATGAAGAACATCAGGAATTCATGGCGTTAATTGAAGAGAGCCGCAAGAATGACTACGAACGGCCGGGTTTCGGGTTCGAATGATTGTGCTGGATATCAATACCGTTTCCGAAATTGCAAAGGTCACCATCCATCCCATGGTGGTCAAATGGCTGCGGCGACGAAGCATGTCGGAGCTCTTCGTCTGTGTCGCAACGGCCATTTCGGTTCCGGACACCATGATCGCCGCGATCTGCCTGTCGCACGGCGCGATGTTGGCGACGCGGAATGTAAAAGACTTCGAGGGGCTTGATTTGAAGCTCGTAAACCCTTTTGAAGAGGCCTGATCAGGAACGGGAGTCCGCGTACCGTGTCGCTTCGTATCATTTTCATGGGAACGCCCGAGTTTTCGGTGCCGACGCTGGCAGCGCTGGTGCAGGCCGGCCACAAGATCGCCGCCGTCTACACCCAACCGCCGCGGCCCGGCGGGCGCCGTGGGCTCGACCTGCAGAAATCGCCGGTGCACCAGGCGGCCGAATTGCTCGGTATTCCCGTTCTGACACCCGTCAATTTCAAGGATGCCGCTGACCGCCAGACATTTCGTGATTTCGATGCGGACGTGGCCGTGGTCGTCGCTTATGGCCTGCTTCTGCCGGAAGAGATTCTCAATGGAACGCGGCTCGGCTGCTACAACGGCCATGCCTCCCTCCTGCCGCGCTGGCGTGGCGCTGCCCCGATCCAGCGGGCGATCATGGCCGGCGATCATGAGACCGGCATGATGGTGATGAAGATGGACAAGGGCCTCGACACCGGCGATGTCGCGCTGACCAAGGTCGTCGCCATCGGCAGCGAGATGACATCAGCCGAGTTGCACGATCGCCTGATGCTGGTCGGCGCGGGGCTGATGAGGGAGGCGATGGACAAGCTCGATGGCGGCGACCTGCCGTTGACGCCGCAGGCCGAGCACGGCGTCATCTATGCCGCCAAGATCAGCAAGGCCGAGACGCGGATTGATTTTTCGAAAACCGCAGCCGAGGTCCACAATCACATTCGCGGCCTGTCGCCCTTTCCCGGCGCCTGGTTCGAGCTGGAGATTGCCGGCAAGCCTGAGCGGGTCAAGGTCCTGTCCTCGGTGATCGAGACCGCCGGCGGAGAAACCGGAACGGCGCTGTTCGACGACCTGACGATCGCCTGTGGCGATGGTTCGGTCCGCCTGACGCGGCTGCAAAAGGCCGGCGGCAAGGTGCTGGCTGGCGACGAGTTTCGTCGCGGCACGCCCATTCCGGCCGGCACAGGGCTCGCCTGATGCCGCGCTTCCGCATGACCATCGAATATGACGGTTCGAACTATGTCGGTTGGCAGCGGCAGGACAATGGTCCTTCCGTGCAGGGCGCGGTCGAGAAGGCCATCCTGGCGCTGACCAGGGAACCCGTTCTGATCCGCGGCGCGGGGCGGACCGATTCCGGCGTGCATGCGCGCGGACAGGTGGCACATGCCGATCTTTCGCGGCAGTGGAAGCCGGAAACGCTGCGCAACGCCCTCAACGCCTATCTCGGTCGGGCGCGCGAGCAGGTGGTAATCCTCGAGGCGGCGGAGGTGCCGGACGAATTCGACGCGCGGTTCTCGGCGCTTCGGCGGCATTATCTCTATCGCATCATATCGCGGCCTTCACCGCTGGCGCTCGAGGCGAAGCGCGCCTGGTGGGTGTCGAAGCCCATCGACCATGAGGCCATGCACGCGGCAGCGCAGGTGCTGGTCGGGCGGCACGATTTCACGACCTTTCGCTCGACCCATTGCCAGGCCAACAGCCCGGTGCGCACGCTGGACCGGCTGGACGTGACGCGCGATGGCGACGTGATCGAGATGCGGGCGACGGCGCAGAGTTTCCTGCACAACCAGATCCGCTCCTTTGCCGGTACGCTGAAATTGGTCGGCGACGGACGCTGGACGCCGGATGACGTGCGCTCGGCGCTGGAGGCGCGGGACCGCAAGGCTTGCGGTCCGGTGGCGCCAGCGGAGGGGCTCTATTTCATGCAGGTCGATTACTGAATCGTTGCAGCGTAGATCGGCATCAGTCCGAGGAGCGGCGGCAGGCCCTCGCTCAGCATCAGCGACGGCAGTATCAGCAGCGCCGATATCGTCGAGGCGAGCAGCAACTGGTTGTCGGTGATGGTTTTTATCAGCCGGAAGATTGCCGTGAAATTGGCGATCAGCAGGATGAGGGATAGCAGATAGGCAAGGCCCTCGCCGCCGGGGATGACCAGCCGAATCGTCAGCGGCACGGCCATGGCGTAGACGGTCGGCACCGACAGCCAGTTGGCTGTGACGATGATCGGGGCCAGCAGGTTCGTGTAACCGAGCGGCTTCGCCAGCATCACCAGCAGCACCAGCGGCACGATCCACATGGTGAGATCGACCAGAAGGAGCTTGATGATGAAGAGCAGGCCCGTTTCAGTGCCCTGCGGCATCTGCTCGAGATAGAACAGCCGCCATGCCGCCCAGCCGACGGCCATGGCCGGCAGGCACCACAGGATCGCGGCGAAGGAGCGCCAGACGCCGGGCGCGGAGATGTCGAGCCAATCGAAACCGCTCTTGTCGCCGAGGATCAGCAGCCACAGGCCTTTCAGGTAAAACCCGATTTCTTCAATCTGCGGCATGACCGAACCAGCGGCTGACGAAGGTCTCGTAGATGTTGGTCAGTGTTTCGAGGTCGGCAACGGCGACGCGCTCATCAACCATGTGCATCGTCTGGCCGACAAGGCCGAACTCGACGACCGGGCAGTAATCCTTGATGAAACGCGCATCCGACGTGCCGCCCGTGGTGGAAAGCTTCGGTTCGCGACCGGTGACGGCCTCGATGGCGCCCGACAGCGAGGCGATCAGTGCGTTGTTGCGGGTGAGAAACACGTGGCTCGGGCGCTCGCTCCAGACGATGTCGTATCCGACCGGCGCGCGGCCGGGACGCAGCACGCCGTCGATGGCGGCGCGATCGAGCCTTGCGATGATCTCGGCTTTCAGCCGGTCGGCGTCCCAGGTGTCGTTGAAGCGGATGTTGAAGCTCGCCGACGCCTTCGCCGGAATGACGTTGACGGCCTTGTTGCCGACGTCGATCGTCGTCACTTCGAGATTGGACGGCTGGAAATTGTCGGTGCCGCCATCAAACGGCGGGTCCATCAGTGCCTGGGTCAGGGCCAGGATGCCCCGCACGGGGCTGTCGGCCAGGTGCGGATAGGCCGCATGACCCTGAACGCCGCGAACGGTGACGGTGCCCGAAAGCGAGCCGCGGCGGCCGATCTTGATCATGTCGCCGAGCGTGTCTGGATTGGTCGGTTCGCCGACCAGGCAAGCGTCCCAGCGTTCGCCTTTTTCGGCCGCCCATTCCAGAAGCTTGATGGTGCCGTTGATGGCCGGGCCTTCCTCGTCGCCGGTGATAAGGAACGAGATCGAACCTTTCGGCGGGCCGTTTTTCTCGATCTGGCGGGCAACGGCGGCGGCAAAGCAGGCAATTCCGCCCTTCATGTCGACGGCGCCGCGTCCATACATCTGACCATCGGCGATATCGGCCGAAAACGGCCCATGCGTCCAGGCGGCCTCGTCTCCGACCGGCACGACATCGGTGTGGCCGGCAAACATCAGATGCGGCCCATCCGTGCCGATCCGGGCATAGAGGTTGTCGATATCCGGCGTGCCCTCCTCGGTCGCCGTCACCCGGTGCGTGGCAAAGCCCAACGGCTTCAGCATCGCCTCCAGCGCCGTCAGCGCGCCGCCCTCGGCGGGCGTGACGGACGGGCAGCGAATGAGGGTGGAGAGATTGGCGACGGGATCGGTAGCGGTCATCAAACAAGGCCTGTTGTTGTGCGGCTTGGTTTAGCCGATCCATGCAGGGCTGTCACGGGGTGGGTCGGGAGGTTTGCTGTGTCTTTGGCCTGCTGTTGAGGGCAGGGCTATCGCATATGGAAAAAGACCCCCTCTGGCCTGTCGGCCACCTTCCCCACAAGGGGGGAGAGATTCTGCCGCAGCCACTTGTTTTCAATGACGGAGGGGACGGCAGTTTAAGCCCCTCCCCCTTGTGGGGAAGGGACATTTCCATTTTCTGACCATCCACCGGACAAGGGCTTACGTCTATCCTCTATCCGGCACCGCCTCACTGCCACGCCTGGCAGCGTATCCATTGGTGGAACGGGATGCTGGCACGGGTTTTGAGGGCGGGGATGGACGGGGATGAAGTTTTTCGAAGTCACCGCCGGTGCGGTTAGACTTCACCCCCCTACCAGCCGCGCCAGCCGGTCGATGCGACCAGTTCGTTGCGGATGAAGGCGACATCGCCGGTGCCAGGGAGAGCGCGGCTGCAAGACAATCTGGCGCGGTGATGCAGCAGGCCGGAAAGATGCCGTGCGGACCGTCCGGGGCGCTCGTCATCGGAGAGGTCCAGTGTGTCGAAGCTTGCCGGATCGATCGACACGACGCGGATGCCGCGCGAGGCGAAATCGCTCGCAAGGCCGAGCGTCAGCATGTCGATCGCGCCCTTGATGGTTGACTGCGTGTCATCGTCCGGCATGGCGCCGCTGTTTTCCGCCGAACTCATGTTGATGATGATGCCGCCGCGTCCGTCGAACTGCCGGGCGGCTTCCTGGCACATCAGGAACGTGCCGAAGACGTTGACCGCGAAGGCGCGGTCGGCATCGTCAGGCACTTCGATCGGCTCGACCCGGAAAATGCCGGCATTGTTGACGACGATATCGGGTCGGCCGAAAATTTCCACGGCCGCGCGGAAAACGCGCCGGACATCCTGCGCCTTCGACACGTCGCCCTGAACGGCGATGGCGCGGCCCCCGCGCCGGACGATGCCGGCGGCGACACGGACAGCACCTTCGCTGTCGGCGGCATCGTTGAGCACGACGGCAGCACCTTCGGCGGCAAGCCGGGCAGCGATGCGCGCCGTCGGTCCATTGGCAGCGCCGCTGACGACGGCGATCTTTCCGGTCAATCTTGTCATGGGATTATCCTTGATTCTTCGGACTTCGTTTGTCCGATATCCCAAGCATGCGGCAGACAAGGGCTCATGCGTTACAGCGATCCTGCGAGATTTATATGTGATCCTGCAAATGTGGGGATAGGGGGTTTTCACCCTGCGGCGTTCGGTACTAGCTTGTGTTCAATCGCACACACAGCGACCCTGGACGGAAACATGCAGACACAAACCGACAATCTTGCGAAAATCGCCGACATCATTTCGCGCCACGTCGTGGGCGAAGGATCGCAGCAGACGATCATCGACAACCTGTTCATCGGACGCCAGACCGCGCCGACAGTCATGACCCATTCGGCCTATCGCCCGGTTTTCGCGTTGGTCGTCGGCGGTGAGAAAAGCCTCAAACTCGGGCAGGAAATCTACAATTACGGCGCTGGAGACTGCCTTGTCGTTTCCGTCGACCTTCCCGTCAGCTCCAAGACGATCACCGCCAGCCCCGAAAAGCCGCATCTCGGCGTGGCCATGGTGATCGACCCCGACAGGGTCCGCGAAGTGCTGCAGCGGATCGCCGTGCCGGCGGTTGCTGCGACGGCCGGCGGGACCCGCGGACTGGCCGTGACCAAGGCGCCGCCGTCGCTTGTCGACGCGACGCTGCGATATATCCAGCTCCTTGATACTCCAGACGACATTCCGGGTGTTGCGCCGCTGATCGAACAGGAAATTCTCTACCGATTGCTGACCGGTGTCCATGCGTCGCGCCTGATCCAGATCGCTACGGCCGACAGTCCCGGCAACCGCATCGCAAAGGCGATCGCGTGGCTGCGCGACAATTATACAAGGCCGCTTCGCATCGAAGACCTCGCGGACCATATCGGCATGAGTGTTTCGTCCCTGCACCACCATTTCAAGGCCGTCACGGCGATGACGCCGATGCAATATCAGAAACAGCTCAGGCTCAACGAAGCCCGCCGGCTGATGCTGGTGGAAAACATGGATGCGGGCAACGCCGGACACACGGTCGGCTACCAGAGTCCGTCGCAATTCGGGCTGGAATATACAAGGCTCTATGGCCTGTCCCCGCTGCGCGACATCGCGGCGCTGCGCATGCAGGTCGCGGCCGAATAACGCGACCCGTCACGTTTCAGATTACTTCCGGGCGCTGGCGAGACAGTGTTTGCGCCCTATGTCACGAAGCAACCATCCCAGCCCGCATCGGGCTTTCCCACCATGGATAAATGGAGCACACCATGCGTTACAATCAGCTTGGCAAGACCGGCCTGTTCGTTTCCGAAATCTGCCTCGGGACCATGACCTTCGGGCCGGCAAACGAGGGAATGTGGGGTTCGATCGCCGACGTCGACCAGGACGCCGCCGACCGGATCGTCAAGCGTTCGCTCGATGCCGGCGTCAATTTCATCGATACGGCGGATGTCTATTCCAACGGCATTTCCGAGGAATTGCTCGGCCAGTCGCTGGTCAATCTCGGCGTCGACCGCAAGGATGTCGTGATCGCCACCAAGGTTTACGGCCAGATGGGCGATGGTCCGAACGACCGCGGCGCCTCGCGCGGGCACATCATGGATTCCGTCGAGGCCAGTCTCGACCGCCTGCAGATGGATCATATCGATCTCTATCAGATCCACGCGACCGATCCCGTCACGCCGATCGACGAGACCTTGCGGGCGCTGGACGATCTCGTCTCCGGCGGGCTGGTGCGCTATATCGGCGTGTCCAACTGGCAGGCTTGGCGGATCGCCAAGGCGCTGGGTATTTCCGAGCGCAAGGGTTTTGCCCAGTTCGACAGCCTGCAGGCTTACTACTCGATCGCCGGCCGTGACCTCGAGCGCGAGATCGTGCCGCTTCTGACCGAGGAGAAGATGGGCCTGATGGTCTGGTCGCCGCTTGCCGGCGGTCTCTTGTCGGGCAAGTACGGTCCCGGCGCTCCGGGCAATGGCGCAGGTCGCCGGGCAAATTTCGACTTCCCGCCGGTCAATACCGATCGGGCCTGGGATTGCGTCGCCGCCATGCGTGAGGTCGCCGCCAAACACGACGCCAGTGTCGCCGAGGTGGCGCTTGCCTTCATCCTCGCCAAGCCGTTCGTCACCAGCGTCATCGTCGGCGCGAAGAGGGTCGAACAGTTGGAGGAGAACCTGAGGGCGGTCCATCTGAAGCTGGATGCGGAGGATCTGGAGAAGCTTGACGCCGTCAGCGCCCTGCCGCCGGAATATCCCGGCTGGATGCTCGAGCGTCAGGGGGCAGCGCGCCGACCGAAGCCGTTCGAACCCAAGGCATAGTGCCGCAATCGGTGTTCTTTCCACGTCGATGAAGGGAGCAGGCTTGCATGTTGGCCGCATTGGACCGACAAGGGATGGTCTGCTCCCGTATTCTTCAACTGAAAGTAAAGTATTGAACGACAACCCTCTTGCCGCCGTTGACGTGATTGCACGGATCAGTGCCGTACCGACGATCCTCGATGTCGTCTGCAAGGTGACGGGCATGCGCTTTGCCGCCGTTGCGCGTGTGACGGTGGACCAGTGGATCGCCTGTGGCGTTCAGGACAATCTCGCCTTCGACCTGGCGCCCGGCGGCGAGTTGAAGGTCGAAACAACGATCTGCAACGAGATCCGCGATCATCGGCAACCCGTCATCATCGACAATGTCGCCGAGGATCCGCGATACGCCGCACATCACACGCCCCAAATCTATGGACTGCAGAGCTATATCTCCGTGCCGATCCTGCTCGACGACGGCTCCTTCTTCGGCACGCTCTGCGCCATCGACACCGTGCCGCGCACGCTGAACACGCCGGAGATCGCCGGCATGTTCACGTTGTTCGCCAAGCTCATCGCCTTTCATCTCGATGCCCATGAGCGGATCGAGCATGAGCGACAGGGCAGCGAATTGCGCGAGCAGTTCATTGCCGTGCTTGGCCATGACCTGCGCAACCCGCTGGCCTCGCTCGATGCGGGAACACGGATGCTGCTGCGGACGATGACCGACGAGCGCGGCAAGTCTGTGCTGGGCCTGATGCAGAACAGCATATCGCGCATGTCCGGCCTGATCGACAACGTGCTGGATTTCGCCCGCGGACGGCTGGGCGGCGGGATTCCGATCGAGCAGGCGGATGCTGTACCGCTGCGACCGGTGCTCGAGCAGGTGATCGCCGAATTGCGGATCGCCAACCCCGATCGGGTAATCGAGACCCATCTGACGGATACGCCCGTGCGCTGCGACCAGGAGCGTATCGGACAGCTTTTGTCCAACCTGCTGGCGAATGCGCTGACGCATGGCAATTCCGGAAGCCCGATCAAGGTTCGGTCCGCCGCCGTCAGGGACCGGTTCGAATTGTCCGTCTCCAATGGCGGCGAGCCGATCGACGATGCTGTCGTGAAGGACCTGTTCAAGCCTTTCGTGCGCGCATCCGATACGGCCAATGCGCCGGGACTGGGGCTCGGGCTTTATATCGCCTCGGAAATCGCGCGGTCGCACAAGGGCAAATTGCGGGTAACGTCGTCGCCCGACGAAACATGCTTTACCTTTTCGATGCCGCTGCAGTGACGGTCACGGCCTGCGGCCGATGGGCGTCTCGTCGGCAATACCGGGCCACACGCAAAGCACGACGAACATCACGAGACTGAGCACAGGGATGAACAGGCAGATGGCGTATATGCCGGGATAGCCGACGTCACGGAGACGCTTGATGGTCAGCATGACGAACGACACCGTGGAGACGAGACCGGTGACGACCAGGGCAAGTGTCCAGAGCGCCAGGAGAATATCCTGGTCCTGCGTCGCCATCATGCGGGCGAGAATGAAACCGCCGATGGCGATCCAGAACAGCCAGCCGAGGAAATAGGGCAGGCGGGTAATGCGGCCGGAGGGGCTGAAGAACAGCCAGGTCATGGTCTGCCGCCCCTCCGTCACCATGATCAGTCTCGCAGCAGTTCGTTGATGCCGGTCTTGGAGCGGGTCTTTTCATCGACGCGCTTGACGATGACGGCGCAGTAGAGGTTCGGGGCGACGACGCCGTTCGGCATGACCGCGCCCGAGCCCATCGAGCCGGCGACGACGACCGAATAGGGCGGAACTTCGCCATAGGTGACTTCGCCGGTGGCGCGATCGACGATCTTGGTCGACTTGCCGATGAACACGCCCATGCCCAGTACCGAGCCTTCGCGCACGATGCAGCCCTCGACCACCTCCGAACGGGCGCCGATGAAGCAATTGTCCTCGATGATCGTCGGGCCGGCCTGCATCGGTTCCAGCACGCCGCCGATGCCGACGCCGCCGGACAGGTGAACATGCTTGCCGATCTGGGCGCAGGAGCCGACCGTGGCCCAGGTGTCGACCATCGTGCCTTCGCCGACATAGGCGCCGAGATTGACGAAGGACGGCATCAGGATGGCATTCGGTGCGATATAGGCGGAGCGGCGCACGACGGCGTTCGGCACGGCGCGGAAGCCGGCGTCGCGGAACTGGCTTTCACCCCAGCCTTCGAACTTCGACGGCACCTTGTCCCACCAGGTCGACTGGCCCGGACCACCCTTGACGACTTCCATGTCGTTCAGGCGGAACGACAGGAGCACGGCCTTCTTCAGCCACTGGTTGACCGTCCAGTTGCCGTCGGCTCCCTTTTCGGCAACGCGCACCTTACCGGCGTCGAGCAGGTTCAGCGCAGCTTCCACCGCATCGCGAATCTCGCCTTTGGTCGAAAGGGTCACGGTGTCGCGATTGTCGAAAGCGGCGTCGATGGTCTTCGACAGGGCGGCGAGATCATGGGTCATCGGAATTCCTTAAACTTCGGCGGATATCGTAACCTGCTCTAGAGCATGATCCCGAAAAATTGAAGTGGTTTTCGGTTGCGGTCGGCGGCGGATGAAGGTCTATGGCACGGAATGGCTGCGGGCTGATTTGATCCGTAGCGCCCGATGCATTCGAAGGAGCATCCGGCAGCGATGAATTGCTGCCGGTTTGCGGCAGGAAAGTGTGACATGGCAAGAATGAAGAAACGCAATCTGCGGCGCAAGGACGGGGTCTGGGACCCGCTGGTCGATAGCGAGCAGGCAAAACACCGGGCAGCCGGCGTGCCGCAGACGCCGCAATCGATGTCTCCCGCCTACCGGCTTGCCTATGCCGACGACGACTTCCTGGCCCGCGAGGAACTGCGCCCGGTGCGGCTGCAGCTTGAACTGCTGAAGACGGAAATGATGCTGGCCGAACGCGGCATCCAGTCGACGGTGGTGATGTTCGGCGGCGCGCGCATTCCCGAGCCGGGCGGTGACGCCTGGGCGGCGAAGAACGACATCCAGCGCAAGAACCTGACGGCGGCCTCGATCTATTATGAAGAGGCCCGCAAGTTCGCCAAGCTCTGCTCGCTGCATTCGGCCCAGTCCGGATACAAGGAATATGTGGTCACCACAGGCGGCGGGCCGGGTGTGATGGAAGCGGGAAACCGCGGCGCGGACGACGTTGGCGCGCCGTCGATCGGGCTCAACATCGTTTTGCCGCACGAGCAGGCGCCGAACCGCTTCGTGACGCCGGAGCTGTCCTTCAATTTCCACTATTTCGCCATCCGCAAGATGCATTTCCTCGTCCGCGCCAAGGCCGTGACGGTCTTTCCGGGCGGGTTCGGCACGCTCGACGAACTGTTCGAGACGATCACGCTGATGCAGACCGGCCGCATGGCGCTGGTGCCGCTGATCCTGTTCGGCGAGAAATTCTGGCGCACGGTGGTGAATTTCGATGCGCTTGCCGAGTTCGGCACGATCGCGCCCAATGATGTCGACCTGATCCAGTTCGTCGAAACGGCCGAGGAGGCCTGGGAGATCATCTCGAAATTCTACGAGACTGTCGACCCGGCGTCGGTGCCGATGGCATCGGGCCAAAGGTAAGAACAGGTTGCCGCTCGATTGCTGAACCGCGCCCGAACCAAACGGCTTCGGGCGCGTTCTCCTGTTCATTCGAGAACAAGGGAGAACATCATGCCGCAGAAGAGCCTTTCTGAAGTCGCCAAAAAGATGCGCGATATCGACATCGCCATGCTGTCGACCCATACCGATGGCGGCGCGATCGCGGCGCGGCCCATGAGCAACAATGGCGAAGTCGAGTATGACGGCGATTCCTATTATTTCACCTGGGAAAAGTCGCGCATGGTCGATGACATCAGGAAGAATTCCAAGGTGGGCCTATCCTTCCAGGGCAAGAAGGCCTTTTCGGTCGTCGTCGAAGGTGAGGCCGATGTGATCAAGGACAAGGCGGCCTTCAAGGAGCACTGGACGCCGGATCTCGACGACTGGTTCAAGGACGGCATCGACACCAAGGGCATGGTGATGATCAAGGTCAGCGCCGTGCGGGCGCATTACTGGGATGGCGAGGACGAAGGCGAGGTCAAGCTGCCGTCCGGCAAGCGTCATTGACCGGGTAAGGGCCGCAACCACCCTTTCCGAAAAAGCCATTGGCTTTGTGTCGCAGTGACAGGCGGCCTGTCCTGTGCCAATGAGCCGGAATGAAAACCCTGCGACTTATTCTCAGAGACAGAGTTTCCGCTGGCGCCCTCGCGGCGCTGGTAGGCTTCCTGTTGCTGGCGCAGGGACTGGTCGGCGGTGTTGCGCAGGGAACGATGGCGAGCGCCGCCGTCGATCCGTTCAATATCCTCTGCATCGCCCATGAGACCGATGGCGCGCAAAAGCAGGCGCCCGGCGATCCGGTTCAGACTGCACACGATCTCTGCGCGACGCTTTGCCAGTTGGCGACCGGCTCGACACCCTTCCTGCCAGGCCAGGTCGTCGGCATCGTTTCTGCCGCCCGCGAGGCCGACAGGCCGTACCTGACACCGCAGATCCTGCCCGGCGCCATTGCGCGCGACATCTTTACCGAGGCAAGAGCCCCTCCATCCCTCTCCGCATGACGCCCTGAAACCCGGCCGCCGCTTGTGCGGCGGCCGTCTCTTTCGCTCATCCGGAGAATCCCATGTCCGATTTCACGATCGGCCGCGCGAACGCCGACGTCCCAGTGCGTTCCTCGTCCGACCTCTACCGCGCCGTCTGGCGCTGGCATTTCTATGCAGGCCTGCTCGTCCTGCCCTTCCTCATCTCGCTGGCGCTGACCGGCGCGCTCTATCTGTTTCGCGACGAGATCGACGCGGTCGTCCATGCCGACCTGAAACGTGTCGAAATGCGGGACGACACCGCGCGCGTAGCCCCGTCGGCGATGGTTTCTGCCGCACTCGCCGCCTATCCCGGCACCGCCGCCAAATATACCGATCCGCCGACACCCCGGACATCCGCCGAGATCACCGTCAGCACGCCAACGTCCGGCAAACTGGCCGTCTATGTGAACCCCTATGATGGCAAGGTTCTGGGCTCGTTGCCGGATCGCGGCACGATCATGTGGACGATCCGCACCCTTCACAGCCTGAAATATTTCGGCTCGTTCGCGCGGGCCTTGATCGAGATCGCCGCCGGTTGGTCGATCCTGCTGGTCGCCACCGGCATCTATCTGTGGTGGCCGCGCAATCACACCGGCGGCGTGATGAGCATCCGGGGCACGCCGAAGCGCCGGGTGTTCTGGCGTGATACGCATGCGGTGAGCGGCATCTTCGTCAGCTTCTTCATCGTCTTCCTCGCCGTGACCGGCATGCCCTGGTCCGGTGTCTGGGGCGAAAAGGTCAACGAATGGGCGAACGGCAACAATTTCGGCTATCCGGCCGGCGTCTATGTCGGCGTGCCGATGTCGAGCGAACATCTCAACCACTTCGCCAAGACCTCCTGGTCGCTGGAACAGGCGCAGGTGCCGCAATCACCGGCCAAGGATGGCACGGAGGCGATCGGCCTCGACGCGGCGGTCGCAATCATCGAACGGCTGGGTCTCTTGCGGGGTTATTCGGTGACGATCCCGGCGACGGCCGATGGTGTCTATACGGGCTCGGTCTATCCCGACGACGTCTCGCAGCAGCGGGTGGTGCATCTCGACCAATATACCGGCAAGCCGCTGATCGACATGAGCTATGCGGATTACGGTCCGCTTGGCAAGGCGCTGGAATGGGGCATCAATGTCCATATGGGCCAGGAATTCGGACTGGCGAACCAACTGGTGCTGCTGGCGGTCTGCCTGGCCATCGTCCTGCTGGCGGTCTCCGCCGGCATCATGTGGTGGAAGAGGCGGCCGAAGGGTTCGCTCGGCGTGCCGCCGATGCCGTCGGACCGGCGGGTGTTTCGCGGCCTGATCGGAATGCTGGCGCTCGGCGGCATCGCCTTTCCGCTCGTCGGCATCTCGCTTGTCGTGATGCTGGCGCTGGACTGGCTTTATCCGCTCTTCCGCCGCGCCATCCGCTTCGCGCCACCGGCAGCGGATGCGTGAGGCGGTTTTGTTAGCGGTAGGCTATCGCATTTGAAAAGGCCCCTCTGGCCTGCCGGTCTCTCCCCCACAAGGGGGAGAGACCCAGCCACCGGCCCTTCGTTTCAGATGACGATCCGGGCGGCGGGTGAAGCCCCCCCTTGTGGGGAGGGGACTTTTCATCCCTGCCGCCTGCGGGGAAATTATTGTCTTTCCTCGCCGGCCGCTCCGGACAGAGATCAAATCTTCTTCGTAAAATCCGATGCGTCGATGAAGCCGTCGCCGTTTTTGTCGCGGCGCTTGAACATCTTGCCGGCCTGCTCGGTGACTTCGGCAAGGCTGAGCGTGCCGTTGCTGTCGGTGTCGGCGCGCTTGAACATCTTGTGGCGCATGCCGGGCATCATGGCCGGGCGCATGTCCTTCAGCTTTTCCATGGCGGCGGTCTTTTCCGCGCCGGTCTTGTCCTTGGCGGCGCGCATTTCCTTGCGGGCTTCACGGAACGCCTGGCGCTTCGCCTTGATCTCGTCGCGCGAAACCTGGCCATCGCCATTGGTATCGAACGTCTTGAAGGCTTCGGAGGCGCGGGCCTGGGCTTCTTCGAGCGAGACCTTCTTGTCGCCGTTGGTATCGAGGCGCTTGATCATGAACTCGGCGCGTTGTTCCGGTGTCGGCTTCTGCCGGGCAGCAAATGTCGGGGCGACGAAGCCGGTAAGCGCGAGGCTGGCGGCGACGAGGCCGAGCATGAGAGTGTTCTTACGCATGTCTGATCCTTTCGGTGATCGGTGTCCCTGAACGAAAGGATAGACGCGTTTGTTCCCCGCGCCAGTTACATTTTTGTAATGCAACTATTTGATACAAAAGGGATTTCTATGCGTCCGAATTGTGTCTGAACGTAGCCGTCGCCTTACGCGACCAGCCTGCTGAGGAAGCCTGTCAGATCCTCGGTCACGAAATCGACCTCGGCATCGCCCTCGCTGGTCTTTTCCCAGGCTTCGGCGAACTCATATTCGAAATTCTGCGGCACCAGCAGCACGGTCTTCATGCCCAACGCTTTCGGCACGACCAGGTTGCGCGGCAGGTCCTCGAACATCGCGGCGTGTTTCGTATCGACGCGGTGCAGGCTCATGAACTTGTCATAGGTATCGCCGGCGGGCTTGGGCACGTAATCGGCGGCGACGATGTCGAAAATATCGTCGAAATGCTCGAGGATACCCAAAGCGCGCGCGGTCATCTCGGCATGCGGAACGCTGCCATTGGTGAAGATGAACTTGCGGCCGGGCAGCGCCTTGATCATCTCGCCGAGCGCCGGATTGGCCGGCACGACGGTGTAGTCGATGGCATGCGCCTTTTCGAGGAAATCGTTGGGGTCGATGCCGTGATGGATCATCAGGCCCTGCAGCGTGGTGCCGTGATCGCGGTAATATTCCTTCTGCAGCGCCTTGGCCGAAACCGGATCCAGCGTCAAAAGTGCCGCGACATACGCCGTCATGTTGCGGTCGATCTGCGAGAACAGATTGACGTGATGGGGATAGAGCGTGTTGTCGAGATCGAACACCCAGTCGGTGACATCTGCGAAATCGGCTTTGGTCGGCAGGCGGTCGAGCTTTGTCATGGGCGGGTTATGCCACGGGTCGCGGCGGACGCAAATGGGAAATATGCGCGCATGAGCAGGCCGGGCTCGCGGCAAAAGGTGATTTCCTCTGAAACGGCTATTTTGACAGCCCGCCCCTGGCGGCTGCCGGTGTTGTTGCGCAAGGGCGACAATGGAAGGTTTACGATGGACGGTGATGGATTCTGCTCTGTGGGCATGTTAGCTCCCGAGGATGCAAACCTGGATCGTCATCACCATCGCGGCTGCCTTCCTGCAGAACATCCGCTCCGCCATGCAAAAACACCTGAAGGGCGTGATGGGCACGACTGGGGCGACCTTCGTGCGCTTCGGTTACGGCGTGCCGTTCGCGCTGCTCTATCTGGCGATCCTCTGGCGCGGGTTCGACCGGCCGCTGCCGGTTCCGGACGCGCACTTCTTTCTCTGGGCCGTGATCGGCGGTCTGTCGCAGATCGCCGCGACCTTCCTGCTCGTGCATCTGTTTTCCTTCCGCAATTTTGCGGTTGGAACCGCCTACTCCCGCACCGAGCCGGCGCAGGCGGCGCTGTTTGCGCTGGTCTTTCTTGGGGAAGCGGCAAGCCGGGGGACGCTGGTTGCCATCGCGATTTCCGTCGTCGGCGTGATGATCATTTCGGTGGCGCGCACGCCGCTCAGCGTCAAGTCGCTGGTGACGTCGGTTTTTACCCGCACAGCTGGAATCGGCCTTCTGTCCGGCACATTCTTCGGCCTGTCGGCGGTCTCCTACCGGTCCGCCTCGCTGGCGCTGGCCCCGAGCCTGCCTGAGCCCGATTTCGTCATGCAGGCGAGCTTTACGCTCGGTTTCGTCATTTTGCTGCAGACCGTGACGATGCTGGCCTGGATCCTGATCCGCGAGCCGGAAGAGTTGAAACGGGTGGTCAAGGCGTGGCGGCCGGGCCTGCTGGTCGGGTTCGCCGGCGCGTCTGCCTCGTTCGGCTGGTTCATGGCGATGACGCTGCAGCAGGCGGCGATCGTCAAGGTAGTGGCGCAGGTGGAAATGCTGTTCACCTTTGCCTCGGCTGTGTTCATCTTCCGCGAATGGATCAACAAGCTGGAAGTTCTCGGCTGCCTGCTGATCGTGCTTGGCGTGGTGATGCTGCTGGTGCTTTAAAAAAATACACGCCCGATTTTCGGCGGCGTATGAAATGCTCCGGTGGTAGAAGGGATCATGCTGTTTGATCTGCCCCCTGAAGACACCCTCTATGACGCGCTTCTGGCGCGCAGCACCGATTATGAAGGCTCGGCCTTCGTCTGTGTGAAGACCACCGGCATTTTCTGCCGCCTGTCCTGCCCGGCGCGAAAGCCTCGGCGCGAAAACACCATCTTCGTCGATTCGATCGGCACCTGCATGGAGGCGGGGTTCCGGCCCTGCCTGCGCTGCCGTCCGTTGGAAACCGCAGGCGGTAAGGATGCGATCGTCGATAGCCTGATGCAGGCCCTCGACGCCGATCCGGAGCGGCGCTGGAGCGAGACCGATCTGATCCGGCGCGGCCATGATCCGTCCACCGTGCGGCGGGCCTTCAAGCGTCATCTCGGTATCACCTTCCTCGATCTCGCCCGGCATCGAAGGTTGGGTGCGGCAGCACGGCATCTGGCCGATGGCGGCCGCGTCATCGATGCCCAGATCGAGGCCGGTTATGAATCGCCAAGCGGCTTTCGCGCCGCCTTCGCGCGGCTGATCGGCGGCGCGCCGGCGATGTCGCAGGGGCGGACACTGCTCTATGCCGACTGGATGGAGACGCCGCTCGGGCCGATGGTTGCGGTGGGCGACGAGACACGCCTGCATCTTTTGGAGTTTCACGACCGCAAGGGGCTGCCGGCCGAGATGGAGAAGCTGAAGCGGAACACGCGCTCGTCCGTGGCGCCCGGAAAGACGCCACCGATCGCGCAGATCGAGACGGAGCTTTCGGATTATTTCGCCGGCAAGCCGGGCGCCTTCAAGACGCCGCTGGCCCTGAACGGAACGGCGTTTGAGCGGCAGGTCTGGGCGAAACTGCAGGATATTCCGCCGGGCGAGACACGATCCTATGGCGATATCGCCCGCGACGTGGATACGATGAAGGCGGTCCGGGCGGTTGCCAAGGCCAATGGCGCCAACCAGATTTCGATTGTCATTCCCTGTCATCGCTGCATTGGTACGGATGGCTCGCTGACCGGATATGGCGGCGGCATCTGGCGCAAGCAGTGGCTTTTGCGGCATGAAGGCAGGATGAGGCCAACGGGATTGTTTTCGGAGGAAAGACGATGAACCAGATCGACAAGGCAAAGGCGTTTACGGCACTGCATCGCAAGGGCGATCCGGTGGTGCTCTACAATATCTGGGATGCCGGTACGGCGAAGGCGGTCGCGGAATCGGGCGCCAGGGCGCTGGCGACGGGCAGTTGGTCGGTGGCGGCCGCCAATGGTCACGGCGACGGCCAGAAAATTCCGCTTGAGCAACTGGTGGATATTTCCCGCGCCATCGTGGCGGCCACAGACCTGCCGGTGTCGATCGATTTCGAGGGCGGCTATTCCGACGAGGCCCAGGAAACGGCGCTGAACGTTGCGCGGATCGTCGATATCGGCGCCGTCGGTATCAATTTCGAAGACCAGGTGGTCGGCGGCAGCGGGTTGCACACGATCGAGGCGCAGGCGGCACGCATCAAGGCTATTCGGGCCATGGCGGACGAGAAGGGCATCCCCTTCTTCATCAATGCCCGCACGGATCTGTTCCTGAAGGTCTCCGACGATGCGCGCCATCCGTCCTTGATCGAAGAGGCGATCGAGCGCGCCGCCGCCTATGCTGAAGCGGGCGCCGACGGCTTCTTCGTTCCCTGGCTGTCGAACCCCGATCTGATCAAACAGGTCTGCGACGCGGTGGCGCTGCCGGTCAACGTGATGATGCGGGCGGGCATGGACGCGAAGGTGTTGGCCGGACTTGGCGTCGCGCGCATCAGTTACGGACCGGGGCCGTACCGGGCGATGATTGACTGGCTGAAGGGACAGGCGGACGCTGTTTACCGATGAAGTTCTTGGGGAAAATCGCCCAAAGCTTCAGGCAAACCTATAAGTTTGTGTTGAAGGACAAGGTCGTTCAAGAACTCGCCCTGAATTCGAAATTCG
>NZ_DATJDJ010000212.1:0-2295 GCF_035497515.1 Pararhizobium sp. | reverse complement strand
GCATCCGCTTCCGCTCGTTCGCCGACGATAGCGATGCACAAGGGCAGTCGGTCCTTCGCGCCATCAAGACGGTCATGGGTGAAAACAGAGCGATTTCGCTGGCGGGAGAAGGGGAGGCGCCACAGGTCGGCGACCTCATACACTTCGGGCCGGTGGCGAGCGAAAGCATCCCGGTCATCGTGGCGAGCGTGGAGCGCGGCAACGACAACACGTCCATCGTGCACATGCTGCCGGCGGCCGATGAGATGCATGAACGGACTGCCGCCGAAGTGCCGCCCACATGGAGCGGGCGCGTTGGGGCCGAAGTGGGCGGGTCGAATGCCGAGCCGCCCGTGCCGATCGTGAAATCAGTGCGCAGCGGCATCAGCGGAACCGGAAGTGCAACAGGTCTGCGCATCACGTTGAAGCCTGGCGCCGGAAGCGCGGTCATTGTCTCAACGTTCGAGGTCCGCCATCGGCTTTCCGGGTCAGGGACATGGCTCACCGCCGTCACGGTCTCGGCATCGTCTGGCGTGGTCAATCTGCCTGGATATGCCTCGGGCGATGCCGTCGAGTGGGAACCGCGATCGGTCTCGAAGGACAGCGTGCCAAGCCTGTGGGGTTCACCGAGAATTACCACGATCGGAGCGGACGATCCGACAGCACCGAACGCCTTGAACAGCAGCCTGATCGTTGCGACCGGCGGACTCGGAAAGGCTGATATCTTCTTCACCGTTGCGCCGACTGAGGAGAACATCACCCATGTCCAGTTCTACTCCAACACCTCGGGAACCCTCGACACCGGAACCGACGCCATCCTCGCTCCCATCGACGTTGCCGCTGGAGGAACTTACACCCGCGTCCATGGTGATCCTTCGATCGTCACCCTCGTCACAAACGGTAACTTCTCTGCGCAAGCAAGCCCCCCAACCTTAGGGTCGAACTGGACGATCACTTCTGGTCACGCGGATCACTCGCCGGGAACCGGCGGGTCAATTTCTTGGTCGGTCGCTATGGCCGCCGGCGAAGAAATCTGCCTGTCGGTGATGATCAACTCGATTTCAGGCGGCGCGCTGACCCCGCGCAGCACAGGCACGCTGACGGAGACGTGGACCACGGCCTACACGACGCCGGGTCTGAAGCTGCAGTCGCATGTCGCTGGATCGGCAAACGGCACGCTTGGCCTTTTAGCCGCCACGGCAACAGTCTGCCAGATCGATGACTTAGCCGCCTACAAGAAGACTGCCGCCTGCCTTTCGCAGGGTGACCGCTACTACTGGCTGCAGCCATTCAACGGCGTGACGCCCGGTCCAATCGCTGGACCGTTCCTCGTCACCATTCGCTAATCCAATCGCAAATCTGAAAATTCAGGAGTCGAGATGGCCGGAATCCGGATCACTGACAAACCCACTCGCTCGACGATCGACAAGATCGTCGGTGTCCGCGAGCAGGGGAACACCGAAGTAGCGCTGATTGGCGTCGATGATCTTGCCGAGCAGCTTCTTGCCGGAGAAATCGGTCAGGAAATCGAAGGTGCTGCATCCGGACTGGTGCAGGCGACATCATGGCCCGTCCTGAATGGAATTTCCGGAACGCGTGTCGGGCAGCCGGGACGCGTCCCCAACCAGGCAGGGACACATACCGATCCGGTTACGTCCGATACGGTCAACAACCAGGCGGATTATAACTGGACGGGCTCTGCTTGGACTTGGACCAACGACTATGTCGACTTCAGTGCTGAGATCGATACAAAGCTCGACAACACGACGACCGCCCTTGCAACCCTCATGGGATCGGCAGCAGGCAAAACGACGCCGGCGGACAACGACAGTTTCGCGGCTCGTGACAGCGCGGACGACTTTGCTCTGACAAAATTTTCCTGGGCCAATATCAAGGAAACGCTGGACATCGACAGTAAGCAGGATGCATCCGCCAATCTTGACGATTGGTCGGATATATCCGCGAATGAACTTTTCGCCAGACCATCCGTCGAAGAAGGCGCATATCTGGCGCTCCTCGACGATGATGGCGTTGGCGAGCGCTTTGGGACCGGCGGCGTGTTCCTTGCCGATGACGGGGAGAGCATCGAGGTCGCCGCTGGCTGGAAAATTGGCCGTGGAGATGGTGACGGCGATATCATTGTTTTTGATCCCGACACAGGCATTGCCGCTGTCCTCGGTAAACCGAATCCTGATCCGATCGTCGACGCCGGCACGGGCGGCACTGTCGCCGGCAATTTGTTTTCTGATGAGCGCAACGAGTATGTCGAAGGACGTGCGCTAGCGGAAGCACTCCGGCTGAATAGCCAGGATATGA
>NZ_DATJDJ010000211.1:0-91022 GCF_035497515.1 Pararhizobium sp. | reverse complement strand
ACTGATAGGAAAAAGACGTGAGCGTGGATCGTGATCCAAGCCTCGACACGCTGCTGGACCTCGACGGACAGATGCTCTTTGTCGATCCCGAGGGCGGCCATTGGGTGAAGTTCGTCGTCACCCGCGTTCCGGCCTCGCCGGAAAAGCCGCACGGCATCGATTACTCGCTCACGCTTCACGGGCCTTCGGGCGAGCGGCTGGTCGGCTTCGATAACGCCCATCCGGTTGGCCGAGGCAGACGCGGCGAGCCGATGGATCACCGGCACCGCCTCCAGACCGTGAGGCTTTACGCCTGGGAGGACGCGGCCACGCTGCTGGCCGACTTCTGGCAGGCGGTGGACGCGGTGTTGAAGGAGCGAGGTGCGCTATGACCACATTGAAAGTCGGGATTGCCGGCTACGAAGAAATGAAGGCCCGCACCATGCGGATCGCGCGCGGCGAAGAAAAGCCCGCGCGCGGCGATCCGAAGGTGTGGTTCACCTCAACCGAATCCTTTGCCAAGGTGCTGTCGGCCGGGAACCGCGAACTGCTGCGCATCATCGCCGAGAAAGGCCCGGAATCCCTTGAGGAACTGGCGGAGCTTACCGGACGGGCCGGCTCCAATCTCTCCCGCACTCTGAAAACGATGGAGAGCTATGGCCTCGTGCGGTTTGAACCGGGTCACGGACGCAAGCTCGCGCCCAAGGTCGTACATGACCGCGTAGAACTGGCCTTGCCCCTGATCGTCCGCGCCGAACCCAAAAAGGCATCGGGAGGCCGTTCATGAACATTCATCGCCCAACCATCACCGCTCGCGCCGCGCTCTATCTGCGCGTTTCGACCGCCCGTCAGGCCGAGCATGATATTTCCATTCCCGATCAGAAACGGCAGGGCGAAGCCTATTGCGAGGCTCGGGGCTTGCAACTGGTCGAGACTTTTGTCGAAGCTGGCGCAACCGCCACCAACGACAAGCGCCCTGAA
This sequence comes from Pararhizobium sp., assembly GCF_035497515.1. Lineage (GTDB taxonomy): Bacteria > Pseudomonadota > Alphaproteobacteria > Rhizobiales > Rhizobiaceae > Pararhizobium. The sequence goes on along the minus strand of NZ_DATJDJ010000211.1, from coordinate 90,062 downwards.
TTCCAACGCATGATCGAGGCGGGCACGTCAAAACCCGCACCCTTCGATATTGTCGTGGTGCATAGCTTCTCGCGTTTCTTCCGTGACCACTTCGAAATGGAATTCTACGTCAGGAAACTGGCGAAGAACGGCGTCAAACTCGTCTCCATCACGCAGGAGATGGGCGACGATCCCATGCACCAGATGATGCGGCAGATCATGGCGCTGTTTGATGAATACCAGTCGAAGGAGAATGCCAAGCACGTCCTGCGGGCCATGAACGAGAATGCGCGACAAGGCTTCTGGAACGGCGCACGTCCGCCCATCGGCTACCGTATCGTTGCGGCCGAGCAGCGGGGATCGAAGATCAAGAAGAAGCTGGAGATCGACCCGCTTCACGCTGACACCGTGCGGCTGATCTATCGCCTGTTCCTTGAAGGTGACGGCACGTCCGGCGCGAAGGGCGTCAAGGCCATCGCTACGTACCTTAACGAGCGCCGTTTCTTCACCCGCGACGGCGGACGCTGGGGACTGGCGCAAATCCACGCCATCCTGACCCGCACCACCTATATTGGCGAGCACAGGTTCAACACGCGCTCGCACAAGGATCGGGAAAAGAAGCCGGAGAGCGAGGTCGCCATCATGGCGGTGCCGCCCCTGATCGAGCGAGAGATTTTCGACGCGGTGCAAGCCCGCCTGAAATCCCGCAATCCCATGGTGACACCAGCGCGTGTTTCGAGCGGCCCCACACTTTTGACCGGCATCTGTTTCTGCGCCAAATGCGGGGGCGCAATGACGCTGCGCACCGGCCGGGGCAGCGCGGGCGCGACATACCGCTACTATACCTGCTCGACCAAGGCGCGGCAGGGCAACACCGGCTGCAAGGGTCGCACGCTCCCGATGGACAAGCTGGACAGTCTTGTCGCCGACCACATCGGGGATCGCTTGCTCCAGCCCAGGCGGCTGGAAACCATCCTCGCCAGCGTCATCGACCGCGGTCAGGAGCGCACGGAGCGTCGCCGCGAACATTTGGCCGAGCTTCACAGGCGAATCACTGACACCGACCAGCGGCTCGGCCGTCTCTATGATGCCATCGAAGCCGGCATGGTGGACAAGGACGACGCCATGGCGAAAGAGCGCATGGCGGGACTCAAGGCGTTACGCGAGCAGGCCACGGATGACGCGGAGCGCACACAGCTCGCGCTCGACAGTTCAGGCAATCAGGCCGTCAGCCCCGATATGCTAAAGGCGTTCGCGCGGAAGGCTCGTGAACGGATACGCCTCAACAGTGGCGGTTATCGCCGCGACCATCTGCGCGCGCTCGCGCAGCGCGTCGAGGTCGCCGACGACGAGGTTCGCATCATGGGATCGAAGTCGGAATTGCTGCGAACGCTGGTCGCCGCTTCAAGCGTAGAAACGGCGGCGTTCGGCGTTCATAGTTCTGTTCTGAAATGGCGCACCCGACTGGATTCGAACCAGTGACCCCTGCCTTCGGAGGGCAGTACTCTATCCAGCTGAGCTACGGGTGCATCCGCGACGGCTAGGCGTCGAAGCAGGCTGTGAGCGGTTCATAGCCTAGGAGAGGCGGCGCTTCAATGGTGAAAGCGTTTCGGGTCAAGGAAATTCCCGAGTTTTCGCGGTGATAAAAAATGCCGCGCTCCGGGAGCGCGGCATCTGGATTTTCGGGCTTGGACCGATCAGGCCGTCTGCATCGCTCCCGGTCCGGGAATCGCCTTGGGCGGCACCTTGCCGAGGATGATCATGCCCAGGACCTCGTCCTTGGTGACGTCTTCGGTGCGGGCGTGGCCGACGACCTGGCCGTTTTTCATCACCGACACGCGGTCGGCAAGGTCGAAGACGTCGTGGATGTCGTGGCTGATCAGGAAGATGCCGATGCCTTCGCGCTTCAACTGCTTGATCAGTTCGCCGACCTGTGCCGTTTCCTGCGGCCCGAGCGCTGCCGTCGGCTCGTCCATGATCAGGATACGGGCGTCGAACAGGATGGCGCGGGCAATCGCCACCGACTGGCGCTGGCCGCCCGAAAGCGCTTTCACCGGCTCCTTGAAGCGTCGGAAGTTCGGGTTGAGCCGTCCCATGACTTCGCGGGCCTTGGCTTCCATCGCCACGTCGTCGAGCGTGCCCCAGGGAGTGCGCAGTTCGCGGCCGAGATAGAGGTTGGCGGCGGCGTCGACATTGTCGGCGACGGCGAGCGTCTGGTAGATCGTCTCGATACCGTAGCCCTTGGCGTCGCGCGGGTTGCTGATGTTGACCGGTTCGCCGTTGATCAGGATTTCGCCGGCGTCGCGCTTGTAGGCGCCCGAGAGAATCTTGATCAGGGTCGATTTGCCGGCGCCGTTATGGCCAAGCAGAGCCACGACTTCTCCCGGATAGAGATCGACCGAGGCATTGTCGACGGCGTGGATACCGCCGAAGGAGATGGAAATGTTCTTCATTTCCACCAGTGGAGTGCGTTTGTCCGTCATTGTTCGAACTCCTCTACTTGGCTCGGCCGCGGTACACGGTGTCCAGCCAGACGGCCATGACCAGTACGATGCCGATGACGATGCTTTGCAGCGGTGTGTCGATGCGCAACAGAACCATGCCCGACTGCAGCGACTGCATGACGATGGCGCCGAGAACCGCACCGGAGATCGTGCCCATGCCGCCGGCAAGCGATGTGCCGCCGATGACTGCGGCTGCGATCGTGTACAGTTCGTCGAGCGTCCCTTGAGCGTTGGTTGCGGCGTTGAGGCGGGCGGTCGAGATCGCCGCGGCGATGGCACAGAGCGCACCCATCAGCGCGAAGATGCGTACCGTCACCCAACGGGTCTTGATGCCGGCGAGTTCCGCTGCTTCCGGATTGCCGCCGATCGCAAAGACGTAGCGGCCGAAGCGGGTGCGGGTGGTGAGAAAGCTCATGGCAATGGCGATGCCGACGGCCATCAGGACCGGGATGGCGATCCCCAGCGGGATTTGCAGTCCGCCTTCCGGCCAGGGAATGTTATGCGCTTCGGCATATTTCTTGGCGAGATTGACCGGCATGTAATAACTGTTGAGCACCCAGACGGTCCCCAGCACCATGATGCAGCCGATCGTCGAGAGAAAATACTCGGCCCATATCGGGCGCAGTGGAAAGCCGAAACGCTTGCGCTGCTTGCGCGAATTGATGATCGTGGCGACGATGATCAGGCAGGCGAGCACGCCGACGATCCAGCTCGCCGTGGCCCCGATCGAGCCTTCCGCGCCGCCGCCCATCAGGCGGAATTTCGTGTCCATCGGGGCGACGGTCGCGCCGCTGATGACCAGGAACGCGCCGGCACGCCAGACAAGCAGGCCGCCGAGGGTGACGATGAAGGCGGGCACGTTGAGAAAGGCGATGATCAATCCCTGAAAGGCGCCGATCGCCGTCCCAAGAATGATGCCCACGGCAAGAGCGATGATCCAGGTGGCCGGATTGTCGAAGCCGATCAGCGGCGGCAGGATCTTGGCTTGCGTGATCGCCATGATCATGCCGACGAAGCCGAGGATCGAGCCGACCGACAGGTCGATATTGCGTGTGACGATGACCAGCACCATGCCGGTCGCCATGACGGAAACCGATGCAGCCTGGACCGTCAGGTTCCACAGGTTGCGCGGCGTCAGGAAAAGGCCGTCGGTGGTGATCTGAAAGCCGATCCAGATGATCAGCAGGGCGCCGATCATGCCGAGAAGGCGTGTATCGATCTCGGTCGCCTGCAGGAAACGCTGCAGGGCAGAGCCTTGCGTCTTCAGCGTGCTGCTGGCGGGTGTGGCAATGGTGGTGTTTGCCATTTCCTGATTACTCCCCCTTTATTGCTGTCTTCTACAGCGCCATGCGCCGGATGCCGCGCCAAGGCTGCTGTCCATATTATCACTGTACCACTGGGCACCATCCTTGGACCAACATGGGTCGAAGGAATGCGCGAGGTCGCGTCCGCGCATCGGAGAAGCGCCGCAACGGTGGCCGTTGCGGCGCTCTTGAAGGGACCCTAGATGCCCATGGTCAGGATCGGATCAGTTGCAGACTGCAACGGTTCCAGCCTTGACGCCCTGGCAGGTTTCTTCCTTGGAGATCCAGCCGGCGTCGATGACGACGTTCAGGTTGTCCTTGGTGATCGGCTGCGGAGCGATGAAGAACGAGTTCATTTCGACGCCCTTCGGGCCGCCGGCGAACTTGACCGTACCTTCGACTGCATCCATCGCGGCGCCGCCAGCCAGAGCGACTGCGATTTCGCCGGCCTTCTTGCCGAGTTCGCGCGAGTCCTTCCAGACCGAAACGGTCTGCGTGCCGAGCGCGACACGGTTGAGGGCAGCCTTGTCGCCGTCCTGGCCCGAAACCGGTACCGAGCCAGCCAGGCCCTGGGCTTCAAGAGCCGCGACCACGCCGCCGGCCATGCCGTCGTTGGACGAAACGACGCCGTCGACTTTGTTGTCGTTGGCGGTCAGGAACTGCTCCATGTTCTTCTGGGCAGCTTCAGGCTTCCAGCCGTCGGTGTAGGCTTCACCGACGTTCTTGATCTTGCCGGCGTCCATGGCTTCCTTCAGCACTTCCAGCTGACCGGAGAAGAGGAAGTCAGCGTTCGGATCGGTCGATGCGCCCTTGATGAAGACATAGTTGCCTTCCGGCTTCACCTTGAACACTTCGCGGGCCTGCATGCGGCCGACTTCCTTGTTGTCGAAGGTGATGTAGTAGGCAGCCGGATTTTCGATCAGGCGGTCATAACCGACGACCGGGATGCCTTCAGCGGCGGCCTTTTCGATGGCCGGGCCGATGGCTTCCGAATCCTGGGCCAGAACGATGATGGCGTTCGCGCCCTGGGCGATCAGCGATTCGATGTCGGTCAGCTGCTTGGCGGCGGATGCCTGTGCGTCAGCGGAGATGTACTTGTCGCCCGATGCTTCGAGTGCTGCCTTGATTGCGGCTTCGTCGGTTTTCCAGCGCTCTTCCTGGAAGTTTGACCAGGAAACGCCGACCACGAGGTCCTTGGCGTGCGCGACGGAATGCAAGGATGCAATGATGGCAACGCCTGCCATCAGTTTCAAAACTGATTTCATGAAGTCCTCCCAAGTGACCGCTGGCCGTCCATGCGAACCTCCCGCACAGCCCCCGGCCAGCCAAATGCTGTCGCAAAAACCGGTAAGAGTTTTTTCTCGACAGTCGAGAAAATAGATGTCAGAGTTTTAGAAGGCTGTCAACAAGGCTTTAAAAAAGCTCTGGTGAGCCGGCAGATGCTTTAGAGGGGCATATGTTCGTGGGAATCTTCGGCGGCAACAGGGATATGCAATGCTGACAAAATCCAGCACCGAATTGGTGCGTCAGCAGAACAGCGCGCTGGTGCTCGCGACGCTCCGACGCCTGGGGTCGCTCTCTCATACCGATATTTCCGAACATACCGGCCTGGCATCAGCCACCGTTTCGGCCATCACCGCGGACCTTGAACGTGTCGGCGTCATCGAGAAGGCGGAGCAGCAAGCGCCGTCCGGCCGTGGCCGCCCGCGCGTGTTTTTCGCCCAGCGCCGCAACAGCGGGTATCTCATAGCCGTGCGCATTTCCTCCGATGCCATTCAGTATTCGCTGGTCGATTATTGTGGACGGCTGATCGACCGTTTCGAAGAACCGCGCAATCACGGTCTTGTCGGAACACGCCATTTCGCCGCCGGTTTCCTCGATGCGCTCGATCGGCTCGTTCAACGCTCGCGGCTGGAGCGCTCGCAGGTTCTTGCTGTGTCGATCAGCAGCAAGGGGACAGTCGATCCGGCTGGCAAGCGGCTCCTGTGGTCGCCGGTCCTGGGGGGAGAACAGATCGATTTCGCTGCCCTTCTGGAGCAGGAATGGCGCGCCAAGGTGACCCTGAACAACGAAACATTGCTCGTTGCCCAGGCTCTCGGCATGAAGGCGGATGCCAGCCAGAACGGCGGTTTCCGGGCGCTGGCGGCGTTGTCGCTGGGCCATAGCATCGGGCTTGGCGTCGCGCGCAAGGACAGGTTCGGGGAGTTGGAAGTCACCGCACCGAATTTCGGCCATATGCTGCATGCGGCCAATGGCTGCCTGTGCCGATGTGGCTCCTTCGGCTGTATCGAGGCATCCGCCGGGTTCTATGGAATCCTGCGCACCGCCTTCGAGGTGCCGCCGGACACGATCCCGGCAAAGTTCGTGCCACTTGCCGAAATGGACAAGATCGCAACGAGTGCCCGCCAGGGAAACCGCATGGCGGGTTATGCCTTCCGGCAGGCGGGTATCGCACTCGGCAATGGCCTGTCCCGGCTGCTCAGTCTTTACGATCGCATGCCGATATCCATCACCGGACCGGGGACACGCTATTTCGATCTCCTGCAGCGAGGGATCGATGAGGGGCTGGAGCAGTCGCACGAGGTTCGCCTGCAGGGGCGTCCGGAGATTTCGGTGATTTTCGACGAGCAAAGGCTGGTCTTTGATGGACACCTCGACAGGGCGCTGACCGACATGGACCACGACATTGCCGCGTTCCGGCCAGTTCCGATAGCCAGTGATATCGCCTGACAAACAGAAAGGCCGGGCAAACCCGGCCTTTCTACAGATGTTCCAGTTTAGACTACGCTTCGATACGGATCTGGCGCTTTTCGGTGACGGATTTGACGGCCGCATCGGCGAGCACGAGTGCCGCGAGGCCATCGGCACCGGAGGGCGAGATCTTCGTGCCTTTTTCGATCGAGGAGATGAAGCCGGCGATTTCGTTGGCATAGGCTTCGGTGTAGCGGGTCATGAAAAAGTCGTGCAGTGGCGGGCGGGTATAGCCGTCGCCATTGGCGATCTCGATCGAGACGGCGCGCTGGTTTTCGGCCGAGACGACGCCCTTCGAGCCGTGTACTTCGATGCGCTGGTCGTAGCCATAGGTGGCGCGGCGCGAGTTCGAGATGATCGCCTGCTTGCCGGACGCGGTTTCGAGAATGACGGAAACGCTGTCATAGTCGCCGGCCTTGCCGATTTCCGGATCGACGAGAACGGCGGCGTGCGCGGTGACGATGACCGGTTCTTCGCCGAGCAGGAAGCGGGCCATGTCGAAGTCGTGGATCGTCATGTCGCGGAAGATACCGCCCGACCGCTTGATATAGTCGACCGGCGGAGCGCCGGGGTCGCGCGAGATGATGGTGACCATTTCGACATCACCGATCTTGCCTTCGTCGATCGCCTTGCGCACCGCCATGAAATGCGGGTCGAAGCGGCGGTTGAAGCCGACCATCAGCTTGCCCTTGGTTTCCTCGACAACCTTCATGCAGTCGCGCACGCGGCCGACATTGAGATCAACAGGCTTTTCGCAGAAGATCGCCTTGCCGGCGCGGGCGAAACGCTCGATCAGGTCGGCATGGGTGTCGGTCGGGGTGCAGATGACGACCGCGTCGATATCGCTGGCCTTTTCGATCGCTTCGATCGTGCGGACGTCGCAGCCATATTGCCTGGCGATCGCGTCGGCCGCGTCCGGAAACGCATCCGCCACGGCGACGAGCACCGCGTCCGGATTACCGCTGACGGCCTTGGCGTGAACCTTGCCGATGCGGCCGGCGCCGAGAAGACCAAATCTGACAGTCATGTAACATCTCTTTTTGTCGAGCGGCGGGTTGCCGCGAAGGGACGGCGTGATGACGCTCACTCCGGACAGGCGTTGTGGGGTAGAGGTTGCGATGGTTGCGTTTCAGGGTCGTCTTGGGCGCCTGACAAGTCAGCAGGCTTAATGGTCTCTCTCCCGGTCCATTCCATTCAATGCACATCCGTGGACTCCTGTCCCGCAACGGATGTAAACCGGAATGAAAAATAGATATATGTTATTTTCGGAATATTTATTCCGTTCAGAATGTCTCCGTCAAGCCGTTAAAGGTTTCGTCCCCTTGCGGCGGGCATCTTTTTGGACATAAAGCTGTTGCCCTGACGCCGGGCCGTGACGGTCCGGCTTATACCGAGGATATTTCTGCATGATGATGAAGTTCATTGACCCGGACCACCCGTTCTACCGGCCACTCTGGGTTCGGCTTCTGATCGTCATCTCGTGCTCGGCCTGGACGGCGGTGGAATTCTACAACGGCGAGAACACCTGGGGCATGATCTTTCTCGCGGTCTCGACCTATACGGCCTGCGTCCTGATTATTTTCTTCAAGCCCAAGACGGAAACGATCGAAGAGGCAAAGCCCGACGATCCGACCTGAGGGGATCAGGCGACGCGGGCGATTCGCAGCCGCCTCTGCGCCTCGTCGATCAGCATATTGGCGATCTTCATGCGGATGGTGGCATTGGCGCGGAAATCCGGATGATGGCGATCGGGATGGTTGCCGGCCGCAAAGGTCCGGCGTTTTTCGGCGAGGCTCTGCTGGCTCTCGGTTTCCGTCATGCCCAAATCGGCGGCGATCTCCTCGGGACGAACGCGCTTGAGATGGTCCGGCATGACGGGAGCGGGCAGGGGCTTCGGCGGCGCCAGCATGTCGTCGCCCGCCATGTCGAAATAGGCACGCTGGACCGCGCCGCTGTCCGCCAGTCCCGCCGATGATGCGACATTGCCGACGAAGCCGGCATTGAGGCCTCGAATGGAAAGGGCAGAGGATTGTTCCTCGCGGATTTCGGCTTCCGCGTCTTCTTCCGTTTTCAATCGCTCCAGCACCGACTGGAATACCGACATTCCGAACATGGCCGCCTCCGTTTCGGGCAAAAGTTTGAGCATATCAAGGTTTTGCGGGCCTGATCATGCCGTGCTCTGTTTCAGGATGAGGTCATAGAGCAGCTTGGCGCTGGGCGGCAGGGCGCGGCCGCGGGCGGTGATCAGGCTGTAAGGCCGGATCTTGATGTTGACGTCGGTCGGGAGGATGCGGATTTCTCCCGCCTGGCTGCCATTGCTGGCGATCAGGTTGGCGACGTCTCTGGCGACCGGCGCGATCGCATTGGTGTTGCGGACGATGGAAATGGTCAGGATGATCGACGACGTGTTGATGATCGTGGCGGGCAGGGGCGTGCCGGCCGACAGGAAGCTGTCTTCGACCGCGCGCCGCAGCAGGGTTCCGGATGGCTGGAAAACCCAGTCGTAACCCGGCAGGTCGGCGGGGTTGACGATGCCTTTCTCCAGAAGGGGATGCCCCTCGCGCACGATCAGGCAGACGTCTTCTTCGCCGATCTCGATCAGGTTGAACTGCCGTGGATCCATGTCGTCGGGAATGCGGCCGATAACGAAGTCGTGCCGTGCCGACAGCAGTTCACGCACCAGCACATTGCTGTTCTCGATCTGAATGCTGATCTCGATTCCGGGATAGGCGGTCGATACCTGGCGGATGGCCGGCACGGCCAGATTGACGGCTGGTCCGGTGACTGATCCCAGCGACACGGAGCCGCCGCTTCCGGTCCTCAACTCGTTGATTTCACGTGCGGTTTCGCGCAACTCCAGAAAGACTGTGCGAGCCCTTCGGGCAAGTGCCCTGCCGTACTGCGTCAGTTCGACGCCGCGCGCGATACGGGCACAGAGCGGTGCCTTCAGGATAGCTTCGACTTCGCCCAGCATGCGCGAGGCGGCCGGTTGCGAAATGCTCAGCGCATCGGCTGCCGCACTGATCTGACCATGGTCCTCGATGGCGAGAATCAGCTGGAGGTGACTCATTTTTAAGCCTGATCGAAAGATCCCGCGTTCGGAATAATCCACTGGCACGGATGAGAGTAGCGCCGGATGGTCCATATTTTACCCGCCTTCCGAGAAAAATCAGATTTTTTCGTGAAAAAATCACACTGTTATCTACTATTATATCAAAAATGTTATGCGGATACACCTATATTGTATTTGACAGTTATGATGTTTGATTCCAGTTTGCAGCCATGTGCGCCAGCGTGCTCAGGAGCGTGTAAGGCCTGGGAGGGCTTTCTTTCACCCCTTAAACCTCCGCCATGGATCGTTTCGGTCTCGTGGTTACGCGAAGCGCTGCACATATCCAGACGAGCCGATGCTGGTCTGGATCAACACTCAGGGAGAGATACATGAAATTGATTACTTCACTTCTCGCCGCCGCAGCGCTCAGCGTGGCGTCGTTCGTCGTTCCGGCGCTCGCTCAGGACAAGGGCACCGTTGGCATCTCGATGCCGACCAAGACCTCGACCCGCTGGATCTCCGACGGCGAAACCATGGAAAAGCTGTTCAAGGAAGCCGGCTACACCCCGGACCTGCAGTTTGCTGACGACGACATTCCGAACCAGCTCGCCCAGATCGAAAACATGGTCACCAAGGGTGCCAAGGTTCTCATCATCGGCGCCATCGACGGCACGACGCTGTCCGACATCCTGGCAAAGGCCCACGAAGCTGGCGTCAAGGTCATCGCCTACGACCGTCTGATCCGCGATTCCGGCAATGTCGATTACTACGCGACGTTCGACAACTTCCAGGTCGGCGTTCTGCAGGCAACCAGCCTGGTTGACGGCCTGAAGAAGAACTTCGCCGGCGTGAAGCCCTGGAACGTTGAACTCTTCGGCGGCTCGCCGGACGATAACAACGCCTTCTTCTTCTACGACGGCGCAATGTCGGTTCTGCAGCCGCTCATCGACAGCGGCGACATCGTCGTGAAGTCCGGCCAGCAGGGCATGGACCAGGTCGGTACGCTGCGTTGGGACGGTGCCGTTGCTCAGGCCCGCATGGAAAACCTGCTCTCCTCGACCTACACGGACGCACAGGTTAACGGCGTTCTGTCGCCCTACGACGGCCTCTCCATCGGCATTCTCTCGGCTCTGAAGGGCGTCGGCTACGGCTCGGGCGACCTGAAGACCCCGGTTGTCACCGGTCAGGACGCCGAACTGCCGTCCGTCAAGTCGATCCTGGCTGACGAACAGTACTCGACCGTCTTCAAGGACACCCGCGAACTGGCCAAGGTTGCCGTCACCATGACGGACGCCATCCTCGGCGGCAAGGAGCCGGAAGTGAACGACACCAAGACCTACGACAACGGTGTCAAGGTTGTTCCGTCCTACCTCCTGAAGCCGGTTGCCGTTGACAAGACCAACGCCAAGGACATCCTGGTCGGCGCCGGTTACTACACGGAAGACCAGATCAACAACTGATCCCGTCTTTTCCAACCCGGGTCCGCGATTCGTCGCGGACCTTTTTATCTTGATGAGAGCAATGTATAGACGGTTCGTCTCGCCTCATCATCCACGGACTGCCGCAGGAATACCCGACCATGGACAATATCATTCTCGAAATGCGGGGCATCACCAAGACGTTCCCGGGTGTCAAGGCGCTCGACAACGTCAACCTCAAGGTCCGCGAAGGTGAGATTCACGCGCTTGTCGGCGAAAATGGTGCCGGCAAGTCAACGCTGATGAAGGTTTTGAGCGGTGTTTATCCCGCCGGAAGCTATGACGGCGACATTCATTACGACAACGAGGTTCGCCACTTCTCGACGATTTCCGACAGCGAACATCTCGGGATCATCATCATTCACCAGGAACTGGCGCTCGTGCCGCTGCTCTCGATCGCGGAAAACATCTTCCTCGGCAATGAAGTCGCCACCAAGGGCGTCATCGACTGGAAACACACCTTCTCGCGCACCAAGGAGCTGCTGCAGAAGGTGGGACTGAAGGAGCCGCCGACGGCGCGGATCACCGACATCGGGATCGGCAAGCAGCAGCTGGTGGAAATCGCCAAGGCGCTGTCGAAGAAGGTGCGCCTGCTGATCCTCGACGAGCCGACCGCCTCGCTCAACGAAACCGATTCCGACGCGCTCCTGAAGCTGCTGATGGAATTCCGCAAGCAGGGCATGACCTCGATCATCATTTCGCACAAGCTGAACGAGATCAAGAAGGTCGCCGACAAGATCACCATCCTGCGCGATGGCGGCACCGTCGAAACGCTTGACTGTCACAACGAGGATATCAGCGAAGACCGCATCATCAAGGGCATGGTCGGTCGCGACATGGAAGACCGCTATCCGCCGCGTGACCCGAAGATCGGCGGCACGCTCCTGGAAGTGAAGAACTGGAACGTCTTCCACCAGCATCACCGCGACCGCCAGTTCCTGCATGACATCAATTTCACCGTGCGGGCCGGCGAAGTCGTCGGTATCGCCGGCCTGATGGGCGCAGGCCGAACCGAGACCGCGATGAGCGTTTTCGGCAAGTCCTGGGGCCACAGGATCACTGGCGACGTGTTCATGCACGGCAAGCAGGTCGATGTCAGCACCATTCCGCGCGCCATCGATGCCGGTCTTGCCTATGTGACCGAAGACCGCAAGCATCTCGGCCTCGTGCTGAGCAACAACATCATGCACAACACGACGCTGTCGAACCTCGAAGCGGTGTCATCGACCGGCGTCATCGACGATCGCAAGGAGCGGACGGTTGCGACCGATTACCGGACGAAGCTGCGCATCCGGTCGCACTCGATCTATCAGGAAGCCGTCAATCTATCCGGCGGCAACCAGCAGAAGGTCGTGCTGTCCAAGTGGCTGTTCACCAATCCCGAGGTCCTGATCCTCGACGAGCCGACGCGCGGTATCGACGTCGGCGCGAAATATGAAATCTACACCATCATCAACCAGCTTGCTGCAGAGGGCAAAGGCATTCTCATGATCTCGTCGGAGATGCCCGAACTTCTCGGAACCTGCGACCGAATCTACGTCATGAACGAGGGATGCATCGTGGCCGAGCTTTCCAGGGCTGAAGCCAGCCAGGAGTCAATCATGCGCGCCATCATGCGTTCCGGGGAGAAACACTAATCATGGTCACCGAAACCAAAACCACCCAGTCTGTCGGCGAATATCTGCGCGCCAATATCCGTGAATACGGCCTGCTCGTCGCCCTCGTCGTCATCATGGTGTTCTTCCAGATCGTGACCGGAGGCGTCTTGTTCCGCCCCGTCAACATCACCAACCTGATCCTGCAGAACTCGTTCATCGTCATCATGGCGCTGGGTATGCTGCTGATCATCGTCGCCGGACATATCGACCTGTCTGTCGGATCGATCGTCGCTCTGACCGGCGGTCTATCGGCGATCATGCTGGTGAAGATGGGCATTCATTATTCGCTGGTCGTGCCCATGTGTCTCATCCTTGGCGGCGTGATCGGCGCGGCGCAGGGTTACTGGATCGCCTACCAGAAGATTCCGGCCTTCATCGTCACGCTCGCCGGCATGCTCGTCTTCCGCGGCCTCACCTATCTCGTTTTGCAGAACCGCCCGATAGGCCCGTTCCCGAAAGAATTCCAGATCCTTTCCACCGGTTTCGTGCCTGATATCCTGTGGTTCCTGAACCCGGCTCCTGGCCTGATCACCAACATGTTTGCCTTGGTCGCCGTCCTGGCGCTGGTTGCTCTCGCCATCTATTTCGGCCTGCGCGATCGCGCGGAGAACGACAAGCATGGCACGGAGAATGAGCCCTTCGCCTTCTTCGCGGCCCAGATGGCCATCATTGCCGTGGTCGCGATCTTCCTTGGCTTCCAGTTGTCGACCTATCGCGGCCTGCCCAACGTCCTCGTTGTCATGGCCATCCTGATCGCGCTCTATACGTTCGTCACCACCCGCTCGACCATCGGTCGCCGCATCTATGCGATGGGCGGCAACGAGAAGGCGGCCAAGCTGTCGGGTATCAACACCGAGCGCCTGACCTTCTACACCTTCGTCAACATGGGCGTTCTTGCGGCTCTTGCCGGCATGATCATCGCGGCCCGGCTCAACTCGGCAACGCCCAAGGCAGGCGTCGGCTTCGAACTCGACGTCATCGCGGCCTGCTTCATCGGCGGCGCTTCGGCGTCCGGCGGCGTCGGCAAGATCACCGGTGCGGTCATCGGCGCCTTCATCATGGGCGTCATGAACAACGGCATGTCGATCATGGGCCTCGGCATCGACTACCAGCAGCTCGTCAAGGGCCTGGTGCTGCTCGCTGCCGTGTTCTTCGACGTCTACAACAAGAACAAGGGCTGATCGGTTCCGATCCGTCCCGCGTCGCCGGCATCCGCCGGCGCGCAAATTGAGGACCGGGGCGCGTCTGCGTTCATATCGAAGCGATGACGCCCCGGCCCGCGCATTCATGATGAGACGGTGGCGTGCCACCATGTGTGGGAGCGCCTGCAGTGTCTCCCAAGGGGTTGTCGTTGCCGAAAGCCTGCCGCTTGACGCCAACCGGACAGCCCGGATTTAGAAAAGGACAAAGCTGTGCTGATTTCCCAGGTGAAGAACAATGACGGCTCGATCACGGTTGCCGTTCGCGAATTGGGTGAGGCCGCCCGCGCCGTGAAGGGCGCGGCCAGCGTCTACGCGCTGGCGATGGAAGCGGCGAATTCGGGCAAGAGCCTGAAGGCTGTCGTTGACGCGCATGGCCTCGGCGAGGAGATCGATCTCCAGGACGTCTACGCCAAGGGCAATTTCCTGCCGCCGATCACGCATCCGGACGCTGCCCACCTTCACCTGACCGGCACGGGCCTCACGCATCTTGGCTCCGCCTCCACCCGCGACGCCATGCATGCCGCCGTCTCCAAGGTCGAGGAAGGCGCCACGGACACGATGAAGATGTTCAAGATGGGCCTCGAAGGCGGCAAGCCGAAGCCCGGCGAAAAGGGCGTCCAGCCGGAATGGTTCTACAAGGGCAATGGCAGCCAGGCCGTCGCGCCGGGCGCCGACCTCGTTTCTCCATCCTTTGCGCAGGACGGTGGCGAAGAGCCTGAAATGGCCGGCATCTACATCATTTCGGACAAGGGTGCGGCTTTTCGCATCGGCTTTGCCGTCGCCAACGAGTTTTCCGACCACGTCACCGAGCGGGTGAACTATCTCTACCTCGCGCATTCGAAGCTGCGTCCGGCAAGCTTTGGCCCGGAAATCCGCGTCGGCGAACCGCCTGCCGATATTCGCGGCGCGTCGCGCATCATCCGTGATGGCGCGGTCTTCTGGGAAAAGCCGTTCCTGTCGGGCGAGGCGAACATGTCCCATACTTTCGCCAACCTGGAATATCATCATTTCAAATACGGAATTTTCCGTGCACCGGGCGATGTGCATGTCCATATGTTCGGGACGGCGACGCTATCGTTCGGCGACGGCATCAAGACGCAGGCCGGCGATATCTTCGAAATCGAGGCTTCCGATTTCGGCCTGCCGTTGCGCAACACGCTGGCGCTTGCCGGCGAAGACGAGATCGTGATCGGCCAGCTCTGAGCGGCCGTTTTTGACAGGGCGCGTGCTGCTCTCGAGGGCACGCGCGGACAGAAACCAAGGAGGCCTTGAGCCCATGACACTTCATCATAACCTGATCGCCGGCGAATGGGTCGGCAGCAACGGTGTAGAGAACATCAACCCGTCGAACACCAACGAGGTGGTCGGTCTCTACGCCACGGCCAGCGCCGACGACGCCAAGACCGCGATCGCGGCCGCCAAGGCTGCCTTCCCGGCCTGGTCACGCTCGGGCATCCTCGAGCGCCATGCAATCCTGAAGAAGACATCGGACGAAATTCTCGCCCGCAAGGACGAACTCGGCCGCCTGCTGGCCCGCGAAGAAGGCAAGACCCTGCCGGAAGCCATCGGCGAAACCATCCGCGCCGCCCAGATCTTCGATTTCTTCGCAGGCGAGGCGCTGCGTCTTGCCGGCGAAGTCCTGCCGTCCGTGCGCCCGAACATCGGCGTCGAGATCACCCGAGAGCCGATCGGCGTCATCGGCATCATCACGCCGTGGAACTTCCCGATCGCCATTCCCGCCTGGAAGATCGCGCCTGCGCTTTGCTACGGCAACACGATCGTCTTCAAGCCGGCCGAACTGGTGCCGGGCTGCTCCTGGGCGATCGTCGACATCCTGCACCGCGCCGGCCTGCCGAAGGGCGTCTTGAACCTCGTCATGGGCAAGGGCTCGGTCGTGGGGCAAGCCATGCTCGAAAGCCCGGATCTTGCCGGCATCACGTTCACCGGTTCGACCGGCACGGGCAAGCGGGTCGCAGCCGCCTCCATCGAGCATAACCGCAAGTTCCAGCTGGAAATGGGCGGCAAGAATCCGATGGTCGTTCTCGACGATGCCGACCTGACGGTTGCTGTCGAAGCGGCCGCCAATTCCGGCTTCTTCTCGACCGGCCAGCGCTGCACCGCGTCCTCGCGCCTGATCGTTACCGAAGGCATCCACGACAGGTTCGTGGCGGCGCTGACCGAGAAGCTGAAAACGCTGGTGGTCGATGATCCGCTGAAGGCCGGCACCCATATCGGCCCGGTCGTCGACGAGCGCCAGCTGGCGACCGACACCGACTATATCGCCATCGGCCGCCAGGAAGGCGCCAAGCTCGCCTTCGGCGGCGAAACGATCAAGCGCGACAATCCCGGTTTCTTCCTGCAGCCGACGCTGTTTACCGAAGCCACCAACCAGATGCGCATCAGCCGCGAGGAAATCTTCGGCCCGGTCGCATCGGTGATCCGGGTGAAGGATTACGAAGAGGCGCTGGCCGTTGCCAACGACACGCCGTTCGGCCTGGCGGCCGGCATCGCGACGACGAGCCTGAAGCATGCGACGCACTTCAAGCGCAATTCGGAAGCCGGCATGGTGATGGTCAACCTGCCGACCGCCGGCGTCGATTTCCACGTCCCGTTCGGCGGCCGCAAGGCTTCCTCCTTCGGCTCGCGCGAGCAGGGCAAATATGCGGCCGAGTTCTTCACAGTGGTCAAGACAGCCTACACGCGGGCGTAAGTTTTCCGGTCGGATCGGTCACGGCGGCCGATCCGGTCCGGTTGTTCAGAGGACAAGGACAATGCATAAAAAAGCGGAATGGCCGCGCAGACTGAGGTCGCAGGAATGGTACGGCGGCACGAGCCGTGACGTCATCTATCACCGCGGCTGGATGAAGAACCAGGGATATCCGCACGACTTGTTCGACGGACGCCCGGTCATCGGCATTCTCAACACCTGGTCGGATATGACGCCCTGCAACGGCCATCTGCGTGAGCTGGCTGAAAAGGTGAAGGCCGGCATCTGGGAAGCCGGCGGCTTCCCGATGGAAGTGCCGGTATTCTCGGCTTCCGAAAACACATTCCGCCCGACCGCGATGATGTACCGCAACCTTGCGGCGCTCTCGATCGAGGAAGCGATCCGCGGCCAGCCGATGGACGGCTGCGTGCTGATGGTCGGTTGCGACAAGACCACGCCGTCGCTGATCATGGCGGCGGCTTCTGTTGACCTGCCGTCGATCGTCGTCACCGGTGGCCCTATGCTGAACGGCTATTTCCGCGGCGAGCGCGTCGGCTCAGGCACGCATCTGTGGAAATTCTCCGAAATGGTGAAGGCCGGCGAAATGACGCAGGACGAGTTCCTTGAGGCGGAAGCCTCGATGAGCCGCTCCTCGGGCACCTGCAACACGATGGGCACTGCGTCCACCATGGCCTCCATGGCCGAAGCGCTCGGCATGGCCCTGTCCGGCAATGCCGCCATTCCCGGCGTCGACAGCCGCCGCAAGGTCATGGCGCAAATCACTGGCCGCCGGATCGTGCAGATGGTCAAGGACGACCTGAAGCCCTCCGACATCATGACCAAGCAGGCTTTCGAGAACGCCATCCGTACCAATGCGGCGATCGGCGGATCGACCAATGCCGTCATCCATCTGCTCGCCATGGCTGGCCGCGTCGGCATCGACCTGACGCTTGACGATTGGGACCGCTGTGGTCGCGATGTGCCGACGATCGTCAACCTGATGCCATCGGGCAAATACCTGATGGAAGAATTCTTCTATGCCGGCGGTCTGCCGGTCGTGCTGAAGCGTCTCGGCGAGGCCGGCCTCCTGCACAAGGATGCGCTCACGGTGTCCGGCGAGACCGTCTGGGATGAGGTCAAGAACGTCGTCAACTGGAACGAGGACGTCATCCTGCCGGCGGAAAAGGCGCTGACCCAGTCGGGCGGCATCGTCGTCGTGCGTGGCAACCTGGCGCCGAAGGGCGCGGTGCTGAAGCCGTCGGCCGCTTCGCCGCATCTTCTCACCCATCGCGGCCGCGCCGTGGTGTTCGAGGACATCGACGACTACAAGGCCAAGATCAACGACGACGATCTCGATATCGACGAGACCTGCGTCATGGTCATGAAGAACTGTGGTCCGAAGGGGTATCCCGGCATGGCCGAGGTCGGCAATATGGGCCTGCCGCCGAAGGTG
The DNA here is from genome assembly GCF_035497515.1 of Pararhizobium sp. Lineage (GTDB taxonomy): Bacteria > Pseudomonadota > Alphaproteobacteria > Rhizobiales > Rhizobiaceae > Pararhizobium. Next base: position 71,974 of record NZ_DATJDJ010000211.1, on the reverse strand, counting down.
CTGAAAAAGGGCATCACCGACATGGTGCGCATCTCCGATGCCCGCATGTCCGGCACTGCCTACGGCACCGTCGTGCTGCACACCTCGCCGGAAGCAGCCGTCGGCGGTCCGCTCGCCGTCGTCAAGAATGGCGACATGATCGAACTGGATGTGCCAAATCGTCGCCTGCATGTCGACATTTCTGACGAGGAAATGGCGCGTCGCCTGGCCGAGTGGAAGCCAAGCCACGAATTGGCGGCCTCCGGCTACGCCTGGCTGCACCAGCAGCACGTCCAGGGTGCCGACACCGGCGCCGACCTCGACTTCCTCAAGGGGTGCCGCGGTAGCGCTGTCGGCAAGGACAGCCACTGATCGGCTTTTTGCGAGGTCTGAATTGAACGAAGAGGCGGGGTGCGAACCCCGCCTCTTCGTATTCTCGACAGTGGTTGCTCAGAGTCTTCCCATTGGAACGATGAGAGATTATATTCATGTCCATCTGTACAGGAGATATGGACATGAGTGAAAAGACTGTTGGTGCGGCCGAGTTCAAGGCCAATTGTCTCAACCTCATCGAGAAAATGGCGAATGATGGCGAACCGATCGTCGTTACCAAACGGGGAACTCCGATTGCGCTAGTTTCTCCAATTCGAGGCGCTGCTGAACCTGCAAGCATCATCGGAGCCATGAGGGGAAGTGTGTCTGCCTATGAAAATCCGTTCTCCGCGGCAACCGACGCCACCGATTGGGACGCGGGTCGTTGATTCTGCTCGATACCCATGTCCTCGTCTGGGCCGTTCATGATGATGTTCGGCTGGGGAAAAAGGCTCGTGCAATCATAGAAGAGTGCACGCGCAACAGCCGCATTCTGATTTCAGCAATCACGCCTTGGGAGATCGCAATGTTGACCGAGAAAGAGAGGCTTGTTCTCGGCGATGATGTCGGTCGATGGATTGATCGGGTGCTGGCGCTGCCGGGTATCTCGCTTGCGGCGCTCGAACCTCAGATATCGATTGGCAGCGTCCGGCTCCCCGGAGAATTTCACCCGGATCCTGCGGACAGGATCATCGTCGCGACAGCGCGGTTTCATCAAGTGCCGTTGATGACGGCGGACCAGGCCATTCTTGATTATGGCGCAAAGGGTCACGTCGCCACCTTTGACGCTGCGTCATGACTCACGGGTAGGTTACTGGCTCTGGGTCTGGCTCTGCCCCTGCTGCTCGACCGTGACGGCCACCTTCAGCGCTTCTGTCGCGGAACCGTGGACCAGGCCGGAGATCGGGGCGGCATCGCGATAGTCCAACCCGCAGGCGATCCGGACATAACGGTCGTCCGGGCACATCTTGTTGGCGGCATCGAACCCCACCCAGCCGAGACCATTGAGGTGGACTTCGGCCCAGGCGTGGCTTGCCGTTTGCTCCGGCTGGTCTTCCATCATCAGGTAGCCGGACACATAGCGGGCGGGCAGGCCGAGCGTGCGGGCGGCGGCGATCATGATATGGGCGTGGTCCTGGCAGACGCCGCTCTTTTGCACCAGCGCCTGTTCGGCGGTTGTTTCCGTTCCGGTTTCGCCTTGCCGGTATTCCACCGTGTCGGCGATCGTTTCCATCAGCGCGTGCATCTTGGCAAGGTCGGTATCGCCGGCCATCGCCTTGGCGAGGTTGCGGATCGGCTTGCTCATCCTGGTCAGCGGCGTTTCGCGCAGGTAGAGCCAGAGCGGCGCATAGGCCTGGTGGGCGCCGTAGACCCCGGCCTTGTCTTCCGTCTCGACCTCGCCGGTTGCGATGATGCGGATAGAGGTCTGGTCGCCATTGACGCTGACAAGGTTGACGCGGTTGCCGAAGTGGTCGTCATAGCCCACCTCCATCTTGGCGCCCTCGACGGATGTCTCCCAACTGATGACGGTCTGCCCCGGCTGCGTCAGTGGGGTCAGGCGCAGGCGCTGCAGCGAATATTGCACCGGCTCGCCATAGGTATATTCGGTGGTGTGGCTGATCTTCAGACGCATCGGTCTCTCCCCATCCGAATCTCAGTTGAACCGGTAGCCATCTGAGATTTCCTGTCCCAGACGGTTGTTGTGGCTGATGAAATTCTCGATATATTCGTGCAGGCCCTGGTCCATCACATCCTTGATCGAGTGGCTGCGCAGCGAGGAGAGGGTCTCCTCCGCCGTCGCATGGGCCGCATGGCTCTCGCCATATTCGCGCGCGAGATAGCCCAGATTGCTGACGATCTTCTCGTAGCAATAGGCAAGCGAGCGCGGCATGCGTCCGTTGAGAATCAGGAAGTCTGCGATATTCGACGGCTTGTATTCCGCCTCGTAGACCCAGCCATAGGAACGATGCGCCGAGACGGAGCGCAGGATCGATTCCCACTGGACGTTGTCGATCGAGGAGCCGACCTGCGACACCGCCGGCAGCAGCACGTAATATTTCACGTCGAGGATGCGCGCCGTATTGTCGGCCCGTTCGATGAACGTGCCGATGCGCGAGAAGTTGAAGATCTCGTTGCGCAGCATCGTTCCGTGGAAGGCGCCTCGGATCAGGCCAGTCTTGCGCTTGATGGCGTCGATCACTTCCGGCAGGTCGGCGGCCTTGACGCGGCGGGCGATCATGGTCTTGAGATCCAGCCAGCATTCGTTGGTGGCTTCCCAGGTTTCACGCGTCAGCGCGGTGCGGACCATGCGGGCATTGTTGCGGCCGGCATCGATGCAGGACATGACGCTCGACGGGTTGGAGCGGTCGCGCAGCAGGAAGTCGATGGCGTCGGCGCTGGTCAGCTTTTCGTAGAGATCGTCATAGATGTCGCGGACACCCGAGCTCTGCAGGACGCCGTCCCAGTCGTCTTCGGTCGCTTCCGAGCGCGTCAGCGACATGCGCAGGCCGGCATCGATCAGGCGAGCGCTGTTTTCGGCGCGCTCGATGTAGCGGAACATCCAGTAGAGGCCGTTGGCGGTTCTTCCAAGCATCTCGTATCAGTCCTCCAGAACCCAGGTATCCTTGGTGCCACCGCCCTGGCTGGAATTCACCACCAGCGAGCCGGCCTTCAGGGCCACGCGGGTCAGTCCACCCGGTATGATCTGCACCTTGTCTGAGACGAGGACATAAGGGCGCAGATCCACATGGCGTGGAGCGATGCCCTTGTTGACGAGGATCGGCACTGTCGAAAGAGAAAGTGTCGGCTGGGCGATATAGTTGGCCGGACGCGCCTTGAGCTTTTCGGCAAACAGCGCCCGTTCCTTTTTCGAGGCTGTCGGCCCGACCAGCATGCCGTAGCCGCCGGACCCGTGTACTTCCTTGACGACGAGGTCGGCGAGGTTTTCGAGAACGTATTTCAGGCTGCCGGCCTCCGAACAGCGCCATGTCGGCACGTTCTCGAGCAGGGCCTTGCGGCCTGTGTAGAACTCGACGATTTCCGGCATGTAGGAATAGATCGCCTTGTCGTCGCAGATGCCGGTGCCTGGTGCGTTGGCGATGGTGACGTTGCCAGCGCGGTAGACATCCATGATGCCGGGAATGCCGAGAGCCGATTCCGGCTTGAATGTCAGCGGATCCAGATAGTCGTCGTCGACGCGGCGGTAGAGCACGTCGATCGCCTCATAGCCGCGCGTGGTGCGCATCTTCACCTTGCCGTCGATGACGCGAAGATCCGATCCTTCGACGAGTTCGACGCCCATCATGTCGGCGAGGAAGGCGTGTTCGTAATAGGCGGAATTGTAGATGCCGGGCGTCAGCACGGCGACGCGCGGCTTGCCTTCGCAGCCGGGAGGCGCAAGCGAGGCGAGACTGTGGCGCAAAAGGTAGGGATAGTTCTCGACCGGGCGCACACGGTTCTGATGGAAGAGTTCCGGGAACATCTGCATCATCGTCTCACGGTTTTCCAGCATGTAGCTGACACCGGACGGCGTGCGGGCATTGTCTTCCAGGACGTAGAACTGGTCTTCGCCGGTGCGCACGATGTCCGTGCCGACGATATGGGTATAGACACCGCCCGGCGGACGGAAGCCGATCATCTGCGGCAGGAAGGCGACATTGCGCTCGATCAGTTCGCGGGGGACGCGGCCGGCCTTGATGATTTCCTGCTTGTGGTAGATGTCGTCGAGAAAGGCATTCAGCGCGATAACCCGCTGTTCGATGCCCTGTGCCAGCTTGCGCCATTCGCGCCCGGAGATGATGCGCGGTATCAGGTCGAAGGGGATAAGCTTTTCGGCGCTGTCTGCGTGTCCGTAGACCGCGAAAGTGATGCCCGTCTTGCGGAAGATATTCTCGGCGTCTTTTGATTTTGCAATCAGGCGGGCCCGGTCCTGGCTGGCGTACCAATCATTATAAGTCGAGTAAGGCTGGCGCGGGCTATTGTCCGCATTCATCATTTCGTCAAATGCCAACGGTGTGATCCCCTTTTTTGTTATTTGAGTACAACAACAGGGGCAATGCAAGAACCATGCACGTTTCAGGGCAAAAGAAATTCCGGTGTAAGATCGCCGCTTTTTTGAGCCAAGATCGACCTTTCTGCCGACTTATGCTGCAGGTCGAGGGGATTTTCCGCGAAGTACGTCGTATGTCCTTGAACGCGAAAGCCAGTGTCCGTTAGAGGCATCATTTTTGCCTGTTTTATGGGCGGTTATCCTGCCGGCCCGTGAAGATAAATATCAGGAATTTTGTTTTGACCATCAACGGCGGGCGCTCTATCGCAGTCTCCGATCACGATACCCTATCAGGAACCCCATATGACCCTCGACCGCCTGGCCCCGGCCATTTTCGTCATGCTCTGGTCGACCGGATGGGTGATCGCGAAGTATGCGGATCTCTACGCCGATCCGCTGACATTCCTGGTGCTGCGTTACCTCGTGGCGACGCTGCTGTTCATCGGCTTCTGCGTTGTGACCGGCGCGGCATGGCCGAAGACCTGGACGGCGGCCGGGCATGCGATCGTGTCGGGCATCTTTCTGCACGGCCTTTATCTCGGCGCCGTCTGGTGGTGCATCGGGCAGGGCGTGCCGGCGGCGATCTCCGGCATCATTGCAGGGCTGCAGCCGCTGATGACGGCCGCCGTCGCTCCGGCCTTGCTGGGTGAAAACCTGTCGGGCCAGCAGAAGATCGGGCTGGTTCTCGGCTTTCTCGGTATCGGCCTCGCGGTCCTGCCCAAGGTCCTGGCGATCGACACCGGGGCAACGCCGATCCACCTCTTTCCGGTCGTCGTCAATGTCATCGGCATGGCGGCGGTTACCTATGGCACCATCTACCAGAAGCGGCATTTGCAGGAGGGAGACATCCGTTCGACAGCTGCCCTGCAATATATCGGTGCACTGATCGTCACCCTTCCGGCCGCGCTTCTTCTGGAGGATATGCGCGTCGTCTGGAGCGTCCAACTTTTCGCCGCCTTGGGATGGGCGGTGTTGGGCCTGTCCATGGGGGCGATCATCCTGCTGCTCTATCTTATCCAAAGAGGACAGGTGTCACGCGCCGCATCGCTGATCTACCTGGTGCCGCCACTTGCCGCCGTGCAAGCCTGGCTGTTTTTCGATGAGACCCTGACGCTGCCGATGATCATCGGAACGTTCATCGCGGTGGCCGGCGTCTACCTCACCAACCGCAAGCCCGCAGCCGCCCTCACATGAGCGCGGCGGGCGGGCTGACGTAAATCATTTGAATGGGGGATGGTTCGTTCAGGCGGTTGCGCCGTGAGCCGGACCTTCTTCCTTCACCTCGCGCGGCGTCGGCGTGGTGATGACGCCGTGATTGGGATCATGCACGTCCTGGCCCTTCGAGCCATCGGCCGCCTTCGGAAGTTCACGGGCCTTGCTGCTGCGTTGGGTGTCGCGCAGGCTGGTTGCTTCATCGATCAGGGCGGTCAGTTCGTCTTCGGAGAAGTCGGAAAGGTCAAACGTCTTGGCCATGATGGTCTCCTTTGGTGCGTTGATCTCAGGGGATAAACGCACGACGTCCGAAATCGACCAAGGCAATGGGCAATTTTTTCAAAGGGGAGACGAAACGCAAAACGGCGGGATTTTCATCCCGCCGTTTGTCTTCAACAACAATGTCTTCGATAAGGCTTATGCCTCATCGCGGCGCTGGCCGTTGGCGCGCTTGCGCTGGCCCTGTGCGCCGGCGCCTGCTGCCGCTTCGCGGGGCTGACCGCCACCATGGTTGCGGTTTCGCCATTCGCCCTGCTTCTGGCCGGGACGTCCGTTGCGGTTGCCGCCGGGACGCTTGGCAAGCGCCTGTTCGTGGGCTGCCTGCGCGGCCGGGCCCTGGCCCTTGCGGTGCTGCTTCTTTGGCTCGCCGGTTACCAGCAGATCGTCGCCGGCAAACGGGCTTGGTGCGGTGCGCTCGGTACGATGCACGTTATCGCTGCCGCCCTGCGGACGCGGACGACGCTCATTGTGGCCATTGCCGGCCGGGCGCGCTGCATTGCCGGCGCCATTGCCGCCACGGCCACCCTTCGGGCGGGCGCGGTCGGCTGGAACTTCGCCGCTGGCAACAGCGATGTCGATGTTCATCAGGCGCTCGATATCACGCAGCAGGCGGATTTCGTCCGGTGCGCAGAAGGCGATCGCGATGCCGTCGCGACCGGCACGGGCGGTGCGGCCGATACGGTGAACGTAGGCTTCCGCGACTTCCGGCAGGTCGTAGTTGTAAACGTGGGTGACGCCGGGGATGTCGATGCCGCGGGCAGCAACGTCAGTGGCGACGAGAACACGGGTTTCGCCGTCACGGAAGGCCTTCAGAGCGCGCTCGCGCTGGCCCTGGCTCTTGTTGCCGTGGATCGAGGCGACGGAGAAGCCGACATGGTCCAGATGCTTCATCAGCTTTTCGGCACCATGCTTGGTGCGCGAAAAGACCATGGCGCGGCCATCGGGGTTTTCAGTCAGCGTCTTCTTCAGGATTTCGGTCTTCTGGCTGGCACCCTGGACGAAGTGAACAAACTGCTCGACCTTGTCGGCAGCCTTGCCGGCAGGCGAAACTTCGACGCGCTTCGGGTTGCTCAGATATTCAGCCGACAGGTCGGCGATCGCCTTCGGCATGGTGGCCGAGAACAGAAGCGTCTGGCGGTTCTTTGGAACCAGCTTGGAGATCTTGCGCAGATCATGGATGAAGCCGAGATCCAGCATCTGGTCGGCCTCGTCGAGGACGAGGTAGCGGGCCTGCGTCAGCGTCACGGCCTTGCGGGCGATAAGGTCGAGAAGACGGCCGGGTGTTGCGACGAGAATGTCGACGCCGCGGGACAACTGCTCGGACTGCTTGTTGATCGATGCACCGCCGACGACGAGGCCGATCTTGATCGGGGTCTTCTTGACGAAGTCCTTCAGATTGGCGGCGATCTGGTTCACCAGTTCGCGGGTCGGAGCGAGAACCAGGGCGCGGATGTTGCGCGGGTCGGGACGCTTGCCGTCAGCCATCATCTTTTCGATCATCGGCAGGCCGAAAGCGGCGGTCTTGCCGGTGCCGGTCTGGGCGAGACCGATGAGGTCATGGCCTTCCATGACAAGCGGAATAGCGTGAGCCTGAATCGGCGTCGGCGTTTCGAACCCGAGGGAGGAGAGGGTCGAAAGCACGTGCTCGGAGAGGCCAAGGTCTTTGAAAGTGGTCAATGTCATGCCTTTTCGGGGGCGCAAAACGAATAGCGCCGGAACTGCACCATGCGGTTCCGGTTTCGCTTCGCGTCAAGAACCCCGCGTGATTTGGGAACTTGTGGGTTGATTAAGCTGTCTGCGCTGCATTTTGCCACGGTTGGCAAAACATTCCTGGATGCGCTTATCCTTCGTTACGGATCGGTTGATCCCGCAGGGCTCGCTCACGCGGCGACCGGAAGGTGACGCTGCGCTTCATGTCGTTGTTTTGCCGTCAAAAGTCAAGGGATAGTTTTTGCAGATGCGAAGAGAAGCACCTTCAACCCATTGTCAGTGTGAAATCGCCGCCAGCCAGAACCGTGCCGTTGACGATCACCTCGATGCGGTGGCCACCCGGATAGTATTGCCGTGTGGTGATCGCCCGCATGGCGTGGCTGCGCATCAGATCGACGGTTTCGCCGGGCTTCAGCGTCAGGTTTTTCCACTTGAACACCTTCGGCACCAGGCCGCCATTGGCTTTGCGATGATGGATCGCATAGTCGATCATCAGTTGCTGCGATGCGGCATCATCATTGGTGACGGACAAAGAGAGGGCGAGTGCGCCGCCGAATTTGATGATATCCGTGTCGATCGTCAGGGCAGCACGAATGCCGGAACTCGGGGCAAAGCCGAAATTGGCGAGCGCGGCTGCGTCGCCCTTCTTCAAAAGGGTGCGCGAGGCATGCCGCAGCAATTGCCGCCGTTCGACCGAAGCATCACCAATATGCTGGCCGACGAAGGCGGCGACGAGGGCAGGGTGATCCTTGGCGATGTCGTTCAGGCTGTTGGCGACGGAGCGGCGGACATAGTCCTCGGGGTCGTCGAGCAGGGCGGTGAGAATCGGCAGGATCGGTTGCGGATCGCGCATCAGGGCGGGCAGGCGCATGGCCCAGGGCAGACGTGGCCTTGTGCCTTCGCTGGCAAGCCGGCGGACGTGATGATTGGCATCGAAAACCCAGTTTCCAATCGTCCTCAGTGCTTGTTCCTGGTCGGCATGGATGAAAGGGCGAATCCCGAACTCGGCGGTGAAATGCGGCGTCAGGTCTTTCAGCAGTTCCAGCGACAGATCGAAATGGCCCAGCCCGTTCTGTGCCACGAACTGGCTAACCGGCAGCAAAGCCCAGCCGGTGATCCCGGCGCGACCGTCTTGCGGCAGGCTGGCGGACAGGATCGTCGCAGCCTTTTCGAAATCGTCCGGCAGGGTTTCGCCAAGTGCACCGCGTATCTGCAAGGCGCGCTGCATCAATTCCAACTGTTGCATGTCACGGCTTGCCTGCTCGACGAACCGATCCGCGTCGAAATCGACGGCCTGTCTCGCGATATGCGCGGCCATCGATTTGACGAGATCCGGATGGAGCAGATTTTTCAGTGGTTCAGGCATGGCGCCGGTCCTGAGTTTGAGTCCATCAGATCATATCCGCAGTTTGTCGTGGAGTGTAGTTGACGCGCCGTGCCGGGTTCGGCTTTTTCGATTTCCGCGACTATTTCGGGAACCTTCCATTTCGATGCGGCGTTGGTCTTTTCGCGTCGCTCACCGCCGGTGAGAGACGATGGCGTTCGTTCCGGTGCCGCCGGTGCCGGGATCATTGAACGCCGAGGTTATGCTCGAGGAGACAAAAATGACCACGACATGGATTCTTGCCGCCGACGGAAATCAGGCCCGTCTTCTCAAGGGCGTGAACTTTCTCAAGGATGGACCTCAAAGCCCCGAGCAGGAAATTTTTCAGCTGGAACCCAAGCGTGTTCAGGACATCATGGCCGACAAGCCGGGCCGCAGCCATTCGTCGAACGGGAAGGGACGATCGGCCATGGAATATTCCAGCGATCCGGTGCGCGAGGAGCAGCAGCGATTCACGGCGGAAATCGCCAGCAAGATCGATGGCTATGAGCAGGAGGGCGCCTTCGACCGCCTTGTCGTCTGCGCCGCGCCCCAAACCCTCGGTGACCTGCGTTCCATGTTGTCGACGGCGACGCGCGCAAAGACGACGGTGGAAATCAGCAGGGATTACAGCAAGATGTCGACGGACAAGCTTATTTCGTCGGTTCGTGCTGCCATGACAAACTGATCCTTCATCAGAAGTCCGTCGGAACGCCACCTTCTGCTTTCCGGCGGGCAACGAAGGCATCGAGTTCTTCCTCGACTGCGGGGTCGAGCAGCGGTTTTTCGTATTCGTTCAGCTTGTCCTTGAACACGCGATTGGCGTGATCATAGGTCGTCGGCCGTCCGGCTTCCGTCCATGTCTCGAAGTTGCGCCAGTCCGACAGGATCGGTGAGTAGAACGCTGTCTCGTAGCGGGCGAGCGTGTGGGCGGTGCCGAAATAATGGCCGCCGGGACCAACGTCGCGTACAGCGTCGAGACCGAGCGCGTCCTCGCTGACATCCAGCGGCGTCAGGAATTCCGCCACCATCTGCAGCATATCGACATCAAGGATGAATTTCTCGAAGGATGCGGTCAGGCCGCCTTCGCTCCAGCCGGCGGAATGCATGATGAAATTGCCGCCGCCCTGTGTCAGCGCCCAGAGCGACAGCGCCGATTCGTAAGCCGCCTGCGCGTCCAGCGTATTGGAGGCATTGGTGTTGGAGGTGCGGTAGGGAATGCCGTAGCGTCGGGCCAATTGTCCGCCGGCAATCACGGCTTTCATATATTCCGGCGTTCCAAAGGCGGGCGCACCAGTCTTCATGTCGACGTTCGACGTGAAACCGCCGTACATGACCGGGGCGCCGCGGCGGACCATCTGGGTGAAGGCGATACCCGCGAGTGCCTCGGCATTCTGCTGAACAACGGCTCCGGCGATGGTGACGGGCGCCATGGCACCCGCCAGCGTGAACGGCGTGACGACGACGACCTGGTTGCGCGACGACATCTCGATGATGCCTTGCAGCATCGGCCCATCGAGGCGCAGCGGCGAGGAGGTGTTGATGATGGTAAAGAGCGACGGTTCTCGCTCCATCTGCTCGGCGGTGATGCCGCGACCGATGCGGGCGATTTCCAGCGCGTCGATATTGCGCTGCTGGCCGAGCGAATAACAATGGAATACCTTGTCGGTCAGCTTCACCATGTCCGACAGGCAGTCGAGATGGCGCACCGAGGCGTGGATGTCGATCGGCTCGACCGGATAGCCGCCGGTCGTGTGGATGATGTCGTAGGATTGTGCCAGCTTCACCAGCTTGCGGTAGTCCTCCTGGTTGCCTGCGCGGCGACCGCCTTCACGATCGGCGACGAAGGGAGCGGAGGCGATCTGCGCGAAGACGAGATTGTTGCCGCCGATTCGGACGTCGCGGATCGGATTGCGCGCGTGCATCGTGAAGCCGGACGGAACCGACGAGATCATGTCCATGATCAGGCAGCGATCGAAACGGACCCGATCGGTGCCGGGCGTCACATCGGCGCCGGCTGCCTTCATGCGCTCCCGCGCTTCCGGCAAGATGACGTCCATGCCGATTTCCTCGAGAATGATCAGCGAGGCGTCGTGGATGGCTTCGAGCGCTTCCTCCGTCAGGACTGTGGATTTCGCGATCGTGTTGACGAGGTTGAGATATTTCGAACTGCCGGCGCTTTTGCGCGAGCGTTCCGCCCCGCGCCCGCCGGTTCGGCGGCGACGCTCGACCGGCGCATCGGTATCGCCTTGGGGGACTTGCGGGAATTCATTCTCACTCATGGCTTTTCCATCATCCTGGACAGAAGTGCATGTTGCAGATTCGACGTCGAATATGCGCCACCGTTTGCGACAGCAAAAATCCCTGGGAGAGAAGGCTGTTTTTCGGGCTGGCTTTTACGCGACGCCGGATGACGATTTCACGCCGCCGAGCATTTCCCGCTTGCTGCCAAATCCCTTCCTTCGCTCGACGGCAAAGCCCGCGGCCTGCAGATTGCGGCGAACGAAACCGGCTGCGGCATAGGTGGAGAAGGTGCCGCCCTCGACCGTCTTGTCGTGGACGCGTCGCATCAGCGCTGCCGACCACATATCCGGGTTGCGCCGGGGCGCAAAGCCGTCGAGATACCAGGCGTCGAAATGCGGCGCGAAACCCTCGATTTCGTCGAAGGCATTGCCGCAAGCGACGGTGAGGCGGAGGTTGCCGGAGAAATCGAGAGTGACGCGGCCCGCAGGCGATTTCGGCCAGGCATCGCATAGCGCCTGCCGCTCGGAGGCGATTTCCGGCCAGCGCGACAGGGCCTTGCCGATGTCGCCGGCCTGCATGGGAAACCGTTCGAACGAGACGTAGTGCAGCCTGCCGGCCGGCGTTCGCGTGTCCTTCCACTGCCGCCATGTTTCACAGAAGTTCAGACCGGTGCCGAAACCAAGTTCGCCGATGGTGAAATCCGGTTGCCGCGTCCAGCGTTGCGGCAGGCCATTGCCTCCGAGAAAGACATGGCCGCATTCCAGCCGCCCATCCTCGCGGCAATAAAAATGATCGCCAAATTCCTGCGAATAGGGCATATCGCCGTCGTTCCATTCGAGCGTCGACCGACCGGGGATGTCAGCTTCGGGCGCAGACGCAATATCTGGGTGTTCGGTGGACATACCGAACCGATAATCTCCACGTCCGGGAAGGTCAATCGATGACGGATCTGTTGATCGTCGGCGGCGGCATCATGGGGCTCTGGGCGGCCGTGAAGGCCGAGCGGGCCGGGTTGAAGACAATCCTGATCGAGAAGGACCGGATCGGGGCGGGCGCCAGCGGCGGCGTGCTGGGCGCGTTGATGCCGTACATGCCGGATCGCTGGGATGACAAGAAGCAGTTCCAGTTCGATGCCCTGGTCTCGTTGGAAACGGAAATCGCCGGACTGGAGGCGCAGACAGGATTGTCGGCCGGTTATCGCCGGTCCGGGCGGCTCATTCCCCTGCCCAAGCCGCACTTGCGCACGATCGCGCTTCGCCACGAACAGGATGCCTTGGCCAACTGGCGCGCCGGCGACCGGCAGTTTTTCTGGCATGTACGTGACAATTCCACGCTGGTCGGTTGGCCGCAGGGCAAGGCGATGGCAAGCGGCGTCGTGCTCGATACGTTGGCTGGTCGCGTCAATCCGCGAGGGATGTTGGCGGTGCTTGCAACCCATCTTCACGGTTCGAGCCTTGTCCGGATTGATGAAGGGAGAGAGTTGCTTGATCTCGATCCAGTTGCAGGGCGGGCGTTCCTTGCCGATGGAGAAATGCTTTCCTTCGGGGCCTGCATTCTTGCTGCCGGCGTTCAATCCTTTGCGCAACTCGACACGCTGGAAACGGCAGACGCATTCCCGACCGGTGTTGCGGTCAAGGGCCAGGCAGCCGTTTTAAAGGCCGATATCGATCCCTCCTTCCCGGTGATCTTCCTGGACGGCCTCTATGTGATCCCGCACGACAACGGCTTGGTGGCCATTGGCAGCACCAGCGAGAACAGTTTCTCCGATCCCCGATCGACGGATGAGCAACTGGAAAGCCTCCTCGACCGGGCGAGGGGCGTTGTGCCCCTGCTTCGTGATGCGCCGGTTGTCGAACGCTGGGCCGGGTTGCGCCCGAAAGCGATCGGTCGTGACCCGATGGTCGGGCGTCATCCGGATTTTGAAAAGCTCCATGTTTTGACGGGTGGTTTCAAGATCAGTTTTGGCCTTGCACATCGGCTGGCCGAAAGCGTCATCGGTGAAATCATCGGTCGCACAGACACAGCACTGCCGGAATCGTTTCGCTGCCGCCAGCATTTTTCGCTATCGAAAAAATCCTGAACGCAAAACCCCGAAATTGGAGCTCCAACTTCGGGGGGCAGTTTCATAGCAGGGCTTCCTGCGCGGGATGGTCACATCCAATAGGGCGGGACGCCGTAATAGTCGTAGATGCGGCGACCGTTTTCCTTGTTCCAGTTGTATTCTTCGTCACTGTGATATTTCGGCGCATGTTCGACCTGCTCGCGGGTCACGTCGGTGCGGTAACCGCCAAGGTTTTCGTCATAGCTCAGCTTGCTCCAAGGCAGGGGATAATGATCCTCGCCGATACCCAGAAAGCCGCCGAAGCCGAGAACGGCGTAGGAGACGCGACCGCTGTGCTTTTCGAGGATCACGCGCTCGATCGAACCGATATGCTTGCCATCCGGGCCGTAAACGCTGGTGCCTTCGACCTTGTCGCTGGCGATCAGGTCATGGGTTTCCCGGATATCGGCGTCCTGGAAATTGCTGGTCTGGTAAGTCATTGTTTTTCTCCTCGCTGTGTTCCCAGATTAAAACGAGGCAGAGCGCTGTTGGTTCCCGCAACTTCGATTGACGATTGCAATCTGTGATCTATTTCTTGCCACTCCGACTTCGTCATTCTGTCACGCAAATCGCTTAACTCCGGCGTAGATTTGAAGTTGGAACGGAGCGAGCCCGATGCGGTACGCAATCTATTACACGCCGTCGATGGTCGACCCGCTGTCGGTCGCCGCAGCAAGCTGGCTTGGCCGCAACGTCTATTCGGGCGAAGCGCCGGAAACACCGATGGTCGCCGGTTTCAGCCGGCAGGAACTGGCCTTTCACACCGCCGTGCCGCGCCGCTACGGATTTCATGGCACGATCAAGGCCCCCTTCCGCCTGCATCCGGATACCGATGAAGCAGCGCTGCTTAAAGCCTTGATGCATTTTGCCGGCACCATGACGCCGTTTGAAATTCCGCGCATGGAAATCGCGCGGCTGGGCGAGTTCTTTGGCCTCGCTCCGTCGGTGCCGTGCGAGCAGATGAATCATCTGGCGGCGTCGGTCGTTCAGGCATTCGATACGTTCCGCGCGCCGCTGAGCGATCTGGAAATCGAGCGGCGGAATCCCGACCATTTGACCGCGCCGCAGTTTTCAAATCTGCATCGCTGGGGATATCCCTATGTCATGGACGAGTTCCGTTTCCACATGATGTTGACAGGCCCCATCCATCCAAAGCTGAACACACGCTTTGAAACCGCCCTGCGTGATTTCTTCACGCCGGTTCTGGTCGATCCGCTGACAATTTCCAGCCTCGCTTTGTTCGTCGAGCAGGAGCCCGGCGCGCCGTTGAGGGTCCATTCGCAGCATCCGCTCGGCAAGCTTTCAGCCCATCGGCCGGTGTCGGGTGGTGTGCGGACGATGGCAGCGGCGGTTTCGAACGGCCCGCATATTTCGGAAAGCAGGGCCACCTTGGCGGCGCGGCGCCTGCAGACCAGTTGCTAGCGACTGGCGCGGGGAACCACTCCCGACGCGTGCGAATTTTCACGTCAGGACAGGCCGTGATTTTCGCCATTTTCACCTCGACTTTCCGATCTCGGGTGCTACCGTTCCTGCGCATTCGAAGGGTGATTTGATGGTGGAACAATCCTATCCGCGTGATCTCGTCGGCTATGGCCGCAATCTTCCGGAGATCCGCTGGCCGGGCGATGCACGCATCGCCGTGCAGTTCGTGGTCAATTATGAAGAGGGCGGCGAAAGCTCGATCCTCGACGGTGACAAGGCGTCGGAAATGCTGTTGTCGGAGATCGTCGGCGCGCAGGCCTGGCCGGGCCAGCGCAATCTCAACATGGAATCGATCTACGAATATGGTTCTCGTGCCGGCTTCTGGCGGCTCTGGCGCCTGTTCACCAGCCGCAATGTCGATGTCACCGTCTATGGCGTCACGCTTGCGATGGCCCGCAATCCGGAAGCGGTCGCCGCGATGAAGGAGGCGGGCTGGGAAATCGCCAGCCACGGTTATCGCTGGCTGGAATACAAGGATTTCTCCGAGGAGGAAGAGCGCCATCACATCCGCGAGGCCGTTCGCCTGCACACGGAATTGACCGGCTCGCATCCGCTCGGCCTGTATCAGGGCAAGCCGTCGGCCAACACGCTGAAGCTGGTGCTGGAGGAGGGTGGTTTCGTCTATTCCTCGGACAGCTATGCCGACGAACTGCCCTATTGGGTGCCGGGTCTGACCCGGGACAAGCCGCACCTGATCATTCCCTACACGCTGGATGCCAACGACATGCGCTTTGCAACGCCGCAGGGGTTCAATTCCGGCGAGCAGTTCTTCACCTATCTCAAGGACACGTTCGACGTGCTCTACGCCGAGGGCAAGGAAGGCAGCCCGAAGATGATGAATGTCGGCCTGCATTGCCGCATCGTCGGCCGGCCCGGACGGGCAGCGGCGCTGGCGCGGTTCGTCGATTATGTGCTGAGCCACGAGAAGGTGTGGATCCCCAAGCGCATCGATATCGCCCGGCACTGGCATGAGCATCACAAACCTGAAGGAGGTCTCTGATGGACAAGGCGGCCCGTTTCGTCGAACGTTTCGGCGGCATTTTCGAGCATTCTCCCTGGGTGGCGGAGCGTGCCGTTGCCAACGATCCCCACGTCAATCTCACCTCGGATGCCGTGCACGAAGCTCTCGTCGCCGCGTTTCGTGGCGCAAGCCACGCCGAGCGTCTTGCCGTTCTGCGGGCGCATCCTGACCTTGCCGGAAAGCTGGCCGTCGCGGGGGAGTTGACCGAGGATTCAAAGGCCGAGCAGGCCGGTGCGGGGTTGGACCGGCTGACGCCCTCCGAACATCGTCGTTTCACCGATTTGAACAGCGCCTATACCGGCAAAT
The DNA here is from genome assembly GCF_035497515.1 of Pararhizobium sp. Taxonomy (GTDB): domain Bacteria; phylum Pseudomonadota; class Alphaproteobacteria; order Rhizobiales; family Rhizobiaceae; genus Pararhizobium. The sequence goes on along the minus strand of NZ_DATJDJ010000211.1, from coordinate 55,857 downwards.
TCGGCTTTCCCTTCATCATCGCGGTCAAGGGATTGGGCAAGGACGATATTCTCTCCGCCTTCGAGACCCGGCTTGACAACACGCAGCAACAGGAATTTGAAACGGCCACGAAACAGGTCGAAAAGATCGCGCTGCTGCGGCTGCGCGCCATGCTGCCCGGAGAAGACAATGCCTGAAATGAAATCGTCGCGACCTCGTCACGCGGAGCAACCGCGTTGATGGCCCGCATTCTGACGATTGAACCGCTGACGCAGGCCGCCTTTGCTCCCTTCGGTACTGTCATCGAGGCTGACCCGGCATGCATGCGGCTGATCAATGGCGGTACGACGGAGCGCTTTCATGCGCTCGGAGCGGCTGATGTCATCGGTGAAGGCGGCCGCGTGATCATCAACATCTTCCGTGGCCAGCCGCGCCGCTTTCCCTACAGCCTCGACATGATGGAACGCCATCCGCTGGGCTCGCAGAGCTTTTCGCCGATCGGCGGTGGCGCCTGGCTCGCGATCGTGGCGTCGGACGAGGCCGGAAAACCGGGCCTGCCGCGGGTTTTTCTGGCGACCGGCGCGCAGGGCGTGAACTATGGACGCAATGTCTGGCATCACCCGCTGATGTCGGTGGATGCCGTCAGCGATTTTCTGGTTGTCGATCGCGAAGGGCCGGGCAACAATCTGGAAGAAGTCTTCTACGACGAGCCTTTCGTCATTCCCTATCCTTTGTAAAAGCGAGATTTCCATGAGCCCATCCGGCCGGCTGACAACCCATGTCCTCGATACCGCTCTTGGAAAACCGGCTGTGGGCTTGAAGATCGACCTGTTCCGGCTCGATGGCGAGGAACGAACATTATTGCGCTCCGTCGTCACCAACAGCGATGGCCGCGTCGATGGTCCGATGCTGGACGGCGATGCTTTTGCTGCCGGAACCTACGAATTGCTGTTCCATGCCGGCGATTATCTGCGCGCCGCTGGCGCGGTGCTGCCGGATCCGGCCTTTCTCGATCTGATCCCGCTGCGCTTCGGCATTGCGGATGCCGGCAGCCACTATCATGTGCCGTTGCTGCTATCGCCTTTCAGCTATTCGACTTATCGAGGGAGTTGAGGGCGCGGTGCAAAACTGGGGTGGCAGGTCATTCGGATATACCAAACTTGTGAATTGTAGTTCACGGTTATCGCTGTAGACTGGGCTCAAGAATGGAAGTGCGTCAGACTTTAATCTTCCGCAACTGGCTTGACGGGCTCAAGGATATAAGAGCCAGAACGCGGATTGCGCAGCGTATCGTGCGTTTGCAGGCGGGCCTGTTCGGAGACGCGAAGTTTTTCGAAGGCATCGGCGAGCTTCGTATCGATCATGGCCCCGGCTACCGCGTCTACTTTGTCCAACGCGGCGCCGTCCTCGTCATCCTTCTTTGTGGCGGCGATAAAAGTACGCAAGACAAAGATATCAGAAGGGCCAAGGCGATGGTGGACGATCTGGATTTTGACAATGGCAATTGAAACACTGCCGTTTGATGCGGCCGAATACATCGATACACCGGAAGCGCAGGCCGAACTTCTCAGCGACGCGTTTGAAAGCGGTGACGCCGGCTATATTGCTGCCGCGCTGGGTGTCGTCGCCCGTGCAAAGGGGATGACCCAGGTTGCGAAAGACGCGGGCGTAACGCGCGAGGCGCTTTACAAAGCTTTGAGCACGGGGGGAGACCCCAAGCTTTCAACCCTTCTCGGCGTGATCAAGGCTCTTGGCGTCAACCTTACGGTCACTCCAGCATAACCGAACTACTCCGCGATCACATCGCGATTGATATCCCGGATGTCGCGCTTGCCGCAGAGCGCCATGGTGATGTCGAGTTCCTTGCGGATGATCTCGAGCGCTGTCGTCACGCCGGCCTCACCTCCGGCGCCGAGGCCGTAGAGGAAGGGGCGACCGATATAGGTGCCCTTGGCGCCGAGCGCGACGGCTTTCAGCACGTCCTGGCCCGAGCGGATGCCGCCATCCATGTGGACCTCGATCATGTCGCCGACGGCATCGACGATCTTCGGCAGCATGCTGATGGAGGAGGGGGCACCGTCGAGCTGGCGGCCGCCGTGATTGGAGACGATGATGGCGTCGGCGCCGGTGCGTGCGGCCATCTTCGCGTCTTCGACATCGCAAATGCCTTTCAGAATCAGCGGTCCGTCCCACATTTTCTTGATTTCCGCGACATTTTCCCAGGACAGTTGCGGATCGAACTGCTCCGCCGTCCAGGAGGACAGCGAGGAAAGATCGGACACGTTCTTGGCGTGGCCGACGATGTTTCCGAAGCTGCGACGCTTCGTCAGCAGCATCTGCATGCACCAGAGCGGCCGCGTCGCCATCTGCCAGATATGTTTTGGCGTGAATTTCGGTGGTGCCGACAGGCCGTTGCGCAGGTCCTTGTGGCGCTGGCCGAGGATCTGCAGGTCGAGCGTCAGCACCAGCGCCGAGCATCCGGCAGCCTTGGCGCGGTCGATCAGGTTTTTGACGAACTCCCGGTCGCGCATGACATAGAGCTGGAACCAGAAGGGTTTGGTCGTGACCGAAGCGACATCCTCGATCGAGCAGATGCTCATGGTCGACAGCGTGAAGGGAACGCCGAACGCTTCCGCTGCCTTCGCCGCCAGCATCTCGCCATCGGCGTGCTGCATGCCCGTCAGGCCCGTCGGTGAGAGTGCCACCGGCATCGACACTTTCTGGCCGATCATCGTGCTTTCAAGCGACCGATTGGTCATATCCACCAGCACCCGCTGGCGAAGCTTGATCTTCTGGAAATCCTCCTCGTTGGCCCGGTAGGTGCCTTCGGTCCATGCGCCGCTATCGGCATAATCGAAGAACATTTTTGGCACGCGGCGTTTGGCGAGTGCTTTCAGGTCGCGGATTTCGAGAGTTTTGGCCATGGCATGGACTTCCGACTGATGGGATGCCCGGCAATACCATGTTTCGCGAAGCCTTGTTAAGAGCCCGGGCAAAAAGAGGTAAAATTATTTTACCTCTCTGATCTGGGGCAACCCTTCCATCATGGGTCTTGCGTTCCTGGGAATCTGCGTCAGAAGGGTGTTGGTGAAACGCAGGGCCTCGAAAATGAGGATGGAGATGAGATGAGAGCCAGCCTCAGACGGAAGATCATCGAGGTCTGCGATCGCAAGATCGCGGATAAGGGTATCGGTGTCGGGCTGTCCTTCTATGCCTTTTTCGCAAACAGGAATGACGATCCCGAGCTTTTGATGGAGGCCGCCGAATGGTGGATCCGCACGCACAAACTGGATCACTTCGAGAAGGCCGCCAAGATCAGGACGATGGTCGAGGAGATGGCGCAACCATAAGGCTCGACAAAAGACCGCCTGTTTTCGCTACAGGCCCGCCTTCATCGCCATGCCCGCCACATAGGTCTCCACGATGGCCCGGTCGTCGCCCATGGTCTGCAGCAGGAAAAGCTCGTCGGCCAGCGAGTTGACCACTTCGGCCTTGAGCGCCATGGTAGGGGTTGCCGCCATGTTCAGCACGATGAAATCCGCGTCGGTGCCGGGCTCCAACGTACCGATCCTGTCGGCGAGCGACAAAGCCTGCGCATTGCCTGCTGTCATCAGGTAGAAGCTTTCGAACGGATTCAGCCGCTCGCCCAGCAATTGCTGGATCTTGTAGGCTTCATCCATCGTCCGCAGCATCGAATAGCTGGAGCCGCCGCCGATATCGGTGGCGACGGCGACGCGGACCGGCTTTTCGCGCCGCAGCAGTGTCTTCAGCGGAAACAGGCCGGAGCCGAGGAACAGGTTGGACGTCGGGCAATGCACGGCCACGGAGCCCGTCTCGCTCATGACATCCCTTTCCCGCTCGGACAGGTGGATGCAATGGCCAAGCAGTGTCTTCGGCCCCAGCAGGCCGTAGCGCGCATAGACGTCGGTATAGTCGCAGGCTTCCGGATAAAGCGAGGAGGTGAAATCGATCTCGTCGCGATTTTCGGAGAGATGCGTCTGCACATGCAGGTCCGGAAATTCGCGAACCAGCGCCTGCGCCGCCGACATCTGTCCCGGTGTCGAGGTGATGGCGAAGCGCGGGGTGATGGCGACGTGGTTGCGGCCCTTGCCATGCCATTCTGCGATCACGGCGCGGGTCTCGTCATAGCCCATTTGCGGCGTATCGAGCAGGCCCTGCGGCGCGTTGCGGTCCATCATCACCTTGCCCGCGATCATGCGCATGTTGCGGCGCACGGCCTCGGCGAAAAAGGCGTCGGCCGAGGACTTGTGAACCGAGCAATAGGCGGCCGCCGTGGTCGTGCCATGACGCACCATCTCGTCAAAGAAATGCCGGGCGATCCGCTGCGCATGCTCTGTCTCGACGAACCGGCATTCTTCCGGGAACGTGTAGGTGTTCAGCCATTCCAGCAGATTGGCGGCATAGGAGCCGATCACCTGCATCTGCGGGAAATGCAGGTGCGTGTCGATGAAGCCGGGCAGGATGAGATGCGGCCGGTGGTCGATTTCTTCGATGCCTTCCGGCGCCTGCGCCTTGACGGCCTGATAACGTCCAGTCGCCACGATCAGCCCGTCGTCGATCCACAGAGCGCCGTCGGCTTCATAGGAATAGGCGCCATGGTCATCCATGCTCACGGGCATGCGGTTGAAGCTCAGCGTGCGGCCGCGGATCAGGGTCATTCCGTCCTGCTTTCCTGTACGGCGCTTTCAAACCATGCGGTCAAGAGCGCGCGCTCACTTCCGGTCATGTCGGTGACGTTGCCGGGCGGCATGGCATGGCTGCGGCCAGCCTGGATATAAATCTCGCGGGCATGTGCTGCGATCTCGGCGTCGTTTTCGAGCACAACGCCCTTCGGCGGACGGTTGATGCCTTCATAGGCGGGCTCTGCCGAATGGCACATCGCACAGCGCATCCCGATGGCTTCGCGCGCTGCCGGAAAGTGACTGTTCTCGGTGAATTGCCTCAGGCGTGGAGAGAGTTCGGCGGTCTCGTCGGACACAGGTGGTTTCGACACCGTCGAGAGCCACATGATCAGGATGAAGAGGATCAGCGTGACGATCCAGGTCCAGGTGGGGCGCCCCTTGCGGGCATGTGTCGTGTTGAACCAGTGGCGGATGGTGACGCCCATCAGGAAGACCAGCGCCGCGATGATCCAGCTATAAGCGGTGGCGAAAGCCAGCGGATAGTGGTTCGACAGCATGAAGAAGATAACCGGCAGCGTCAGGTAATTGTTGTGCAGCGAGCGCTGCTTGGCGATCGCGCCGTATTTCGGATCGGGTGTGCGGCCGGCGATGAGATCGGCGACGACGATCCTCTGGTTCGGCATGATGATGAAGAAAACGTTGGCCGACATGATCGTCGCGGTAAACGCGCCCAGATGCAGAAAGGCGGCGCGGCCGGTAAAGACCTGCATATAGCCCCAGGCCATCGCCACCAACGCGACGTAAAGGATGCCCATCAGCGTCCAGGTGTTCCTGCCGAGCGGCGACTTGCACAGCAGGTCGTAGAAGATCCAGCCGATGCCGAGCGATGCCAGCGAAATCAGGATGGCGGTCGTCGAGGAAATATCCAGCACATGGCGGTCGACCAGAAACAGGTCGGCGCCGCCATAATAGACCAGACAGAGCATGGCGAAGCCCGACAACCAGGTCGTATAGGATTCCCATTTGAACCAGGTCAGGTGCTCCGGCATCATCGCCGGGGCGACGAGATATTTCTGGATATGATAGAATCCGCCGCCATGGACCTGCCATTCCTCGCCATAGGCGCCGACCGGGAGATGCTCGCGCTTCACCAGTCCGAGATCGAGCGCGATGAAATAGAAGGACGAGCCGATCCAGGCCACGGCGGTGATGACGTGCAGCCAGCGGACGGCGAAGGTCAGCCATTCCCAGGCGATAGCGTATTCATACATTCAGTGTCCCCATTCTTGCCTTCCGCTTCGCCACTGTGCGAAAAAACGGAGGCAGGGGAAAGAGGCAAACGTGATGTCTTCACCGTCCTGCGAGGATTGCGATCATTTCTTTCGTCTTCACGCCCTGGCGTCCCTTCTCGAACGTGGCGTGCGACAGGCGGCCATTCGCGAGCGCGGCGGTCAGGCGCTTGCAGCCGACTTCGAGCGCCTCTGCACGGGACGTGTGCGTGTAGGTCGCCAATTCCGCGACATCGGCAGGGTTTCCGAGTTTCTCGCGGCACATCTGCATGACTTTCTCCCGCAGGCCGGCGTCCTTCTTCAATTCCTTCTGCATTGCCCTGTAGTCTTCGGCGTCCGTTTTCTTGGTGTTCTCACGCGGTGTCACCGTCAGGGTGTAGTCGCGGTAGGGCTCGGGGTCGGGAACGAGTTTGCTGAACTGGCGGCGTGCCTCATTGGCGATGGCGCGGTCGCGCTTGAGATCTCCTGAGGACGTGCCGAGCAGGACGTCGGCGAGCTTGCCGTTCGGTCCCGTCTGAAGATGAACGACAGTTTTCCCCGTCCCCGTACATGACGAAAGCGCCAGCATCGTGAAAAGGCAGGCAATAAGAATTTTCAGCACGTGTGATCCCCTTGAACGCCGGCATCTTTGGTCGAAGTGTGGGGAAAAGGAAAGTACGCCCTGAGCGTGTTCCACGCCTTTTACGTCGCATCCTTCTTATGTGATGAATTTGCTGCCGGCTGGTCTCCACCGGCATTGATGGTTATGCCCGCGAGGGTGCGAATTCACCGAGCAGCCAGTCGCGAAAACCCTTGATCTTGGGGGAGTGCCGCCGGGCCGTCTGATAGACGACCCAATACTGGTGGCCGTCATTGCCGCGCAGGTCGAAGGGTTGGTAAAGCCGCCCGAGCGCGATATCGTCCGGATAGAATTCCGGAGTGAGGATCGCGACGCCCTGGCCTGCAATCGCCGCCCGGGCCTCGAAGGATTGGGCGCCGAGACGGCTGGCCGGGCGGCTGGCCAGATCGGCGTCATCAACGCCGGCCGCAGCGAACCAGTGTGCCCACCAGGGGTCGCCGGGGTCGATGATCCGCAGCTTGAGGAGATCGCGGGGCGTGTGGATGCCGCCGACGCTTTCGGCGAGTTGCGGACTGAGCATCGGCGTGAAGTCGACGCTCATCAGCGGATGGCTGGTCAGCCCCGGCCACTCTCCGGTGCCGGAGCGGATGGCGAGATCAACGGCTTCGCGGTTGAAATCGACAATTGTTTCGCTGGTCGTCATGCGCACCGCGACGCTCGGATGCTTCAGTTGGAACGAACCCAAATGGCGGGCAAGCCACTGCGACGCGAAGGTGGGTGTCGAATGGATGAGAAGCGTGGCTTCCGAATCGTCGCGAACGCTTGCCATGGCATCCCGCAGCAGGTCGAAAGCCTCCCCGACCTTCGGTGCCAGCATTTCGCCTGTCCTTGTCAACTGGATCTGGCGCGGCCGCCGCAGGAACAGCGGTTCGCCGACATTGTCTTCCAGAAGCTTGATCTGGTAGCTGACCGCCGTCTGGGTCATGCCGAGCTCGTCGCCCGCCTTGGTGAAGCTGCCAAGCCGTGCTGCGGCTTCAAAGACGCGCAGCGCGTTCAAGGGAAACTGTTTCGACATTTTCATGGATAAGTTCTCTTGATGCATGCAGACGGTTGTTCGATTGGAATTGGAGCATGTTTGCGGGCATCCTGCAATCACGATCTTCCCAAGAGAACAGGTGCTGTCATGGATTACCAAGCTATTGAAAAATATGAAATCCGCTCGCCATCCTGGTTTGAGCGCACGTGGTTTTCGCTGCGTCGCGGACTGGCTCGGCTGCGCCCTAGCTACCCCAGGATCGACCTCGAAATCATGTCCGATTACATGAAACGGGACATGGGTTTTCTTGACGGTCGCGACCCGCATCGCGATACCGATGTGACATGATAGACTGCCCTGCAGCGGGCGGGAGCGCATCGGGAATGCGCTTCCGTATACGGGAGGGCAGGCGCCTATCCTGCTTTCCGCCGTGCCCGATGTCGTGTGAGCGCAACGAGGATTTCCGCTGAAGTCATGGCGGCGATGACCGACGGTCGTTTGTCGCCGACGGCCTTGCCACCGATCGGCAGCACAAGCCGGTTGACGGCTTCATCGTCCAGACCTTCCTTGCGCGCCCAGCTTGAAAAGGTGGCGCGCTTGGTCTTCGAGCCGATCATGCCGACATAGGCGAAATCGTTGCGGGCGAGCGCTTCTTTTGCGATCAGGAAATCCAGCGCATGATCATGCGTCAGGATGACGATGGCAGAGGCCGGTGCGATATCCTTGACGATCGCCTCCGGCATCGCAACCAGCCGGTGATGGGCCCCGGCCGACATCAGGTCGAGTTCGGTCTTGCGTGTCTCCACCGCATAGGTCTTGAGGGGCAGCAGGAGCAGCGCATCGGCAAGCGCCCGCCCGACATGACCGGCGCCAAACAGCCAGACTTCCGGCAGGGCTTCCAACCGCGCGGTCAGTTTGGCATTCAAGGCCGCGCGGGCCTCGTCGTCGCCGATGCGAAATGTCAGGATCACCCGGCCGCCGCAGCATTGACCGATATCGGGGCCGAGCGGAATATCCATTTCAAAGATATCGCTGACGCCGGCGAGAAGGGCACGGGCATTGTCGATCGCCACATGCTCCATCTGACCGCCGCCGATCGTGCCATGCGCATCCGTTGGCGAGACCAGCATGAAGGCGCCGGTTTCGCGTGGCGTCGAGCCCAGCGCCTGGCTGATCTCGACGATGACGATCCTGTATTCGCGTTCCAGAAACGCTTCGAGACTATCGATGGCAAAGTTCATTTCAAATCTGCTTTTCAGGCTTTTACGGCACGCAGCCGCTCGACGGCCATCAATAGGCGTTCCGGGGTCGCGGGCGTGTCCAATCGCGGGCATTCCCGGTAATCGGCAACGCTGGCGACGGCCATGGACAATGCCTCCAGCACCGAGATCGGCAGCATGAAGGGCGGCTCGCCCACGGCTTTGGACCGGCCGATGGTCATTTCGGCATTTTCAGCCCATTCGGCCAGCTTGACGTTGAAGATTTTCGGCCGGTCGGAGGCGAGCGGGATCTTGTAGGTCGATGGCGCATGGGTGCGCAGCCGGCCCTTGGCGTCCCACCAGAGCTCCTCCGTCGTCAGCCAGCCCATGCCCTGGACGAAGGCGCCTTCGACCTGGCCGATATCGATCGCCGGGTTCAGCGACTTGCCGACATCATGAAGTACATCGACCCGATCGACCATATATTCGCCGGTCAGCGTATCGATCGATACCTCCGAAACGGCGGCGCCATAAGCGAAATAATAGAAGGGCATGCCGCGGCCGGTGTTGCGGTCCCAATGAATTTTCGGCGTCTTGTAGAAGCCGGCGGCGGAGAGTTGCACGCGGGCGAAATAGGCCTGCTTGATGAAATCGGGGAAGGGGACAAATTCCTCGCCGATCTTCACATGGTGGGGCACGAAACTGACGTTTTCCGGATCGGTCTGCCAGCGTTCAGCGGCGAAGGCGACCAGTCGTTCCTTGATCTGGCGGGCCGCGTCGTAAGCCGCCATGCCATTGAGGTCGGAGCCGGACGAGGCCGCAGTGGCGGATGTGTTCGGCACCTTGCCGGTCGTCGTCGCGGTGATCTTCACATTGGTGATATCGACCTGGAAGCTGTCGGCCAGAACCTGCGCCACCTTGGTATAGAGGCCCTGGCCCATTTCGGTGCCGCCATGGTTCAGGTGGATGGAGCCATCCTGATAGATATGCACCAGCGCGCCGGCCTGGTTGAAGGCGGTCATGGTGAAGGAGATGCCGAATTTTACCGGCGTCAGCGCGATGCCCTTGCGGATGACGCGGCTTGTCCGGTTGAAGTCGAGGATGGCCTTGCGACGTCTCTGATAATCGGCGCTGCCCTCAAGCTCCGCGACAATGCGCTGGATGATGTTGTCCGCGACCTCCTGATGATAGGGGGTCTGGGTGCGGCCGGAGCCCCTGTCGCCATAGAAATTCAGCTTGCGGATCTCAAGCGGATCCCTGCCCAGCGCATAGGCGATTTCCTCGATGATCCGCTCGCCGCCGACCATGCCCTGCGGCCCGCCGAAGCCGCGATAGGCGGTGTTGGAGACGGTGTTCGTCTTCAGCGGCTGCGAGGTCAGCTTCACATGCGGATAGAAATAGGAACTGTCGGCATGGAACAGGGCGCGGTCAGTGACCGGGCCGGAGAGGTCTGAGGAATAGCCACAGCGGGCGGCGTAATTGGCCTTGACCGCATGGATGCGGCCGTCATCGTCGAAGCCGACATCGTAGTCGACCAGGAAGTCATGCCGCTTGCCGGTCGCGGTCATATCCTCGTCGCGGTCCGGCCGCAGCTTGACGGCGCGCTTGAGCCTCTTGGCGGCGACGGCGGCAATGGCGGCGAACTGGTTGCTCTGCGTCTCCTTGCCGCCGAACCCGCCGCCCATGCGCCGAACCTGCACGGTCACCGCATTGGAGGGCACGCCGAGCACATGACCAACCATATGCTGCACTTCGCTCGGATGCTGGGTGGACGACCAGACGGTGATCTCGTCGTCTTCTCCGGGAATGGCGAAGGCGATGTGGCTTTCGAGATAGAAATGCTCCTGCCCGCCGATCCGCATGCGGCCTGTCAGGCGCCGTGGTGAAAGCTCCAGTTCGGCTTCCGCATCGCCGCGCGCCAGCGTCAGCGGCTTGGTCACGAGTTGACCGCCATTGTTCAAAGCATCCAGAATGTCCGTATGATGCGGCAGGTCGCGATAGCTGATCTTCGCCTTGCGCGCCGCGCGCCTTGCTATATCGCGGGTCTCGGCAACCACCGCGAACGCCGGCTGGCCGTGAAACTGTACGATGCCGTCGGCCAGCACCGGCTCGTCGTCGAGATGGCTGGGGCTGATATCGTTGCTGTGCGGCATGTCCCCGGCCGTCATTACCCAGACGACACCGGGCGTCGCCTCGACCTCCGAGAGATCCATGGCGACGATTTCGGCATGCGCCCGGTCGGTCATGCCCAGCGCCGCATGCAGCGTGCCTACCGGCTCGGCAATGTCGTCGATATAGTCGGCGGTGCCGGAGACATGCTTGTGGGCGCTGTCATGGCGCAGGGCCGCATGCATGCCGCCGGCGATGGTCTTGCGCTCCTCGAAAGTGGGCTTGTCCATTAGAGCGGTCTCCGATTGATACTGCCCCTCATCCGGCTTATCGGCCACCTTCTCCCCATCGAAACAGGGAGAAGGGACAAGCGGCAAACACTTTCGTCCCCTCTCCCTGCGAGCGGGGAGAGGGCTAGGGTGATGGGCTTTTCTGAAAACAAGCCGTTCGTCGTCATGCCGTGACCTCAAACCGAACAAGTTCGGCCCTTTCCCCCGAAGTCTCCAGGAAAAACCGCAACAGCAGGCTTTTCGCCGTCAGTATCCGATAGGCGGCCGTGGCCCGCCAGTCTGTCAGCGGCTGGAAATCAGCCTCGTATGCAGGTTGCGCCGCCGTGACGGTTTCCTCACTCCAGGTCTTGCCGATCAGTGCTGCCTCGACAGTCTTCGCCCGTTTCGGCGTTCCCGCCATTCCGCCAAAGGCGATGCGCACGGAGGTTATCCGATTGTCGTCATCGAGCGTGATCCGGAAGGCACCGCAGAGCGCGGAAATATCCTCGTCCCTGCGTTTGGAAATCTTGTAGACGGCGAAGTGGTCGTCCTCGGGAAGGTTCGGAATGAAGATACCCTCGACGAATTCGCTGGCTTTGCGGTCCTGCCGGCCATATTCGATGAAATAATCTTCGAGCGGCACGGTACGCTGCCCGGTGGCGGAGCGTAGAGTGACGCTGGCCCCGAGCGCGATCAGCGGCGGCGGCGTGTCGCCGATCGGCGAGCCATTGGCGACATTGCCGCCGATCGTACCCATGTTGCGCACCTGCTCGCCGCCCAGCCGGTCGATCATGCGGCCGAAAGCCGGGTAGCGTGCGGAAATTGCTTTAAAGGCTGCGGAGTAGCTGACGCCGGCGCCGATCGAGAGGCCATCTTCGGTCTTGCGGATGGATTGCAATTCGTCGATGCCGTTGATGAAGATCACCGGGTTGAGATCACGCATCTGTTTGGTGACCCACAGGCCCACATCGGTGGAACCGGCGACGATCGTTGCCGTCGGATGCGCGGCCAGCGTATCTGCAAGCGCCTCGGCACTGCCGGGGATGATCAGGGTGCTGTCGTCATCGGAAATGCAGATCGTTTCCAAGCTGCGCATCGCCTTGAGCTTGGCCGTTATCTCTGCACGGACTTTCAGGATCGGATCGAACACCGCATCCGGCCGTGCCTCTGCGACGGCTTCCGCCGCGCGAATGATCGGCTCGTATCCGGTGCATCGACAGAGATTGCCCTGCAGTGTCTTTTCAATATCGGCACGGCCGGGATTGTCATTCGATAGCCAGAGACCATAGAGCGACATGACGAAACCGGGCGTGCAGAAGCCGCATTGCGAGCCGTGATAATCGACCATGGCCTGCTGCACCGGGTGCAGGATGCCATCCTTGGCCGCCAGATGCTCGACGGTCACCACGTGGGTCGCATTCAGCGAGCCGGTGAAGCGGATGCAGGCATTGACGCTTTCATAGACGAGATCGTCGCCCGACAATCGCCCGACCAACACCGTGCAGGCGCCGCAATCGCCCTCGGCACAGCCTTCCTTGGTCCCGGTCAGCCGGCGCTCCAGACGCAGGAAATCGAGCAGCGTCGCCGTCGGCCGCAGACTGTCGAGCGCAATCTCCCGATCGTTGAGAATGAAGCGGATGCTGCCGGCCGATTGTGTCATGCGGTTTCTTCTTTTCATTGCGGTGCTTGAAACTATGCCCGAAACCGGCACCGTGACAATTGTGTTTTTGCCATTGCGACCCCGGACTTTTCGCGAGCGCAAAGGTGCGTTTTGTTTTCGTTTGACATTCGTTTTTGCATCGTATTGAAGTTTTTGAAATGGTTCTCCGTCTTGAGGAGAGATAGCGTACCGATACACGCCGGGGAGGGGCAGGATGGGCGGATATATTCTTGCAATCGATCAGGGCACGACATCGAGCCGCGCGATCGTCTTTGATAAAAACCAGAAAATTGCCGGATCAGGCCAGAAGGAATTCAGGCAGCACTTTCCGAAATCAGGCTGGGTCGAGCATGATCCGGAAGAGATTTGGGACACGGTTGTCTCGACCATCAAGCAAGCCCTCCGCAACGCCGGCATCAAGGCCGGCGACCTCTCGGCGATCGGCATCACCAACCAGCGCGAAACCGTCGTCGTCTGGGAGCGCGAGAGCGGCAAGCCGATCCACAACGCCATCGTCTGGCAGGACCGGCGCACCGCGTCTTATTGCGACAAGCTGAAGCGACAGGGGCTGGAAAAAAACTTCACGAAAAAGACCGGCCTGCTGCTCGATCCTTATTTCTCCGGCACCAAGCTCTCCTGGATGCTGGCCAATGTCAAAGGTGCCCGCACGCGCGGCGCCAGGGGCGAATTGTGCTTCGGCACGATCGACACGTTCCTCATCTGGCGGCTGACGGGCGGAAAGTCCTTCGTGACCGACGCGACCAATGCGTCGCGCACGCTGATGTACAACATCACCACCAATGCATGGGATGATGAACTGCTCGAAATCCTGCGCGTTCCCGATGCGATGCTGCCGCAGGTGCTGGACTGCGCGGCGGATTTCGGCGTGACGGATGCTTCCGTGATCGGTGCCGAAGTCCCCATCCTCGGCGTTGCCGGCGACCAGCAGGCGGCCACGATCGGTCAGGCCTGCTTCCAGCCGGGCATGATGAAATCGACCTATGGCACCGGTTGTTTCGCGCTCCTAAATACGGGGAAGGATATCGTCCGGTCGAAGAACCGGCTGCTGACGACCATCGCCTACCGCCTCGATGGCGAGACGACCTATGCGCTGGAAGGTTCGATCTTCGTGGCAGGTGCCGCCGTGCAATGGCTGCGCGACGGACTGAAGGCGATCAAGGCTGCGTCGGATACCGGCACGCTTGCCGAACAGGCCGACCCGTCGCAGGAAGTCTATCTCGTTCCCGCCTTCACCGGTCTTGGCGCGCCGCATTGGGACCCGGATGCCCGTGGCGCGATCTTCGGCATGACCCGCAATACCGGCCCGGCCGAGTTCGCGCGCGCCGCGCTCGAAGCCGTGTGCTATCAGACCCGCGATCTGCTCGACGCCATGCACAAGGACTGGAAGAGCGACGGCAAGGAAACCGTCCTGCGCGTCGATGGCGGCATGGTCGCTTCCGACTGGACGATGCAGCGGCTGTCGGACCTGCTCGATGCGCCGGTGGACCGGCCGACCATCCTGGAAACCACGGCGCTCGGTGTCGCGTGGCTCGCCGGCAGCCGGGCGGGGGTCTGGCCGAACCAGAAGGATTTCGCCAAATCCTGGGCTCGCGACCGCCGTTTTGAACCGGCGATGGATGAAAGGACCCGGAACGTAAAACTGAAGGGCTGGCGCAACGCGGTGAAGCGGACGCTGAGCGAACTGTAACCGTTCAGGAAACGCACCGTTTCCTGTGGTGAACTGTCAAAGCGCGCTGGCCATGGTTATTTCTGATGAAAATGAAATAACTCGCCTAACAGCTGACAGCAGGTAGCATCCCATGGAACTTGGACTTTACACTTTCGGTGACGTTCACCCCGAGGCGCCGACCGGGCGCGGCAGGGAAGGCGAGGAGCGGGTGCGCCACCTGATCGAGGAGATCGAACTGGCCGATCAGATCGGGCTCGATGTCTTCGGGCTGGGCGAGCATCACCGACCGGACTATGTCGCCTCGGCCCCGGCGATGATCCTGGCGGCTGCCGCATCGCGCACGAAAAACATCAAGCTGACGAGCGCCGTGACCGTTCTCAGTTCCGAAGACCCGGTTCGGGTGTTCCAGCAGTTTGCAACGCTCGATCTCATTTCCAACGGTCGGGCCGAGATCATGGCGGGTCGCGGTTCCTTCATCGAATCCTTCCCGTTGTTCGGCTACGAGCTCGAAGATTACGACCAGCTTTTTGCCGAGAAGCTGGATCTGCTGCTGGCGATCCGCGAGGGCGAGAAGGTGACCTGGACGGGCGAAAAGCGCGCGCCGATCAACGGGCGTGGCGTCTATCCGCGTCCGGTCAACGATCCACTGCCAGTCTGGATCGCCGTCGGCGGCACGCCGCAATCGCTGGCGCGGGCCGGCGTTCTCGGCCTACCGGTGGCGCTGGCGATTATCGGCGGTGAGCCGGCACGCTACGCGCCGCTGTTCGACCTCTACCGCGAATCGGCGCGCCGGGCGGGGCAGGATGCATCGGCGTTGAAGACCAGCATCAATGTGCACGGTTTCATCGCCGATACGAAAGAACAGGCGGCCGATCAGTTTTACGGTCCGCAGGCCGAGGTGATGAACCGGATCGGGCGTGAACGCGGATGGGGACCGACCAACCGGGCGCATTTCAACCAGTCGATCGGGCCGAACGGCAACCTTTTCCTCGGCGATCCCGACACGGTGGCCGAGAAGATCATCCGGCATCACACGATCTTCAAAAATGATCGCTTCCTGCTGCAGATGGCGATCGGCCTGATGCCGCATGACCAGATCATGCGGGGCATCGAACTCTACGGCACGAAGGTTGCGCCGCTCGTGCGGGCGGCGCTTGCCGATAACAAGAAAGACGTTGCAACGGCCTGATTTCCGCCGGGTTCCCCATGCTCTGATGACGTCGA
Organism: Pararhizobium sp.; assembly: GCF_035497515.1. GTDB lineage: Bacteria > Pseudomonadota > Alphaproteobacteria > Rhizobiales > Rhizobiaceae > Pararhizobium. The sequence continues at coordinate 40,200 of NZ_DATJDJ010000211.1, read as the reverse complement.
AGCAAAATCGGCGCGTTTGTTTGTGCGGATTGTTCTGGATCCGCCAGCCGGCTGTATGGGGATGATTGCGAATATGCGTACGTTCGCCTTGAGGCCCGCCGTTGAGGAAGACCGAAACGAGATTGCGGCGCTCTGGCATGCGAGCGCAAGCCTGCCCGATGTTGGTCCAGCCCTCATGCCGACGCAGGCCGAGATGCTGGAACGCGTCGATCTGGAATTGGCAGACGGCTGGAATGTGACGGTCGCCGCTGATGACAGCCGGTTGATCGGATTTGTCGCACTCAAGCCGAAGGAAGCAATGCTGAACCAGTTGTTCGTCCATCCCGGCTCCCTCGGCCTCGGGGTGGGCCGGGCGCTGCTCGCCCATGCGGCCGGGGTCATGCCGGACGGCTTTACGCTTTTCACCCGATCGGCAAACGGCAAGGCCAGGCGTTTCTATGAAAAGGAGGGGATGGTTTACATCGGGGATGGGCTTCACCCGCGAACCGGTGATCCCATCACCCATTATGGTTGGAACGTCCGCTGATATTCTGGTGTCGGGAATGGGCTGTGTTCGTGCCACAGGTGCATTTTCCTGGGCCTGACGACTGGATCGAAGGCTTTCGGCGCGTTACATAACCAGCCGAAAGCGAGAGACGATGACCCTCAACAATGACGAAGACCTGGAGCGGCTGAAGGAAATCGGTCGCATCTGCGCCAATGCGATACAGGTGATGGCGGGAGCGCTGGAGCCGGGCATGACCACGGCCGAGCTCGATGCCATCGGCCGCAAGGTGCTGGAGGACGCGGGCGCGCGTTCGGCGCCTGAACTCTCCTATGATTTTCCGGGCGCGACCTGTATCAGCGTCAACGAGGAAGTCGCCCATGGCATTCCGGGTTCGCGCGTCATCCAGGCCGGCGATCTCGTCAATATCGACGTCTCCGCCGAGAAGAACGGGCTGTTTGCCGATACCGGCGCGTCTTTTGCCGTGTCGCCGGTCAAGCCGCAGATCGAGCGCCTCTGCCGCGACGGCAAGCGCGCCATGTGGGTTGGCCTCAACGAGGTGAAATCCGGCAAGCCGCTGGCTTCGATCGGCAATGCCATCGGCGCTTTTGCCAGGAAAAACCGCTACACGCTCGTCACCAACCTCGCCAGCCACGGCGTTGGACGCTCGCTGCACGAGGAGCCGACCGAAATCGCCACCTGGCCGGACAAGCATGAAAAGCGCCGGATGACCGAAGGCATGGTCTTTACCATCGAGCCGTTCCTGTCGCTCGGCGCGCAATGGGCCGAAGGCGGCGACGATGCATGGACGCTCTATAGCGAGCCACGCGCGCCGACGGTGCAATACGAGCATACCGTCGTCGTCACCCGCAACGGGCCGCTGGTCGTCACTTTGCCGGGCTGACCTATCCCACGCATTCACGCCGTTGAACGACAACATCAAATTTTGTCGTTTGTGTCGCTCATGCTGCGTTGCGATATGTAGACCATGAGCAGTGCAGACACCTTCCGGAACGAGAGCCTGGTGCCAACGGCCGTTGCCGGCGCCATCGCCATGGCCGTCGCCATGGGCTTCGGCCGCTTTTCCTATACGCCGATCCTGCCGGGCATGATGACTGGGCTTGCCCTGTCTCCGGCCGATGCGGGCATCATCGCATCGGCCAATTTCGTCGGCTATCTCTTAGGCGCGGTGGCTGCCGGTTACGGCTGGGCTGCGGGACGCGAACGTCTGATCAGCCTCTCGGCCCTCATCGCCACCGCGATCCTGCTTCTGGCCATGGGGCTAACCTCGTCCCTGCTGCTTTTTCCCGTCATCCGGTTTCTGGCCGGGGTGGCGAGCGCCTTCACCATGATCTTCACTTCGGCCATCGTGCTCAGCCGCGGGCTTGCCGCCGGCAATCCACATGTCCAATCCACGCATTTCGGCGGTGTCGGCATCGGCATCGCGGTCTCGTCGGTGATGGTGTTCCTCTTGCCCGCGCAAGGGGTGGGCGATGTGGCGGGCTGGCAGGCGGCCTGGTTCGGCGGTGCTATGATCGCCTTCGCCGGAACGGCCATCGTCGCCATGCTCTTGCCGCACGGACCGGCGGTGGGGGCTTCGAGCGTGAAGGAAAAACCGCTGGTCTGGACCCGGCCTCTGGTGGTCGTCACGGTGACCTATGGCTTGTTCGGCTTCGGTTATGTCATCACCGCCACATTCCTTGTCGCGATGGCGCGGCAGGGCGCGACCGATCACACGGTCGAGTTTCTCGCCTGGCTGATCACCGGTCTCAGCAGTGCCGTCTCGGTCTTTCTCTGGCGCTATGCGGTGCCGCGCCTCGGCATTGTCGGCGTCTATCTCGCCGGCCTGCTGGTCGAGGCCATCGGGCTCATTCTCGTGGTCGCGCTGCCGTCTCCGGCAGCACCCTTGATCGGCGGCCTGATGCTGGGCGCCACCTTCATCATGGTCACCGCCTATGGCCTGCAGATCGGCCGGGCGCTGGCACCGCAAAGCCCGCGCAAGGCGCTCGCCTTCATGACCGCCGCCTTCGGCGTCGGCCAGATCATCGGACCACTGGTGGCGGGTTGGCTTGCGCAAGGCAGCGGCAGCTTCGCCGTGCCGACGCTGCTCGCCGCCGGTGTGCTGTTGTTCTGCGCCGCCCTGATCGGTGTGGAGATGCGGCGGATCGTGGCGGCGAGCGGGTAGCGGGCTGCCGATTAAATAACGGTAACATTAGCTTGACGTGATTGTTATGGTAGGAAAACTGCCATAGTTTCGGCACATCGAAGCAGGGTCCTCATACCCTCAGAAACGCGAGTGCCCGCCTTGTTCCATTCCTTCTTCCCGCAGCCGAGGCTGCTTTTCTCTTCGCTGACAGTCTGGACGCTTCTCGCCATTTTGGCATGGTACTTCGTGGCCGCACCTTTTGGGCTGTCGTTAGGGTTTGTGCCGCCTGCGGAAGGCAAGGAGCCGATTGATCTCAGCTTCTTCCTGTTGCCGGACAATCTCTGGTTCTATGCCTATTTTTTCGTTTGCACGGCACTGTTTTGTGGCTTTTGGCAGATCAAGGCGAAGGATCACCCTTGGAAACTCTGGTCACTCTGGGGGTCGGCGCTGATTGTTTTCGTGACCTATTTCAGCGTCCAGATTTCCGTCGTGATCAACAATTTCCGCCGCCCGATGGGCGACCTGCTTCAAAACGCGCTTTCCAAGCAACCCGGTATCACTGTCTGGGACTTTTATAGTCTGCAGATCATCTTCGTGCAGATTGCCTTTCTCAGCATGTTTGTATCGATCATGACCGATTTCTTCACCAGCCACTATATCTTCCGCTGGCGCACGGCGATGAACGATTTTTACATGTCGAAATGGGAGAAGCTCCGGCATATTGAAGGTGCCTCGCAACGTGTTCAGGAAGACACGATGCGGTTTGCCAATATTCTCGAAGGTTTGGGTATCAGCCTGATCAATTCGATCATGACGCTGGTTGTATTTCTACCGATTCTGTTTGCTTTGTCGAGTTACGTTACAGAATTGCCGATCATCGGAGAAATTCCGCACACATTGTTCTGGCTGGCTCTGTTCTGGTCTGCATTCGGTACGGGTCTGCTTGCTATCGCCGGCATCAAGCTGCCAGGGTTGAATTTTCGCAATCAGCGTGTCGAGGCGGCCTACAGAAAGGAACTCGTCTATGGTGAAGATCACGCTGATCGAGCTCAGCCGCTAACGGTTGCCGAGCTTTTCAGCAACGTGCGGCGGAATTATTTCCGGATGTATTTTCACTATCTCTATTTCAACCTCGCACGTTATTTCTACCTGCAGGCCGACGCTCTTTTCGTATTGTTCATGCTGGTCCCGACCATCGTCGCCGGGAAGATCACCTATGGTATCTTCCAACAGATATCGACCGCATTCGGGCAGGTGAGCAATTCGTTCCAGTATCTCGTCAATTCTTGGACGACGATCATTGAACTGTTGTCGATCCATAAGCGCTTAAAAGCATTCGAAGCTGCCATTGACGATGAGCCGCTCCCGGCAATCGACCAACGTTACCTTGCGCGCGAAGAGCACGACGGAGAACTGGCAGCCGACACGCCATAAATCCCGACGGTCGAAAGATAAACTTCAAAAGGCGGAGCGATCCGCCTTTTTCTGTTTTTCGATCAGCGGCAGGGCTTCGGCGTAGCTGACGCAGGCGACGTCCGGCTTGCTGCAGGTTTCAGTCAGGAACCGGTCGAGCGCGCGCCAATAGGCGCCACCGTTCATTTCGACGAAATGGAAGCCGAGCTGCAGCGGTATGCGACTGCCGGTATATTCGTGCTGGAAGGCCTTGTGATAGGTCTCGAGGGTGCGTTCTTCGAAGGCCGCGCTGTCCTTGCGGTTCTCGACGCCCATCGAATGGCGGATGAAGAGATTGTAGTCCATGCCGATGACCCGGCGCTGGCTCGGGCCTTCGGGAATGAGCGGCAGGCCGAAACGCGGCAGGCCATCGGCGGATGCCGGCCAGTCCGGTCCCTTGGTGACGAGGCTGGCGTCATAGTCGAAGCCGTGTTGCTTCAAGGCCGGCAGCAGCCCGTCGCTCAGCGAAAGATAGGGTGCGCGAAAACCCTTGATGTCATTGTCGATGAAGTCCGCCCAGCCCTGCGGCTCCTCGTTGCCGATGGCACCGGCCTTCCAGGCGTTTTCCAGCGCGGAATGGAAGGCGGTGAATTCCGAGTTCCAGTCCTTCTTGCTCCAGTCCTTGCCGTCGAAATGACCGCAGGCATGGCTGCCGATATCGTGGCCATCGAGATGCGCCTGCCAGATATGCCGCACCCGTGTCTGGATCTCCTCCTGGCTCTGGGCAAAACCGACATTGGAGCGTCCGGCCTTGTGGCCCGGCGCCTGATAGCTCTTGCCGCCATCGGCGCGGGTCATCAGGAAGGTGCAGGAGAGGAAATAGGTGAAATGCGCGCCTGTGCGCTTTGCCATATCCAGGCTCTTGTCCCACAGCCGGTTATCATGCGCGCCGTCGAACGAGATGATGACGAGTTGCTTGGGCGGCGTGGCCACCGGCGGCTGCACGGCACCGGCAAGCGTCGGGGTCAGCGTGAGCGCGAGAGCGAGGGCTGAGGAAAGTCTGGGCATGCGGAAACCTTGGGCGGTGGGGGCGGGATTGTGTTCCCTGCGCGCAGAATGCGGCAATCCCGTGATTGGCCTTTCAACTTGGCGATGATCCGGCTATGCGAGAAGACAGGAACTTTCATGGAAACGGATGGATATCATGGCATTGCTTATTCTGGGGATCGTCATTTTTCTGGGCATGCATCTGGTGCGCGTCGTCGCCCCCGGGCTGCGCACGTCCATCATCGAGAGCCGCGGAAAAAGCACCTGGATGGGACTTTATACTATCGTCAGCCTGATCGGCCTCGGCCTCATCGTCTTTGGTTTCGGTGAGGCGCGGATGACCACCGGCATGCTCTACAACCCACCGGTCTTCCTCCGTCACATCGCCTTGCTGTTGATGCTGCTCGCCTTCATCTGTCTTGCCGCCGGTTTCCTGCCGGCTGGCCGCATCGCCGTCGCGCTGAAGCATCCGCAGATCCTGTCGATCAAGATCTGGGCCCTGGCCCATCTGCTCGCCAATGGCGAGACATCGTCGGTCCTCCTGTTCGGCTCGTTTCTCGCTTGGGGCGTGATCATGCGCATCTCGATGAAGAGACGGCAGCGCGGCGGCGAGCAGGTGCTGCCGGTGTTCCGTTCCGGCTCCAACGACATCCTGGCTGTTGTCATCGGCCTCGTTGCCTATGGGCTGTTTGTCTGGAAATTGCACGAATGGCTGATCGGTGTCGCACCGATTGTGATGGGCTAAGATGGGCTAATTCACGCTGCCCCCTTACAACGGGCGCAAAATACGGTAGAAGCGCGGAAATCTTTACATTCATCACTGCAGGGAAGGCCGGGCGACCGGAACTTAGGAATGGCGAACCAGGACGACAGCTTTATCCGTGAGGTCAATGAGGAACTGCGCTCCGAACAGGTGAAAGCCGTCTGGACGCGGTTCGGCAGCGTTATCGTCGGGATCGCCATTCTGATCGTGCTCGGCACGATCGGCAAGGTCGGCTACGAGTATTGGCACGAGACCTCGGCCTCCAAGTCCGGAGACCAGTTCCTCGCGGCGCTGACGCTATCGAAGCAGAACAAGACCGACGAGGCGATCGCCGCGCTCAATACGCTCGAGAAGGATGGCTATGGCGCCTATCCAGTTCTCGCCAAGATGCGGGCCGCAACCATGCAGGCGCAGAAGGGTGACGTCACCGGCGCCGTTCAGGTCTTCTCAGGTATCTCCAAGGATGCCAGCCTGCCGCAGGCCATGCGTGACGCCGCGCGCGCCCGCGCCGCCTATCTGCTGGTCGACACTGGCACCTATGAGCAAGTTTCGGCAGAGGTCGAGCAACTTGCGGTTCCGGGCAATGGCCTGCGCCATTCGGCACGCGAAGCGCTGGGTCTCGCCGCCTATAAGGCCGGCGACATGGCCAAGGCGAAAACCTGGTTCCAGCAGATTGCCGACGATCAGGAAACGCCGCGCAATCTGGCCAACCGGGCTCAGATGCTGCTCGACCTGATCAACGCCGGCGGAAAGGTGTCCTGAAGAGGCGCCACACACGAAAACTCGGGGCGCCGCGAACGGCATTTGGACTGGTTCGCATCAAGCCCTGAAGACAGGATTACTCGATGAACTTCACCGTCGCCATCGTTGGGCGCCCCAATGTCGGAAAGTCGACGCTTTTCAACCGGCTGGTTGGAAAGAAGCTGGCGCTCGTCGATGATACGCCCGGTGTCACCCGCGATCGGCGGCCCGGCGATGCCAAGCTCGTCGACCTGCGTTTCACCATCATCGATACCGCCGGTCTCGAGCAGTCTGGCCCTGAAACCCTGCAGGGCCGGATGTGGCTACAGACGGAAGCCGCGATCGACGAGGCCGACCTGACACTGTTCGTGGTCGATGCCAAGTATGGCCTGACACCGGCCGATGAAACGCTGGGTGAAATGCTGCGCCGCCGCGGCAAGCCGGTGGTGCTGGTCGCCAACAAGTCGGAAGCCAAGGGTTCCGACGGCGGCTATTATGACGCCTTCACGCTGGGGCTCGGCGAACCTGTCGCGATCTCGGCCGAACATGGCCAGGGCATGATCGACCTGCGCGACGCGATCGTCGCTGCGATCGGCGAGGACCGCGCCTTTCCGCCCGAGATCGACGAGGCGGAGACCAATATCGACCTCAGGGGCGACGACGAGGTCGAGGACGAGGAATCCGAGCCGGAATATGACGAGACCAAGCCGCTCCGCGTCGCCATCATCGGCCGCCCGAATGCCGGCAAGTCGACGCTGATCAATCGTTTTCTCGGCGAGGATCGGCTTCTGACTGGTCCCGAGGCCGGCATCACGCGCGACAGCATTTCCGTCGAATGGGACTGGCGCGGCCGCACCATCAAGATGTTCGATACAGCCGGCATGCGCAAGAAGGCGCGCGTGCAGGAAAAGCTCGAAAAGCTCTCCGTCGCCGACAGCCTGCGCTCGATCCGTTTCGCCGAGGCCGTCGTCATCGTTTTCGATGCGACCATTCCGTTTGAAAAGCAGGACCTGCAACTCGTCGACCTCGTGGTACGCGAAGGTCGCGCTGCGATCCTCGCCTTCAACAAATGGGATCTGGTCGAGGATCCGCAGGCGCTGCTGGCCGACCTGCGCGAGAAGACCGAACGACTTTTGCCGCAGGCGCGCGGCATCCGCGCCGTGCCGATCTCCGGTCAGACCGGCTACGGCCTCGACAAGCTGATGCAGTCGATCATCGACACGGACAAGGTCTGGAATCGCCGTATCTCGACGGCGCGGCTCAACAAGTGGCTGGAAGCGCAATTGATCCAGCATCCGCCGCCGGCTGTTTCCGGTCGCCGCCTGAAGCTGAAATACATGACCCAGGTCAAGGCCCGGCCGCCCGGCTTCATGATTTCCTGCACGCGTCCCGACGCCGTGCCGGAAAGCTATCTCCGCTACCTGACCAACGGCCTGCGCAGCGATTTCGAGATGCCGGGCGTGCCGATCCGCATTCATCTCAGGGCCGCGGACAATCCGTTCGAAAACCGGAAGAAGAAGCGATAGGACGGCAAGCGCTAAGGCCCTGCCAGGTGATGAAGGTGGGGCTATAGGTTGCGATCTTGCTGTCGCGGGTGACCAGAACCAACGGCTCGGTGATGGCTTGGGCGATCGGCAGGCGGTCAAAAGGGTCGGCATGCGGCGTGACGACTTTCTCTGTCGCCGCCGCGTGTTCGGCGGTTATGTCCAGAATGCGGCTTCCGGCGTTGTTGAAATGACGAATAGCTTCATATCCCCTGAAGGGTATGGCCTTGTCTCTGCCAACCGTAAACTTGATCGCGATTTCCCAAATGCTCGCGGCGGAAACTAGCCCTCCAGCAGGCCTAGTTGCATCCACCTTTTTTCTTTTTGGATCAGTGGCACCAACCTTGCCGCCGGTTTCCCGTTGCGCGCGACGATGATCTCGTCTTCCGCACCGCTTTCAACGGCACTGACAAGCTGGGAAAGACGCGTCTTGGCTTCCAGCATGTTGACGGTCGTCATGATCGATCCCATGGCTAAGCTTGACCAAAGCTAAGGCCAAACCATCCAAGCAACAAGTTTTCGTTTACTGCAGGGGTTCCAGCTTGTCTTTCGCAACAAGCGCGCCGTGATGCTGGATCACTGTCGCGGCCGTTGCTGCTGCGAACCTGGCTGCGGATTGTGCGTCGCCGTTGACCGCATGATGGGCGATGAACGCACCATTGAAGCTGTCGCCGGCGCTCGTCGTATCGACGATCCTGTCCACCTTGGCGGATTCCACGAATTCCGGAGCGGCGTTACCGAAGGCAAGCGTGACACCGGCCGCGCCATCCTTGACGACGACATTGTCGACACCGAGGCTGCGGTAGCGCGAAATTGTCGCCGCCACGTCCGCATCGCCGAAATGCGTCGCTTCGTCGTCGAAGCTCGGCATCACGAGACTTGCCGCACGGGCGCCGGCGGTAATGGTGTCGCGCATAGTGGCCTTGTCGTCCCACAGGCGCGGCCGGATGTTCGGATCGAAGACCACCGTCTTGCCCGCTGCCTTGGCGCGGCGCAGTTCGGAGAGCAGCGTTTCGATTGCTGGCGGCGCGAGGATGGCGAGCGTGATGCCGGAAAAGACGATGATGCCGGAGGCTTCGATGGCGGCGCGCAGATGATCGGCGTCATCCGCCAGCGTCTTGGCGGCGGAGACGGAACGCCAGTAGGAGAAGCTGCGTTCACCGTCCTTCAAATGGATCATGTAGAGCCCGGGCGAACGGCCCTCGACGCGGCGAATGTGGCTGGTTCCGACACCGGTGCTTTCGATGAAGGCCAGCATGTCGTCCGACACCGTGTCGTTGCCGACGGCCGTGAGATAATCGACCGACCAGTCCTGCGGCAGGAAGATGCGAGCGTAATAGGCGGTGTTGAACGTATCGCCGGCATAGCCCTTGCGAAGCAGGTCCCCTTCGGCCTGCATGAGTTCCACCATGCATTCACCGATCGAAAGCAGCCTGTCCGCCATGAATCCCCCCGCTGGTCGCGCCCTTTTACGAAAGTCGAGATACGGCTTACCGGCATGGAAGGCAAGCGAATGCCGTCGCCGCCATTCAGGAAACTCGGCCGATCCAAGGTCGTCATATCGGCTTTGTCCGCACCGCTACCGTCAATCTCCGCCGAGGTTTGAGAATGCCGTTTACTCCCTGCAGCCGCAACGATACATCTTGGACATATCCTTGCGATCGTGGAGTTTTTTGATGGCATCCTCCCTGAAGTCCAATCCCGATTGGTGGCGCGGCGCGGTGATCTACCAGGTCTATCCACGCTCCTTTCAGGATACCAAGGGCGATGGGGCAGGCGACCTCAAGGGCGTGGCGCAGCGGCTTCCCTACATTGCCAGTCTGGGCGTCGACGCGATCTGGCTGTCGCCCTTCTTCACCTCGCCAATGGCTGACATGGGCTATGACGTCTCGGATTACTGCGATGTCGATCCGATGTTCGGCACGCTCGCCGATTTCGATGCGCTGTTGAAGAAGGCACATCAGCTTGGCATCAAGGTCATCATCGACCAGGTGATTTCGCATACATCCGACCAGCATCCCTGGTTCAAGGAAAGCCGTTCCGACCGCACCAATCCAAAAGCCGACTGGTATGTCTGGGCCGATCCGAAGCCGGATGGCACAGCGCCGAACAACTGGTTGTCGATCTTCGGCGGACCGGCCTGGGAATGGGACGGCGTGCGCAAGCAATATTACATGCACAATTTCTTAGGCTCGCAGCCGGATCTCAATTTCCATAATCAGGACGTTCAGGATGCTCTGCTGGAGACCGTGCGCTTCTGGCTGAAGCGCGGCGTGGACGGCTTTCGCCTCGATACTGTGAACTTCTATTTCCACGACAAGGAATTGCGCGACAACCCGCCGCTGGTCCATGACGAGGATGCGATCGGGCTCGATGCGCCCGACGTCAATCCGTATGGCATGCAGAACCATCTCCATGACAAGACCCAACCGGAAAATATCGGTTTCCTGCAGCGGTTCCGCGCCCTGCTCGATGAGTTCGGCGATCGTGCCTCGGTGGGCGAGGTCGGCGATGGCGCGCGCTCGCTGAAGACGGTGGCGGCCTATACCGGTGGCGGCGACAAGCTGCAGATGTGCTACACGTTCGACCTTCTCGGGCCGGATTTCACCGCAACCCATATTCGGCGCTGCGTCACGGCCTTTCAGGATGCGGTCACCGATGGCTGGGTCTGCTGGGCCTTCTCCAATCACGATGTCACCCGCCATGTCAGCCGTTTTGCGCAGACGATCGAGGAGCACGACCGCGTCGCGAGGCTGGCGATTTCGGTTTTGGCGGCGCTGCGTGGCTCGATTTGCCTCTATCAGGGCGAGGAACTGGCCTTGCCGGAGGCCGAACTCGAACTCGCCGATCTGCGCGATCCCTACGGCATCCGCTTCTGGCCGGCCTTCAAGGGGCGCGACGGATGCCGCACGCCAATGGTTTGGGAGAAGGATGCTGACTATGCCGGTTTCTCCGAGGTCAAGCCGTGGCTGCCGGTACCGAAGGAGCATCGCCCGCTCGCCGTCGATGTGCAGGAGGGCATTCCGGACTCCGTCCTCGCGCACTACCGCCAGACGCTTGCCTTCCGCAAGCAGCATGCACCGCTGCTCGATGGTGGCATGAGCTTCGTCGAGACGAACCAGGATCTCCTGATGTTCGTGCGCGAAAAAGCCGGCGAAAAGCTGCTGTTCGTCTTTAACCTCCGGCGAGGGCCGCAGACGGTATCGCTGCCCAAGGGCGTTGTGATCGCCGAGGCCGTGCCGATGCCGGGCTTTGCGCCCGTGTTCGAAGGCGGCGAGATCGTGCTGGAGGCGCTGGATGTGTTTTGCGGGCGGATATCACCGTAGCAGCTTGTCATACTCAGCGTGCGACCCGATCCAGAACCAGATGACATCGTCATTGTCCCGGACGGCCAAGGCACGCCAGGATGAACCGATCCGAACGGACCAGCAGCGGCCGACCTGCTTGAAATGAAGGGACGGGTGCTTTTGGTCCGCTTTTAGTTTTTGGAAGTTGGTGTCGGCGATTTCGCGGACATGCTCGGGCAGCTTGTTATAAGCTTCCCAGAAGGCAGCCGTTGCGTGATGTTTCACAGGCTGCGAGACCTGCCAGACTTGAATTCCGAAAGAGCGGCATCAGCCAGGGCGTCCAATACACCGCTTTTTGCGTCCTTCGTAAACTGGACATCCCATCGCGCCGCTTGAAGTTTATCGAACCAAGCCGCGAACGCTTTCAGTTCCTCCGGGGTGAGTTCGGAGACGGATTTTTCGATCTGTTCCAATTTGGTCATGTCAAAACTCCAATATTCGTCAGTCTACTGCATAATTCCTTAAATCGGAATCGATTTAAGGGTAAAATTATGCTGCATATTTAAAGTGTTAAAGTGACCTTTGCGCGTCCTATTTGACGCGCGGCGCCGTAAGCGCCGCAAGAGCTTGTTCCAACAAATATTCTCACCCGATCAACGCAAACTTGTCGACATCGACCAGCCCCATGTCCGAGATCTTCAGGTGCGGGATCACCGGCAGCGGCAGGAAGGCCAGTTGCAGGAAGGGCTCCTGCAGGGTGGCTCCGAGCGCGAAGGCCGCCTCGCGCAGGTGATGCAGCGTGTCGCGAACGCTCTCGTAGGGTTCGAGGCTCATCAGGCCGGCGACCGGCAGCGCGATTTCGCCGGTGACCTTGCCATCCTCGACGACGACGAAGCCGCCCTTGATCTGGCCGAGGCGATTGGCGGCGAGCGCCATGTCGTCCTCGTTGACGCCGACGACGCAGATATTGTGGCTGTCATGGCCGACGGTCGAGGCGATCGCTCCTTTTTTCAACCCGAAACCCTGCACGAAGCCGTTGGCATGATTGCCGTTGACGCCGTGTCGCTCGATGACGGCGACCTTGATGATGTCGCGGCCGAGATCGACGCCGGCCTGGTTGCCCGATGCCGGCAGCTTGAAGCGGCGGTGTTCGGTGATGATCTTGCCCGGCAGAACGCCGATGACCGAGGTCTCGCCTTCGGCATAGGGCACGCCGAAATCGGCGGCATTCACGTGGCCTGCCTTGACGCTGTCGAGGCCGATGGGGGCAACGGCGCGGCGGGCGGCAAACAGCGCGTCGGTGACATGGCGGCCGGCGGCGAAGACCATCTTCGCCTTGCAGCTTTCGAGTGAATCGACAACCACGAGATCGGCGCGCCAGCCGGGGGCGACAAGGCCCCGGTCGCGAAGGCCGAAGGCGCGCGCGGCCGAGATCGAGGCGGCGCGGTAGATGGCGAGAGGTTCAACACCTTGCGCGATGGCTTCGCGGATCATGTAGTCGAGATGGCCCTGTTCGGCGATATCGAGCGGATTGCGGTCGTCGGTGCAAAGCGCAAGGAAAGGCGACAGTCGCTCGGTAAGGATCGGCATCAATGCGTGCAGATCCTTGGAGACCGAGCCTTCGCGCACGAGAATGTGCATGCCCTTGCGGATCTTTTCGAGCGCTTCCTCGGCGCTCGTGCATTCATGATCGGTACGGATGCCGGTGGAGAGATAGCCGTTGAGATCGAGCCCGCGTAGCAGCGGTGCATGGCCATCGATATGGCCGCCCTGGAAGGCTTCGAGCTTGGCAAGGCAAACGGGATCCTTGTGGATGACGCCGGGAAAATTCATGAATTCCGCAAGACCGATAACCTTTTCATGGTCGCGGAACGGCAGCAGTTTCTCGATCGGCAGATTGGCGCCGGAGGTTTCCAGATGCGTCGCCGGCACGCAACTCGACAGTTGCACGCGGATATCCATGATCGTTTCAAGCGCCGAATCCAGGAAGAAGCGGATGCCCTCGGTGCCGAGCACGTTGGCGATCTCGTGCGGATCGCAGATCACCGTCGTCACGCCATAGGGCAGCACGCAGCGGTCGAATTCATGCGGGGTGACGAGGGAGGATTCGATATGCAGATGTGTATCGATGAAGCCGGGGACGACGATCCTGCCGGAAATATCGATCTCTTCCGTGCCGCTGTAGGTTCCGCAGGTGCCGACGATACGGTCGCCGCTGATGGCGATGTCGGAGGCCACCAGTTCTCCGGTGACGAGATCGAAGAAGCGGCCGCCCTTGAGCACGATGTCAGCCGGCACGCGTCCGGTGCCCTGGTCGATCAGCGTTTCCAGTCTCTTGCTCATGATGGTCCTGCTTCCTGCCTGTCTTTGCTGCGTCAGCATAAACGCACTGCCGCGATATTGCCTAGGGAGACGGGGAAATCTTGCGCCATGGCCAACCGCTTCCTCGTGAAATGAAAACGGGCGCCGAAGCGCCCGTTTCCGTGATTGTCGATCCCGCTTATTCGGCGGCGACGATCTTGCCACCGTCCCACTTGTAGAGCGAGAAGCTCTGCGAGGTGAGGTCGCCGGTCTCGCCATAGGTGACGTCGCCGATGGCGGTCTTGATCGGCTCGCCGGACTTCAGCGCGGTCGCAACGGCGGTCGCATCCTCGGCGCTGCCGGCCTTTTCGATGCCGGCCTTGATGACTTCGACGGCGGCATAGGCGTTCAGCGTGAAGGCTTCCGGCGGAATGTTGGCGGCCTGTAGCGCGGCAACGGCTGCCTTCGAATTGTCGTTCTTCAGCGCGTCTGACGCGTTGGTGAACACGGTGCCGGCTGCCGCATCCGTGCCGATGGTCCAGAATTCGGTGTTGGACAGACCGTCACCGCCGACGATCTGGATCGGGGCGGAGATGTCTTGCAACTGGCGCACCAGAAGGCCGGCTTCCGGGTGGTAGCCGCCGAAATAGAGGACATCGACTTTTTCCGCTTTCAGGCGGGTGGTGAGCGCGCTCAGGTCCTTGTCGCCAGGCGTCAGCGAATCGTTGAACACTTCCGTGACGCCGCCGGCGTTCAGCGTTGCCTTGAAGGAATCCGCGAGGCCTTTGCCGTAAGCGCCCTTGTCGTTGAGGATGCCGATGCGCTTGTCCTTGAACTGCTTGAGAACGTAGGCGGCAGCGACTTCCGCCTGCTGGTCGTCACGGCCGCAGGTGCGCAGGATCGTCGTCAGGCCACGCTTGGTGAGATCAGGCGTGGTCGCCGTCGGCGTGACCATCAGAATGCCGTTTTCAGCCAAAACATCGGAGGCCGGCATGGCAACGCCCGACGTGACCGGGCCAACGACGAAGCGGATGCCGTCGCCGACGATCTGGTTTGCGGCCGAAACACCTTGCTTGGGTTCGCCGGCATCGTCGGCCAGTTTCAGCACGACCTGTTCGCCGAGAATGCCCCCGTTCTTGTTGATCTGGTCGACGGCAACCTGAGCGCCGTTCTTCACCTGGTCGCCATAGGCGGCGACAGGACCGGTCAGCGGCGCGATCAGGCCGATGACGATTTCCGCGTGGGCGAGCGGCGAAAACGCCAGCGAGGCGGCGAGCGTGACGCCCGAGACTATCTTGAAGTTCATCTTGCTTCTCCTTGGATGGGTTGGTTCCCCGCAGTGTCAGCGTTATGATCGCCAGCCACACGAAGGCTATTCCTCCGGTCGAAGCAAGCTTACGCTGGATGGGTTCCCCTGTCTTCTGCGAACAGGCCCTTCCCATGCCCAAGGGTCTATGAAGGCCCTGTGGATTCCGCAAGGCGATTTTCTGGGCAATTGCGAAATAATTGTTCAATTTACCGTATAGGCACTGGCTCCTATTGTCGCGGGGTCAGGCTGCGCGGATCGTTTCTTTCGTCAGGGTGCTGTTTTCCTGCTGTTGATCTCGCTCGGCGAGCGCCCTTTCGCCGTTTGCAGATGGGCGCTCGCCGGTATTGGCCATCAGGCGTTTGCGATCAGCACCTTGCGGATGCCGTCGATCAGTTCGTCGATTTCAGCCTTCGAGATGATCAGCGGCGGCGACAGGGCGATGATGTCGCCGGTGGTGCGGATCAGGTAGCCGTTCTCATAGGCCTTCAGGAAGGCGGAGAAGGCGCGCTTGGTCGGTTCCCCGGCAATGGGAGCAAGTTCGATCGCGCCGATCAGGCCGATGTTGCGGATATCGATGACATGCGGGCAATCCTTCAGCGAGTGCAGCGCATCGGCCCAGTAAGGTGCAAGCTCGGCGCCGCGGGTGAGCAGGCCTTCGTCACGATAGGTATCGAGCGTGCCGAGGGCGGCGGCGCAGGCGATCGGATTGCCGGAATAGGTATAGCCGTGGAAGAACTCGATCATGTGTTCCGGGCCGTTCATGAAGGCGTCGTGAATTTCGGCCGTGACGAAGACGGCGCCCATTGGAATGACGCCGTTGGTCAGGCCCTTGGCGGTGACGATCATGTCCGGCTTGACGTCGAAATACTGGGCGGCGAACGGTGTGCCGAGGCGGCCGTACCCGGTGATGACTTCGTCGAAGATCAACAGGATGCCGTGCTTGGTGCAGATATCGCGCAGTTTCAGCAGGTAGCCCTTCGGCGGGATGAGGACGCCGGTCGAACCCGCGACCGGCTCGACGATGACGGCGGCGATGGTCGAGGCATCGTGCAGGGTGACGATGCGTTCCAGTTCGGTGGCGAGATCGGCGCCATGCTCCGGCTCGCCCCGGGTGAAGGCGTTCTTTTCCGGCAGATGGGTGTGGGGCATATGATCGACGCCCGACAGAAGCGTGCCGAACATCTTGCGGTTGGAGACGATGCCGCCGACGGAAATGCCGCCGAAATTGACGCCATGATAGCCGCGTTCGCGGCCGATCAGGCGGGTGCGCGAACCATTGCCCTTCACCTTGTGATAGGCGAGCGCCACCTTCAGCGCGGTCTCGACCGATTCCGAGCCGGAATTGGTGTAGAGCACATGTTCCATGCCGTCAGGCGCGATGTCGATCAGGCGGTTGGCCAGTTCGAAGGCTTTGGGATGGCCGAGCTGGAAGGCGGGCGCATAATCGAGTTCACCAGCCTGCTCACGGATCGCCTCGGTGATCAACGGCCGGCAGTGGCCGGCATTGACGCACCAGAGGCCCGCCGTGCCGTCCAGCACCTGCCGCCCGTCATGGGTCGTGTAGTGCATGTCCTTCGCCTTGACGAACATGCGTGGTTCTTTCTTGTACTGCCGATTGGCCGTGAACGGCATCCAGAAAGCTCTGAGATCGTTGGGCGTGGCATTGAGGCGGTTGGACATCGTGTTCTCCGTGGTGTTTTTTTCCTGGCCAAGACCAGGGTCAGGCGGAATCTTTTACCTGATGGTCAAACTATCAGCGCGCCTTGCAGCGTCAAGCCTTGGCCAACTGGCCCCAATGTGTTCGGCGATGGCGCTGAAATAAACGGTTTCTTGAGCATGGCGGCAGGAATAGGGCGTGACATCGCCTTCGTTTTTTCCGAAGTTTAACGTGTTCGGACACAGTGTCTCGCCGCGCCCCGACATTTGGCTTCAGGATGAAGATGTTGCGAAAAACCCTTGTCTGCCTGGTGCTTGCCTGCCTGGCGCTCGCCGTCGTTTTCCGTATCCCGGGGCAGGCCTGGGCCGCTAACATGATCGCCGATGGCACGTTCGAAAACGGCTCGGATGGTTTCTGGGCCACCGGTGGCGTGACGTTGTCGCGGGAAAAGGGCAAGCTTTGCGCCGATGTCGAGGCGGGCGGGCAGCCCTGGGACCGGTTGATGGGCGTCAACGATCTGCAATTTGCGGTGGGTACCTCCTATCAGCTCACCATGACCTTGGAGGCGCGCGAGGATCACGTCTTTCCAGTGCTGGTTCAGCGCAATGCGGAACCCTGGACCGCGCAGGCGACACTCGAGGCCGCAACGAAAAACGGCAAGCAGGATTTCTCCGCCGTGTTCAAGGCAACAGATACGGAGCCGGCGCAGATCCTCTTTCAGCTTGGCGGCGCGGAAACGCCTTGGCGGTTCTGCCTCGATGACATCGCTGTCGGCGAAGCCGATGCGCAGACCGTTGCTGCCGCCGCCGTTTCGGGCGCTGCGAAACCCGCGCCGCACAGCTTGCCGGCTCTGGTCAACCAGACCGGCTATTTCACCGACGGGCCGAAGCGGGCAACCGTTCTCTCCACCAGCGCCGACCCGCTGGCCTTCCAACTGCAGGATGCGAATGGCGCCGTCGTCGGCGAAGGCATGACCGCGCCGGGTGGTTTCGATCAGACCGTCGGGTCCGAAACGCAGGTCGCCGATTTTTCCGCCTTCACGAGGGCGGGCGAGGGGTACCGGTTGATCGTCGGCGGTAAGAAGAGCTATCCGTTTTCGGTCGGCAACGATGTCTATGGCAAATTGCGCATCGATGCGTTGTCCTGGTTCTATCCGCAGCGTAGCGGCATCGAGATTGACGGCGACATCGCCGGCGCGGCCTATGCTCGCCCTGCGGGGCATGTGCAGGAGGGGCCGAACCTCGGCGATATCGACGTTTCCTGCCTGGCCGGGAAGGAGGCCGCGAAGCTCTACGGCAAGGACTGGACCTGCGACTACATGCTGGATGTCTCGGGTGGCTGGTACGACGCCGGCGACGAAGGCAAGTATGTGGTCAATGGCGGCATCGCCGTGGCGCAGCTTCTCGGCACGTTCGAACGCGGATTGATGTACGGCAAGGGAGCCTCGCCCGTCATCAGCGACAGCCTGTCGCGCATTCCCGAGAACGGCAACGGCATTCCCGATATTCTCGACGAAGCGCGCTGGGAGCTGGAATTTCTCCTGAAAATGATGGTGCCGGATGGTCAGCCCCTGGCCGGCATGGTGCATCACAAGGTGCATGATATCAGCTGGACCGGCGTGCCGATGTTGCCGCACCTTGATCCCGAGGAGCGCGTCCTGCATCGCCCATCGACCGCCGCCACGCTCAATCTGGCCGCCGCGGCAGCGCAGGGCGCACGCCTTTTTGCCCCCTATGACGCGGCGTTTTCGCAGCGCTTGCTGGCGGCGTCGGAAAAGGCCTGGTTTGCGGCCGCGGCCAATCCCGTTTTGTTTGCGCCGGAATCGGACGGCTTGCAGGGGGGCGGCGATTATCATGATACCGATATTACCGACGAGACCTACTGGGCCGCCGCCGAGCTTTATCTCACCACCGGCGAAACGGAATACCTGACGACGCTGAAGGGCTCCTCCTATTGGGCCGGCCCAGTGTTTCCCGCCATCGGCGCGTTTGATTGGCGCAGTGTCGCCGGACTGGCCCGGCTTGACCTCGCGCTGTTCGGCGATCACCTGCCGGAGGACGACAAGGCGATGATCCGCGGCTCCGTGGTCTCGGCCGCGAAGAATTTCATCGGGCTTCAGAAAAAGGAACCCTTCGGCCACATCTACCGCCCGGCGAACAATCGCTACGACTGGGGGTCCAACCAGCTCATCCTGCAGAACATGATCGTCGTCTCCGCCGGCTATGACCTGACGGGTGAAAAGGTCTTTCTCGACAGTGTCCGCGAAAGCATGGACTACATCTTCGGGCGCAATGGGATGAACCTGTCCTATGTCACCGGCTATGGCAGTGTCTTTTCGAAGAACCAGCACAGCCGCTGGTATGCGCATCAGGTGGATGAAAGCCTGCCCAATCCACCTGTGGGAACATTGGCCGGCGGACCGAACTCGTCGCTGGTCGACGCGGTCGCGCAGGCGCGGCTCAAGGGCTGCATGCCGCAGATGTGCTACGTCGATGACATCATGGCCTGGGGTACCAACGAAATGACGATCAACTGGAACGCGCCGCTGGTCTATATCGCATCCTTCCTGGCGGATGCCCGATGAGCGGGCAGACAGGCATAGCCTTCATCGGCACCGGCTTCGTTGCTGACTATTACATGACGACGCTTGCCAATCACCCGGGCCTGCGGCTGGTCGGGGTCTGGGATAACGATGCATCTCGCCTCGCGCAGTTCTGTGCCTATTGGAATGTCCGGGCCTATACTTCCGGTGAGGAACTGCTGGCCGACCCCGCCATCACCATCGTTGTCAACCTGACGACGCCGGAAAGCCATCATCCGGTCAACAAAGCAAGCCTCCTGGCCGGCAAGCATGTCTATTGCGAGAAGCCGTTGGCGATGACGGTGGACGAGGCGCGCGAACTGGTCGAGATTGCCGAGGAAAGGGGGCTTATTCTTGCGAGTGCGCCAGCCAACGCCTTGAGCGATGCCAGGGCGCATTGCGCTGATATCCTGGCCTCAGGCATCGTCGGGATGCCGCGGCTCGCCTATGCGGAAATGGAGGACGGGCCGGTCTTCCTGGACAACTGGCAGGAGTGGCGAAGCCGCTCCGGCGCGAAATGGCCGGGCGTGCACGAATTCGAGATCGGCTGCACGCTGGAACATGCCGGCTACGCCACCAGCTGGCTGGTCTCGCTTTTCGGCCCCGTCGCCAATGTCGCCGCTTTTTCGGCTCTCACATTTCCGAACAAGGGGCCGGGTACGGAAAGCCTCGTGCTTGGGCCCGATTTCTCGACGGGTTGCCTGACGTTCCAGTCGGGGCTTGTCGCTCGCCTGACCAGCGGCCTTGCCGCGCCGCGCGACCGGTCCCTCACCATCATTTGCGACAAGGGAACGATCGTCGTGCGCGATCTCTGGGATAATCGCTCGCCCGTTCATGTCTCGCTGGTCGGTGCGAGACGCCCGTTGCGGCACCGGCTGCTTGATCGCATCGAACGCCAGATCAAGCGCAAATTGCCGTTCTGCCTGATGGCCGGAAAGCCTGTGCCCTATTCGCGGGCGGCAGCGAAGAATGTGTTGCCCGCCTATCCTTCGCAGATCGACTTTGTCCGGGGGGTCGCGGCGCAGGCGGAGGCGGTCGCGGCCGGGACGCAACCGGTCTTTTCGGGCAGGACCGCGCTGCATCTGACGGAAATCGTCCTGGCGCTCAATGCCGGCAAGCGGGACTATACGCCGACCGGCCTATGATGCCGATTGCGCCAGGATGGTTTCGATGATGCCGAGTGCCGCGACACTGGCACTGAGCGGCATCGTGCGGCTTTCGCGGTCGCCCTGAAGAATGGCCTTGCTCGCAGCCTCGATCTCGAATTGCAGACCGTTTCCGGGAAAAGCATGGTTGTGAATGGTGAGGCCGGGCAGGGGCAGTCTCGCTGAAACCTTGCCGACGAGGCGAGAGAGCCGGCTGGAACCGGATGGAATGGCCAGCCGTCCCGTCCAGCCATTGCGGATCACGAACACCCGGCTTGCGCGAAGAAACGGAGCATCGATGACGATGCTGCCGGTCTCGCCTTCAATGACGAAGCGATTGGCGCCGTTTCGATCGAAGCCGCAGCTGATCTGGGTCGCAAATCCGGCATAGCCAAGCTGGAGGTCGGCCGCCATGTCGACGCCGGTCGGGGCAGCGCTCCAGCGACCGGTGACGGATCGAGGTTCGCCGAACAGCGCCAGCGTCAGCGCGATCGGATAGGTGCCGAGGTCAAACAGCGAACCGCCGCCAAGGGATTTGGAAAAGAACCGGCTGGTGCTGTCGAACCGCCTGACATAGGCAAGCTCGGCGCGAACGCCGGTAATGGCGCCTATGGATTTGTCGGCCAGCAGCGTGCGGACATGATCGACCGCCGGCAGGAAGAGGGTCCAGAGCGCTTCCATCGCAAAGGTCTGCTTTTCGTCCGCAAGATCGGCGACCTGGCGGGCCTGCGCCAGCGTCGTAACCATTGGCTTTTCGATCAGCACCGGCTTGCCGGCGCTCAGCAACCTATGCGCGGCATCGAAATGGGCGGTGTTCGGCGTGGCGATATAGACGGCCTCGATCTCGCGATCCCGCGCCAGCGCATCGATATCCGGAACGACACGCAGGCCGCCGAAACGCCGCGAGAAGGAGTTGGCAGCCTCGGATGTACGCGAGCAGACCGCCGCCAGCCTGGCATGTTTGGCCAGCCCGATATCCTGCGCAAAGGTCGCCGCGATCGACCCGGTTCCGAGGATCGCCCAGGCAACCGTCCTGTCATTTTCAGCAGGGTCATTCATGGCGGGGATAGTGCATGCCAACTCTCAATAGCGCGTTAAGCGTCGAAAGGGTTGACGCAACCCTGCAAGCTCTGCACAACCTTTTCGTGCGATTGAAGATCGTCCCGCAGCCGGAGTGGCGGATCAAGGGCAATTACCGCTGCTTCGTGAAGGGCATATGACCTTCGTCCGTCGCGTTCGACAAAATCGGTTGGATGCGACGGGCGAGTTTGCCGCTGGAGTGAAAGCCACGTTATCGTGGCGCGGTGCCATCTGGTCTGCCGGCATCAACGACCAGCGATCGACACAAAAGTCTAATTTTTGGAAGAAGAATACGGACGGGGCCGGCGAGCGGCCCCGGTCAGGAATCAGGCAGTACGGCGCTGTACCAGCTTTTCAGCCGCGACAGGTTCTTCGCCATAGATATCTTTCAAGGTTTTCAGCACTTTCAGCACTGCTTCAGACGAACTGGAATAGTAGATCGTTTGCGCGTCCCGGCGGGTGGTCACCAGATTCTGGGCACGCAATTTCGACAGGTGTTGCGACAGGGCAGACTGGCTGAGGCCGACCTGGTTCGCCAAGGCACCAACAGCCATTTCCTCGTTCACCAGTGAACTGAGAATCAGCAGCCGCTTGGGGTTTGCCATGGCCGACAGAAACTCCGCAGCAACTTCAGCCTTGTCGTGTCTCTGAGGGGAAATCGTTTGCATTCGGTACTCCATGCGAAGATCACATCACGCTTGGTTATGATTGTGAGTGTTAGATAATTAGGCGTGATGAATAAAAGGACAACCACCCACTGCAAGAATTCGGGGTAGGTTAGGGTAGGTTAACCGTAAAGTTTAACCAGCATCGCCCGTAATTCCTCCGCGGATTGCAGCGGAGAGACATATTCGAGCCGCTTCAATTGGTCTTTTTGCGCAAGATCGACACCACCGGCATCGAGGCCGGTGATTCGCCAGCCGGACCCTTTCGCGCCGCAGTAAACCTGGGCATAAAGGCTCGCTGCGTCCGCATGATCGGTGTTCATGTGATCGATCGCGCGGGCCTCCATCTTGGCGATGTCGGCGATCGCCGGCGAACGGATCAGGAGGTCCGTTCCCTCCAGCGCATAGGCGCGCCCGAAGCCACCGTTCAAGCTGGCGCGCGCCGGCACCAGCCGGTAGAAAGCGAAGTCCGGAAAATCGACATAGAGCTGCGACTTGGGGTGCCGGCGGACGAAGCGTTCGCGGATGCGGGCGTGCGCGTCGCTGTCGCGCGCGACCTTGTCCGCCAGGCATTGAACCGTCAAGCGGGGGTGGGCGAGAGGATCGCCCTTGCCGATCTCGCCCGTCAGCAGCGAGCAGCGTCGGTCAGCGGAGAGCGCCTGCGTGTGGGTGGAGAGGGCGGAAACGAGGATGACCGGCGTGCCGTCGGTATCGATGCCGAGGAGAACCCGGCTGACGAAGGGAAAACCGTCACTTTTCGGCTCGATCACGGCGATCGAGGCGCTGCGGGCGGAGCGCAGGGTGATGCGGGCAAGCTTGCGGGCCTCGTCGTCGGTGTCGCGCAGGACGGAAGGTTTGTCGGCCATCGGCTTGCCTCGTGATTGAACGTGGGACGCCCGGAACGATGGGGTCCGGATGTCCTTATAGTGGCGTCGAGGCGGTTACGGTCAAGTTCTGTTGCGGTGCCGGGTCAGGCCTTCCACGACGTTCTGGGCATTGATGGTGCCGACGATGGCGCCGTTGTCGACGACGCCGATGCTGCCCGGCTGCCGCGACATGGCGTCGAGAATATCGATCAGCGGCGTGGTCGGCTTGGCAGTTGCCGATACACCGACGGCGCTGTCGGTGCGGTTGACGCCCTGGCTCATCACATCCATCGCCGTCAGCATGGTGATCGGGTTCATGTGCTGGACGAAATCGGCGACATACTGGTTGGCCGGGTTCTTGACGATGTCCTGCGGCGTGCCGCACTGGATGATGCGGCCGCCTTCCATGATGGCGATGCGATTGCCGATGCGGAAGGCCTCGTCGAGATCGTGGCTGACGAACAGGATGGTTTTCTTCAAGCGGCGCTGGAATTCCAGCAGTTCGTCCTGCAGGCGCGTGCGGATCAGCGGGTCGAGTGCCGAGAAGGGTTCGTCCATCAACAGGATGGGAGCGCCGGTGGCAAAGGCACGGGCAAGGCCGACACGCTGCTGCATGCCGCCGGAGAGTTCCTTCACCTGGCGGCCGGCCCACTTGGTCAGGTTGACCAGTTCCAGTTGTTCGGCGACGCGCGCCTTGCGCTCATTGTCCGGAACACCGGCCAGTTCCAGCCCGAAACCGACATTGTCTTCCACCGTGCGCCAGGGCAGCAGCGCGAACTGCTGGAACACCATGGAGACATCGTGCATGCGGAAGTCGCGCAGCGATTTCGCCGAGGTCTTGTAGGGATTGATATTGCCGTGCCGGGTCTTGACCTGCACCTCGCCGCGCACCACCGGGGCAAGCCCGTTGACGGCGCGCAGCAGCGTCGATTTGCCGGAGCCCGAAAGGCCCATCAGGACGAGGATTTCGCCTTCCTGGATCGACAGCGAGGCATCGGCGACGCCAAGCACCAGTCCAGTCGCAGCGCCGATCTCGTCGCGCGTCTTGCCCTGATCGACCATGGCGATGGCAGCATCGGGCTTGTTGCCGAAGATGATATCGACATTCTTGAAAACGACGGCATCGGTCATGCGCCTTCTCCTTCATCGGAGGAACGGAACAGGCGGTCGAGAATGATCGCGAGAATGACGATGCACAGGCCCGATTCAAAGCCCATGGCGATGTTGACGGTGTTGAGTGCCCGCACGACCGGCACGCCAAGACCGGCAGCACCGACGAGCGCGGAAATGACCACCATCGACAGAGACAGCATGATGGTCTGGGTGAGACCCGCCATGATCTGCGGCATGGCGAAGGGCAGTTCGATCTTGCGGAGCACCTGCGCCGGCGTTGCGCCGAAGGAGACGGCCGCTTCGACCAGCGAAGGCGGCGTCGAGATGATGCCGAGGCGCGTCAGACGGATCGGCGCGGGAATGGCGAAGATCACGGTGGCGATCAGGCCCGGCACCATGCCGAGACCGAACAGGACCAGCGCCGGGATGAGGTAGACGAAAGTCGGGATCGTCTGCATCAGGTCGAGGATCGGCCGCATGACGGCATAGACCCACGCCCGGCGGGCGGCGGCGATGCCGAGCGGGATGCCGACGGCCATCGAGACGAAGCTGGCGGCCAGCACCAGCGCCAGCGTCTCGGTCGTCGCCTTCCAGTAGCCGAGGTTGATGATCAGCAGCAGGCCGAAAAGCGTGAATAGCGTGACGCCGATCGATCGGCGGAACCAGTAGGAAAGGCCGGTGACGATCGCCACGACGATCAGCGGATGCGGCGTCTGCAGAATCCACAGGATCACGTTGACGACGCCCGCGAGGACGGCCGAGACCTGGTCGAAGAAACCGGTGAAATTGGTGGTCAGCCAGGTGAAGAAACTCTTCGCCCAGCCGCCTATGGGTATGCGTCTGTCAGGATTGGTCAGCCATTCCACGGAAAATCGCCTGGTTCTTGGAGCCGATGATAGGAGCGGAAACGCGACAGAGCGCGCTTAAAAAAGGCGGGGACCATGCCCCGCCTTCATCTTCCGGTCAGAGACCGAGCGCGGTCTTCACCGCAGCCAGTCCGTCACCACCATCCTTGGTGGTGACACCTGCGAGCCAAGGCTCGACGGCCGTCGGATTGGCCTTCAGCCAGGCATTGGCGGCTGCTTCCGGATCCTGGCCGTCATTGAGGATCTTGCCCATGATCTCGTTTTCCATCGGAAGCGTGAACTTCAGGTTGGTGATCAGCTTTCCGACATTCGGGCACTCGGTCGTGTAGCCGGCGCGCACGTTGGTGAACACGGTCGCACCGCCGAAATTCGCGCCAAAGATATCGTCACCGCCCGAGAGATAGGTCAGCTTGAAGTTGGCGTTCATCGGGTGCGGTTCCCAACCGAGGAAAACGACCGGCGAGCCGTCTTTTTCGGCGCGGGCAACCTGCGCCAGCATACCCTGTTCGGAGGATTCGACGACTTCGAAGCCCTTGAGGCCGAACGTGTCCTTGTCGGCCATGTCGATGATCAGGCGGTTGCCGTCATTGCCCGGCTCGATGCCGTAGATCTTGCCTTCAAGTTCGTCCTTGTGGGCGGCGATGTCCTTGAAGTCCTTGATGCCGAGCTCGGCACCCTTGGCATTGGTCGCCAGCGTGTACTTGGCGCCCTCTAGGTTCGGACCGAAGGATTCGACTGACTTGTCGTCGAGGAACGGGCGGACGTCGTTTTCCTGGGTCGGCATCCAGTTGCCGAGGAAGACGTCGATGTCCTTGTTCTTCAGCGACTGGTAGGTGACAGGAACGGACAGGACCTTGATGTCGGTCTCGTAGCCGAGGCCCTTGAGGATCGAGGCAACCGTTGCGGTGGTCGCCGTGATATCGGTCCAGCCGACATCAGCGAAACGAACGGTGCCACAGCTTTCCGGCTCTGCGGCATAGGCGGACGTCAACGCGGACAGCGATACGGCTGCGGTCAGCATGAATTTCAGTGTCAGTCTGGTCATCGTGGTTATTCCCCTGCCTTTTGATTTTTAGCCAATCACCAAATGTCCGCCAGTTCAAGCGCCCTGATGTTGGTTCCAAGTGTATTGGGACAATCGCTGGACACGCCCGCGTAAAACGACGTGAAATGTCGCATTGCTAATGTTCTGCGGGTCGCTGTCGATTTTCTGTGACTTTCCCGCTCGCGCTCTGGTCTTCCTCGCTCGGCCTGTTCATGAACAATCAGCAGCATACAGAAGAGGACGCAATGGCAAAACTGTATTTCAGCTACGCCACGATGAACGCCGGAAAATCGACGATGCTTCTGCAGGCGTCCTACAACTATCGCGAGCGCGGCATGCGGACCGTAATCCTGATCGCGGCCTTCGATGACCGGGCGGGCAAGGGCCGGGTGTCGTCGCGCATCGGCCTGTCGGATGATGGCATCGCCTTCAAGCACGAGGACGATCTCTATGGGCTGGTGGAGCGCCTCCATGCCGAGGAGGCGATTGCCTGCGTCTTCGTCGACGAGGCCCAGTTTCTCGGGGCCGACCAGGTCTGGCAACTGGCGCGCGTCGCCGACCGGATCGGCATTCCGGTGATGGCATACGGCTTGCGTACCGATTTTCAGGGCAAGCTTTTCCCCGGTTCGGAGGCGCTACTGGCGATTGCCGATGAAATGCGCGAAGTCCGCACGATCTGCCATTGCGGCCGCAAGGCGACGATGGTGGCGCGGATGGATGCCGAGGGCCAAATCGTGCGCGAAGGCGCGCAGGTGGATGTCGGCGGCAATGAGAAATATGTGGTCTACTGCCGACGCCACTGGGATGACATTATGAATGAGGGTTGAGGCGGCTATCGCGCCAGCCCCGCGCCGTGCCATGATGGGCGGCCCGCACCGTCCGCCGCAGGAGTTCGCATGCCGTCGCGCCTCGTTTTGATCAGTCTTTTTCTCTGTCTCGGAACCGGATTTGCCCGCGCGGATGGTGATGCGAGCGCCGGTGCGCAGGTCTTCAAGAAATGCGGTGCCTGCCATACGGCGACGGAGCCGGTAAACCGCGTCGGACCGAGCCTGAAGGGCGTGGTCGGCCGTTCGGTCGCAACCTTTCCTGATTACACCTATTCGAGCGCGATGGCGGATTTCGGGGCGGACGGCAAGGTCTGGGACGAGGATCGGATTTCCGAATATCTGCTTGCGCCGAAGGCCATGGTTCCGGGCACCAAGATGAGCTTCGCCGGCCTGAAAAAGCCTCGGGATATCGAGAATGTTATCGCCTATCTGAAATCGACGGCTATGAATTAGGCCGGCTTTCAACCGCCGGCATGACCACCAATGCGATACGGAATTGAAAATCGGCAAGCGGGGCTTGAGCTTCACCTTGCCGCTCCCATTATATAAGCTGATGTCACGACTGAATAATTAGGCTGCGCGATGCGTTAGCATCGGAGCAAGAAGGGGAAAACCGATGGCGACACTTCAGAATTTTGAGAGCGAAATCGAAAAGACCCGCGGTATCGTCGAGCAGATGCGCGGCAAGATGGATCAGTCGGCGGTCGTGCTCGACCAGTTCGCCAAGTCGGATACCAAGCTCGGCGACGCCAATTTCGACATCGAGAATGCCCGCATCCAGGACGTCATCAACCAGCAGAAGGTGATGGAAGGCAATATTGCCGACCTGATCATCGGGCTTGAAGATGCGACCAATGCCTTCGGCTCCGAATTCGAGAGCATGAAGAGCTACACCGGTTATGAAAAATTCATCGGCATCTTTTCCAAGCAGAGCGCGCAGCGCATGCGCACCGACCGCGTCCGCAACATGTCGCTCGCCGGCAACCTGCAGGAACTGCTCGCCAAGTCCGACACGATCGTCGGCATCCTGAAGGAACAGAAGAGCGTCCTCGACCAGCGCTACAAGACCTCCGAGGCGAGCCTGCTCCAGGTGATCGAGCGCCGCAAGGGCACGATGGCCAACCTGCAGGAAACCCAGAAGCGGATCGAGGAACTGAACCCGCTGCTGATGGACATCGAAAACAGGATCGCCGCCTCGACCGACCAGCTTTCCCGCACCCAACTCGAGGGCGAACGCTCCGTGCTGGCGACGGAATATAACGAGAAGCAGGCCAAGGAACAGGAACTCTTGGCGGAAAGCCAGACCTACGAGCGCTACACCTCGATGTTCCAGACCTTCGTGGACAGTCTCAACAACCAGATCGCCGCGCAGAACACGCTGATCAACAAGCTGACCATCGATACCGAGCAGCGCATCGTGCTTTACAAGGCGCTGGAAGATTCGTTGAAGACAGCGGCGCAGCAGGACGTGGCGCACAAGATCAACACGCTCGGCAGCCAGGTCGATACCGCCGCCGAAGAGACCATGGCCGGTATCGGTTCCGCCTCGCAGCGCCACATCGGCGACCTCTTGGAAATGCACGAGAAAAACATGCTGTCGACGCAGGACATTCAGCGCCGCAAGAAGCTTGCCGACGATGCTTTTGCCAGGCGTTTCCAGGCCGTCATGGACAAGCACAATTCCGCGAATTACGTGAAGCAGTGATGGGTTTACTTAGAGTTTGCCGAGGGTTATCCCCCTGTGTCCCTCCGGGACATCTCCCCCTTGAGGGGGAGATGTCGGCGTCGACGACAAAGCGGGGTAAGCCTCCTCATATTCAGAGCATGCCATCATGAACGCTGCATCCGAAGGCACCGTCGGCCAGTATTTTGCCTCGATCCGTGCGGCACTCGGCGGGCTGGAAATCTTCCTCGGCGACCGCAATTCGCCGCTCTACAAGAACACCGTCGTCGGCGAAGTCATCGTGCCCTATCTGGCGCGACTGAAAGCGTCGTTTTCCTGCTGGGAAAACCGGATCGGTTTTATCGAGCAGTTCCGTATTTCTCGGGCGGAAAGCGGTTTTCCGGTGTTCCAGAACGTGCTGGAGCTGGAAAACGACCGGCAGTCGGCCGAAAAGCGCCTGTCCGGCATTCCGGTTGCCGATGCGCTGCGCCAGGAAATGGCCGATTTCATCCTGCGGCAAAAGGCTTTTCCGACCGCGCTGCAATCGCGCATGGCCGAGCGGCTCTATCTCGAGCAGATCGGCAAGGGCGATATCTTCTCGCCCTTCATCATGCCCGAGACCGTGCGTGTCGCCGTCAATCCGAAGACCATGCGGCCCTATTACATCGTCTGCTGGGGCGCGTTCGACGGCGCCAGCACCTTGCCGATGGTCTATATGGCGACGATCGAGGATTCCTCGGAAAAGATCATCAAGATGCTGGTGACGTCGGACGGGAAGCTCAATCCGGAGGTCGATATCCCGCTGCCGATCGGCGGGCTTCTCAATCCGGAATTCGCCAGCCGGTTCGATGATTTCGCGTTGAAGAACAGCGCCTATTCGCTGACGCCAGTGACGATCGCCACCAGTCTCGACCGGGATTTTCCAGAGTTGCGCCCCAAGCAGTTGCGCCGTCTCGTGCTGGGGCCGTTCTATTCTGCCGGGATCACGGAGAACAATGCCAGGATCAACGATATCCTGTCCAAGGTGCGCAAGCCGGAAAACGCCTGGCTTCTGACCTGGACGGTGCAGGAGGTCTTTTCCAAGGCCGAACGCCCGGCCCAGCGTGGCTTCTGGTCTTCGACGCCGCCGAGCGAGGAATTTCATATCGATACCGACAATCTGGAAGCGACCCGCATGGGCGTGAGTTCCTACGAGAAGCACGCGTTGGTTCCGCACGAAGCCTATCAGGCCCTCTATGCCGCCGGCGATGCCGCGCAGATTTTCGGCGACTACAAGGTGCATGTGATTTCCGGCAACCAGGTCATCAGCGAGGTGTGATTCCATGTCCCTGAACGCGGGTTTGACGACGTTGCACGAGGATGACATCGCCAAGCATCAGGCGGTCGCGCAGGGGCTGGTGACACGGCTGATCATTCTGGAGGCGGACGATCCTGCATCCGGAACGGCGATCGCCGGCACCGGCCGCCGCTTCGTCTCCACCGTTTCGACGGGTGGGCAGCGGCGGACACGCGAGGTCGAACTGGTGAAGACGATCCAGTCGGTTCGCTCCGCCGATCCGCTGTTTTCGCCGAGCCAGCATGCCCTGCTGTACCGCTCCCGGCGGGGCATTCAGGTGGCGCTCGCCGTCGCCGACGTGTTTGCCCGGCAGACCAACCTGGAAGGCCTGCAATCGCGCAATGCGACGTCGCCGCTGTCGGGGGAGGAGGCGACACAGTTCAAGGCGCTCTTGTCGGCATCCGCCTATATCGCTGCCTTCACCTTCGCCGCCTATCTCGGCGCGACGCTTGCCGGCGACAGCGAGCCGGTGGAGGATGGTTTGGAGCCGGACTTCCTGTTTGACACCCCGCAGGATGCGCTGAAGGGCATGATTTCGGCTCTCGACAAGACCATTGCCGGTGCGCCGGATGATGCGGCGCTGACCAGCCGGTCGCGGGCTTTCGCGCGGCTCGCCATCGAAGGCCTGATCGGCCGCAAGGCGCGGTTCACCGGGCTTGCGAGCTTCGAGAATGTCCATATCCGGCTGGACCAGGACGATTTTACGCTGGATGGCTTCGATGTCGCCCCCGGCCAGAAGCAGAAACCTCTGGTGATGACCTTCAAGAAGCCGGAAGAGATCATCGGCAACCATATCGCCAAGTATCAGGCGCTGAAGCTATCGAAGATGCTGATGGCCTATGATTTCGAGCGACAGATGAATCCGTTCGTCGAGCTTGGCGGCTTCTTGTTCACCTTCATCGGCGACGGCATGCCGGGCACCGGCAAGACCATCCTGATCCAGATGCTCGCCGGCCTGCTCAACGACTACTGCCAGGTTGCCGGTTATGCGTTTCACTACGAGAATTTCGGCGTCGATCAGATTTCGTCCTACCAGGGCAAGTCGGGGCAGAACTGCAAGGCATTCGTCAACAATGTCATCAACCCGAAGGTGATCGGCTTTGGCACGATCGACGACGTCGACCAGGTCGCGGCCAAGCGCTCGGACGACCGTGCGTCGGCCGGCCAGCACGAGGTGACGGCGGTGCTGATGGAAAGTTTCGCCGGCGCCTCGACGGTCATTCGCGGCAATTGCACCTTCGGCATGTTTTCCAACTATCCGGAAAACGTCGATGATGCCTTGCGCCAGCGCGCCGGAGCCCGCTGGCTGGTCGACGGGCCGCAGTCGGAAGGGGATTATATCGATATCTTCGCGATGCTGGTCGGCAGGAACCACAAGATCCCACTCGGCGAACACCAGTTGTTCGCGGGGCAGGAAATCAAAAAAGCTGTTTCTCAATCCTACGCGGAGCATGCCCGCCCGAAGGAGGAAGGCCTGCTTGCCGTCTGGGAGCGGCACGAGAAGGAGGAAGGCAGGATCGAGACGCTGGCCGATGTCGGCTCCTACCTACACATGATCAAGGAGGCCGAGCCGCGCTTTACCGGCCGTGCCATCAAGAACATCACCGATGCGATCAAGATGCGGGCGATGGATGTCGAGCTTCCCGACGACTGGTTCGTCACGCCCGAGGCCTTCATGCATAAGGGCTATGACGAGAAGAAGGCGATGATCGAGGAACTGCGCGGCCCGATCACGCTCGACATGGTCATGCAGGAAATCAACCGTTATGCCGACAGTGAATTCCGCTACACCGACAAATCCGACGATGCCGCGGTGACCGACATCATCCGCCGGGAACGGCAAAGGGAGAAGGCGATCCGGGAGATCGAGGCGATGAAGGCGGACGGGCGGTGGTAGGGGTGATGATTAGCTGATAGCGAATTTTGTTGCCGGAATTAGTTTTATCGGATTAGGATTGTCATGCGCGTCATCTATGAAAAGGAGGCCATCAAGGCCCTGACGCGGATGCCGGCGACTGATGCGAAGCGAATACGCCAGAAGATACAGCAGTATGCCGAAGATCCCGCATCGCTCGCCAACAATGTCAAGAAACTGCAAGATATCGAATATTATCGTCTTCGGGTCGGCGACTGGCGTGTGATTTTCAGCGAGGACGGACTGGTAGTAGACGTCATCAAGATCGCCGGTCGCGGAGAGGTTTATAAGGGATTGAAGCCATGAACACGCCCGTTTCTTTCACGACGCCCAACGGCGAGGAGATGGTTGTCCTGAGCCGTAGCGATTATAACTTGCTCTTACAGCAGTCGGAACTTGTCGAGGACCTGGAGGATTTGCTCGCGGTCAAGGCTTATGAGGCGCGGGTTGCAGCAGGTGAAGAAGAGCGCGTGCCTGTCGAATTTGTCGATCGGCTTATTGACGGGGAACACCCGGTCCGGGTCTGGCGCGATTTTCGCGGGCTCTCCGCCAAGGACCTTGCGGCTGCCGCCGGTATCAGTACAGCTTACATTTCCGAGATCGAGACGGGAAAGAAGGAAGGCAGTATCTCCGTGCTGAAAGCGATTGCAAAGGTCCTTCACCTGAACCTCGACGACGTGGTGCCGACGCGCGATGAAGCGCCATCTAAAGATGATTGATCAACGCAAAATCGCAGCAAACGTATGAAACGCCTCCTCGAAGCCGAACTCATCTATGGTCGCCTGCTCGAAATTTCCGAGCCGCACCTGATTGCCCGCTACAACAAGGCGCTTGAGGGGTTTGGCCTGCGTCCGACGGCGCTGCCGTCGTTCCGCATCGACATGACCGGGTTTTCGCCGGAGATCGCCGATGAACTGGGCGATCGCGATTATCTCGATCCGAACCGGGTGAACCGGCGCTTCATCATCATGACCCCGAGCCAGGAGGAGCTTCCGGTCGTTCATACCAGCTTCTCCAACACCGCCGCGCTGATGCACGAGTTCTTTTCCGCCAATGCGCGGGCGATCAATGCGGTAACGATCAAGGATGCGCTTTACGGCGAGATCGAGGATTCCGTCTCGACCGTCGAAGATATCGACGATCTCCTGTCGATCAACGAAGTTCGGTTTCGCGTCATGTCGGCCGAGGACATGCTCGGCAAGGCGGCGGAACTGCGGGCGCTGATCGATCGGTTGAAAACGGTCCCGACCGCCTGGTCCGACGACGCCATGCTGAACCGGATGGTGGAACTTGCCAAATTGACCGGCGACATTCGGGAAAACGCGCTGGTTCCCGACAAGCTGGTCTTTCGTCACGACGCCTTCTGGGCCAATCATTTTGGCGGCGTCTATATCTTTCTCGACGAGAAGACGACGACGGTCATCTGCGATCCGTCCGTGCCGGGCTTCCGTCGGTCGCGTCCGTGGCAGGTCAGCTATATCAGCCTGTCCGACCCGCTGCGCATTTACGAATTCCTGGCATCGACAAACCGGCTGCAACTGCCGCAGGCGTCCTGGGTGGAAAGTTCGGGCCTCTACCAGCACCGATCGGACATGATCCTGCGCGGCCTCGTCAACGAGGCGGATCCGACCACCGATATCAATGCCATCGACGCGATCTGGCTGCAGACCTGGATGCACCGCAATTCCGCCCGCGTGGCAGCGGACGGGGCCTATCCGTTCCTGCAGAACATGCTGCGGACCGTGCTTGCATCGGGAACGGTCAGGATGCAGGACGTTACGCCGGAAAACCGCTTCCTGCTGGTGCGCGCCGCGCCCGATCATCCGGATCAATGGCTGACGAACCGGCTGATTTCACAGCTCGTGCCGCGCGATTTCGTCTCGCGTTTCGTCTTTGACAAGCAGGGCTTCTATGCCTCCTATGAGCATTACAGCGAAAAGTTCAGGGAATATGTTGTGGCGACGCTGACCGGCACATATCTCAGGGACAAGGTGGCGTTTCGCAAACGCCTTTACGGGTTGAAGGAGGATAACAGCAATGCTTGATCCGATCGTCGCGTTTTTCCAGCGTGTGTTTGCAGCGATCGGCCGGGGCATTGGCCTGGTGGTCTCCTGGATACTCTATCCCTTCATCACGGTTGCCAACTGGTACCGGGCCCGCGCCTGGATCATCAAGGGGCCGATCGGCATCGGTCTCCTGGTTCTCTTTGGATTTTATTTCTATTTCATCTGGCAGACGCAGGTCTGGACGGGTTTCAACCCCGATTATGTCAACGATTACAATTTCGCGCAGCGCAAGCAGGACGCTGGAGTCGCAGCTACCGACACCAATACGACGGCGGCGGCGAGCGAGACATCCCAGCCTGCGCCGAAAACCTGCATACGTTCGGCGGTGGTGGATGTGACGGCCGACCTGATCGACCAGAATGTCGATCAGAATGCATGGATTTCGTCGATGCTGCTCTACAAGGTCGGCTTCTTCGGGCTGGATTGGGACAACACACCCTGGTTCGACAACAAGGCGTCGTTCCAGCGCGGCGTCAATCAGGCGGTGCGACGGACATCGGTCGAACTGGTCGATTCGCTTGGACGCGTGCGTGGCACGTCCGGCGTCAATGCCGATCTGCAGCGTGCCCGGGGCAATATCCAGTTCGACGAGGAGACCTGGTATTTCGGCTCGGATTCGCTGCTGCCGAAGACGCCGACGCCGACCTATTATCGCACCGCGATGGAAGACCTGCGCAAATTCAACACGTCTCTCGAAGCCTGCGAGGCGATCTTCGATGGTCGCTCGGACAACCTGATCGAATTCCTCGATCGCATTGCCAATGATATCGGTTCGACCTCCGCCATCATCCGCGAACGCTCGGAATTCCACAATGGCGGCTGGTTCGATACGAGAGCCGACGACCGATTCTGGTTCGCCTATGGACAGCTCTACGGCTACTACGGCATCCTTTCCGCGGCGGGGGCCGATTTCGATGCCGTCATCAAGGCGCGCGGCATCGAGCCCATCTGGCAGGAAAGCATCAAGCAGCTTCGCTCGGCCCTGAATATCCAGCCGGCCATCATTTCCAACGGTCGCGAGGATGGCTGGATCATGCCGACGCATCTTGCGACGATGGGCTTTTACATCCTTCGAGTGCGTTCGAACCTTGTCGAAATGCGCGATATCCTGGCGCGGTAAAAAAGGCGCACCGGTCAGCCCGATCGTCCGGCTGACCGCGTTTTTTTCTTCTCTGCCTCTTCTGCGGCGTGCCGGCACTATCCGGCTTGCTGCATCCATAGTCGCAATTACAACAGTCCCTGGGTGTTCTGTCGTTTGGAGCGCATCATTTGTCGTTTTTGGTCCATTTGCCGGCAAATTAAGATATGGAAAGCGGCGTCAATTCAGGCTCTTATGCTCCCCAGACCGAAAAAGGTGGAAGGGAGAGACACCATATGGCCGAGGTAAAGTCCGATATCGAAATTGCACGTGCAGCGAAGAAAAAGCCGATCCTCGAAGTCGGCGCAGGGCTGGGAATTCCCCCGGAGGATTTGCTTCCCTACGGCCATGACAAGGCGAAGATCAGCGCCGATTTCATATCCCGCCAGAAGAGCAAGAAGAACGGCCGCCTGATCCTGGTCACGGCGATCAACCCGACGCCCGCGGGCGAGGGCAAGACGACGACCACGGTTGGTCTTGGCGATGGCCTCAACCGCATCGGCAAGAAGACGGTCGTCTGCATCCGCGAGGCTTCGCTCGGCCCCTGCTTCGGCGTCAAGGGCGGTGCTGCCGGCGGCGGTTACGCGCAGGTGGTGCCGATGGAAGACATCAATCTACATTTCACCGGCGATTTCCATGCCATCACCTCCGCCCATAACCTGCTGTCGGCACTGATCGACAACCACATCTACTGGGGCAACGAGCAGAATATCGATATCCGCCGCGTCGCCTGGCGCCGGGTCATGGATATGAACGATCGTGGCCTGCGCCAGATCGTCGGCTCGCTTGGCGGCGTCGCGAATGGTTTTCCGCGCGAGACCGGCTTCGATATCACCGTCGCTTCCGAAGTGATGGCGATCCTGTGTCTGTCCACCGATCTGAAGGATCTGGAAAAGCGCTTGGGCGATATCATCGTTGCTTACAGGCGCGACAAGACTCCGGTCTTTGCCCGCGATATCAAAGCCGATGGTGCGATGACCGTGCTGCTCAAGGACGCCATGCAGCCGAACCTCGTGCAGACACTGGAAAACAATCCCGCCTTCGTGCATGGCGGGCCTTTCGCCAATATCGCCCATGGCTGCAATTCGGTGGTGGCGACGACGACGGCGCTGAAGCTCGCCGATTATGTCGTGACCGAAGCCGGCTTCGGTGCAGATCTCGGGGCGGAAAAATTCTTCGACATCAAGTGCCGCAAGGCTGGCCTGAAGCCTGACGCGGCGGTGATCGTTGCCACGGCGCGGGCGATGAAGATGAATGGCGGTGTGAAGAAGGAGGACCTGGGCCAGGAAAATGTAGACGCCGTCCGCAAGGGCTGCGCCAATCTCGGCCGCCATATCCAGAACGTCAAGAAGTTCGGTGTTCCGGTCGTCGTGGCGATCAATCACTTCACGCTGGATACGGAAGCCGAAATCCAGGCGATCAAGGATTTCGTCGCCACGCTCGGCGCCGAGGCCGTGCTCTGCAAGCACTGGGCGCAGGGGTCCGCCGGCATCGAGGAATTGGCCCGAAAGGTGGTGGAACTGGCCGAAAACGGCCGCTCGCAGTTCTCGCCGCTCTATCCGGACGACATGCCGCTGTTCAAGAAGATCGAAACGATCGCCAAGGACATCTACCACGCCGGCGAAGTGATTGCCGACAAGTCTGTGCGCGATCAGTTGAAGACATGGGAAGAACAGGGATACGGCCATCTGCCGATCTGCATGGCCAAGACTCAATACTCGTTTTCGACCGACCCGAACCTGCGCGGCGCACCGAGCGGCCATACTGTCCCGGTCCGCGAGGTTCGCCTCTCGGCCGGTGCCGGCTTCATCGTCGTCATCACCGGCGAGATCATGACCATGCCGGGCCTGCCACGGGTACCGTCGTCGGAGAAGATCTATCTCAACGCGGACGGCTTCATCGAAGGCCTGTTCTGATTTGCAAAAGGGGACTGCGGCAGGTGCCGTCGTCCCCTTCATTTATCCGATGCCATGGATGCCTTCAGCTATAAGCGCCGAGGAAGTCGGCCTTGCCCACGGCGACGCCTTGGTTGCGCAGGATGTCGTGGGTCGTCGTGACGTGGAAGAAAAAGTTCGGGATGGCGAATTTCAGCATGTAGTCGTCGCCGGTGAACGTGAACTTCAGCTTGCCGAAATTGATGGTCACGTCCCTCGTGTCGCTGCCTTCCAGATCGGACGGCTTTACGGTTTCCAGGAATGCGATGGTTTTGGCGGTGCGTTCGCGCAGATCGGCAAAGGACTTTTCCTCATCCGGAAAACTCGGCACCGTGATGTCGCTCAGGCGGCCGATCGTGTTCTTGGACGTATCGCTAACGCGCTGGATCTGTCCCGACAGGGCCAGCATGTCCGGCGCGAGACGGGCGTTGAAGAGATCGTCGAGCGGGATGTTGTGCTCGGCCGCATGCGCCTCCGCCTTGTCAAGCAGGTTCGCGAGAATGTTGAGACCTCGAATGAAGACCGGCACGGAGAGCTTGTACATGGAAACGGGCATGAAACATTCCTTGTGAAGAGGGGCCTTGTGAAGAGGGCCTTGTGAAGAGAAGGACGGCCTGCGTTCAGACCAGACGCTCGACGCAGATGGGGTGCGATGCCGTCTCCGGCAAGACGAGGACAGGGCTGCTCGCCAAGTATTTCCGAACCTGCGCGAATACCTCACCGGCAGTAACGGTATCCGCCTTTGCGTTCGATCACGTCGAAATGCAGATGGTTCTCATGCGCCTCGTCGCTGCCGGGGTCGAGCACGGTCGCGAAATAGAGGCAGCCGGTGGCAGTCACTGCCCGCTGGAAGGCGCCGGCCAGCGTCGAATCCTCGTCGCGCGGCTGGATTTCGATCGACTTGCCGCTGTTGAAGGTGAAGGATGCGACGTCCACGGCATTGCCGCGCGCATGCTCGGAGATTTTTCCGCTCGTCGCATTGTTGCGCAACCGGCAGACATAGCTTGATGCCTGGTTGACCGATGTCAGCGGTCCCTCGCTTTCAAGTGCGGCTTTTGCGGCGGGCAGGACGGCTTCCTTCGTCCAGCGCGCCAGTTCGAGCGCCGTCTCGCAGCGCATCTTGCCTTCGGGCTTGAGGGCGATGCCGGGAAGGACCGATTGCAGCGAGAGCGGCCGGTCGATGCCGCAGCCCTTGCCGTCGTCGATCCGTTTCTCTTCCCGGAAACTGGCGCCGATCGCCTTTAATGCGGCAAGGCAGGCGGCATGCTCCTTGTTGTTCTCGGGCTCGATAATGAGCTTGGGCTCAGTCTGTGCCTTTGCTTCCGGTTTCCGATCAGGCTTCT
Organism: Pararhizobium sp.; assembly: GCF_035497515.1. Lineage (GTDB taxonomy): Bacteria > Pseudomonadota > Alphaproteobacteria > Rhizobiales > Rhizobiaceae > Pararhizobium. The sequence continues at coordinate 1,946 of NZ_DATJDJ010000211.1, read as the reverse complement.
GATCCAGAGGCGCTGGCCGCGGCTTGGCATCTTTGGCCGGGTTCTTGTCGGCATTGTCGACTTTCGGTGGTGACGGCGTCGCCTCCGTTTCCACCGGCTTCTTTTCCGGGAGAGGGCCCTTTTCGGGGAGGCCGGCGCTGGTGAGGACAAGGATGGGCAACAGGAGGAAGATCAATCGAAAAGCCATGAAGAACTCCGCTTCTGCCTGGGCGGCAGGATGAAGGGACAACGCGTCAGGGCGGTGCGTGGTTGCATCGCGGGTGTTGAACGATGCGAATGGGCACGCGGGTGCAAACAGAATGACTGCCGGCGGCGGCAAAACCGGGGCAAATGTGGTTTTTATATGTTGACAATAATAGTCATGTTTTATAGCAAGCTGGGCAGGCAGCAATTTCCAGCGGCCGATACCTAGCCAGCAATGGAGCCTATCGGCTCGCCAGCCAGCCCGGTGCATTTCTCAAAGGACTGGCCCCATGATTACCCGGCATCACCGCTCGGCGCTTTTGGCATGCGCGACGTTTTGTTTCGCTGCTTTCCCCCTTCAATCATTGCACGCCCAGGAGGCCGGCGAGGCAGCCGCCACGCAGGAAGGCGTCACCGTCCTGAAGAAGCTGGTCGTCAAGGCGCCCACGACCGGGACTGCCGAAACGCCGCTGGCAACCGAGACGACCGCCGAGCAGATCCGCGACAACCAGATTTCCAGCTTCGAGGACCTCGGTCGCAGCCTGCAGCCGGGCGTCGGCTTCAATCGCACCGATGGCAGCGTCAATATTCGCGGGCTCGATGGTCCGCGCGTCCAGACCACCATCGACGGCATCGTCATTCCCTATCTCGATGATGGTGCCCGCGATGCGAATGGCGGTATCGACAGCTTCGATTTCGACGCGCTGTCTGCCGCCGATATCGTTCGCGGTGCGGATTCGAGCCGGGCCGGCGATGGCGCGCTTGGCGGAGCCGTCGTGCTGCGCACGCTGGAGCCGGAAGACCTGATCGGCGAGGGAAAGACCTGGGGCGGCATCTTCAAGTTCACCTATGACAGCGAAGACAGGAGCTGGGGAACCTCGGCCGCGGCCGCCGCCCGCTTCGACAATACGGCCATCCTGTCTCAGGGCGGCTACAAGAAGGGCCATGAGCGCGACAGCAGCGGCGATGCCGATCTCTACGGCCCGGGCCGCACCGAGCCCAACCCGGCCGATTTCGACCAGAACAACGTGCTGGTCAAGGTCAAGCAATATACCGATACCGGCCATATTTTTACCCTGACCGGCGAGCGTTTCGATCGCGAGAAGGATATCGACCTGAGGCATCTGCAATTCAACAATTTCGCACCGAATGGCCTGGACGGCATAGAGGCGGTGAAGCGTGACCGCATTTCCTTGAACTACGAGTTCGAGGCGACCGACGAAGACGCCCTGGTCGACGCCGCCAATGCCGTTTTCTACTGGCAGGACCTGGTGCGCGAAAGCGGCAGCAGCGGTTATCGGGTCAAAAGCCCCATCGGCGACTATTCGCGGTTGAGCGAAGTCGATAATCGGTCCTTCGGCGGCGCCGGCTATGCGGAGAAAGGCTTCGACACCGGACGCCTACATCACACCGTCCGTCTTGGCGGCGATTTCTCCATCGGCACGACCAGCCAGTATTCTTCCGGACGAGACAATTGCCCGTCCGGGCCGCTCCCGCCGTTCGATCCTTGCAATTTCCTTCATACGAATCAGGCGGATATGCCCGATGTCGATACCAAGAAGTTCGGCATCTATCTCGAAGACGAGATCGCCTTCGGTGACAGCGCCTTCTCGCTGACGCCAGGCCTGCGCTACGACTGGTACGACCAGTCGCCGCAGGAGACCCCCGCCTATACCAGCAATCCGAACTATGACGGCATGCCGCCGGGCCAGAATGGCGAGGCCTTCTCGCCCAAGCTGCTCGCCAAATACCAGGCGGCGCCG
>NZ_DATJDJ010000210.1:0-69452 GCF_035497515.1 Pararhizobium sp. | reverse complement strand
GTCATCGTAGATCATCCCGTCTTCCCGCAGCATCAGCCCGTAGCGTGCCTTGCCGATCGGCAGTTTGAGGAAGGCGTTGCAATAGATGCGGTTGAGGAATTCCGCCGCATCCTTGCCGTAGATCTCGATCTTGCCGAGCGTCGAGACATCGCAGATGCCCGCATTCCTGCGGACATTGAGAACTTCGCGATCGACGCTCTCGCGCCATGTCGTTTCGCCTGCCTTCGGGAACCAGGAAGAGCGGTACCAGAGGCCGGTCTCGACGAAGACGGCGCCGTTCTTCCTGGCCCAGTCATGCAGCGGCGACTTGCGCACCGGCTGGAAGTGCTTGCCTTTGGAGGCGCCGGTCAGGGCACCGAAGGACAGTGGCGTGTAGAACGGCCGGAAGGTGGTGGTGCCGAGGTCCGCCGGCGAGACCTTCCGTGCTTCCGCCAGGATGCCGATGGCATTGATGTTCGACAGCTTGCCCTGATCGGTCGCCATTCCGTTGGTGGTGTAGCGCTTGGCAAGCTCGACATGGCCATAGCCTTCGCTGACGGCGAGGCCGAGATCCTTCAGGTGCACGTCGTTCTGGTAATCGACGAAGGCCTTGCCCTTCGAGCCCTGAACTCGCCAGAGCGGCTTGGAGACGATGGCCTTGTCAGCGGTAGCTGCGAAAGCGGCGGAAACATTCGAGAAACCCAGCGCCTGCAAGGCCGAGGCAGCCTTTGTCGCGCCATCGCCGAGGCAGGCTTCGATGCTGCCAAGACCGGCGGCCGAACCGGCAAGTGTCAGGCCGTCCTGTTTTTCCGGCGCGAGGAAAGCAGCCTTGGCATGCGACCAGACCGGCTTTGCGCCGCGATGGCACGCGAGGTGAATGATCGGGCTCCAGCCGCCGGACATGCCGAGCGCGTCAGCGGGAATGGTTTCTAGGCGCCCGTTGCTGAGGACCGCAACACTCTTCACGGCCTTGCCGCCCTTGACGTCGAGGACGACGGCATCGGTCAGGACCCGGGCGCTGCCGGTCCACTTGGGCGATGCATCCGGGCGGCTGTCGACAATGGCGGCGACATGCAGGCCGGCGGCTTCCAGATCGCGGGCGGTCGCGTAGCCGGAAGCATCATTGGTGAAGATGACGGTGCTGTGGCCCGGGGCGACAGCCTGACGGTTGAGGTAGGCGCGCATCGCGCCCGCCATCATCACGCCCGGAATGTCGTTGCCACCGAATACAAGCGGCCGTTCTTCCGCGCCGGACGCAAGAATCGCGTATTTCGCGGCAATGCGCCAGATGCGCTCGACCGGGCGGTTCGGATCGACCGTCGCCGTGTTCTTCTGGACGCTTTCGAGGGCGCCGAAGACATTGCCGTCATACCAGCCGAACACGGTGGTGCGTGAGAAGATGCGGACATTCGGCAGACTTGCCAGTTCGGCAGTCGTCTGCGCGAGCAGGTCTGCAGTGCCTTGTTCCGTCTCCGACAGCAGCGCGCCACCTGGTTCGAAGCCTTCGTCGGCAAGGATGACACGCGCGCCAGCCCGACCGGCCGTCAGCGCCGCCGCAAGACCGGCAGGACCAGCGCCGATGATCAGCAGGTCGCAATGCGCCCAGCACTTCTCATAGGAATCCGGATCGGCCTCATAGGTGGCGCGGCCGAGGCCCGCGGCCTTGCGGATGATCGGCTCGTAGATCTTTTCCCAGAAGGCAGCCGGCCACATGAAGGTCTTGTAGTAGAAGCCGGCGCTGAGGAAGGGCGAGAGCAGGCTGTTGACCGCGCCAAGGTCGAAATCGACCGACGGCCAGCGGTTCTGGCTCCTGGCTGTGAGGCCACTGTAGAGCTCGACCAGTGTTGCCCGCGTATTGGCTTCTGTGCGCCCGCCTTCGCCGATCGTCATCAGCGCATTCGGTTCGGCAGCACCTGCCGTCAGGATGCCGCGCGGGCGGTGATACTTGAAGCTGCGACCGACAAGCTGGCGGCCATTGGCGAGCAGCGCGGATGCCAGCGTATCGCCGGCAAAACCCTGCATCGGTTTGCCGTCAAAGGTGAAGTCGAGCGGCTTTGCGCGATCGATGCGGCCGCCCCGGGAAAGACGATAGGAGCTCATGCGGTCTCTCCCTGCGTGCTCGCATCCGTAACGGCATGGATCGTGTGGGTCGTGGTGTCGCGTTCGACCACCAGCCAGCGGCGGCAGCCGGATGTGTGGTGCCAATGTTCCCTGTGGCGGCCGCGCGGATTGTCGCGCAGGTAGACATAGGCGTACCAGGCATCCTCGCCGGCATCCGGGGCCGGGCGGGTGATGCCGGCGTCGCCGCGGACGGTGAATTCTTCCTTGGGGCGCGACCCGCAATGGGGGCAGGCGATCAGGCTGGCCATCTTTCAGGTCCTCAATGCAGGTTCGGTTGGGCGCCAACGCCCTTTTCGTCGAGCATTTTGCCGCGCGCGAAGCGGTCGAGCCGGAAGGCCCGGCCTGTCTCGTGCGGTTCGTTTTTGGCGATCAGGTGGGCATAGCAGAAGCCGGAGGCGGGGGTGGCCTTGAAGCCGCCGTAACACCATCCGGCGTTCAGATAGAGATTATCGATATGGGTGCGGTCGATGATCGGCGAGCCGTCCATGCTCATGTCCATGACGCCGCCCCAGGAGCGCAGCACCCGGACACGGGACAGCGCCGGGATCATCGCGACACCGGCCTCGGCAACATGCTCGACCGTCGCCAGATTGCCGCGTTGCGCATAGGAATTGTAGCCGTCGATATCGCCGCCGAAGACGAGGCCACCCTTGTCGGATTGCGAAACATAGAAATGCCCGGCGCCGAAGGTGACGACATTATCGATGAAGGGTTTTAAGCCTTCCGAGACGAAGGCCTGCAGCACATGGCTTTCGATCGGCAGCTTCATGTCGACCATATCGGCGACGGTGGTGGAATTGCCGGCCGCCGCCAGCGCCAACTTGCCGCAGCCGATGAAACCCTGGCTGGTCTCGACGCCGACGACCCTGCCGTTGTCGCGGCGGATGCCCTTGACCTCGCAATTCTGGATGATGTCGACGCCGCGGCTGTCGGCGCCGCGCGCATAGCCCCAGGCCACCGCATCATGGCGCACGGTGCCACCACGTTTCTGCATCAAGGCGCCCTGGATCGGGAAGCGGGCGTTGTCGAAATCGAGGAAGGGCAGCATCTGGCGGACGCCGTTGCGGTCCAGCAGTTCCGAATCGACGCCGTGCAGGCGCATGGCGTTGCCGCGCCGCGTATAGGCATCGCGCTGGGCATCGGAATGGTAGAGATTGAGCACGCCGCGCTGCGAGACCATGGCGTTGAAATTGAAGTCCTGCTCCAGCCCTTCCCAGAGCTTCATCGACAGTTCGTAAAAGGGGTTGTTTCCCTCAAGAAGGTAGTTGGAACGGATGATCGTCGTGTTGCGGCCGACATTGCCGGAACCGACATAGCCCTTTTCCAGGACGGCAACATTGGTGACGCCGAATTCCTTGGCGAGGTAATAGGCGGTGGCAAGCCCGTGCCCGCCGCCACCGACGATGATCACGTCATAATGATTCTTCGGGACGGGGCTTCGCCAGGCCGGCTTCCAGCCCTTGTTGCCGCGAAGCGCGTTCAGGAAAACGGAAAAGGCGGAGTAGCGCATGGCGATCTGACCCTGAATGATTGCCGCCGATCATGACAGGATTGTTTTTCGGGACTTGCAGAAAAGAGACAATTTTGCACATAATAGGGACGTGGCGGCAGACGAACTCAAAAACCTGCAGAAGATCGGCTTCATCCTCATTCCGGGATTTGCGCTGATGTCCTATGCCTCCGCCGTCGAGCCGTTGCGTGCCGCCAATCTCCTGGCCGGCCGGGAGATCTACAGCCTGTCCTCGCATGTCAGCGAAGGCGATGAGGCGCTGACATCTTCCGGCATACCGGTTCCCTCGGCGGCCCTGCCGGGACGCGGCTCCGGCCTGCACACTGTCTTCGTCTGTGCCGGCGGCACGCCTGTGGACTGGAACGTCCCTTCGGTGCTTGCCTGCCTGCGGCAGTTGGCCCGGGAAGGCGTACGCATCGGCGGCATTTCCGGCGGTCCTTATCTGATGGCGGCGTCCGGGCTGCTGGAGGATCGTGATTTCACCATTCACTGGGAACATGCGCCGGCGTTGATGGAGGCCTTTCCATCGCTTGCGCCCCGGCAGGCGCGCTATGTGCTGGATGGCAACCGCATCACTTGCGGCGGCGGCGTGGCGCCACTCGACATGATGCATGCGCTGATCGCCGAGCGCATGGGCTCCGATTTTGCCCGTCGGGTCAGCGACTGGTATCTCCATACCCATGTCGAAGGATCGAGCGCGCCGCAGCGCGCGTCGCTCGCCGAGCGCTACGGCGTCAATCATCCCGGACTTTTGACCGTTCTGGAAAAGATGGAGGCAACGATCGAGGCGCCGCTCGACCGTCAGGCCATGGCAGCACTCGCCGGCCTGTCGCCGCGTCATCTCGATCGGCTGTTCTCCACGCAGATGGGCTCGTCCTTCCTCAACGAATATCGCAAGCTGCGGCTCGATCACGCTCGCCGGCTGCTGCAGCAGAGCCCGCTGTCGATCTCCGAAATCGCATTCGCCACCGGCTTTTCCAGCGCCGGTCATTTTTCCCGCAGCTACCGCGCCGCTTTCGGCGCTGCGCCGCGTTCGCAGCGGCAAATGGCAATTCACGAACCGCTTGACTAATATTCTTCCCGGTTGAGAAAATTTCACTCTCAGGATAGTCTGTTGGCGGACAGGCAGGGGAGACGCGCCGAATGGCAAAGAAGCAGCCAATCATCGATATCGGCCGGGTGACGGACGACGAGCATCCGGCATTGAAGGCTGCTTTCCTGCAGGATCCGCACGCGCTGCGCGAGCCGAAAGAAAACAACCTCGAAATCGCCATCGGACACGAGGTTCGCGCCTTCCGCAAGAAGCTCGGCATCACCGTGACCGACCTTGCGACTGCCACCGGCATTTCGCTCGGCATGCTGTCGAAGATCGAGAACGGCAACATCTCCCCGTCGCTGACGACGCTGCAGTCCCTGTCGCGCGCGCTCGGTGTTCCCGTCACGGCCTTCTTTCGGCGCTACGAAGAGCCGCGAAACGCGGTTTTCGTCAAGGCGGGAGAGGGCGTGGAACTGGAACGACGCGGTACGCGCGCCGGACATCAATACAATCTGCTCGGCCATATCGACAACAACACCGCCGGCGTCGTCGTCGAGCCTTACCTCATCACGCTGACCGCGGATTCCGATACGTTCCCGGCCTTCCAGCACGAGGGCATGGAGTTTCTCTATATGCTCGAAGGTGAAGTCGTTTACCGCCACGGCGACCGGCTTTTCACCATGCAGCCGGGCGACAGCCTGTTCTTCGACGCCGACGCCCGCCACGGGCCGGAAGAACTGATCAAGCTGCCGATCCGCTACCTGTCGATCATTTCCTATCCGCAGACACGGGGTGGAATCTAGGTGTCCAAAACTCACTGAAAAATATTGCCTTAAAAGAAAATAACTTTCTTCTCAGTTGAAATTCGAAACCGCAACTGCTATCCATCTTTTCATCAACGAAAACGAAGGATTGTCCCATGTGCGGAATTGTCGGATTGTTTTTGAAGGACAAGAGTCTGGAGCCGAAACTGGGCGCCATGCTGTCCGATATGCTGGTCATCATGTCCGACCGCGGGCCTGATAGCGCGGGCATCGCGATCTACGGCGCGCCGTCCGATGGGCGGGCGAAAATCACGGTCCAGTCGGCATCGCCATCGACCGATTTTGCCGGATTGGCGAAGCTGCTGAAGCCGGCCGATGCCAGTGTTTCCGTCGAATTGAAGAACACGCATGCGGTTGTCGAGGTCGCCGCCGACCAGGCCGCCGCCGTGCGCGAACTGCTGGCAAAGGAACGGCCGGGCATGCGTGTCATGGGTTCGGGCGATAGCGTCGAGATCTACAAGGAAGTCGGTCTGCCGAAGGACGTGGTTTCCCGGTTCGGCATTCGCGAGATGGGCGGAACCCATGGCATCGGCCATACCCGCATGGCGACGGAATCGGCCGTCACCACGCTCGGTGCGCATCCGTTCTCGACCGGCGCCGACCAGTGCCTGGTGCACAATGGCTCGCTCTCCAATCACAACAACCTGCGCCGTGAACTGGTGCGCGAAGGCATGACCTTCGAGACGCAGAACGACTCGGAAGTCGCTGCCGCCTACCTCACCGCCGAAATGGCCAAGGGCAAGGATCTTGGGCAGGCGCTCACCAGCGCGCTCGACGATCTCGACGGCTTCTTCACCTTCGTCGTCGGAACCAAGTCCGGCTTCGGCGTCGTGCGCGACCCCATCGCCTGCAAGCCGGCGGTGATGGCCGAGACGGACCAGTACATCGCCTTTGGTTCGGAATATCGCGCGCTCGTCAACCTGCCGGGCATCGAGGATGCACGGGTCTGGGAGCCGGAGCCTGCAACCGTCTATTTCTGGGATCATGAGAAGGCCGCCTAACCGTGAATGTCAGCGTACAACGAGAAAGTCTTGAAGCGATGCGTACCTTCGACCTTGCCACAACGCCGCTGCGCGACCTGAACAGTGCCCTGCACGCGATCGCGCCGGGAACCAACGACACGAATTTCGAGGTCGTCAATCCGCGCGGCAGCCATGCCGTCGCTGTCGGCATCGACCAACCGGTCACCGTCGAGGTGCGTGGCAGTGTCGGTTATTACTGCGCCGGGATGAATGACGGCGGTGCCGTCACCGTTCATGGCTCCGCCGGTCCCGGTGTCGCCGAAAACATGATGTCCGGCACGGTCGTTATCGAAGGTGATGCGTCCCAATATGCTGGCGCTACCGGTCGCGGCGGTCTTCTGGTCATCAAGGGCAATGCCGCCTCGCGCTGCGGCATCTCGATGAAGGGCATCGATATCGTCGTCCACGGCAATATCGGCCATATGTCCGCCTTCATGGGGCAGTCCGGCCATCTCGTCGTTCTCGGCAATGCCGGCGATGCGCTGGGGGACTCGCTTTATGAAGCGAAGCTCTTCGTGCGCGGCGAGGTCAAGAGCCTCGGGGCCGATTGCGTCGAGAAGGAAATGAAGCCGAAGCACATCAAGGTGCTGACAGAGCTTCTGGAAAAGGCCGGCGTGACCGGCGTCGCACCGGAAGAGTTCAAGCGCTACGGCTCGGCCCGCAAGCTCTACAATTTCAACATTGACAACGCTGACGCGTACTAAGGCAGGGATATTTCATGAGCTACCACAACCCCTATACCCCGCCGCGCAGGTCAGCCACCTTCGACGACTATACGCTTGCCGAAATCCGCCGCGCGGCGGCGACCGGGATCTATGACATTCGTGGCGCCGGCACCAAGCGCAAGGTTCCGCATTTCGACGACCTGCTGTTCCTCGGTGCGTCGATCTCCCGTTATCCGCTCGAAGGTTATCGCGAGAAATGCGATACATCCGTCGTTCTCGGTTCGCGCTTCGCCAAGAAGCCGATCACGCTGAAGACGCCGATCACGATCGCCGGCATGAGCTTCGGTGCGTTGTCGGGCAATGCCAAGGAAGCGCTCGGCCGTGGTGCGACGATCGCCGGCACCTCGACCACCACCGGCGACGGGGGCATGACGGACGAGGAGCGCGGCCACAGCCAGACGCTCGTCTACCAGTACCTGCCGTCGCGGTATGGCATGAACCCGAAGGACCTGCGCCGCGCCGATGCGATCGAGGTCGTGGTCGGCCAGGGCGCCAAGCCCGGCGGCGGCGGCATGCTGCTCGGCCAGAAGATTTCCGATCGCGTCGCCAACATGCGCAACCTGCCGAAGGGCATCGACCAGCGCTCGGCCTGCCGTCATCCCGACTGGACCGGCCCGGACGATCTTGAAATCAAGATCATGGAACTGCGCGAAATCACCGATTGGGAAAAGCCGATCTATGTGAAGGTCGGCGGCGCGCGTCCCTATTACGATACCGCGCTCGCCGTAAAAGCCGGTGCCGACGTCGTCGTGCTCGATGGCATGCAGGGCGGCACGGCGGCAACGCAGGACGTCTTCATCGAGAATGTCGGCATGCCGACGCTCGCCTGCATCCGTCCGGCCGTCCAGGCGCTGCAAGACCTCGGCATGCACCGCAAGGTACAACTGATCATCTCGGGCGGTATCCGCTCGGGCGCCGATGTGGCGAAGGCTTTGGCTCTGGGTGCCGATGCGGTCGCGATCGGCACGGCCGCTCTTGTTGCCATCGGTGACAACGACCCGCACTGGGAAGAGGAATACCAGAAGCTGGGCACCACCGCAGGCGCCTATGACGACTGGCATGAAGGCAAGGATCCGGCCGGCATCACCACGCAGGATCCGGAGCTTGCCAAGCGTCTCGATCCGGTCACAGCCGGTCGCCGTCTTGCCAACTACCTCAAGGTTATGACGCTGGAAGCGCAGACCATCGCGCGCGCCTGCGGCAAGAATCATCTCCACAACCTGGAGCCGGAAGACCTCGTCGCCCTGACGATCGAAGCCTCGGCCATGGCGCAGGTGCCGCTCGCCGGCACCAGTTGGATCCCGGGCAAGGGAGGTTTCTGACCCTCGATAAAAATTCGGCCGTCGCTGATCTCCCAAGGCAGCGGCGGTCATTCCCATGAAAAAGTGTCTGAATAATCCAAAGGGGAACACAGTGACACTCGATCTTTCGACCTTTGCCAAGGAACGCGGCATCAAATATTTCATGATCAGCTATACCGACCTGTTCGGCGCCCAGCGCGCCAAGCTGGTTCCGGCACAGGCCATCGCCGACATGCAGGCCGATGGCGCCGGTTTCGCCGGTTTTGCCACCTGGCTCGACCTGACGCCCGCCCACCCCGATCTCTTCGCCATGCCCGACGCTTCCTCTGCCATCCAGCTTCCCTGGAAGAAGGATGTCGCATGGGTCGCCGCCGATTGCGTCATGGACGACAAGCCGGTCGATCAGGCGCCGCGCGTGCTGCTGAAAAGGCTGATCGACGAAGCCGCCAGGGAAGGTCTGCGCGTCAAGACCGGCGTCGAGCCGGAATTCTTTCTGATCTCGCCCGATGGTTCGGTGATTTCCGACCAGTATGATACGGCGGAAAAGCCCTGCTACGATCAGCAGGCCGTCATGCGCCGCTACGATGTCATCGCCGAAATCTGCGACGCGATGCTGGAATTGGGTTGGAAACCCTACCAGAACGACCATGAGGATGCGAACGGCCAGTTCGAGATGAACTGGGAATATGACGACGCGCTGCAGACGGCCGACAAGCATTCCTTCTTCAAGTTCATGGTCAAGTCGATCGCCGAAAAGCATGGGCTTCGGGCAACCTTCATGCCCAAGCCCTTCAAGGGGCTGACGGGCAATGGCTGCCACGCCCATATCTCTGTCTGGGATCTCGAAGGCAAGACCAATGCCTTTGCCGACAAGGCGATGCCGTTCGGCCTGTCTGCCAAGGGCCGCACATTCCTTGGCGGCATCATGAAACATGCCTCGGCGCTTGCTGCCATCACCAATCCGACGGTCAATTCCTACAAGCGCATTAACGCGCCGCGGACGATCTCGGGCGCCACCTGGGCGCCGAACTCGGTGACCTGGACCGGCAACAACCGCACCCACATGGTGCGCGTGCCCGGTCCCGGCCGGTTCGAGCTTCGCCTGCCGGATGGTGCGGTCAATCCGTACCTGCTGCAGGCGATCATCATCGCCGCCGGTCTCTCCGGCCTGCGCACGAATGCCGATCCAGGCCCGCACTACGATATCGACATGTACAAGGATGGCCATACGATCAAGGATGCGCCGAAGCTGCCGCTCAACCTGCTCGATGCGCTGCGCGCCTATGACAAGGACGAGGAACTGAAGGCCGCGCTCGGCCTCGATTTTTCCGCATCCTATCTGAAGCTCAAGCATATCGAATGGAACAACTATGCCTCCCAGTTCACCGAATGGGAGCGCCAGACGACACTCGATATCTGAGTGTCGTTAACTGTTTAAAGACGAGAAGAGACGACATGGCCTGTTCCTGCTATCCGATGTCGCGAAACGGATGGACGGGCAGGCCGGCGTCGCGATAGCTTCCGTTTCACGATGCCGGGCCGGGAGGGCCGGCGAAGACCTCGAGCCATGAGACTGAGACCGATGAAAAGCTACGTCCTGACCGTATCCTGCACGTCCACGCGCGGCATTGTCGCTGCGATCACGGGTTATCTTGCGGAAGAGGGTTGTTACATCTCCGACAGCTCGCAGTTCGACGACCTGGAAACCGGGCTGTTCTTCATGCGCCTGACCTTCATCAGCCAGGAAGGAGCGTCGCTGGAAAAACTTTCAGCGGGGTTCGAGGCGGTGAAGGCGAAGTTCGGCATGGCGGCCGATATCCGCGACAGCGAGCACCGGATGAAGGTGCTTTTGATGGTGTCGCGGTTCGGCCATTGCCTGAACGACCTGCTCTACCGCTGGAAGATCGGCGCGCTGCCGATCGAGATCGTCGGCGTCGTCTCCAACCATTTCGATTACCAGAAGGTCGTCGTCAACCACGACATCCCGTTCCACCATATTCCGGTGACCAAGGCCAACAAGGCGCAGGCCGAAGCCCGCATCATGGACGTGGTGGAGCAGACCGGCACGGAACTGATCGTGCTTGCCCGCTACATGCAGATTCTGTCGGATTCCATGTGCCAGAAAATGTCGGGCAAGATCATCAACATCCACCACTCGTTCCTGCCGTCGTTCAAGGGCGCCAATCCCTACAAGCAGGCCTATGAGCGCGGCGTGAAGCTGATCGGGGCGACGGCGCATTATGTCACCGCCGATCTCGACGAAGGTCCGATCATCGAGCAGGACATTGCCCGCATCACCCATGCGCAGTCGGCGGAAGACTATGTTTCGATCGGCCGCGATGTCGAAAGCCAGGTTCTGGCCCGTGCCGTGCATGCCCATATCCACAATCGCACCTTCATCAACGGCAATCGCACCGTCGTTTTCCCGGCAAGCCCGGGCTCCTATGCATCGGAACGCATGGGCTGATCCCAGCCTGCCCTGCAGCATTTTGACTGTTTTCGTCGCGCATCCCCGAACGCTTTTCGCATTCGGGGATGTTTTGTTTGGCGCTGGCGACGAGCGGCCCCTTCAACTGAACTATTTGTTTAGTCGGGAGTATTTTCCCTGCAGCGAAAATTCCGGATTTTCCGGTGTGCCGCCGTTGTGCGCCGCAGCAACGATTGCCTCTTGTCATGTTTAGTAAATTGGATATTACTAAACATATTGCTCAACACGGCGGGTGTGAGGCCAGGGCAAAGGGCGGGGAGCTCAATAAATTCAAGCGTGGTGCTGTCCCCGGCAGGTGACGGTGCGCTGGTGCATGTTTCGGGGGAACGAAATTTGCGGCCGCGCGCCAGCAGTCGAATTCGCGAGGACGGCGTGGTGCCGGCTTCTGTATCTGGGAGGATTACATGCGGAAACTGACCAAGGCCCTTCTGGGCGCAACGACGGTACTGACGATGTTCACGGCCCTGCCGTCGGTGTCGCAGGCCGAAGAGCTGACTCTGTGCTGGGCCGCCTGGGACCCGGCGAACGCGCTGGTGGAACTGTCCAAGGATTTTACCGCCAAGACCGGCACGACGATGAAGTTCGAATTCGTGCCGTGGACGAGTTATGCCGACCGCTTCCTCAACGAGCTCAATTCCCACGGCAAGCTCTGCGACCTGATCATCGGTGACAGCCAGTGGATCGGCGGCTCGGCTGAAAACGGCCATTACGTCAAGCTGAACGAATTCTTCGACAAGGAAGGCATCAAGATGGATGACTTCGTGCCGGCGACCGTCGTCGGTTATTCGGAGTGGCCGAAGAATACGCCGAACTACTGGGCACTGCCTGCCATGGGCGACGTGGTCGGCTGGACCTATCGCAAGGACTGGTTCGAAAAGCCGGAGTTGCAGAAGGAATTCGAGGAGAAATACGGCTGGAAGCTGGATGCTCCGAAGACCTATGAGCAGCTGAAGCAGATCGCCGAATTCTTCCAGAACCGCAAGGTCGACGGTCAGACGGTCTATGGCGCCTCGATCTATACCGAGCGCGGCTCGGAAGGCATCACAATGGGCGTCACCAATGTGCTCTATGACTGGGGCTTCCAGTACGACAATCCGGACAAGCCCTATGAGATGGAGGGCTTCGTCAACTCCGAGGATGCGGTCAAGGGCCTTGAATTCTACAAGTCGCTCTACGATTGCTGCACACCGCCCGGCAGTTCCAACGTCTACATGACCGAATCTGCGGACGCCTTCAAATCCGGCCAGGTGGCCATGCAGATGAACTTCGCCTTCACCTGGCCCGGCCTCTACAAGGACGAAAAGGTCGGTGGCGACCGGATCGGCTTCTTCCCGAACCCGGCGGAAAAGAAGCATTTCGCCCAGCTCGGCGGCCAGGGTATCTCCGTTGTCGCCTATTCCGACAAGCAGGAACAGGCGCTGCAATACATCAAGTGGTTTGCGCAGCCCGACGTTCAGGCGAAATGGTGGGAACTCGGCGGTTATTCCTGCCTCAATGCGGTCGTTAACGCGCCGGGCTTCGCCGCCAGCCAGCCTTATGCGCAGGCTTTCCTCGACTCCATGGCGATCGTCAAGGATTTCTGGGCCGAGCCGAGCTATGCGCCGCTCTTGCAAGCCATGCAGAAGCGGGTCCACAATTACGTGATTGCCGGCGACGGAACAGCCAAGGAAGCCCTCGACGGGCTTGTGAAGGACTGGACCGAAACCTTCGAGGACGATGGCAAGATCTGATCGGATTCTTGCCCTTGGGGGACACCTCCCCGGATGGCGTTCCGGACCGGCGAACGGCCGGGCCGCCAGCTTGATCATGTCCATGAAGACCAGGTGACGTTTTGACCCTTTCCAATTCTTCCATTATCGACAAGGCGGCAGAGGTGGCGGCGAAAGCCACGCCGATGCCGATTGCGACCCGCGTCAGGGGCCTGTCCGACAGGGCAATTGCCTGGCTGTTTATTGCGCCGGCCATCACCCTGTTGCTGGCCATCAATATCTTTCCGCTGCTCTGGGCGGTCTATCTGTCCTTCACCAATTACCGCGCCAACCGACCGAATGCCGTCGTCGAGGGCGTGGGCCTGAGAAACTACGAGCGGGTCCTCAACGACCCCGACATCTGGCAGGCCATGCAGACGACGGCGCATTTCGTCTTCTGGACGATCCTCTTGCAGATGCTGATCGGGTTTGCGCTCGCCTATCTCATTGACCGCAAGTTTCGCGGCCATGCGTTCTGGACCACGATCGTGCTGATCCCGATGATGTTGTCGCCCGCCGTCGTGGGCAATTTCTGGCGTTTTCTCTATGAGCCGCAGATCGGACTGTTCGCCTATGCGGTGTCGTTCCTGACCGGTATCCCGACGACGCAGATCCAGATGCTGGGCAATGTTTCGCTGGCGCCCTGGGCCATCATCATCGTCGATACCTGGATGTGGACGCCCTATGTGATGCTGATCTGCCTTGCCGGCCTGCGCTCCATTCCCGACTATATTTACGAGGCGGCAGAGGTTGATCGTGCATCTGCCTGGCGGCAGTTCTGGTCGATCACCGTGCCGATGGCGCTGCCGTTCATCATGCTGGCCGTGCTCTTCCGCGGCATCGAGAATTTCAAGATGTTCGACATGGTGACGCTGCTCACCGGCGGTGGGCCGGGTTCGGTCACCGAGGTCGCTTCCATCACCCTGAAGCGGCAGGCCTTCGAGGCCTGGGCGACGGGACGCTCCTCGGCCTTTGCCATCGTTCTCTTCGTCGCGGTGTTCGGTCTCGCCAATATCTATGTGAAAGCACTCAACAAGGTGAAGCAACGATGAGCGCCGTCAACTCAGCCCATTCAGTCGTTGAGCCGAGCCTCACGACCAAGCGCATCGCCGGTGCGATCGTCATCCTTTATGCGCTGATCACCATGGTGCCGCTGGCCTGGATTTTCCTCACCAGCATCAAATCGCCGCCGGATTCGATCAGCTATCCGCCAAAGATCCTGTTCTCGCCGACACTCGAGGGCTATTGCAACCTCTTCACCACGCGCACCCGGCAGACACCGGACTACATCGCCTCTCTGCCGGCGCCGACCAGCACCTGCGACGAAGTCTCGCGCAAACGCAACATGGTGATTGCCGGGCCGTCCAACTTCCTGCCGCGTTTCGTCAATTCGCTGGTGATCGCCTTTGGCTCGACATTCCTGGCCGTCTTCCTCGGAACGCTGGCGGCCTACGGCTTCTCGCGCTTCAAGGTGCCGCTGGCGGATGATCTCCTGTTCTTCATCCTGTCGACCCGGATGATGCCGCCGATCGCCGTCGCCATTCCGATCTTCCTGATGTACCGGGAGCTTGGCCTCTCCGATACGGCGCTCGGCATGATCCTGCTCTATACCGCCGTCAACGTCTCGCTTGCGGTCTGGCTGCTCAAGGGCTTCATCGACGAGATTCCGCGTGAATACGAGGAGGCGGCGATGATCGACGGCTACACGCGGCTGCAGGCCTTCTGGAAGGTCGTGTTGCCGCAGGCGACGACCGGGATCGCGGCCACGGCCATCTTCTGCCTGATCTTCGCC
The DNA here is from genome assembly GCF_035497515.1 of Pararhizobium sp. Classification (GTDB taxonomy): domain Bacteria; phylum Pseudomonadota; class Alphaproteobacteria; order Rhizobiales; family Rhizobiaceae; genus Pararhizobium. The sequence continues at coordinate 54,906 of NZ_DATJDJ010000210.1, read as the reverse complement.
TGGAACGAATATGCCTTTGCCGCTCTCCTGACGTCCGGCGAAGCGCAGACGGCGCCGCCCTTCATCCCGACGATCATCGGCGAGGGCGGACAGGACTGGCCGGCGGTGGCCGCCGGAACGACCATCTTCCTCGTGCCGATCCTCGTCTTCACCATCCTTCTGCGCAAGCAGCTGCTGCGCGGAATAACTTTCGGAGCGGTGCGCAAATGACCAAGGAAATAACCAAACTGACGAAGAAGCGCCCTTTCTTCTTCCGGCGCGGGCCGATGGAAAATATTGCAACGGCGCTGATCGCCATCGGCTTCCTGATGCTGTTCCAGCCCTTCGCGCTGATCCTCTATACTTATTCGCTGGTGACGCTTCTGGTCGGTACCGTCATGTTCATCATCGTGTCGAAATTTCCGGAGTGACCCATGGCTGAAATCAGGATTGAAAACCTGCGCAAGCAGTTCGCCGATTTCGTCGCGGTGCAGGATTCGAGCTTCACCGTCGAGGACGGCGAGTTCCTGGCGCTGCTGGGGCCCTCGGGCTGCGGCAAGACCACGACGCTTCGGATGATCGCGGGCCTGGAACTGCCGACCAGCGGCAAGATCTATCTCGATGGCGAGGACGTCACCTTCAACCGCGCCAGCGAACGCGACATCGCCTTCGTCTTCCAACTGTTCGCGCTCTATCCGCATATGAATGTGCGCAAGAATATCGGCTTCCCGCTCCTGTCGCAGGGCGTGCCGAGGGCGGAGATCAAGGCGCGCGTCGAGGAGACGGCAAAGCTCCTGCAGATCAGCCATATTCTCGACAAGTCCGTTTCCGGTCTTGCGGGCGGCGACCGGCAGCGGGTGGCGCTCGGGCGGGCGATCGTGCGGCGGCCGAAATGCTTCCTGATGGATGAGCCGCTCGGAACGCTTGATGCGGAATTCCGCGAGGTCATGGTCCATGAGTTGCGCGAGCTGCACAATCGCATCCATGCAACGACGGTCTACGTCACCCATGACCAGCATGAAGCGATGGCCATGGCGGACAAGATCGCGGTCATGAACCACGGCATTATCGAGCAGTTCGGGACGCCACAGGAAATCTACCATCACCCGGCCTCCATGTATGTCGCTGACTTCATCGGCTCGCCGCCGATGAACTTCCTGAAATTCACCTCTGGCCTGCAGATGGGCACGCGGTCTGTCTCTGTCGATGGTGTGGAGATAGCGCTTCCGGAAGTGCGTCAGGATATGGCGACGGGTGAACTGGCGCTCGGTATCCGGCCGGAGCATATCCGCTTCAACGACAGTTCGGCCTTGCGTGGCTCGGTCTATGGCGCCGAATACCTTGGCACCAACCAGATCGTCGCCATCGAAACCGGCAAGGGCCTGCTCAAGGCGCGAGTCCCGGCCGACCGTACCTTCCGGATCGGCGAGACTGTGGGGCTTGAACTCAACAGCGAGAAACTCTCCCTGTTCGACTGCGCTTCGGGCCGTGCGGTGAAATCATCCCTTTATACGGAGGCCCGTCATGGCTGAGGTGTCGCTCCAGAATATCTCCAAATCGTTCGGTGAATCCGAGGCGGTACGTAACCTGACGCTAACCATTCGCGATGGTGAATTTATCGTCCTGCTCGGTCCGACGGGAGCCGGCAAGACGACGACGCTGCGGCTGATCGCGGGGCTTGAGAAGCCGGACAGGGGCCGCATGACGATCGGCGGACAGGATATGGCGGGTGCTGCACCGGCCGGCCGTGACGTCGCCTTCGTCTTCCAGCAATATTCCCTCTATCCGCATCTGACCGTCTACGAAAACCTGGCCTTTCCGCTGCGTTCGCCCGCGAGGCGGCTGGGCAAGGCCGAAATCGACCGGCGCGTCCGCGAAGTCGCCCGGATGGTGCGGATCGATCACAAGTTGGAAAACCGTTCAACCCGTCTTTCTGGCGGCGAAATGCAGCGTGTCGCCATTGGCCGCGCGCTGGTGCGCAAGCCGTCGATTTACCTGATGGACGAGCCGCTCTCGTCGCTCGATGCCAAGCTGCGCGGTGAATTGCGACTGGAACTGAAACGCATCCAGAGTGAACTCGGCTCGACGCTGCTCTACGTCACCCACGATCAGATCGAGGCGATGACGATGGCGGACAGGATCGGTATCCTCAATGATGGCGAACTCGTTCAGTTGGGAACGCCGCGCGAAATCTACAGCAACCCCGTCAACCTGCATGTGGCGGCAAGGCTCGGCCAGCCGCATATCAACCTCATCCCCGAAGGCTTGGTTCCTGGCGGCCGACCGCCGCGCGGAACGAAGACGATCGGGGCGCGCACCGAGCATCTCGAAATTCATGCGGCAAACGGGAATGCCAATGCCGAGATCGACTGGATCGAGCATCTGGGCGACCAGAGCCATCTGCACATGCGCATCGGCGGGCACAAGCTGGTTACGCTGGCCAACCCCTATGTGCCCGTCATGCCGGGTGACAAGATCACCTTGATGTTGAAGGATCCGCTCTATTTCGGATCGGACGGACAACGGCTTGTATAATCAAAACACGGAGGTTGCATCATTCACGCCGCGGCGGAAGGATGCAGGTCGATAACGGACTGGATGAAGGCCATGAAACATTTCTTCAATCGCAGGGGAAACATTGTCACCGAAGCCCTCGACGGGCTGTTGCGGACGTCGCAGCCCGGAACGCTGGCGCGCCTCGACAGTTATCCGGACATCAAGGTGATCGTTCGTGCCGATTGGGACAGATCCCGTGTCGCCGTTATTTCCGGCGGCGGCGCCGGCCATGAGCCGTCACATGCCGGCTTCGTCGGCAGGGGAATGCTGACGGCGGCAGTATCGGGCGAAATCTTTGCCTCGCCCAGTGTCGACGCGGTCCTGACGGCGATCCGCGCCGTGACCGGCAAGTCGGGCTGCCTGCTGGTGGTCAAGAACTATACCGGCGATCGGCTGAACTTCGGCCTTGCGGCGGAAAAGGCGCGGGCGGAAGGTTTCGATGTCGAGATGGTCATCGTCGCCGATGATATCGCGCTGCCCGATATCAACCAGCCGCGCGGCGTCGCGGGCACGCTCTTCGTCCACAAGATCGCCGGGCATCTGGCCGAAAGCGGCGAAAGCCTCACTTCGGTTGCGGCTGCGGCAAAGGCTGCCGCTGCCGATATCGTATCGCTCGGTGTCTCCTATTCGTCCTGCTCCATTCCCGGCCAGCCGCATGAGGACAGGCTGGCAGCCGATCAGGGTGAACTGGGCCTCGGCATCCATGGCGAGCCCGGCGTCGAGAAGATCACCGTCCGGGCGGCCGACAGCATCATCGCCATCATGACGGAACGGTTGTCTGCCGCGATGAAGCGGGATGGCGACTATGCCCTGCTGATCAACAATCTCGGTGCTGTGCCACCGGTGGAAATGTCGCTAATCGCCAATGCTGTTCTCGGCTCGCCCTTTGCATCTCGCGTCACTTTGACGGTCGGGCCGGGGCCTCTGATGACGGCGCTCAACATGAACGGCTTTTCGCTGTCGCTGATCCGGCTCGATCCGGAGCGCCGGAAGGCCTTGCTGGCACCCGTCGCGCCGCACGCCTGGCTGGCGGCCGTTGAGCCTCGAGATGTGGCGATCCTGCCGGCACCGAAGGCGGCAAAGGCGATTGCAGCTGTCTCGGTCAGCCGGGATCCGGCGGTCGAGCGTGTCGTCGCCTCGGTCTGCGAGCGGTTGATTGGTCTGGAGACAGAACTCAACCGGCTGGATGCCAAGGCCGGTGATGGCGATACCGGCTCGACGGTGGCGACCGGCGTCCGCAGCATTCAGGCTTTGGCGGGCAGCTTGCCCTTTGCCGACAGGGCAGCGCTTTTCGCCGTGATCGGCGAAACGCTGTCCACCGCCATGGGCGGATCGAGCGGTGTGCTCCTGTCGATCTTCTTCACCGCAGCCGGCAAGGCGAGCGGCGACGGGGCGACGCTGGTGGCGGCACTTCTGGCCGGACTGGACCGTATGACCTACTATGGCGGCGCGCGTCCGGGCGACCGTACCATGGTCGATGCGCTGTCTCCGGCGCTGCATGCCCTGGCAAGCGGCGGCTTCCGTCCCGCAGCGGAGGCGGCGCGGAAGGGCGCGGAAGCGACGAAGGAGATGCGCAAGGCCAAGGCCGGGCGATCAGCCTATATCGGCGAAAGCGATCTTGATGGCGTGATGGATCCCGGCGCGCATGCCGTCGCTGAAGTCTTCGCCGCCGTAGCCGGCATTCTGGAGCCGGCATGATCACTGTGGACGAACCCCGGCCGGTCATCGACCACGCAGCAGTGATCAGCCGTATGATCGAGGCGTGCCGGGAAGCCATCGCCGAACGGGAAGCCGATCTCTGCGATCTCGATCGCGCGATCGGTGACGGCGATCACGGCACCAACCTGCGGCGCGGGCTGGATGCTTTGGCGGCGGAAAGCCGGCAACTGGCGACGATGCCGCCCGCGGATGCGCTGATGGCTGCTGGCACGACGCTGGTGATGAACATCGGCGGTGCGGCGGGACCTCTTTATGGCACCCTGTTGCTGGAATTGGGCGCTGCTCTGCGCCGGACATCCAACTGGCCGAACGCCTTGTCTCAAGCCGTTGCCGCCGTCGCCCGGCGCGGCAAGTCGTCCACCGGCGAAAAAACGCTGCTGGACGTTCTTTACCCTCTCAGTGACGAGGTGATAAGGCACACGCCTCTTCACCTGCTGGCGCAGCACGTTCAAGGTTTTGCCGAAATGACGATCGACATGAAGGCCATGCGCGGGCGGGCTTCGTTTCTGGGCGAACGCTCCATCGGTCACATGGACCCCGGTGCCGCCAGCTGTGCGCTTCTCGCCGCCACGATCTGTCGGGAACTGACGGAGGCAGGCATCGAATGACTGTCAGCAGAGAGAATGTCGGCATCGTCATCGTTTCCCATTCGCCGCTCGTTGCCAGGGGGGCTGCCGACATGGTGCGGCAGATGGTGGGAAACAGCGTGCCGCTTGCCTGGTGCGGCGGTAATCCGGCCGGCGGTCTCGGCACCGATACCGGCGCGATCCTGAAGGCGATCGACGAGGCCTGGTCCGAGGCGGGGGTGGCGATCTTCGTCGATCTCGGCGGCGCGGAAACCAACAGTGAAATGGCGATCGAGATGAGCGGCGAGGCGCGCGCTCCGCGCATCGTCATCTGTAATGCGCCGATTGTCGAGGGTGCCGTCATTGCCGCGGCGGAAGCGTCGGGTGGGGCGTCGCTGGCCAAGGTCGTGGCGACGGCGCAGGAGCTGTCGCCGTCATGACGGACAAGGGGCACATGGCTTTGAACGGCACGGGTTCAACCGGTGGCAATGCCTCGGTCGAACTGATGATCACCCATGGTGTCGGGCTGCACGCCCGCCCTTCGGTCGTCTTCACGCGGCTCGCCAAGAGCTTTCCGTGCACGATCGAGATCGAGGTGAATAGGTCCGGCCTCTGGCTCAATGCCAAGAGCATCGTCAAGGTGATGGGCGCGCGCATCCGCAAGGGATCGACCCTGCGTATCCGGGCGCGTGGTCTCAGGGCCGATGAGGCCATCGCCATGCTCGAAGCCCTGTTCGTCAACGATTTCGCCGAGGAAAGACCCCATGTCCGGGGCGCTTAGGCTACAGGGCCAGGGAAACGGGCAGGGTTATGCGGTCGGCCCCGCCTATGTTGCGCCCGTCGCCATCAGGCTTTCGGAAGGCCGGGTATCGCCTTTGCTCGAATTTGATCTGCTCCAGGAAGCGATAAGCATTGCTATCGCCGACCTCGAATCCCTCATGACCCGCAATGATCCCTTGAGCGCCGAGATTATCGAGTTCCAGGTGGAGATGCTGCGCGATCCGGCGATTGGCGACATGGCGGTGGAGCATATCGGGCGAGGATTGAATGCTGCCCGCGCCTGGGCCACGGCCCTGGAGGAGTATATTGCCGGCTTCGAGCAATCTGGGGATGACGACGTCAAGGCGCGCGCGGTCGATGTGATCGACATCCGCGACCGGGTCCTGCGGGCGCTGGAGGGAAGCCCGCCTGACGATTTCCCGCCGGGTTCCATCTTTGTCGGTCGAGACATGGCGCCGAGCCTGTTTCTTGGCCATGACTGGACAGGTGGCGGCGGCATCGTGCTCGAGGCGGGCAGTACGGCCAGCCATGTCGCGCTTCTGGCGCGGGCTAAGGGCGTGCCGATGGTGGTCGGGCTTGGAAGCCTTGCCGTCGAGACGGAAATGCCGGTCCTCGCCGATGGCATCCTTGGCATTGTCGTGGTGCATCCGCATGAGAGTGATATCGCGGCGGCGGCCAGCCGCGAGCAGGACGTTCCGGATAGGACAGCCGGATTTTTCCCGGCCATGTCGGTGCAAAACGGCGCTATCGAGCTATTGCTCAATATCAACGACTTCTCCGAAATCCACAAGCTGGATCCCGGTGTCTGCGACGGCATCGGTCTGTTGCGAACGGAATTCCTCGTCCCTCCCGCCGATCTCCTCAACGAGGAAAAGCAGGTTGATCTCTATCGGCAGGTGTTTGACTGGGCCGGCGACAAGCCGGTGACCATCCGGTTGTTCGATCTCGGCGGCGACAAGCCGCTTGGTAGCGTCGGTCTGGAGGAGCGCAACGCCTTTCTCGGGCTTCGCGGCATCCGGCTGCTTCTGGCGAGGCCCGAGATTCTCAGAGTCCAGGTGCGGGCCCTGTTGCGCGTCGGTGCATTGGGACCGCTGAAGGTCCTTCTGCCGATGGTGACTTTCCCGCGTGAGGTGGAAGACACGCGGCGCCTCTTCGAGGAGGAGGCCGCTGCCCTGGCTGCCCGGCAGATTTCGACCAGCATGCCGGCGATCGGAATGATGGTCGAGGTTCCCGCCGCCGCGATCATGCTCGACACGTTTACGTCAGCCGATTTCTTCTCGCTGGGTACCAACGATCTGGCGCAATATCTGACCGCCGCCGCCCGTGACAATCCCGCGGTTGTCGATCTCTATCGGCAGGCTGAGCCGGCCGTGTTGCGGTTGGTCGCACAGGCGGTAAAGACCGCTCGCGACATGGGCAAGCCGATCGGAATTTGCGGCGACATGGCCAGCGATCCCGCCAGTCTGTCGAGGTTGCTGGCCGTCGGGCTGAGGCAAATTTCGGTTGCTCCCGCGCAACTCGGCGTCATAAGGACGGGGCTGGCGCAGGCGAGGGTGGACAGCTGATGGGACGCGACGCAAACGAAGAGGCCATCATGGCCTACAAGGCGATCCTCGCTGGTATCATCGACAACCGGCCGTCCGGCACGCGCCAGCGCTTGGCCGTGGCGCTTGGCAAACATCGCAGCTTCGTCACCCAGATCACCAGCCCCGGCTATGCCACGCCGCTGCCCGCCCGGCATCTCGCAACGATTTTCCAGGTCTGCCATGTCAGCAAGGCCGAGCAGGATCGTTTCCTTGAAGCCTATCAATTGGCGCATCCCGGCAAGCTGCCGGATCTCGGCAGTGCCGGCGGCCTGCGGCAACTGACGGTGATGGTCGCCGATTTCGGCGATGAGCGAAAGAACCGGATGCTCGACGAGGCCATCCAGGACTTCATCCAGAAGATCGTGCTGATCATCGGCGAGGGAGACTGATTTGGTTCATCCCGAAATGCCGAGAACGGCACTGGAAAATTCGCCCTGCTCGGATACGATCGCGGCAGGGAGCGGGAGATGAAGAAATTCATGAACAGCGCCGGCATGCTGGCGCAGGATTGCCTGGAGGGGTTCGTCGCCGCGCATGGCGATATCGTTGCGTTCGGTACGGACAGGAAACACGTTCAGAGACGGACGCCGAGTGCCGACAAGGTTGCAATCATTTCCGGTGGCGGCGCCGGTCACGAGCCGATGCATGCCGGCTTCGTCGGTTCTGGCATGCTGGACGCCGCCTGTACCGGGTATGTCTTCACCTCACCGACGCCGGACCAGATCCTTTCGGCGATCCGCGACACCGATAATGGTGCGGGAACGCTGTTGATCGTCAAGAACTACGACGGCGACGTCATGAACTTCGAAATGGCCGCCGAAATGGCGGCGGCAGATGGACCCCGCCGCATCGAGACCGTTATCGTCAGCGACGATATCGCTGTCGCGCGTTCGGCGCACGGAACCGGCCGCCGTGGCGTGGCGGGCACGCTGGTGGTCGAAAAGATCATCGGCGCGGCCGCTGAAGCGGGTGCGACCCTGCCGGAACTGAAGATGCTTGGCGATACGGTCGTCAGTCTGACCCGGACGATGGGCGTCGCGCTCAAGGGAACGACGGTGCCGCAGACGACGCGCGAAACCTTCGTGCTCGGCCCAAATGACATGGAGATCGGTGTCGGCATTCACGGCGAACCGGGGCGTGCGCGCGCTCAGATCACCGATGCATCATCGATCGTGACTCTGATCTGCGGCCATATCCTGGAGGATTTCGGCGGGCTCTCCGGACAGTCGATTCTGCTGTTCGTCAACGGTCTGGGCGGCACGCCGCTGTCGGAACTCTATCTCGTGTTCGGGCTGGCGCGGGCGTTCTTCGAGGGCCATGGCGTCACCATCAGCCGCAGCCTTGTCGGGACCTATGTGACTTCGCTCGACATGGCCGGCATGTCGATAACGGTGACCGTGCTCGATGATAGCCTGACCGAACTCTGGAATGCGCCGGTGCATACGGCGTCGTTGCGCTGGTAGTTGCGGTCAAACCGGCGGTGCGATTTCGATCGGTGTGCCGTCCGAGAAGCGGCTGAAGCGAAACGGTGCGGGATCGACGATCGGCGTGTGGCCGGTGACGAGATCAGCCGCCAGATGCCCGGCGCCCGGGCCGATGCCGAAGCCATGACCGGAAAAACCAGTGGCTATGATCAGGCCGGGCATGTCGTCAACCTCGGAAATCACCGGGACGGCATCGGGCGTGACATCGATCAGGCCGGCCCAGATCTGCTGGACTTCGGCATTGCGCAGGATCGGCATCGCCTCGGCCGCCGCCTGCAATGCCAGCAAGGCGGACTTGCTGTCCGGCTTCGGGTCGAGGATGCGGTGTTTCTCGAAGGCGCCGGGACGGTCGAGCGGCACGGCGGAAATCTCGAACAGTTCCTGCCAGCTAAGGGCGCTAAGACCAACCTGGACGGATTCGCCCTCCGCCTTCCTGGCCGGTTGAAAGTCCCGGAAGAAGGCAAAACTGTCGGGCACCAGCGCATGCTGGTTGATGCCGCCATTGGCGACCGTATAGCCGCCGTCCATGCGTTTTCGGTAGGCATAACTGGATGTCGCGCCGGCGCCGTCCGGTCCGCCGCTGACCGGGCCGGTGCGCAGCACGGTATTGCGGACTTTCAGCTGCGGCAACCGGATATCCAGCCCCTTGCAGAACAGCCGCGACCAGGCACCACCGGCGAGCACGACGGATGACGTCTCGATGCGCCCCTTCTCGGTGATCACGGCGCTGATGCGGCCCGTACTTTTCTCGATGCCGCGAACGGCACAGCCGGTGAGAATGCGGGCACCAGCATTTCTCGCGCCGGCAGCGATGGCGGGAACCGCCGTTTGCGGCTCCGCGCGGGCATCGCTTGGCGTATAGAGCGCGCCCTTGTAGCGCTGCGTCGCGCCCAGCATCAGCGCCGCGGTTTCGTCCGCGCCGATCTGGCGGGTGTCGAGGCCGTGCGCTTGCGCCAGTTTCAGCCATCTTGCCTGGTTGGAAAGGTCCCTTTCGGTTTCGGCGATATACAGAATGCCGGAGCGGCGGAATCCGGTGTTTCCCCCGACGCGGACATCGAGCCCGTCCCAAATCTTTTGCGCTTCGATGGCGAGCGGAATTTCCCGTCGGTCGCGGCCCATGACGCGCACCCAGCCCCAGTTCCGGCTCGACTGCTCACCGCCGAGAGCACCCTTTTCGCAGAGCACGACATCGACGCCGCGCTCGGCGAGAAACAAGGCGGTGCTCACCCCGATGATCCCGCCGCCGATGGTGACGACATCCGCCTTTGTCGGAAGGATCTGGTCGGTATCACTGTGATCGAGGGCAGGGCCGGGCATGGGGCAAGGGCTCCGATTTCGAAAATTATCCCAATGGTTTGCACTGCCCCGCGCCGTTCTTCAAGTCGCAAAGATTGCCCTGCTGTAATCGCGTCAGCCCGAAAGCGAGAAGGCGTCGCTTTCGCCCTCGACCAGGTCCTCGCTCCAGACTTTTCTCAGGCTCGCTTCCGGATAGAAATGGCTGAAGGCTGGCATGGTGGCGAGCAGGGCTTCCGCCAGCGCGATGCCGAGATCGCGTCGTGACAGCTTGAAGCCGGTGAGGCTCGGCGACAGGAAATGCGATTGCGGGCTTTGGCGGCCGATGACGGCGATGTCGCGCCCCGGCTTGCAGCCGGCTTCGTTGAGACCCCGGTAAAGGCCGAGGGCGATGGTTTCGTTGACCAGCAGGATTGCGGTCGGCCGGTCCTTCCTGGCGAGAAGCTGCCGGGCGATCTGGTAACCGCCGGCTTCGTTTGGGGTGGAGCTGAAGATCAGGTCGGGATCGAGCGTGAGGCCATGTGCCTCCAGCGCCTTGCGGCTCTGGTCGACGAAGAGATAGCCAAGATTGACGTCGTCATGCGGCCGGGTGACGGCGATGCGGCGATGACCTTTCGCCACCAGTCGGTCGATCGAAATCTGCGCCATGCCCTCGAAATCAAGGTCGAGCCAAGGCTGGCCGACATCGGTCAGGCTTCGTCCGAGCGTGACGAACGGAATCTTGCGCTTGGCGAGGAATTCGAAACGCGGATCGTGGCGCTGGGTCGCCGACAGGATGAGGCCGTCGGCAAAACCACGGGCGACGACACGGCGCAGATAATCGTCCCGGTCCTCTTCCGACGAGCAGAGCAGGACGACCAGATCAAGTTGATGGCGGGCAAAGACCGTCTGCACACCGTCGAAGACGCTCATGAAGAAGCTGTCGCCCTGGCCGGTGATCTCCGCGCCGGTCTGCATCATGAAGCCGATGATATTGGTGGTGCCCTGGCGCAGGCTGCGACCGGACTGGTTGGGTACGTAGCCGAGTTCAGCGGCGGCTTCGAGCACGCGTTTGCGCGTTTCCTCGTTGACGTCAGGACGACCATTCAGCGCGCGCGACACCGTTCCGATCGAAATATCCAGATGCTGCGCAAGCCTGCGTATGCCCGTCATTCCAGCCGCTTCCACCGTGCGATTTCGCTTCTCAACGGCCCATCTCTTGACACGTTTCAAAAAACGTTCATAGTACCGTAAACGTTTACGGTGATCGAAATGGAGCGAAAACCGTAGATTTCGAGGAGGAGAATCCCATTTTGCGTGCAGTTTTGTGCGGGTGCGGAGCCATGGCCAAAGGCTGGCTGAAGGCGATCGCGGATACACCTGAAATCCGGTCGAGCGTTCAGGTCGTGGGGCTTGTCGATGTCAATCCGGCGGCGGCGGAAAAGCTGGCCGAGGAGTTCGGATTGACAGGCGCGATCATCGGCTCGGACCTCGGCGACATTCTGTCCCGATCCTCCGCCGACCTGGTCTTCGACGTCGTTATTCCATCCGCCCGCCACGATGTCGTGGCGACCGCGCTGGCCAACGGATGCCATGTGCTCAGCGAAAAGCCGATGGCCTCCTCGATCGAGGAAGGTCGCTCGCTGATCGCCCAGTCCGAGGCAGCCGGAAAGATCCACGCCGTCGTCCAGAACCGCCGCTTCATTTCCGGCATCCGGCGTATTCGTCGCTTGGTCGAAAGCGGCGCGCTCGGCGACCTCACCGCCATCCATTGCGACTTCTTCATCGGCGCGCATTTCGGCGGCTTTCGCGAGCAGATGGACAATGTGCTGCTGCTCGACATGGCGATCCACACATTCGATGCGGCGCGCTTCGTCGCCGATAAGGTTCCGGTCGCGGTCTACTGCCACGAGAGCAATCCGCGTGGTTCCTGGTATGCACACGGCGCGGCAGCCAACGCGATCTTCGAATTTTCCGACGACGTGACCTTCACCTATCGTGGCTCCTGGAGCGCCGAAGGGGCCAATACCAGCTGGGAAAGCCAGTGGCGGATTATCGGCACCAGGGGCACGCTGCTCTGGGACGGCGCCGACACTTTCCAGGCAGGCGTCGTGGCGGGATCGGAAGGGTTCTTCCGGCCGATCGAGGTCATCGACGTGCCGCAGCCGGCCGACGAGGCGCAGACCCATGGTCATGCCAGCGTCATCGCCGATTTCCTCGCGGCCATCCGCACCGGCCAAAAGCCGGAAACGGAGAGCAATGACAATATCAATAGCCTTGCCATGGTGTTTGCGGCGATCGAGAGCGCCCGCACCCGGCAGCGCGTCACCCTATGAACAGGACAGTTTCATGAGCAATCCGGCAAAATCCATCCGCATCGGCACGATGGTCAGCGGCAACAAGGGGGATGCGGCCAAGCGCATCGCGCAGATCGCTGACCTCGGTTTCGAAAGTTTCGAGCCCTTCTTCTGGCAGACGACCAACGGCCAGAACCTCGCCGATCTCGGCAAACGTTGCGTCGAGGCGATCGGCGACCGCGATATCACCATTTCGACGCTCGGCATGTTCGGCAATCCGCTGGAAACCACCGATATCGACCGGGACACGCTGCAGGGCTGGAAGGATTGCATCGACAATGCCCATCACTTTGGCGCCACCTGCATTGCCGGCTTTACCGGTCGCATCCGCAACACGCCGCTGACCGACAGCCTGCCGCGCTACAAGGAAGTCTGGAGCGAGCTTGCCAGGCGCGCCGCCGACAAGGGCGTCAAGATCGCGTTCGAGAATTGCGCCATGGACGGCAACTGGGCGACCGGCGACTGGAACATCGCCCACAATCCGGATGCCTGGGAACTGATTTTCAACGAGACGCCGGACGACAATATCGGGCTTGAATGGGAACCCTGCCACCAGATGGTCTATCTCATCGACCCGCTGCCGCAGATTCGCAAATGGGCCAAGAAAATCTTCCACGTGCATGGCAAGGACGCGACGATCCGCTGGGATGTCATCCGCGAGCACGGCATTTTCGGTAAGGAAAAATTCGTTTTCATGCGCACGCCGGGCTTTGGCGATACCAACTGGACGGACGTGATTTCCGAGCTGCGGCTTGCCGGCTGGTCCGGTTCCATCGACATCGAGGGCTGGCATGATCCGGTCTACCGCGATGCGCTGGAGATGACCGGCCAGGTCCACGGCCTCAACTATCTGAAGACTTGCCGGGGCGGCGATTTCGTCGTCGATCTCGCCTGAACCGTCAGGCCGGCCCCATCGTTGGGGCCTGGCCCGGCTGGACGTGACTGAAAGGAAATGAGAAGGCCGGCATGGAGGATGACGGCCGAAGGATAACCACAAGGAGGAAAATATGGGTATCCGCAAATATGCAGTCATTGGCGCGCTGGCACTTGCCGGCGTCTCGATGCTTGGTCTGTCCGCGAAGGCGGAAGATGTGAAGCTCACCGTCTGGTCGCTCGACCGCGACATTCAGCCCGCTCCCACTCTGGTGGCGGATTTCAACAAGCTCAACAACGGCATCCAGATCGAATACCGCCAAATCCAGTTCGATGACGTGGTGAGCGAAGCCATGCGTGCCTATTCGACTGGCCAGGCGCCGGACATCATCGCCATCGACAATCCGGAACATGCGCTGTTCTCGTCACGCGGCGCCTTTCTCGATCTCACCGACATGATCTCGAAATCGACGGTGATCAAGCCGGAAAATTACTTCCCCGGGCCGCTGAAATCGGTCGAATGGGACGGGAAATATTACGGCGTGCCGAAGGCGACGAACACGATCGCGCTCTACTACAACAAGGACATGTTCAAGGCCAAGGGCCTCGACCCGAACAAGCCGCCGCAGACCTGGGACGAACTGGTCGAGGATGCGCGCAAGCTGACCGACCCGGCCGCCAACGTCTATGGTCTGGCTTTCTCCGCCAAGGCTAGCGAGGAAGGCACCTTCCAGTTCCTGCCCTGGGCGCAGATGGGCGGCGGCAGCTATGAGAACATCAATTCCGAAGGTGCGGTGAAGGCGCTCGACGTCTGGAAGACGATCATGGACGAGAAGCTTGCCTCGCCGGATACGTTGACGCGTGGCCAGTGGGATTCGACCGGCACGTTCAACTCCGGCAATGCCGCCATGGCGATCTCCGGCCCGTGGGAACTCGACCGCATGACGCAGGAAGCGAAGTTCGACTGGGGCGTGACGCTGCTGCCTGTGCCGCAGGAAGGCGCCGAGCGCTCCTCGGCCATGGGCGATTTCAACTGGGCGATCTTCGCATCGACCAAGCATCCCGAAGAAGCCTTCAAGGCGCTCGAATATTTCGCCTCGCAGGACGACAAGATGTTCGAGAAATACGGCCAGCTTCCGGCCCGCTCGGACATTACCATCCCGGCGACAGGTCAGGCTCTCAAGGATGCCGGCCTGAAGGTGTTCCTCGAACAGCTGAAATATGCCAAGCCGCGCGGCCCGCATCCGGAATGGCCGAAGATCTCCAAGGCGATCCAGGATGCCATCCAGGCAGCCCTGACCGGCCAGATGAGCTCGAAGGATGCGCTTGATCAGGCCGCCGAGAAGATCAAGGCTGTCCTGGGCTGATCTTCGGTTACGAGGATGCCCCTTGCTCCCTCTTCTCCCCAGCGGGGAGAAGGTGGCCCGCAGGGTCGGACAAGGGGGCCGAAGGCCACGACTTTTTGGCTTCGGCTCCGGCTTCGCCGAGGCCCCGCATCGCCTCGCTTTGCTCGGCACTTCTCTCCGCTGGGGAGAAGAAAAATCACCGATGGCTTCCGCCATCCATCATTTCCTCCCGGAAGGGGTTGTCTTTCGCGCCAATGCGCCAGGCAACCCCGTTCGGAGCATCGGAGGCCCCATGAAGAGGCTCCTTTCCAGCGTCAGGGACGGCCGCGGTTTCGATATCGTGCTGGTTGCCTTCCCGCTTGGTTTTCTGTTCCTGATGGCGGGGCTGCCGCTGCTCTACAATGTGCTGATGAGTTTCCAGGAGGTCGACATGTTCAGCCTCGGCACCTTCCTGCGGCCCTTCGTCGGTTTCAAGAATTATCAGGACCTGTTCGCCCAGCCGGAAACCTGGCCGATCCTCGGCAATACCGCGATCTTCGTCATCGGCTCGATTGCCGGACAGTTCCTGATCGGTTTCGGACTGGCGCTGTTCTTCTGGGTGAATTTCCCGGGCGCCTCATGGCTGCGCGGTCTGTTCCTCGTCTCCTGGGTGATGCCGGGCCTTGTCGTCGGTGCCATCTGGAACTGGATCCTGTCGGGCGATTTCGGCGTGCTGAATTTCATCCTGAAGGAAAGCGGCATCATCAGCGGCAATATTTTCTGGCGCTCCGATCCCAACTATTCGCTCTATGCGGTCATCATGGCCAACATCTGGCTGGGTACCGCCTTCAACATGATCCTGCTGTCGGTTGGCCTGGCAAGCATTCCCGGCGATCTCTATGAAGCCGCCGAACTGGACGGCGCCAATGCCTGGCAGCGCTTCTGGACGATCACCCTGCCAATGATGCGTTCGACCATCGGTGCGATCATCGCGCTCGGCCTGATCTTCACCTTGCAGCAGTTCGACCTTTTCGCCGCGATCACTTCGGGCGGGCCGAACAACTCGTCCAACGTCACGCAATACTGGGCCTGGGACCTGTCGTTCCGGCAGTATGATTTTGCCAAGGGCGCGACCATCTCCGTCATCATGATCGTCTTCGTCATGATTGCGGCAGTCGTCTATGTGCGCTCGACACGTCATGAGGTGCGCGGATGAGCGAGACCAACCGCAATCGCCTGATGCTGGTGATCGCCATCCTGATGGCGTCGCTCTATCTATTCCCGCTCTACTGGATGTACATCACCGCGCTCAAAAGCGGCTCGGAGATGTTTGCAACGCCACCGAGCTTCTGGCCGTCCGAGCCGCAATGGGCAACGTACGGCTTTGTCTGGGAAAGCCGGAACATGGCGCGCTATCTCTGGAATTCGTTGGTCATCGCGTCCGGGGCCGTGGTGCTGATTACAGTTCTCGGCGTCGGCTGTGCCTATGTTTTGGCGCGCTACCGCAATGTCTGGGTCGATATCGGCCTGTTCCTGATCCTGATGCTGCAGGTCCTGCCGGCATCGCTGATGATCACGCCGATCTTCGTCGGCTTCTCGCAGCTCGGCATGCTGAACACGCCGCGACTGGCGGTGATCATCGCCATTGCCGCCAAGAGCATGCCGTTCTTCGTCGTTCTGGTGCGTGCCACTTTCATGGCCGTGCCGCAGGAACTGGAGGAGGCGGCGCTGGTCGATGGCAATTCGCGGGTCGGCGCCTTCTTCAACATTGTGCTGCCGCTTGCCCGCAATGGCATTCTCGTCAGCGCCATCCTGATCTTCATGCAGGCCTTTGGCGAGTTCGTCTATTCGAAGTCGATCATCCAGGCGGTGGAGTTGCAGCCCGCCAGCGTTGGCCTCAATTCGTTCATGGGGCCGAACACCAACGAATGGAACAACATCATGGCCTATGCCACCATGTACGTGACCCCCATTCTCGCCATCTTCGTGCTGCTGCAGCGGCGCATCGTCTCCGGCCTTACCTCGGGAGCCATCAAATGACCAAGCAGATCGAACTCTCGGGCGTCAACAAATACTACGGTGCCTTTCATGCGCTGAAAAACATTGATCTTGCCATTGAAAAGGGCAGCTTCGTCGCGCTCGTCGGCCCCTCCGGCTGCGGCAAGTCCACGCTGCTGCGCTCCTTGGCCGGGCTTGAAAGCATCTCGACGGGTGATCTGAAGATCGCCGGCGAATTGATGAACAAGGTGCCGCCGCGCAAGCGCGACATCGCCATGGTGTTCCAGTCCTATGCGCTTTACCCGCACATGACGGTGGAGCAGAACCTCACCTACAGTTTGCGCATTCGCGGTGTCGCGAAAGCTGAAGCCAGGAAAGCGGCCGAGGAGGTGGCGGCGACCACCGGTCTGTCCCAGCTTCTCGGCCGCTATCCGCGCGAACTGTCCGGTGGCCAGCGCCAGCGCGTTGCGATGAGCCGGGCAATCATCCGCCATCCGAAGGCTTTCCTGTTCGACGAGCCTCTGTCCAACCTGGATGCGGCGCTTCGTGTCCACATGCGCAAGGAAATCCGCACCCTGCACGACCGGCTCGGCGCGACGTCGGTCTATGTGACGCACGACCAGATCGAGGCGATGACCATGGCCGATCATGTCGTGGTGATGAAGGACGGCGTCATCGAGCAACAGGGTGCGCCACTGGAGCTTTACGACCGGCCGGCCAACCGCTTCGTCGCCGGCTTCATCGGCTCCCCGGCGATGAATTTCGTGCCGGCAATCGTCGGCGAAGATGGCCGGTCTCTGGCTGTCGATGTCGGAGAGAAGCAGACGATCCCGCTCGACCGGCAGCTGGAACCGGGCCGCACCGTGACGGCGGGATTGCGGCCGGAGCACCTGCATTTCGTCGATCCGGGGCAGGGCGTGTTCCGTCTGCCGGTCGGCATCGTCGAAAGCACGGGGTCGGCGACCTATCTTACCACCTCGACGACGGCGGAGGTGACGATTGTCGAAACCTCGCGCCGGGCGGTCCGGACTGGGGACATCATCGACATTTCCGTTCGCCCGTCCGACGTCCATATCTTCGATGCGAAAACCGGCGTGAGAATCTGATCGGCCCGCTTTCCGGCGATTTAGTTTTTTCTGTATAAAAATACGTTTCTTCTGCTTGACAAGCGGAGGGGCGCCGATATTCCTTGTCCGGAAAATCGATGTGGCCGAGTGCCGCGACAGGGAGGAATGACATGGGTGGACTTCTGGCCGGTAAGCGTGCGGTGATCACGGCTGCGGCGCAGGGTATCGGCCGCGCGGCGGCCGAGGCCTTCCAGCGCGAAGGTGCGATCGTCACGGCGACCGATATCAACGAAGAAAAGCTCGCCGAGCTTTCGGCTCTGGGCATGTCGGTTGCCAAGCTCGATGTCCTGAACGCGGATGCGATCACCGCCTTCGCCGCCGAGACCGGAACGATCGACGTCCTGTTCAATTGCGCCGGCGTCGTCCATGCCGGCACGATCCTCGAAGCCAGCGACCGGGATTATGACCTGGCCTTCGATCTCAACGTGAAGTCGATGTTCCGGCTGATCCGGGCCTTCCTGCCGGGCATGATCGCCAATGGCGGCGGCTCGATCATCAACATGTCGTCGGTGGCCGGCGTTCCCGCCGGCGTGCCGAACCGGTTTGCCTATTCGGCGAGCAAGGCGGCGGTGATCGGCCTCACCAAGTCGGTGGCCACGGATTACATCAAGCAGGGCATCCGCTGCAACGCGATCGCGCCCGGGACGGTCCAGTCGCCGTCGCTCGAAGAGCGCATGAAGGCGCAGGGCAACTACGAAGAAGCCCGCGCCGCCTTCATCGCCCGCCAGCCGATGGGCCGTATCGGCCTGCCGGAGGAAATCGCCGCACTCGCCGTCTATCTCGGTAGTGACGTTTCCAACTACACGACCGGTCATGTCCATGTCATCGATGGCGGCATGAGCCTTTAACAGGCCATCCGGCGCTATACACCGGCGGTTTGGCGCGATAATCTTTGGAAAACCGGAAGATGTCGCCGCCGATCGCATGAGCAAGAAAAACACCACTGGCCTGACCCCCGTCCTCAGGGTCGATTTCCCCCATGCCGAACGGCTGGGGCGCGGCAAGATCATGCTTCTCGAACATATCCGCAAGACTGGCTCGATCTCGGCCGCGGGCCGGGCGATGGACATGTCCTATCGTCGCGCCTGGTTGCTCGTCAGCGCCCTCAACCGGATGTTCGCACAGGAAACCGTCGCCTCGCAGCGTGGCGGAAAACAGGGAGGCGGGGCGGTGATCACGCCGTTCGGCGAAGAGTTGATCCGGCGGTTTCGGGCCATGGAAGCAAAGGCCGAGGCGGCGTTGGCCGCTGAATTGGCCTGGCTCGAGGAAAACCGCAATCCAAGCCCAGTTGTCACCGCAGTCACAGATCCAGAGCAACACCCTTGATGATGGCATGGACCGGCTTGCCGGCCTGAAGCGCAAGCGCATCGCGGGATACGACGGTGATGCGCGAGACGATCGTCACGCCGCCGCAATCCAGCCGGACATCGACCATGCCGTGGGCGGCTTCGCCGATCTCGCTGATGACAGCTGGCAAGATGTTGAGCGCGCTCAGTCCTTCCGGCTTGCTGGTGGCAAGCATGACGTCACGCGCCGCGATCTGCAGCCGCACGGCCTTTCCTGGCGGGGCCTCAAGATAGGGTACAACGATCCGCGCGGCGCCGGCCCGGATCGCCGTAATGCGGTGATCGCCGTCCGTCGTCTCGACAACGCCGTCGATGACCGCACCCGCCTCCCGGCGGCTGACCGCGGGCGAGGGCTGGCTAAGGATGGTTGCCGCATCACCGGAGGCGAGGACCCGACCGTTCTCCAGGATAATGACCTTGTTCGCCAGCCGCGCCACTTCGCTGACGGAGTGGCTGACATAGACGATCGGAATTTCGGTTTCGTCACGGATGCGTTCCAGATAGGGCAGGATTTCCGCCTTGCGGTCGCCGTCCAGCGCGGCAAGCGGCTCGTCCATGAGAAGCAGGCGAGGATTGGACAGTAACGCCCGGCCGATCGCGATGCGTTGCTTTTCGCCGCCGGAGAGATTGGACGGAGACCGGCCGAGAAGGGGGGCGACGCCAAGCAGGTCGACGATCCGGTCGAAATCGGCTCCGTCATCCCTTGCCGGGCTGAACCTGCGGCCATAGGTAAGATTACGCCGCACGCTCATATGCGGAAAGAGGCGCGCCTCCTGGAACACATAGCCGAAGCGACGCTTGTGTGGGGGAATGAAGACGCGGCTGGCAGTGTCCACCAGCCTGTCGCCATTGAATTGGATACGCCCGGCATCTGCCTTCAACAGGCCGGCGATTATGTTGACCAGCGATGTCTTGCCGGACCCCGAGCTGCCGAACAGGGCGGTAACGCCGCGATCGCAGGAAAAGGCGGCCTCGACGGAAAACGAGCCGAGCTTATGGCGCACGTCGAGAACAAGGCTCATGCGGCATCCACCCGTTTCGCGGCAAGGTTCGCCAGGATTTCGGACACCATGAGCGCCGTCATGGAGATGATCACGGAAATGATCGTCAGCCGGAACGCGCCGGCATCGCCGCCGGGAACCTGGGTAAAGGTGTAGATCGCGGCGGACAGCGTCTGTGTCTCGCCGGGAATGTTGGAAACGAAGGTGATCGTCGCGCCGAATTCCCCCATCGCCTTGGCAAAGGCGATGATCATGCCGGCGATGATGCCGGGAATGATCAGCGGCAGCGTCACGGTCAGGAACACCCAGACTGGACCGGCGCCGAGCGTGGCGGCCGCCTGTTCCAGCCGGCGATCGACGGTCTCGATCGACAACCTTATGCTGCGGACCATCAGTGGGAAGGCCATGACCGCGCAGGCAAGCGCTGCCCCGGTCCAGCGGAAGGAAAAGACGATGCCGGTATATTCGGCCAGGAAGGCGCCGATCGGTCCGCGCTTTCCGAAGAGGATCAGCAGCAGGAAGCCTGTGACCACGGGCGGCAATACGAGCGGAAGATGAACGAACCCATTGAGGACGGATTTGCCCCAGAACCGGCCGCGTGCGAGCAGCATCGCGATGGCGATGGCGAAAGGCAGGCTGGCCAGCATGGCGACGAACGAAACGCGAAGGCTCAGCCGGATAGCCATCCATTCCGCATCGCTTAAAACCAGCCAGTCCAAATTTTGATGCTCCGTCGTTGACGGCCAGACGATATGCGCTCCATCCGGTCTCGGATTGAGCGCGCCTGCGCCTTATTTCAGGATGGTGAAGCCCTGGGCTTCGAACAGCGCCGCAGCCTTGTTCGACTTGACGAAATCGACATAGGCGGCTGCGTCGGGGTTGTTGCTGTCGGCGGTGATGGCGATCGGGTAGACGATCGGCGGATGGCTGTCTTCCGGGAAGATGCCGGCAACCTTCACGCCTTTGTCCGCGGCCGCATCCGTCTGATAGACGATGCCATAGGGTGCTTCGCCCCGGGAAACCAAGAGCAGGGCGGCGCGGACGTTTTCAGCGCCGGCCACATCCTTCCCGACCGACGACCAGACGCCGAGTTTCTCGAGCGCAGCCTTGCCGTACCTGCCAGCCGGAACGGAATCGACGGCGCCCATGGCGAGCTTTCCGCCGCCGAGCAGGCCCTTCAGGTCGAAACCTTCCTTGATGTCGACGGCGGCAGCATCCTGTTTGCCGGTGGCCAGGACGATGCGGTTGCCGAGCAGGTTGGCGCGCGTGTCATCCTTGATGAGCTTCTTTTCGGCGACATAATCCATCCAGGCAAGGTCAGCCGAGATGAACACGTCTGCCGGCGCACCGGATTCGATCTGCTTGGCGAGCGCCGAGCTTGCCGCGTAGGAAACTGCCGTCTCCTTGCCGGCTTCCTTCTGCCACGCGGCATTGACGGCATCCAGCGCATTTTTCAGGCTCGCCGCTGCAAAGACGGTGACCTTATCGGCGGCCGAAGCTGGCTGGGCGAGCGGTATGCCGACGATCCAGAGGGCAAGCGCGGCTGCTCCCAGAAATTTCAGCAAGATTCGACGTTCGGTGCGCATGCAGGTCCCATCGGTTTCGTAATATTCTTTTAAATATAACGATGCACCGCAATTGGCCAGTGTTATATTCGCAGGGATATATTGAAACACATTCCGGGCCAATCCGGCATTGACGCTTGCCATGGGGCGCCCCGACGCTAAATGAGGCTCTCCAGCGAGACTGTAACAAGGGAATGCCAGCGCCATGGAATCGAACGTCAAAATCGAGGAAAGCTGGAAGGCGGCGCTCGGATCGGAATTTTCCAGTCCTTACATGACGGCGCTGAAGCAGTTCCTTCTCGACGAGAAGCACAATGGCAAGCAGATTTTCCCGAAAGGCACCGAGTATTTTCGCGCGCTCGACCTGACGCCGCTCGACAAGGTGCGGGTGGTGATCCTGGGCCAGGATCCGTATCACGGCGACGGCCAGGCGCATGGTCTGTCCTTCAGCGTCAAACCCGGCGTCCGCACGCCGCCCTCACTGGTCAATATCTACAAGGAACTGGAGAGCGATCTCGGCATTCCGCCCGCACGCCACGGTTTTCTTGAAAGTTGGGCAAAACAGGGCGTGCTGCTGCTCAACAGTGTACTGACCGTCGAGCGCTCCACGGCCGCCTCGCATCAGGGCAAGGGCTGGGAGAAATTCACCGATGCGATAATCCGCGCCATCAACGAGCAGGAACACCCCGTCGTCTTCATCCTGTGGGGATCATACGCGCAGAAGAAGGCGGCCTTTGTCGATACGTCCCGGCATCTCGTCATCCGCTCGCCGCATCCCTCGCCGCTCTCGGCCCATAACGGCTTCTTCGGCAGCAAGCCGTTTTCCAAGGCCAACGATTTCCTGATCTCGAAGGGACGCAAACCGATCGACTGGACCTTGCCGGCCAATCCGGACGCCTGAGGAAATCAGGGCAGCGTCTGCGATGACGATGGCTCGGGCTTGCGGGCGTCACGCCGGGCGACGACGCTTTCGCGCCAGACGGTGAAGATGCCGGCCCCGACGACGATGACCGAACCGACGATCATGTTGAGGTTCAGTGTCTCGCCGAAGATGGAGACGCCGATGATCGAGGCGAAGACCAGTTGCAGATAGGTGAGCGGCTGGACCTCGGATGCATCCAGCAGTTCATAGGCCTTGATGAGCGCGAAATGGCTGCTCGTTCCGGTGATGCAGAGCATCAGCATCCATGCCCAGTCCGCCGGCGCAAGCGTCGTCCAGTAGAACGGGCCGACCAGGGTGATCGCCACGGCGCCGGCCACACCGGTGTAGAAGAAGCTGGTCATCGAGGAATCGTCGCGGCTGACCAGCCGTGTCGAAATGACGTAGATCGCAAACATCACGGCGCATGTGATCGGGATCAGGAATTTGGTGTCAAAGGCGCTGTCATCCGGCTTCAGGATCAGAAGCACGCCCATGAGGCCGACGATGATCGCCGTCCACCGACGCCAGCCGACGCGTTCGCCCAGAAGCGGCATGGCGAGCAGTGCCACGAAAAGCGGTCCAGCGGAAAAGATCGCCTGCGAGTGGGCAAGCCCGACCGTGGAGAAGGAAATGATGACGACGACGATCTGCACCGCCAGCAGGATGCCACGCAGGACCTGAAGTGCCGGCCGTTTGGTTCTGACCGCTGCAGCAAGGCCCCCGCGCGACCGTGAGGCGAGAACGATGGCAAAGCTTGCAAACGCCCAGTACCGGATCATCGTGATGAAAACCGGCGGATAGAGGCTGCCAAGATGCTTGGAAATCGCGTCCTGTATCGAGAAAATCACGAGGGCCGTGAAGACGAAGATATAGCCGGTGCGCTTGGAGGTCATGAAGCGGTCATACACCCGCGCCGCAAGCATGCCACGATATTTCCGCAGTGCAGCAGCCTTTGTTGCCGGCAGGCGTTTTCCGGCAACAGGCGCGCCGAATGCCGCGCGTGTTGCCGCTATATCAATCCTCGCGGAAGGTACGCGCCATCTGCTCGGTCAGTGGCTTCGCCAGATAGGAGATTACGGTGCGGTCGGCGATCTTGATATAGACTTCCGCCGGCATGCCCGGATAGAGCGACATGCCTTTCAGTGCCGCGAGACTTTCCGGCTTCGGCTTGATGCGCAGCGGATAGTAGCTGACGCCGGTGCGCTGGTC
This sequence comes from Pararhizobium sp., assembly GCF_035497515.1. Lineage (GTDB taxonomy): Bacteria > Pseudomonadota > Alphaproteobacteria > Rhizobiales > Rhizobiaceae > Pararhizobium. The sequence goes on along the minus strand of NZ_DATJDJ010000210.1, from coordinate 31,241 downwards.
GGTGACGAGGTCCGGTGCGATGGTAACCACCTCGGCTTCGACGATCGGCGTCGTGCGCTGGTTGAAGGCGCTGAAGCGGATTTCGACCGGCTGGCCGAGGCGGATCTGGTCGATGTCGTGGGTTGCGACCTTGGCTTCCACCGTCAGAGTGTCGGCACCGGGAACGACGAGCATCAGCACCTCGCCCGGATTGATGACGCCATTCACGGTGTGCACGGCCAGCTGGTAGACCCGGCCGTCCAGCGGCGCGCGGATGTCGATGCGCTTCAGCTGGTCCATGGCGGCTACGCGGCGATCCTCATATTCGGCGATCTTGCCTTCGACGTCGGTCAGCTCCTTGGCGTTCTCGGTGCGACGGTCCTCGTCGAGCTGCAAAATCTGCAGATCGATTTCGCTGGACTTGCCGGCCGATTGCGCGCGCGCCGCAATGCGGGCGCCACGATCACCTTCGAGCTGGGCGCGGTCACGCTTCAGCTCGGTCAGGCGTTGCATGGACACGAGACCCTGGCCATACAGCTTGTCGAGACCGGCGAGCTCCTCGCCGATCAGCTTCAGCGCATCCTCGATGGCCGCCAGCTGGACGGTGAGACCCTTGGCTTCGTCGGCGAGCTGTTCCTTGCGGGAAGCGAGCTGACTCTTCATGCCGACCAATGCGTTCTTGCGGCTCATGAACAGCTTGCGTTCGCTCTCTTCGAGAACCGTGCCCGGCGTGCTGGTGCCGGAGGTGAGCACGCTCAGGTCTTCGGGAATGGTGAAATCGTCGGAGCCGAGCTGCTCTGCCAGCAGGCGGGCCCGGCGGGCATAGAGCTGGGCAAGCGTATTCTGTACGATAGAGAGGTTGGCGCGAACGGTGGTGCCGTCGAGCTTGATCAGGATCTGGCCGGCCTTGACGCTGTCGCCTTCGTTGACCAGGACCTCGCCGACAATGCCGCCGGTCAGGTGCTGGATCTTCTTGACGTTGTTTTCCACCACGACGGTACCGCCGGCGACGACTGCGCTCGACAGCTCCGTGGTTGCGGCCCAGCCGCCGACACCGACGACCAGCGCGATGGCGAGAACGGAAACGGCGGTGATGTGCCTGCCAAGCGAATGACGCGAGCTCAACGGCTTTTCTTCCATGGAGAGATGGGTCACGATGCGGACTCCTGTCCTTCGCTCACGATTTTAAGCGGCGCCGGGCTTGTCACTTGCGGCTGGCGGTTTTCCTTGCGCAGGATCTGCGCCAGGACCTCTTCCTTCGGACCGAAAGCCTGCATGCGCCCTTCGTTCATCATCAGCACCATATCGACGGCGGCGAGCGCGCTCGGGCGATGCGCAATGACGATCACCATGCCGTTGCGGTTTCGGACGTTCATGATCGCTTCGCTGAGCGCCTGTTCGCCTTCGGCGTCGAGGTTTGAGTTCGGTTCGTCGAGAATGACGAGGAAGGGGTCTCCGTAGAGCGCCCGGGCAAGGGCCACGCGTTGGCGCTGACCGGCGGAGAGGGCAGCGCCACCGTCGCCGATTTCTGTCTCGTACCCGTTCGGCAACTTGAGGATCAGGTCGTTGACCCGGGCGGCGCGGGCGGCTTCGACGATGCTTTCCGACGAGGCGGTCTCGGTAAAACGGGCAATGTTCTGTGCCACGGTGCCGGCGAAGAGCTCGACGTCCTGCGGCAGGTAGCCGATATGGCGACCGAGGCGGTCGCTGTCCCATTGGTCGAGCGCCGCGCCATCAAGGCGGACCGAGCCTCTGAATGACGGCCAGATGCCGATCAGGGCGCGGGCGAGCGACGACTTTCCGGAGGCGCTCGGGCCGATGATGCCGAGTGCGCTGCCGGCCTTGAGCGTGAAGTTGACGTCGGCGAAGGTCAGGCGCTGGGCGCCGGGCGGGCCGCCGGCAAGCGCTTCTGCGGTCAGCCGATCCTTGGGGGCCGGCAGTTCCAGCGGCGCCGGGCGCTCGGGCAGGGCTTTCAGCAGATCCTTGAGACGCGCCCAGCTCTGGCGGCAGGCGACATAGCCGCGCCAGTTGCCGATGGCCAGTTCGACCGGCGCCAATGCACGGGCGGTGAGAATCGAGCCGGCGATGATAATGCCGGGCGAGGCCACTCCCTCGATCACCAGAACGGCACCGGTTGCAAGCACGGCGGATTGCAGCGCCATGCGGAAGACCTTCGACAGGGCACCGTAGCCGTTGCCGACGTCGGAGGTCGTGCGGTTCTGTTCGCGGTAATTGTTGTTGCGCAGATCCCAGAGCTGCGACATGCGGCCGAGCATGCCCATGGCCTGCATGACCTCGGCATTGCGCTGCGAGGCCTGGGCGAAGGCATTTCGGTGGTTGCCGGCTTCCGACGCGCGCCTCGATGGTCCCTGGGTGCCGCGGTTGGTCAGGAAGGTCAGCGCGATCAGGATGATCGAGCCGACGACCGCCACATAGCCGATCATCGGATGGAAGGCGAAGCAGATGAGAAGGTAGAAGGGCAGCCATGGCAGGTCGAAGAAGGCGGCCGGGCCGGTGCCCGAAAGGAACGAACGGACCTGGTCGAAATCGCGGAGCGCCTGCAGGCCGTCGCCCTGGGTGCGCAGCTTCAGCGGAGCCTGGACGACGGAGCGGTAGATGCGCGCGCTCATGGCTTCGTCGAGCGCGCCGGCGATGCGCACCAGCATGCGTCCGCGCACCATTTCGAAGGCCCCCTGGAATGCATAGAGAAGCAGCGCAAGGGCGCAGAGCGCGATCAGCGAGGGGATACTGCGGCTCGGCAGGACCCGGTCATAGACCTCCAGCATGAAGAAGGAGCCGGTCAGGTAGAGAATGTTGACCAAGGCACTGGCGACGAAAACGCCGATGAAGGCAGCCTTGCATCGCCACAACGCTTCTGCCGGATCGGATGCGCTTATCTTGCTGTTTGAACTGTTCGTCACTGTAGAAGCCCTCGCGAGACGCGTTCCGTCTCAAATGCACCGTCGTGCGATAATTTCTAAAGCCGGCATAGCCTGGGGGCTGTCCCCTGGGGAACATGCTGTTTGCGCCCCCATTTCCGGGTTTCGCGCCTATATAAATGAAGTTTGCGACCTCATAGTGGAAAGCCCTGATTATTGCCACGGTTTCTTTTCTGAGTCCTGAAAATATTTATTGTGCTTAATCGGTTACTTGGCCGCTCCAGTTTATCCGGCAAATGCCTGCATGGGGCGCGGACCGCCACAAACGCGCCGTGCCGGCAATGATGCGCTCTTGCATCCGATGCGGCAATCGGCGAAAGACGCGGAAAACCGGAGAAAGCCGTGACATGAAGACCATTCTGATCGTAGGCATAGGTGCCGGCAATCCCGAGCATATGACGGTGCAGGCGATCAATGCCCTGAACCAGGCCGACGTGCTTTTCATTCCCCGCAAGGGCGACGAGAAGGTGCAGCTTGCGGATATCCGGCGCAATATCGTGTCGCGCTACGTCACTCGCGCCGGCAGCCGGACAGTGGAGTTTGATATTCCCGTTCGCCAGACGGCGGATCGTTCCTATCACCAAAGCGTCGATCAATGGCATGCCGCGATCGCCATGGCTTACGAAAGGCTGCTCTCCGGGGAGCTTGCCGAGGGGCAGACCGCCGCGTTTCTCGTTTGGGGCGATCCGATGCTCTATGACAGCACGATCCGCATCGTGGAACGGGTCAAAGCTCTGGGGACCGTGACCTTCGACTACTCGGTCATTCCCGGCATCACCAGCATCCAGGCCCTGGCCGCCAGCCACCGCATTCCGCTCAATCTCGTCGGCAAGCCGGTGGAGATCACCACGGGCCGGCGCCTTGCCGAAAGTTTTCCAGGCCGGGTCGAGACCGCCGTCGTCATGCTCGACGGTGAGCAGGCGTTCATGGCGATCGAGGATCCGGATGCGAGGGTCTATTGGGGCGCCTATCTCGGGACGAGCCAGGAAATCATCATTTCCGGGCGTCTGGCCGAGGTCCGGCAGGATATCCTCAGGACCCGGGCGGAGGCGCGAGCCCTTCATGGCTGGATCATGGACATCTACCTGCTGCAGAAGGGGAGCGATTTCGAGGAATAGCGAGCTATGGTGCGGCGTTTCGCGTCAGAGCTATTCGCAACGGGACATGGCGGGCGGTTTTCCGCTGCTATAGGATAGGCTATGGCACCTCGGCAGCGTCAGGTTTGACAAGGAAGCCGACTGCATCCTGAAGAATGGAGACAAACCGCCTGCAATGACGACCTGCATCGCACCAGCCGACAGCCTGACAGAAGCCGCGCGTCTATCGTCGATGCGCCGTGGCGCCTGTCCGTCGCTGGCCGCTCCGATGATCACCGGCGATGGGCTTCTGGTGCGTCTGCGGCCTGCGGCTCAAGGGTTCAGCCTGCGCGAACTCGGCGATATCGCCGATGCGGCCTTGGCCTGTGGTAATGGCATCCTGGAGGTCACCGCGCGCGGAAACCTGCAGGTCCGTGGGCTGACGGATGAGACGGTGCCGGTCTTTGCGGCGAGCATTACGGATGCCGGCATAGAAATATCCGCTGGTCTCGCGATCGAGACGCCGCCGCTTGCCGGCTTTGATCCCACTGAAATCGCCGATTCCCGGCCTCTGGCGATGGAGCTTCGGGCTGCCCTTTCCGCGCGTGTTCCCGTATTGTCGCTTGCGCCGAAACTTTCGGTCATCATCGATGGCGCCGGGCGGCTGCATCTTGGGGGCGTCACCGCTGACATTCGTGTTCATGCCATTGGTGATGATGGCCGGGTCCTGTGGCTGCTGTCCATCGCTGGCACCGCGCTGTCGGCCCAGCCTATCGCCTTGATCGAGGGTGCGGCGATTGTTCCGGCCATTATGGATATTCTCGAAATCCTTGCCGCAATGGGGCCTTTTGCGCGGGCAAGGGAACTGGATGTCGCCGCACTGCGCCATCGTTTTTCCTCTGGTGACGATATGTCCGCGCCGGTTTCGGCCGCACCGGCGCCCAGTCCTGCCGGTATTCATGATTTTGACGAAGATGGCGCCGTCCTTGGCGTCAGGCTGGCCTTCGGTCAGGTTCATGCCGACAATCTCAAGGTATTTCTGGAAGCGCTCGATAGTCTCGGTGCGACGGACATTCGGCTGGCTCCGGGCCATGGCATGCTGGTGATGGGGATAAGGCGTGAACGCATTACGGCAGCGCAGGCCTTGGCGCTGGGACATGGCCTGCGCGCGTTTCCGGACGATCCGCGCAACCATATCGCGGCCTGTGCGGGGATCGGTGCCTGCGCCTCCTCGCGCATCGACACACGCGGCGTCGCCCGCCTGTTGGTCGAGGAAGCCCCCTCGCTGCTTGATGGCTCGATGACGGTGCATGTGTCCGGCTGCGCCAAGGGATGTGCCAGGCCGTCCGCATCGCCACTGACGATCACCGCTGCGCCTTTCGGGCATGGACTTGTCGTAAATGGCCCAGCCTCTGCCGCACCAAACGCCTACATCGAAGAAAACAACATAAGAACCGCGATCGTTCAGCTCGACCGACTGGTGTGCGAAAGCAAGCGGGCTGGCGAATCGGCCCGCTCCTGCCTTACACGGCTTGGAGCGGATGTGATCACGGCCGCGGTTCAACAGGGATAGAGATGCCTGAATACGATTATATCCGGGATGGCGACGCCATCTATGAGCGTTCGTTTGCCATTATCCGCGGCGAAGCGGACCTGTCCCGCTTTTCCGAAGAAGAGGCCGATCTCGCCATCCGCATGGTGCATGCCTGCGGGCTGGTCGATGCCGCCCGCTTCTTCGAGTTTTCGCCCGGTTTCGTCGGCGCCGCGCGACAGGCCTTGAAGGGTGGAGCGCCGATCTTCTGCGATGCCTTCATGGTCTCGCATGGCATTACCCGTGCCCGCCTTCCAGCCGACAATGAGGTGATCTGCACGCTGCGCGAACCGCAGACCGCCGAGATTGCCCGTGTGGTCCGAAACACCCGCTCGGCCGCCGCATTGAAGCTCTGGGTCGAGCGTCTGGGCGGCTCCATCGTTGCCATCGGCAATGCACCGACGGCCCTGTTCTTCCTGCTCGAAATGCTGCGCGATGGCGCCCCGAAACCGGCGGCGATCATCGGAATGCCCGTCGGCTTCGTCGGTGCGGCCGAATCCAAGGATGCGCTGGCCGAGAACTCCTATGGCGTTCCCTATGCCATCGTGCGCGGACGCCTCGGCGGTAGCGCCATGACCGCCGCCGCTGTCAACTCGCTGGCGAGGCCGGGACTTTGAGCGCGGCTGTCCAAGGAAGGCTGATCGGCGTCGGCACCGGCCCGGGTGATCCGGAGCTTCTCACCCTCAAGGCCGTGCGCGCGCTCGAGAAAGCCGACGTGCTTGCCTATTTCGCCAAGGAAGGCCGGCGCGGCAATGGTCGCGCCGTGGTCGATGGCCTGTTGAAGCCAGGCCTTGTGGAACTGCCTCTCTATTATCCGGTCACCGTCGAGATCGACAAGGATCACGACGATTACAAGAGCCAGATCACCGGCTTCTACGACGCATCTGCTGCCGCCGTCGCCGAACATCTGGAGGCCGGACGCACGGTCGCCATTCTCAGCGAAGGCGATCCGATGTTCTACGGGTCCTATATGCATCTGCATGTGCGGCTTGCGGGGCGCTTCCCGGTCGAGGTCATCCCCGGCATTACCGCCATGTCCGGCTGCTGGTCGCTGGCCGGTCTGCCGATCGTTCAGGGTGACGATGTGCTCTCCGTGCTTCCCGGCACGATGGCGGAGGCGCAGCTTGTTCGCCGTCTTGGCGACACGGAAGCCGCCGTGATCATGAAGGTCGGCCGTAACCTGCCTAAGATCCGCCGCGCGCTGGCAGCCTCCGGCAAGCTCGACCGGGCGATCTATGTCGAACGTGGCACGATGGCGAATTCGGAGATGATCCCGCTCTCGGAAAAGGACGACGATATCGCGCCCTATTTCTCGCTTGTGCTGGTTCCCGGCTGGAAGGACAGGCCATGAGCGGCACGCTTTACGTCATCGGAACCGGTCCCGGCGGTCCCCAGCAGATGACCCCGGAAGCCTTCGATGCGGTATCGAAGTCGACCGACTTCCTTGGCTACGGCCCCTATCTCGACCGGCTGTCGCTGCGGCCGGACCAGAACAGGATCGCTTCTGACAATCGCGAGGAACTCGACCGCGCACAGGCGGCACTTGTGCGCGCCGCAAGCGGCGTCAATGTCTGCGTCGTTTCCGGAGGAGATCCCGGCGTGTTCGCCATGGCAGCGGCTGTCTGCGAGGCGATCGACAACGGGCCGGACGAATGGTGTTCCATCGATCTGGTCGTGCTGCCGGGCGTCACCGCCATGCTTGCGGTGGCCGCCCGCATCGGTGCGCCCCTCGGGCATGATTTCTGCGCCATCTCGCTGTCGGACAATCTCAAGCCCTGGGATGTCATCACCCGCCGCCTGAAGCTGGTGGCGGAAGCCGGCTTGGTGATCGCGCTCTACAATCCGATCAGCAAGGCGCGTCCGTGGCAACTCGGGGAAGCCTTCGCGCTTCTGCGCTCGGTCCTTCCAGCAGAGACACCGGTCATCTTCGGCCGCGCGGCCGGCCGGCCCGACGAACGCATGCTGGTCATGCAGCTCGGCACGGCGGATGCGCAGAAGGCCGACATGGCGACCTGCGTCATCATCGGCTCGCCGGAAACGCGGATCGTGCCGCGTCCGGGAAAGCCCGACCTTGTCTATACGCCACGCTTCATTTCAGGGGAGAAAAGGTGATCGACCAGGCCGAGCGCGTCTTCGACGGTATTCGCCGTGCTGATCTCGGCCGGTTGCTGGCGCTCGACCATGATCACCTCGATGCCCAACTGCCGCGCGGCGGCGATCTTGCCATAGGTGGCCGCGCCGCCGCTGTTCTTGGCAACGATCACGTCGACCTTGTTCCGCTCCAGAAGCTCACGCTCCGCGTCCTCTTCGAAGGGGCCGGTAGCGAGGATATAAGTTGCATCGGGAACATCGAGCGGCGGGCTGACCGGATCGACGCTGCGGATGACGTAGCGATGCTGCGGGGCATTGTTGAAATGAAAGGCTTCCTGCCGGCCGATCGCAAGGAAGACGCAGCGCGGCGCGGCGCCGAGCGCCGGAACGGCCTCGGCAATGGTGGAAACACGGGTCCAGCGATCGCCGGGCTGCTGCTGCCAGACGGGACGGCGCATGGCGAAAAAGGCAATGCCGGTCGTGCGCGCCGCGATCACCGCATTGTGAGATATCCGAGCGGCGAAGGGATGGGTCGCATCGATCAGAAGATCGAATTTTTCCTCGTTCAGGAAAGCGGCGAGCCCGTCGCTGCCGCCGAAGCCGCCGCTGCGCACAGGAACCGGCTGGGCCATGGGTTCGGCCGTGCGACCGGCCAGCGACAAAAGAAGATCGCAATCCGGGCGCTGCGACAGGGCGGCTGCCAATTGGCGTGCTTCCGTGGTGCCGCCAAGGATCAGGATACGGTGTCTGCGCATGGGTGACAGTCAGGCCTTTTCGTCCGGCGGAAACGCGCCCTGGCTAACGATCATCGGTCTGGGCGAAGACGGTTTAGCGGGTCTCGGCGACGAGGCCAAGCATTGCATCGCGCGTGCTGCCACCGTCTTCGGCGGTGCCCGCCATCTGGAGCTTGCCGCCCCGCTGATCACGGGCGAGAAACATGCCTGGCTCAGCCCGTTCGAACGGTCGGTCGAGGCTGTTGTCGCCGCGCGTGGCACGCCGGTCGTGGTGCTGGCGTCGGGCGATCCATTCTTCTTTGGTGTCGGTGTCACGCTGACGCGGCGGATCGACCGGACTGAAATGCAGGTTCTGCCGGCGCCATCTTCGTTCAGCCTTGCCGCTGCCCGCCTTGGCTGGGCGCTGCAGGATACGGTGACCGTTTCGCTGCATGGACGGCCGTTGGACCTCATCCGCCCGCATCTGCATCCGGGCAGCCGCATCCTTGCCCTGACCTCGGATGAAAACGGCCCGGCCTCCCTTGCGGCACTTCTGTCGGAAAGTGGCTTCGGCCAGTCCCGGCTGACGGTGCTGGAAGCACTGGGTGGCCCGCAGGAGCGGGTGACATCGCAGCATGCCTCCGATTTCTCGCTGCCGGCGATAAACTCTCTCAATGTCTGTGCCGTCGAGGTCGCCGCCGGGACTTCTGCGCGCGTTCTGCCGCTGGTGGCGGGGCTCGACGATAACCTGTTCGAGCATGACGGCCAGATCACCAAGCGCGAAGTCCGGGCATTGACGCTGTCGGCGCTTGCCCCCCGCCGTGGCGAGTTGCTTTGGGATATCGGCGCGGGATCCGGGTCGATCGGCATCGAGTGGATGCTGTGCGATCCGGCGATGCGGGCAATTGCGATCGAGGGATCGCCGGAGCGGGCGGATCGGATCGGGCGCAATGCCGCCCAATTCGGCGTTCCCGGCCTGACGGTGGTGCAGGGCACCGCGCCCGCCGTGCTTGCCGGGCTGCCACGCCCGGATGTCATCTTCATCGGCGGCGGCGGCAGCGAGGCCGGCGTGATGGAAGCCGCGATTGCGGCCCTGCCTTCCGGTGGACGCCTGGTCGCCAATGCCGTCACCACGGAAATGGAAGCCGTGCTGCTGGCCCACCAGGCCCGGCTTGGCGGCCCGCTCATCCGCATCGACATCGCCCGCGCATCGCCGGTCGGCGCCATGACAGGCTGGCGTCCGGCCATGCCGGTGACGCAATGGTCATGGGTCAAGCCGTGACATCGGAATTTCAGAAGGAACGATCATGACCGTCCATTTCATCGGCGCCGGCCCCGGAGCGGCAGACCTGATCACCGTTCGCGGCCGCGACCTGATCGCGCGCTGCCCGGTCTGCCTCTATGCGGGCTCGATCGTGTCGCCCCAACTGCTGCAATATTGCCCGGAGGGCGCCCGCATCGTTGATACCGCGCCGATGTCGCTGGACGAGATCGAGGTTGAATATGTCAAGGCGGCGCAAGCCGGCCAGGACGTTGCGCGGCTGCATTCCGGCGATCTCTCGGTCTGGAGCGCCGTTGCCGAGCAGATCCGCCGTCTGGAAAAGCATAAGCTCGATTACACGATGACACCCGGCGTTCCCGCCTTTGCCGCCGCCGCATCCGCGCTTGGTCGCGAACTGACTATTCCCGCCATCGCCCAGAGCCTCGTGCTGACCCGGGTTTCCGGCCGCGCCTCGCCGATGCCGAATGCCGAAACGCTGGCCGGATTCGGCGCAACCGGCGCGACATTGGCCATTCATCTGGCGATCCATGCGCTGGGCCAGGTGGTCGAGGATCTGGCGCCGCTCTATGGCGCGGATTGCCCGGTCGCCATCGTCGTCAAGGCGTCCTGGCCCGACGAGCGGGTGGTGCGGGGCACGCTCGGCGATATCGAGGCGAAGGTGGCCGCCGAGCCGATCGAGCGCACGGCGCTGATCTTTGTCGGCCGGACGCTCGGCGCGACGGATTTCCGCGAGAGCTCGCTCTACGACCCTGCCTATCAGCGCCGGTTTCGGGGACGCGACGGGCTTTAAAGCCCGTCAGGTATCCATTGTCGTCGTATCCACTGGTGCGCCGGTCGCCTTGCGCGGCACGTCGTCATCGCCTTCGATCCGGTCGCGATAGAGCGCGGACTGGCCGAGCAGCATCAGCGTGACCGGCGTTGTCAGGATGACGAAGACGATGATCAGGATTTCGTGGAAAATCCAGCGGTTCTGCAGCACGGCGAAGGTGATCATCGAGGCCAGGGAGATCAGGACGACGCCTGCGCTGGCACCGAGTGTCGGCGCATGCAGGCGGCCATAGAAGGTCTTCAGCCGGATCAGCCCCATTGAACCGATCAGCGTGATGCCGGAGCCCAGAAGCAGAAGGATACAGACCGGGATCGCCGCCCAGGTCGGAAGGTCGGTCAGGTGACTCATTCGATTACCTCGCCGCGCATCAGGAACTTGGCAAAGGCGATCGACGATACGAAGCCGAGCAGGGCGATGATCAGGCCCGCTTCGAAATAGATGGTGTTGGCGGTGCGAATGCCGAAGGTCAGGAGAAGCAGCATCGCGTTGATGTAGAGCGCGTCGAGGCCGAGAATGCGGTCCTGCGCCCTTGGTCCACGCACGACGCGAAACAGCGCGCATCCCATGGCGAGACCAAGAAGAACCTGCGAGACGAGCATCGACCAGATGATGAAGAGTTCGGTCATTCGAAAATCTCCTTCAGCGGTGTTTCGTAGCGGGACTTGATCAGGGCCGCCCAGTCGTCGCTGTTTTCGAGGTCGAGGATATGGAGCAGCAGGACGCCGGTTTGCCGATCGAATTCGACCCAGGCGGTGCCGGGCGTCGCCGTCAGGATGCAGGCCAGCAGCGCCAGCGCGTTTTCATCCTTGAGAGTAATGTCGATCCGGACGAAGCCGGAATTTGCCGGCTGCGTTCGGGTGCGCAGGATGACCAGCATCACCGCGATATTCGAGCGGAGGATGTCAATGGTGACATGCCCGGCGAGGGAGAAGATTTTGATGACCGTTTTCAGCCTGGTCTTGTCCGGCTGAAGATTGACCGTCACCCAGGCCGACGAAATACCAAGTATGCTGCCGAGGATGATCTGGCCTGGCGCGAAAGACTGGTTGATCAGCAGCCAGAGGACGAGCAGCGCAAGCGACAGTAGCGGGTAGGGGAACCAGTAGCGCATCATTCCGCTCCCGTCTGACCGGCGCGAGGCGCCGTCATGACCCGGCCGATATAGTTCTGCGGCTCGGAGAGGGCTTTGGCGGTCGCATCCATATAGCGCATCGCGGGGCCCGCTTGCAGGCTCAGGAATACGCATGTTGCCAGAAGCAGGAGAACGGGCGTGATCTCGATCAGGTAGACACGCGGGACTGTGCCTTCGATCGAGGTCCAGAAGGTGCGGATCCCGACCCGGTTCATGGCGATCATGGCGGCCAGACCGGAAAGGATCAGCAGGCTGACATAGGTCCATTGCGCGCCGCTGATCGCCGCGTCCTTGCCAAGGCCGTCCGGATTGAAAAGCCCGTTGAGCATGGCGAATTTTGCCAGGAAGCCCGAGAGCGGCGGCAGGCCCGACAACAGGATGGCGCAGGTGCAGAAACAGAGGCCGAGCACGGCCATCGTACCGGGCACGGCGACGCCAACCTCCTTTTCCTCCTCGTTCTCGTCGACGTCGCCATAGGCTTCCATCGTCACTGCCAGAACGTCGGCACCGGCGTCGCGGGCGCGCTCGACCAGTTCGATCAGCAGGAAGAAGGCGCAAATCGTGAGGGTCGAACTGACGAGATAGAACAGGGCGCCGCCGATCACCGCGTCATTGCCGAGGCCGATCGCCGCCATCAGCGTGCCGGAAGAAACCAGCACGCAGTAGCCCGCCAGCCGTCCCATCGCCTGCGAGGCAAGCACGCCGATGGCGCCGAAGCCGATCGTCAGCAAGCCGCCGTAGAGCAGGACCGACTGCCCGAATCCGGCCGAAACACCCGCGTCGCTGCCGAACAGCAGCATGGACAGGCGCAGCAGGATATAGACGCCGACCTTGGTCAGGATCGCGAAGATCGCGGCGACTGGCGGTGTCGCCGCCGAATAGGTGGCGGGCAGCCAGAAGCCGAGCGGCCACATGCCTGCCTTGACCAGGAAGGCGATGCCAAGAATGGCGGCACCCGCCTCCATCAGCATGCGGCTTTCCGGGCCGACCGTGGAGATGCGGAGCGCAAGATCCGCCATGTTCAGCGTGCCGGTCGCGCCATAGATCAGGCTGACGCCGATCAGGAACAGCGAGGATGCGGCAAGGTTGATGGCGATGTAATGCAGGCCGGCCTTGACGCGCATCATGCCCGAGCCGTGCAGCAGCAATCCGTAGGAAGCGGCAAGCATCATCTCGAAGAAAACGAAGAGATTGAAGAGATCGCCTGTCAGGAAGGCACCGTTGAGGCCCGCCAGCATCAGTTGGAACAGGGAGTGGAAATGATGACCGGCCCGATGCCATTTCGCCATCGAGAATATCTGCGTCGCGAGCGCCAAAACGGCGGTCAGGACCAGCATCAGCGCCGACAGGCGGTCAAGCACCAGGACGATACCGAATGGCGCCGGCCAGTTGCCGAGCAGATAGACGCCGGTTCCCGGTGTTCCTGTCGCTGCCGCCCGCATCAGAAGCACGCCGACCAGGAAGACCAGGATGGTAGAGCCAAAGGCGATCACGCCCTTGAGAGTCCGGTTGCGCTCGTCGACAGGGATCAACCCGGCCGCGGTGATGATCGGCAGGAGGATCGGCAGGATGATCAAGTGTTGAAGCCAGTTCACGCGTCGCTACTCCCTGCCGTCCACATGGTCGGTGCCGGTAAGGCCGCGCGATGCGAGCAGTACGACGAGAAAGAGAGCGGTCATGGCGAAACCGATGACGATGGCGGTGAGCACCAATGCCTGGGGGATCGGGTCGGTATGCGTCAGCAGCCCACCGGCCCCGCCGGCCTCGAGGATCGGCGGCGCGTTGACCCGCAGCCGCCCCATGCCGAAAATGAAGAGATTGACGGCGTAGGAGAGCAGCGACAGGCCGATGATGACCTGATAGGTGCGCGGCCGAAACAGGAGCCATACGCCGGAAGCGGTGAGAACGCCGATGCCCGCGGAGAGGACGAGTTCCATCAGCCAGTCTCCTTGGCAGCCATCTTCGCCGCGCGCGTCTGGGCGCGGGGGGCGCGCACCGACTGGTGGGCCAATGCGATGAGGATCAGCACCGTCGCGCCGAGCACGAGCGAGAACACGCCGAGATCGAAGAGAATGGCGGTCGCGAGCGGGATCTTGGCAAGCACGGGCAGCGATGCATATTGCGCATACGAGGTGAGGAAGGGATAGCCGAAAGCCCAGGAGCCAAGTCCCGTGGCCGTGGCGACCAGGAGGCCGATCGCCATCCACCGCAGCGGATGGATTCGCAGCCGTTCCTCCACCCAGCGCGTGCCGCCAGCCATGTATTGCAGGATGAAGGCGATCGACATGGCGATGCCGGCGGCGAAACCACCGCCCGGCAGATCGTGCCCACGGAAGAAAAGGAAGGCGGCCAGCATGCAGATAACCGGGAACATCCAGCGCATGATGACGGACGGGACCAGCAGGTATTCGGCGATGCTGTCACCCTTCTTGCGGTCCGGATGGTCGTCGTCGAAGGCATTCTGCATTCGCTGCTGTTCCGGTGTTTCCAGGCTTTCCACCGCGGGGCGGAAGCGCAGCAAGAGCGCGAAAACGGTCAGTGCGACAATGCACAGGACGGCAATTTCCCCCAGTGTGTCGAAGCCGCGGAAGTCGACCAGAATGACGTTGACGACATTGGTGCCGCCACCTTCGCTATAGGCGCGCTCGAGGAAATAACTGGAAATGGTTTCCGGCAGTTCGCGGGTCATCACCGTGTAGGACACCAGCATCATGCCGATGCCGGCAAAAACCGCCGTCGCAAGATCGCGCAGGCGGCGCAGGCGGGTCGAGATCGTCATCATCTCCGGATCATCGGGATCCTCGATCCGCTTCGGCAGCCAGCGCAAACCCAGCAGGATCAGTACGGTCGTGACGATCTCGACGAGAAGCTGCGTGGCGGCAAGATCCGGCGCGGAAAGCCAGACGAAGGTAAGGCAGGTGACGAGCCCCGCGCCGCCCAGCAGTACCAACGCCGCAAGACGGTGGAACTTCGCCTGATAGGCGGCGCCGATGGCGCAGACCATGCCAATCAACCAGATCAGTGCGAAGGCCGGATCGATGCTTCGGAAGGCGATCGCCGCAGGCTTGAAGCCGTGCAGGAGCAATGTGACCGCGCCGGCGATCACCGCGACAGCCACGAGGATGCGCATCTGCGGCTGCAGGCGGCGGGTGCCGGCGCGCATCTCGATCGAACGTGCCCATTTCCACGATAGCGTGACCAGCACGCGCTCGAAGATGCGCTGTCCTTCGAGACGGCGGAAGAATGGCGGGCCTTCGATGCTTGTCGCCAGATAAGGCTTCATCGCCAGGAACAGCCCGATGCCTCCGACGAGTGCAAGCAGGCTCATGAACAGAGGCAGGTTCCATCCATGCCAGACGGCAAGGCTGTAGACCGGCGTCGCATTGCCGAGCACCGACTGGACCGCCGTATGCAGGAAGGGGCCGATGGTCAGCGCCGGAATGACGCCGACGACGAGGCAGGAAAAGACAAGGAAATAGATCGGCGCCAGCATCCAGTGCGGCGGCTCGTGCGGCGCTTTCGGCAGGTCGTGCGGCGGCGGGCCGAAAAAGACGCTGTAGATGAAGCGGATCGAATAGGTGACGGAAAACATGCTGGCGAGCGTTGCCACATAGGGTGTCAGCGTATCCAGGATGTTGTATTTGTGGGTTTCGATTGCTTCCGCGAAGAACATTTCTTTCGACAGGAAGCCGTTGAGCAGCGGCACGCCGGCCATCGAGGCGCTGGCGACCATGGCCAGCGTCGCGGTAATCGGCATGTAGCGGAACAGACCGCTCAGCCGCCGCATGTCTCGGGTACCGGTTTCATGATCGATGATGCCGGCGGCCATGAACAGCGAGGCCTTGAAGGTCGCATGGTTCATGGTGTGGAAGATGGCGGCGACGGCGGCAAGCGGGCTTCCGAGGCTCAGTAGCACGGTGATCAGGCCCAGATGGCTGATCGTCGAATAGGCAAGCAGGCCCTTCAGGTCCTGCTGGAAGATGGCGAAATAGGCGCCGAGGAGCAGCGTCGACAATCCCGCAAGGCCGACGATCCAGAACCATTCATCGGTGCCGGCCATGACTGGCCAGAGCCGCGTCAGCAGAAAGACGCCGGCTTTGACAAGCGTCGCTGAGTGCAGATAGGCCGAAACCGGCGTCGGCGCGGCCATGGCGTGCGGCAGCCAGAAATGAAACGGAAACTGCGCGCTCTTGGTCAATGCTCCCAGCAGGATCAGGATCAGCACCGTCGTGTATAGCGGGTGTTCGCGGATCACGTTGCCGGATGAGAGCACGACATCGAGATCATAGCTGCCGACGATATGGCCGATCAGCATCAGCCCGACGAACATGCACAGGCCGCCGGTGCCGGTAACCGTCAGCGCCATGCGCGCGCCATCGCGGGCATTGGCGTTGTGGTGCCAATAGCCGATCAGGAGGAAGGAGATGATGCTGGTCAATTCCCAGAAGATGGCGAGCAGGATCAGGTTTCCGGACAGGACCACGCCGAGCATCGCGCCCATGAAGGCGAGAAACAGCGCGAAGAAGCGCGGCACCGGGTCGCTCGCCGACATGTAGTAGCGCGCGTAGATCACCACGAGCAGGCCGATCGCCGCGACCAGGCTTGCGAACATCCAGGCGAAGCCATCCATGCGCAGGGTGAAATTGAGCCCGAATTCCGGCAACCAGGGAACGTCATAGCGAAGCGGCGTGCCGGACGAGATGACGGTGTAGAGGCCGGCGGACGTAACGAGGCAGAACAGCGCGATGGCACCGGCGAGCCAGGCGGCGGCGGTGCTTTTATGCGTTGGAATGCAGATTGCAGCAAGGCTCCCTGCAAACGGTGCAAGTACCAGACTAAAAAGCAATGTCGCTGCGGTTTCTATCTGCCCGGTCCCTAAATCTTTCTACCTGAAAAGGACCGCAGGGGTCCGCGAAGGTCTTGCCGTTGCCATGTCGTGACCGGCGCCCGAAGCGCATCGCAAAACGACGCACGGGCATGTGTTTTTATGTCTGCTTTCCAACACGATGCCAACCCGCAACAGCAATTAAATTGGCCTGCTGCGGCAATTCGGTGCATCGTTTGAAGTGAGGGCGGGCTTTGCGACGACCATCGCTGCCTGTTGGCACCCGTCGCACCGGAAATGTTAGGAGGTTATTTTTGTAACAGAATGTAAGCGGCCAATATCAGGAAATGTTTCGACACGGAAAACGCCCACGCGTCGACAGCGGATTGCGTGCGTTTTGGCCTGCGGCTGTTATAAATGGGCCATGGATACTACACCGCACATTCTGGTCGTCGATGACGATCCTGAAATTCGTCGCCTGCTCGGGAAGTATCTCGACGGGCAGGGCTTTCGCGTCAGCCTGGCCGGGAGCCGAGGCGAATGCGAGGCAAAGCTCGCCGAACTGAAGATCGACCTGCTCGTTCTCGACGTCATGCTGCCGGACGGATCGGGGCTCGATCTGTGCCGGGCCTTGCGCGGGCGCATGCCGCAGCTGTCGATCATCCTGCTCACCGCGCTGAAGGAAGATGTCGACCGGATCATCGGGCTTGAATTCGGTGCCGACGATTATCTCGGCAAACCGTTTAATCCGCGCGAACTGGCCGCCCGCATCCGCGCCGTTCTGCGGCGTGGCAAGAGCGAGCCGCAGCCCGCCGGCAGCCGGCAATATGTCTTTGCCAATTATGTCGCCGACATCGAAAGCCGGACCTTGGTTGCACCCGATGGCAGTTCCGTCGACCTGACCGGCGGCGAGTTCGAATTGCTGATGGTCTTCCTCCAGCGTCCAGGTCGTGTGCTCTCGCGCGATTCGCTTCTGGATCTGACGCAGGGTCGCACGGCAGATCCTTTCGATCGATCGATCGACATCCTCGTCAGCCGGCTTCGGCGCAAGCTCGGCGATGCCAGCGTCTTCAACATGCTGAAGACCGTTCGCAACAAGGGGTATCAACTGGCCGTGCCCGTCGAACGGAGCAACTGACGATGTGGTCCCTGCGTACCCGGTTCACGGTGCTTCTCGTCATCTCCGTCGTGCTGGTCCTGGTGGTTGCCGCCTTCGTGACGGCGCAGCTCGTCCGCAAGCCGCCGGAGGCCATGTTCGATCGCGTCCTCGCCGAAAAGGCCGAACTCGCGGTGATGCTGCTGCGCGCCGATCCGACGGCGGCCGAGACGATGAAAATTCCCGTTCGACCCGAACCCGACAAGAATCGCGTCGATCAGGAGCGGACGGACAATCTGATGTCGGAAGCTCGTCGCCTCGGATACAAGTCCGAGTCCGTCGTCCTGAAAAGCTTCAACATGCATGCCAAGGATATTGCCGTGCGTCTGGATGATGGGCGCTGGGCCTATCTCGATTTTCCCGGTCCCGGTCCCTTTCCTTATCTGCCGCTTGCTTTCTATCTGGCGCTGGTTGCGATCGGCATGGCTGCGATTGCCGCCTATGTCAGTAACGTCATGATGCGCCCCTTAAGGCTTCTCGACGAGACCATCGCCAAGATCCGCCCCGACGGGATCATTCCCGAATTACCGGAAACCGGGCCGATGGAGGTGCGCACCACCGCCAAGACCATCAACCGCCTGGCGGCGCGGCTCAACGCGGCGGTCTCCAGTCGCATGCGCATGATCGCGGCTGCGGGTCACGACATGCGCACGCCGATGACGCGGATGCGCCTGCGGGCCGAATTCGTCGGTGATGGTGACGAGCGGCAGTCCTGGCTGAAGGATCTCGAGGAACTCGATCATATCGCCGACAGCGCTATCCGGCTCGTCCGCGAGGAAGTCAGCCCTGCGGCGCGCGAAAAGGTGGCGCTGGATGCCGTCCTTCAATCCGTCGCCGAGGAAATCCGTGAGACCGATCTGCCGGTCGAGCAGGGCTCGGTCCTGCGCGCCGATGTCGAGGGATCGCCGTTTGCCCTGAAGCGGGCGGTGCGCAATCTGGTGGTCAATGCCGCGACGCACGGGCTCGGCGCGCGTGTCTCTCTGTCCAATACCGGTGAGGAGGCCATTCTGACGGTGCGCGACAGTGGACCCGGCATCCCGCAAGACCTGCTCGACCGCGTGTTCGAACCGTTCTTCCGCGTCGACCAGGCACGCCGCCAGCTCGTGCCCGGTGCCGGACTCGGCCTCGCCATCTCCCGCGAAATCATCGAGAACCATGGCGGCACGATCACCATCGTCAACCGTCGTGAAGGCGGGCTGATCCAGACCGTGCGTCTGCCTCTCTGCGCGGTCGCGCAGGGCTGATTGCGTCCACGTTCGAGTTAGCTTGACCGAAGCCCCACCATCGTTTGACCGGTGGGACGCTTCTTGGCGTCTCAAGGAATGTCTGGTTTGGTATCGGCCCTTGGGTTGCCCGCCGTTGACAGGGGTCCGTTGCCGGAAGGTCGCGTCGGAGATCCAAGACGCTCGAAGACCGGAGAGTTCTTGTGAAGGCTTCACTACAAAGCAATCCGGGCTCTGGTCATCACAAACGAAAACGCGCGGCAGGTGAAAACCGGCCGCGCGCCTCTGTCTTTCTTATAGACCCGCCAATCTGGTGGCAGGTTCCTTGTTACTTCTTGGCAACCTCGACGGCGGGGGCATCGCCGACGCGGGAGCCGCCGCCGATGGCGACGTTCAGAGCCACGTAGTTGTTGGATAGATTGCGAATGCTGGCTGCGAGCGCAATGCGCGAGTTCGACAGGTTTCGTTCCGCGTCCAGTACGTCCAGCAGCGATGTTGCGCCGCCCTTGTAGCTTTCACGCGCCAGGCCGAGGGCTTCCTCGGAGGAATCGACCACTTTGCGCAGTGCCGCAACGGTCTGGTAATTGTTGCGAAGTGCGACAAGTGCATTCTCGACTTCTTCGACCGCGTTGAGAACGGTCTGCTTCCAGGCAAGATACTGCTGTTGTGCACCTGATTTTTGGATGTCAACATTCGCCTTCAAACGGCCGCCGTTGAAGATCGGAAGGTTCAGGCTCGGACCGAAGGACCAGCTGCCGAGGCCGCCTGTGGCAGCTGAAGCGATGATTCGCGAACCGTCGATCGTGCCGCTCAGGCTCAGGCTCGGATAAAGCTGCGCTTCGGCGACGCCGATCTGTGCGGTTTGTGCGGCCAGAAGACGTTCCGCGCGGCGGATGTCCGGACGGAAGCGGATAAGGTCGGCCGGTACGCCGATCTTCGTGTTGTAGCGCGGCGAAGGCTGCGAGCCGCCGCGTGTCAGGCCGGCCGTAACCGTTGTTGCCGGCAGGCCGAGCAGGGTAGCAATGTGATTGGCTGCTTGGTGGAAACCAGTCTGGTAGCCCGGCAATTCGGCAAGCGTGGTGTTGACCAGACCTTCGGCTTGAACCACGTCGAGGTTGGAGGCCGCGCCGGCCGCCTTGATGTCGTTGGTTAGCTTCAGGGTCTCGCGCCGGGACGCGAGGCTCTTCTGCTGCAGGGCGTACGCTTCCTGATTGTAGCGCGCTTCGATGTAAGAGGTCGTCAAGTCTGACAGGTAGGCGAGGCGTGCAACGTTGACGTCGGCATAGGCGGCGTCGAGCGAGGCGTTGGCCGATTCCTTGGCACGGCGATACTGGCCGAACAGGTCGATCAGCCAGGATGCATCTCCACCGGCGGTGAGCGTCTTGGTCTGGCTATGGTCACGTCCGGTGTTGCGCAGGTAGGAACCGTCCTGACCCTGCGCAGTTGCCGAGGCGCCGGCATTGATCTCAGGCAATCCTCCTGCTGCAGCAAGGACCACGTTCGCACGGGCCTCCATGATGCGTTCGATCGACTGCTGGACGTCAAGGTTTTCATTCATGCCCTGCGCGACGAGGCCGTTCAGCTTCTTGTCGTGAAAGGCTTCCCACCAGGGTGTCAGGGTCACATCGTCGGATGCTGCCTTGGCGCCTGCGGAGAATTTCGCTGGGAGAGCGGCGTCCGGTGACTGGTAATCAGGGCCGACGACGCAGCCCGACAAAAGAAGCAGGCTCAAGGGAAGGAGCGCTTTAACAATTTTCATGTGGGTCCCCATCCGGCACCGTCACGCGCCGGTAACAAACGATTCACTTTTTTCGTCTTTAACACTTTATGCGCCGTATGCGAGGGGACAATGCAAAGATGGGGGTTCAAAATGAACATCCCCAGGTTTGGTGTTTCCCAAGTGCCACGGCTTGGCTACTGCATCCGTAATTTCAAGGGTGATGACGAAAATTTCCCGATAGTCCATTCGCACCTGCCAGCCTTCCATCTTCACGGAGCGGCGGGCAGCCTGACCATCTACAGCGGCTGCATGTCTGGCGTTTGTCGGGTGGGTGTCGATTTGTTTCTCTGGGATGCCTCGAGGGTGGGCTTGCATGAGCGACGCTGGATTCCGGCAATCATCATCGCCGAAGATGGGTCGGGCCGCTCATGGATGCGCGCCTGGGCTTGTCACCAGCCCACGGATGTGACGAAGGTCAGACCCAGATTTCGCGGGTTCCGGCTCTTCGCCGTCCTTGAAGCTGCGCGTTCCGACCAGCGATGCCGGGGGAGGTGCCCGATCGCGCGAATCACGAAATGACACCGCGGCTCAGGCGGCCAACCAGCGGCGTTCCCGCGCGAAATTGGCGAGGTCGTTGGCGCTCATCGGCCGCGCAAAGGCATAACCCTGCAGACCGTAGCATCCGAGTTCACGCAGGATTCTCGCATGTTCCATGGTTTCGACGCCTTCGGCGATCACCTCGATGCCGAGCGAAACGCCGATATCGATGATGGAAGCCACCAACTGCCGCTGCTTCGCCGAGGTCAGAATCGGCAGTACCAGCTGCCTGTCGATCTTCAGGCGGCGTGGCGTCAGTTTCAGCAGGCTGACGATGGATGCATATCCGGTGCCGAAATCGTCGATCTCGATGTCGATTCCGAGGCTCTTGATCTGCTCGATATTCGAAAGCACCGTCATGTCGCTTTCGTCGAAGGAGATCGATTCCAGCAATTCGAACGATACCTTGCCCTTCGGAATATCCATCTGCTTGAGGCGGTCGATCAGCTTTTCGTCGTGCAGGCGGTGATAGGAAAGGTTCACCGAGATCTTTGGAATATTGATGCCGCTCGCTTCCCAGCGGCAGGACTGGAACAGTGCCTGCTCAAGGATGCGCTGGTCGATTTCCGCAAGCGCGTTGATATCTTCGGCCGTCTTCAGGAAAGCGTAGGGCGCGAGCAGCCCCTTGGTCGGATGGTCCCAGCGCGCCAAGGCCTCGACGCCGATGATATCGAGCGTCGTCGGGCAGAATTGCGGCTGGAAATGCGCGATGAATTCGTTCTGTTCGAGCCCGCGCAGGATTTCGTCGGCGGTCTGTTTCGTCTGGATGACGGCCGTCTTGAGCGAATGGGTGAACACTTCGTGCCGATTGCGGCCGCGGCGCTTGGCTTCGTAGAGCGCGATGTCGGCATTGACGAGAACCTGCGTCAGTTCCTCTTCCGGATGGCACTGGTGGGCAATGCCGATGCTGACGCCGATCCGGCATTCCTTTTCCTTGTAGAGGACGGGAACGCTCATAGCCTGGATGATGCGCTGGGCAAGATCGGCGTCGTGACCCTCGACGCCGCCATTGTGCGAGATGATCACGAATTCGTCACCACCGATCCGGCCGACGAAGTCATTGGTATCGGTATTGGCGCGCAGAATGCCAGCGGCATGACGCAGGATTTCGTCGCCGGCGGCATGGCCGAGTGTGTCGTTGATCTCCTTGAACCGGTCGAGATCGATGTGGAACATGCTGGCGAGGCCCTGGGTCGCGGCCTTGGGCTGCTTCTCCGCCAGTATCTGGTCGAGGTAACGCCGGTTCGGTAGCGCCGTCAGCGGATCGTGCAGGGCGTTGAATTCCATGCGATGTCGGGCGGCTTCCAGTTCGGCGCTGTGCGCCTCGGCCTGTCCCTTGGCCGTTTCCAGCCGTTCGTTCTTTTCGACATCCGCCGTTACGTCCCAGTTGACGCCGACGATCTTTTCGCGGCCACCGGCGCCGATATATTTCGAGCCGACGGCGCGTATATGACGGGTGCGGTTCCCGCTGAGGCGGACCCGGAACTGCGATACGTAGCTGTCGCCGTTCCGCACGGCACCACGGAATTCCTCCTCGGCCCGTCCCAGATCGTCGGGATGCAGCGCGTCGCGCCAGTCCTCGTAGACCTCGCGGGTTTCGGTCTGGAGACCGTACAGCTCTTTCATTCGCTGATCCCACAGGAGCTTGCCGGAGTTGATGTCCAGTTCCCAGATGCCGATCTCGGATGCATCGAGCGCGATCTTCAGCCGGTGCGACAGTTCCTGCAACTGGTCCTTGTTATGTTCCAGCACATGGATATTGCGCTGCCGCTCTTCCATCAAACGGCTGGTAATGAACATCGGCACGAGGATGAAAAGTCCGCCGAGCACGATCAGGGCGCGGACCAGCCAGGCATTGTCAGGCGTTGCGACCCAGCCACCTTTAGGGACGGCGCTGATAACCCAGGAACCACCCGGCAGAAAGACGCTGACCTCGACCGGATCAGTGCCCCTGATTTGGCTTTTCCCGAAGAACAGGGCGCCGTCCTCGCCCAATCCGTCGCGCCCGGAAATGGCGATGTCGAGGCCGAGGCTCTCCGATAACAGGCCGCTGTCGCGATACAGGCGCTCCACGTCGATGACGGCCGAAACCATGCCCCAGAACCGGTTCGACTGGCCGCCGACCGACACGGAAACCGGAAAACGACCGATCAATCCCTGGCCCCCCTGAACAAGATCCAGCGGGCCGGCAAGCACCATCTTGCCGAGATCGCGGACCCGCATGGCGGCAGCGCGCTGGTTCTCGTTCTTGCGGTAGTCGAGGCCGAGCGCTTTCTGATTGCCTTCTATCGGATAGACCATCGAGACAATGAGGTTTGGTGCCGCAGCAATGCTGCGCAGACGCGTGCGGTCGCTGAAGAGATTTTGGGCGAGATCGGAGAACCGCTTCTGGTTCATGTCCGGTTCGGTGGAGATCGTTGCGATCAGGCCGCGGACGAGCTGGATATCACCGTTGATATTGGCTTCCAGCTTGGAGCGGATCGGATTGAGTTCGGCGGTGACGGCCGCGCGCATCTTTGCGGCATGAACAGCGCGGGTTTGCTGTTCGGCGAATACGCCGGCAATGATGACGACCACCAGCGCTATATAAGTCGGCAGATAGCTCGGTTTCAGCAGCCGGGCGATTGTTGATGTCCTGAGCACGCGCGACAGTCCCGAAAACACGAAATCTCCAATGCCGTTTATAGAGTTGACAGCAATCGGCGTGCAGTGTCGCAAACTCGTCTTAACAATATGTGCTCGCAGCACCCCTGGATGCCGGGGGTTACTTGGACTTCTTCTTCTCGGGCAGTTTCTTGCGGTCGGTTTCTGCTAAGTCCTTGAGTTCTTTTTCCGTCATGGATTTCTCCATGCCTTTCGACGGCCCCTTTAATTCGGATTTCTTCGTGTCTCCGCGTTTTGCCGACAGCGCGGCTCCGGCGGCTTTCTGCTGGGCTTGCGATTTTGCAGGCATCGTCCTTCTCCTCTGGTCTGGTGCTGCCGTTTAACAATCGATCGCAAAATTGGTTCCGCCGGGTCGATCAGATTGTCTCGGGTGTGCCGATCATCGCCAGCAGTGTTTCCAGCCGGTCGGCGTCGCGCGGCAGCTTGTCGGTCCGCAGGCGGGAAATGCGCGGAAAGCGCATGGCAACGCCGGATTTGTGCCGGCTGGAGAAATTGATGCCCTCGAATGCCACTTCGACGACGAAGCCGTGGTCGGCCTCCGCCCTTATCGAACGAACCGGGCCGAAGCGCTCGATCGTGTTGTTGCGGACATAGCGGTCCAGCACTTCCAGTTCCGCATCCGTGAAGCCGAAATAGGCCTTCCCGACGGGCACCAGCGCATCCTTGCCATCGCTTTCGGTCCAGACGCCGAAGGTGAAGTCCGAATAATAGCTCGAGCGCTTGCCATGGCCGCGCTGCGCATACATCAACACGGCATCGACATTGTAGGGCTCCCGCTTCCACTTGAACCACGGCCCTTTCGAGCGGCCGGACGTATAGGGCGAATCCAGCCGTTTGAGCATGATGCCTTCAATGACGGGGTCGGGCGGATCGGCGCGAAGCCGGTCGAGTTCATCCCAGCTGGAAAACGGCACCAGCGGCGAAAGATCGAAATGCGAGGGCGCCGCCTTTTCGATCAGTGCGGACAAGGCCGCGCGCCGTGTCAGGAAGCTTTCCGGCCGGATGTCGTCCCGACCGGAAAACAAAAGGTCGTAGCCGCGGATGAAAGCCGGATAATCCTCCAGCATCTTGCGCGTCACGGTCTTGCGGTTCAGACGCTGCTGCAGGTCGGAAAAGGTGCGGGTGGCGCTGTTGCTGCGCATGGTGCCACCGACCAGCAGTTCGCCGTCGATAATGCCCTCGAAATCGGCGGCCTCGAGAATATCCGGAAAGGCACCGGAAATATCGTCGCCGCTGCGCGAATAGAGCCGCCGTGTGCCGCCGACATTGGCAAGCTGCACCCGGATGCCGTCCCATTTCCATTCGGCGGCAAAATCTTCCGGATCGAGCGAGGCGAGGTCCTTATCACCGACGGGCGTGGCGAGCATGACGGCGTGGAAGACGGCCGGCATGTCCAGTTCCGGCTTGTCGCCGCTGCCGCTGAGCCAGCGAAACAGGGATGTGTAGGGTGGGGACAGGCCGTGCCACAGGGTTTCGATCTCGGTGACATCGACTTTGCCGACATCGGCCAGCGCCTGCTTGACGAGGCGGGCGGACACACCGATCCGCAGGCCGCCGGTGATCAGCTTCAGGAAGGCAAAGCGGCTCGATCCTTCCAGTTGGTCGAGGAGATTGCGCACGAGGCCGTGGACATTGGCCCGGCCAGCCGTTTCGAGTTGATGAACGACCGCGCCAAGCGACAGGTCGAGCGGCGGCGTGTCATCGCCTTTTGGCCTCTCCCAGACCAGCGATATGGTTTCGGCGAGATCGCCGACATAGTCGTAGGAATAGCGGAACAGCACGTCGTCCATCCGCTCCAGCACCAGCTGGCGCAGGACATTCGGCTTCACGGTTTTCAATGTCAGCGTGCCGGCGATCGCCGCCAGCGCATAGCCCCGATCCGGATCAGGCGCCTTGCGGAAATAATCGGCCATCAGCGTGATCTTGGCGTTGCGTTGCGGCGTCAGGACAAGGCGGTCGAGCAATTCGGCAAAGGCGCGCATCGCTATTCTCCCTCGTCGTCATAACCCACGAGATGCAATGGACGGGCCGCGATGCCCTGCAACTCACACCAGCGCACCAGCGCTTCCTCGCGTCCGTGCGTGACCCAGACCTGACCGGGTCTGATCTCGTTGATCGTATCCAGCAATTCCGGCCAGTCGCAATGGTCGGAGATGATCATCGGCAGCTCGACGCCTCTTTGTTTCGCCCGCTGGCGCACCAACATCCAGCCGGAGGCGAAGATCGACACGGGATCCGGAAAGCGCCGCGCCCATTTGTCGGCGAAGGCCGAGGGCGGACCGATGACGACGGAACCGGCGAAGGACTGCTTTTCCTTCGGCGCCAGCGTTGCCGGCTGGATATCGCCGAGCGCGATGCCTTCGCTTTCGTAATAGTCGCAGAGCTTCGTCAGGGCGCCGTGGATGAAGATGGGCTTGTCATAGCCCGCCTCCCGCATCAGCGCGATCACCCGCTGCGCCTTGCCAAGCGCATAGGCGCCGACCAGATGCGCGCGCTCGGGAAATTGACGGAGCGAAGTCAGGAGTTTCGCCACTTCGCCCTTGTCGTCGGGATGGTGAAAGACCGGCAGCGCGAAGGTCGCCTCGGTGATGAAGACATCGCAGGGGACGGGCTCGAAGCCGCGGCAGGTCGGATCGCGCCGCCGCTTGTAGTCACCCGAGACGACGATGCGCATGCCGCAGGATTCGACGGCGATCTGGGCGGAACCCAGCACATGGCCGGCCGGGTGGAAGCTGACTGTCACGTCGCCGATGGTGGTGCGCTCTCCGAGCACGGCTTCCTGGGTTTCGACGCAAAATGTCTCGCCGTAGCGGATGCGCATGATATCCAGCGTTTCGCGCGTCGCCATCACATGGGTATGGCCGGAGCGCGCGTGATCGGCATGGCCATGGGTGATGAGCGCGCGTTCGACGGGCTGGACGGGGTCGATATAGAAGCCGCCCTTCTCGCAATAGAGACCCTTGGGCGTCGGGTAGAGCAGCGTTTCCGGTTTCATGGAAATGAAGATAGCTGGCAATCAACCGACTGCCAGCTATCAGATCAGATTTTTTACGCTGAGGCGGCGGGTTCCAGCGCCAGCGTCTTCGAGATCAGGTCGAGCACGGCTTCCGCATCGATGCCGGTGCAGACGTTCTGGCTCGGCAGGTTGTCCCACGCGCTCGGCGGGAACAGTTGATCGTCGATCTTCTGGATGGTCTCGCCATCGGCAAGACCGCCGCAGGCGACCCGGATCGCGCCGCTGCGCAGCGTGAACAGGTGCGGCGCGACGACGTAGACGCAGGCGCAACTGTCATGCACGACCATGCCGTCGTCGACATGCTGCTCGTAGAACTCGATGTAGAATTGAGAGATGTCGGAAAGCAGCTTTGCCTGCTTGCCGCCAGCCGCGACAATGTCGGCCAGACGCTTGCGGGTCATGACGGTCTGTTCCGTCACGTCGAGACCAACGACGACGACTGGCCAGGGAGCGGTCATCACCACGTCAGCCGCTTCCGGATCGCCATGGATATTGGCCTCGGCCGCCGGTGTGATATTGCCCGGAACGTCGAAGGCACCGCCCATGATGACGATATCCTTGACCAGCACGGCGATGTCCGGATCGTCGCGCAAAGCCAGCGCCAGGTTGGTCATGCGGCCGACGGCGACGATGGTGACTTCGCCCGGATTTTCGCGCACGGTGTCGATGATGAAGCGATGCGCCGGGCGGGGATCGCAGGCAAGGTCGATGGTGTCCGGCACGCCGATATTGCCGAGCCCGTCATCGCCATGGATGCCGGTCGGCCATTCGACATGCGGCCGGGTCGGGTCGAGCGTTTCGCCCAGCCCCTTGGCGACGGGGGCTGCAATACTCCATTGCTGCTTCAGATAAAGCGCATTGCGGGTTGTGGTTTCGATCGAGGCATTGCCGAAAACCGAGGTGATGCCGATCAGGTCGATGTCAGGATGATTGTGCAGGAAAAGCAGCGCCATTGCATCGTCGACGCCGGGGTCCGTATCAAAAATTACCTTGTGCATGATGTCTTCTTTTCGTTGTCTTGAAATATGTCCGCAGTTTGCGCGAGTGAAATCGGCGCGGCTTCGAAAGTCGATCGGCCCTACTGGAAACGGCTTATGCTGAACGGCTCCAGTTCGGATCGCGGCCCTGTTTCCAGCAGTTCGGCGATCTTCCGGCCGGTGATCGCCGACAGCGTCAGGCCGAGATGGCCGTGGCCGAAGGCAAGTGCGATGCGCGAATCCTTGGGGCTCAAGCCGATCACCGGCACCGAATCCGGTGTCGAGGGCCGACGCCCCATCCATTCCGTGCCACCGGTTTCCGGCAGGCTGGGAATATAGCGGCGCATCTTCTGGCGCATGGCGGCGGCGCGGGCGAAATTCGCCGGCGCATCGGGCTTGGCCAGTTCCACGGCGCCGCCGACGCGCAAGGCCCGATGCAGCGGCGTGGCGACGAAGCCGTGTTCGGCAAAGAAGACCGGCAGTTCGAGCGTCACCTGCGGATCGGCAAAGGTGGTGTTGTAGCCGCGCTCGTTTTCGAGCAGCACCTTGAGCCCCAATCCGCGCACGAGGTCACGCGACCAGACGCCGGAGGAGATCACTACCTTGTCGAAGGTCTTCTGCGCATGCCCTTCCGCCTTGATCGTCACGCCGTTCGCGTCGGAGCGAACAGCCTCCACCTGCGCATTGACGAGCGTTGCCCGCTGGCGGATATGGGCCTGCAGGTGCCGGAGCAGGGAAAGCGGATCGAGAAAGGTCTGGTAGCCGCTGGAAAAGACGCCACCGGCGAACTGGCCCTCAAGGGCGGGAACGCGGGCGCGGGCCTGCGCGCTGTCGAGCTTTTCGACCGCATATCCAAGGAGGGCGGCGTTCTCGTTCTCATGACGGAAGGCTGATTCGACAGCTTTCGGCGTGTCGAAGATCGTCAGCGCGCCGGTCGGTTTCAAATGGCCGGAAAGCCCGGTCATGCGCGCAAGATCCTCGTGGGCGCCAAGCGCCTGGCGCATCAGGCCGAGCAATGCGGTGCGCGATTGTGCCACCCGCGCCGGCGTCGCCGCCAGCAGCAGGTTGACCAGCCAGGGGGTGAGCGCCGGCAGGTCCTGCCAGCGCAGGGTGAGCGGCCCGAGCGGATCGAGCAGCCATTTCGGGGTGGACAGGATCATATCCGGTCGCGCCAGCGGATCGATCTCTGGCACGGCCAGGATGCCGGCATTGCCGACCGAGGCCGGCAGGCCGCCAATGTCCTTTTCGAACACGGTGACCTCGTGACCCTGTTCGATCAGATGAACGGCGGTGGCGCATCCGATGATGCCTGCCCCTGCTATGCCAATGCGCGCCATGATGCTGGAAATGTCCTGTGTCGATAACGTTGAGAGCACGGTTTTAGCGGCGCGGCGGCCAAGAGCAACCGATTTTGCTCATCCACAGCCGCCAAAGTGCCGGAACGGGGCAAATCCCTTTGCTGCGAGGCTGAACCGCCGTCATGCTTAAACTTTCCTAAACGTCGCAAGGTTAAGGTCGGCTGTTCAATCAAAGGCGGGGCAGGCCCTGCATTTATCTGGATGCGAGGCATTCCGGTGACTGGCCATGGAGTAGAGCAGATGACGGAGCCGTTTGCGTGAAGTCGATCTTCAAGAAGACACGCCTTCCCCGGAAGGTCATGTTCGTCCTTGCCGGCTTGCTGGTCCTTGGCGGCGCTTCCGGCGCTTATGCCGTCTATTCCGGCAAGGAAAGCTTTCTCGGCGCGGGCAAGGCGAATGAGCCGGCTGCTTCCGGCGTTGCTTGCACCGATGTCGAAACACTGAAGATGCGCCGCAACGGCCAGCGCTGGATTCGCAAATATGTCAGCACGGAAACGACTGATGGCGTTGATCGCGTTCGCACAGCGCTTCGGATCGCTGCCCTTCTGGTCAAGGCGGAAAAAGCCGATCTCTATCAGGTGGCGATCCTCGACCAGGCCGGGCCGACCGACCGCGCGGCTCGTCGTGGACCGGCGATCGGTGCCGAAGTCCTGTTCGCGCCGGACCCGACGAAGGTGCCGCGCATGAAGGCGCCCTTCGTTGCCCGCTACAACAGCGCCGAGGCCAATCAGGCTGGACTGTTTTATGGCCGCGAGATCGAGCTCTCGACGGAGGAGATCAAGACCACGCTGATGGCGATGGACGACAAATCCGATTGTTTCGATCCAATTGCCGCCGCTGCGGCCGAAGCTGCCGCCGCAGGTGGCCATAGCGAGAAACCCTCCGAGGGTAGCGAAGCGCATGGATCTGAGGCCGCAATGCCCGCCCATGACGAAAGCAAGGCCGAGGAGAAAGGCTTCTTCGGTTCGATGATGGCCATGGTTCTGGGTGGTGATGAAAAGCCGGCGGAGGCTGCTGCCGAGCAGGCGGCCGGCGATCACGCGGCAGCGCAGCCGGTTCACGAGGCGTCAGCCGGAGAGGCCGGGCATGGCGCAGAAACCGAAAAGCCGCCGGCAGAAGCCGACGGCCATGAGGCAAGTGTCGAAGCAACCCACTGACACTACAGCGCCGCGCGTCAAATATGACGCGCGGCGCTGTAACACTTTAATTATGCAGTAGAATCTGTACCCGGCTCAGTCCGCCTTGTTGCGGCGGGCCGGGAAGAGGATGATGTCGCGGATCGACGGCGCGTTGGTCAGAAGCATGATCAGGCGATCGACGCCGATGCCGAGGCCACCGGCCGGTGGCATGCCCTGGTCGATGGCATCGAGGAATTCGTCGTCCAGCTGCTTGGCCTTCTCGCCGCGGGCATGGGCCTGCTCCAGCTGCTCGACCATGCGCTTGCGCTGTTCTTCCGGATCGTTGAGTTCCGAAAAGGCATTGCCGAGTTCCCAGGCGTTGCAATAGGTCTCGAAACGCTCGACCAGGCGCGGCTCACCCGGCACTTCCTTGGCAAACGGCGAAATGTCCTTCGGAAAATGCGTGACATGGCTCGGCTGGATCAGCGTGCCCTCGACCTTTTCCTCGAAGATGAAGGCCAGGCACTCGCCCCAGGTCCAGTCCTTCTCGACTTCGAAGCCGGCGGCCTTGGCGGCGGCGCGGGCTTCCTCGTCGGTCTTCATGGCGAGGAAATCGATGCCGGTCGCTTCCTTGACGGCGTCGGGCATGGGAACACGCTTGAACGGGCCCTTGAAGGAGATTTCCTTGTCGCCGAACATGAAGTCCGTCGTGCCGTGAATGCTCATCGCCAGCTTTTCGAACAGGCGTTCGACGAGGTCCATGATGTCCTCGTAGTCGGCATAGGCCCAGTAGCATTCCATCATGGTGAATTCGGGATTGTGCCGGGTGGAAACGCCTTCGTTGCGGAAGTTGCGGTTGATCTCGAAGACCTTGTCGGTCAAGCCGGAAACCAGCGTGCGCTTCAAGAACAGTTCCGGCGCGATGCGCAGGAACATGTCGAGCTTCAGCGTATTG
>NZ_DATJDJ010000209.1:0-3504 GCF_035497515.1 Pararhizobium sp. | reverse complement strand
GATATTGAGCGCGAAAAGCGCGAAACAGGCCGCAAAGACGGCCAGGCCGGCAAGCAGATGAACGCCCATGCCCGCGAGGCCAAGGCCAGCGAGCGGTGCTACCAGCACAAAGGCGCCGAGAAGAATGGCGGAAACCCGGTTAGGGATGGTCATGGTGAAGAGATCGGAAAAGGCCGCAATCGCGAGGCAAAGCGGAAATACCACAAATATGGCTGCCTCTGTCATGGTTTCCCCAACATTGAACTCAGAATGTATAGCCCACAGAATTTACAAGTATCGGATTAAGGATTCGTTGCTGCCAAGCTGTTGATATTAAAAGGCCGCCTCCTTTCGGAGACGGCCTTCAGCATCGTCAATCAGTTTAGCTTGACGTTCAACGCTGTTTAGCGAGCGTCGTTTGCCGTATCCAGCTCATCTGCGAGCTCGCCGAATGTGGTGTTAAGCTGGTCGCCCAGCGTCGTCGCGCCGGCGATCAGGGCAACGGAGATCAGGGCTGCGATCAGGCCGTATTCGATCGCGGTAGCGCCGGACTCGTCCTTCATGAAACGCGAAAAAAGCTTGGTCATGTATTTCTCCTACTTCACTTTGTTGTTCAGCACTTCCGCCAACTGTTTCCGTTGATCGGATGAAGCGAACCTACACAGGGTGAATTTCGATCGGCTTAAGGAAAACAGTTACCCATCCGTTAACAAAGGATGGCGGCTTTCATAGTAAACGGACCATCAATGTCCCGCTTTCGATCGAAGTTTGCAGATGGTCGACAGCGCGGGCGCGACCAAGGCACGGCTTTGCGCGCGAACATTAAGGCTTCATTCACCAAAACCGGCGATGCTAAATCATCCGCATCATCAGGAAACGGTCATGAACTTGCAAAACTCGGTCATCGGCACCCGGCTGCTGGCACCCGCCTTCGCAGGCTTTGCCGCTATCACGCTGTTTTTTGCAAACCCGGCCTCCGCCGCCGAGGAAATGATGCGCGTCTTCATGGATCACGCGCGCGTTCTCAAACTGGACCGGCCGATCAGCAAGGTGATCATCGGCAATTCGGACGTGGCGGATGCCACCGTCGCCGATGCGAAGACAATCGTGCTCACCGGCCGCTCCTTCGGCACGACCAATCTCGTCATTCTCGATATCGACGGCAACGCGATCGTCGACGAACGCATCCTGGTCTCGATCGACGAAGGCAATACGCTACGCGTCTTCCGCCAGACGAACCGTACCGTCCTGTCCTGCACACCCAATTGCGAGGAGCATGCCGCGCGGAAATCCGCCTCCGGCAACTGACGGCGGCTGTTCGATCGTCATGCCTGCGGGAATAAGGGCGAGGCTTTCTGCCCGATTGCTCACCTGATGCTTACCAAACGGTAAGCCGCTCAACTCGAATTGTCCCATTATCTGCATACGAAATATAAACAGTCATTTCCTAGACTGCCTTATCGTGTGGCTGCTGGTGGACATGACGGATGCTGAAATACGAAAGCGAAACTTCCGCAAAGAAAGCCGGCCCCGCGCCATCAGGCGGCAAGGGCCTGCTGCGGCGGCTGTTCAGGGAAAGAACCGGCGCGACGGCAATCGAATTCGCTATCCTAGCCGTTCCGTTCATGCTCGTCGTTTTCGCAACCCTTGAAACATTCGTGGCCTTTACCGGCGAACAACTGCTTGCCAATGCCACCGAGACGATGGCTCGCAAGATCCGCACCGGTGAAATTACCTCCGGGGTCAATCCCGCGACCGATATGGATCAAGAAGTATTTCGGCGAGCGTTCTGCGACGAAATCGCCATAATAATGACGTGCTCGCCGACCGAAGCCACCACTGCCTCCAAGCTCTTCATCGACGTGCGCAGCTATGACAATTTTTCGGATATTCCGACCGATATCCCGCGCAAAGTGTCATCGGACCGTTCGTCCGACTTCAATCCCACCGGCTTCAAATTCGATCCCGGCGGACCGAAATCGATCAATGTGCTTCGGGCCTTTTACCGCTGGGACGTCGCGACCGATCTTGTCCGCCCCTATGTCACCAATCTGCGTCCTGCCGGCAGCAGCATGCCACATGATTACTTGATGGTGTCGACGGCAACCTTCGTCAACGAGAACTATTGAGGATGACGATGAAAACCGCCTACCGTCACTCCATCGGGGCACTTTCGAGGAAGGCAGCCGTTCTGCGCGCCTTCTTCAAGGACCGGCGCGGCACTGGCGGCGTCGAATTCGCCATCATCGTCCCACTGCTGATCGCCGCCTATCTCGGATCCTTCGAACTGACACTGGGTTACAGTGTCGCCCGCAAGGTGGCACGTGCGGCCAGCACCGTCACCGATATCCTCACCCGGGAGGACCAATGGAGCAAGAATTCGCTTAATGCCATGCCGAATGTGGTAAAGGGCGTCATGGCCCCCTTCCAGCCGAAAAACGGGTCGACATTGAAGGTGACGGGCATCAAGGTCATGGCGCCGGGCGTCGGTGTCGTCGTCTGGTCGCGTGGCTGGTCCGGCAATTGGGCCGGGACCTCCGAGCCGACCGGTTCCGTCGCTTATATTCCAGGTATCCCAGTGACGTTTCCGGACGATATCGCGGCCGCGAACGACTTCATCGTGCGTACAGAGATCGACGTTCCCCACGATATTCTGCTGTTCGCGGCCGATATGACCGACAAGACTTTAAAACCGATTCATATTGCCAAGACCTATTATTTTCGCCAGCGCATCGGCAATATGAGCACCTGCAGCGATTGCGCGTTCTGACGCGCACTGCCTGACGGCTTGTGCTCATTTGCAATCCGGCGCGGCGCGGCGTAAATCTTTGCGCCTTCTTTGCCGCATCATCGGGGCGTGGAGCGACAACAACCATCTGCCGTCGCCTTTAAAAACGACGGCAGCCTTGCGGGGAATTCATGGCGCGTGCCTTTCTGTTCGTTCTCGATTCCTTCGGCATAGGCGGCGCGCCGGACGCGGCCGGTTTTGGCGATGAGGGCGCCGATACGCTCGGGCATATCGCCGAGTTCTGCGCGGCCGGGGCCGGCGACAGGCCGGGCCTGCGCGAAGGGCCGCTGCTGTTGCCGAACCTGTCGGCGCTCGGATTACTGCACGCCGCCAGGCTCGCAGCCGGCCGTTTGCCCGCCGGCATGCCGATGCCGGAAATGCTATCCGGGCTCTACGGCGCCGCAAGCGAAGTGTCGCGCGGCAAGGATACGCCCTCCGGCCACTGGGAAATCGCCGGCACGCCGGTGCGTTTCGACTGGGGCTATTTTTCCGCCGAGGGCGATGCCTTTCCGCCCGAACTTGTCGAGGCCATCTGCCGGGAAGGCAATGTGCCAGGCATCCTTGGCAACTGCCATGCCTCAGGCACCGATATCATCGCCCGGCATGGTGAGGAGCATATGCGCAGCGGCAAGCCGATCTGCTATACATCATCGGATTCCGTTTTCCAGATCGCCGCGCACGAGCACTCGTTCGGGCTGGAGCGGCTGCTCGAACTCTGCCTGATAGTGCGCCGCCTG
>NZ_DATJDJ010000208.1:0-27072 GCF_035497515.1 Pararhizobium sp. | reverse complement strand
GAGGAGGGCGACGACGGGCAGAAGGTTTTTTCGCATATGAAATCCGCTGGTTCCGGGCAGCAATGGCAAGGTAGGGCGACACCGTCACAATTGCCAGCCGGAATTTTCGTGAAGGGGAGATTGCAAAAGACGGCACGAGAGCCTACTGCATAATTCCTCAACTCGGAATCGAGTTGAGGAATTATGCAGTATATTTAAAGTGTTACAGAGACCTTTGCGCGTCATATTTGACGCGCGGCACTGTAGCGCTGATCGCGCGCAACTGTGTCGGACATGTGACGCTCCGTAAGGTCGCCGGGTTATTTTCCACAAAAGAGAAGAATGATGTCGAAAGCATTGGCGGTGATCCTGCTTCTGGCCATGGCGATCCAGGTGATCAGGCCCTTGAATCTTCCCGGCCTTCGATATCGCCGGGATTTCTGGAAGATTGCCGTCTTTGCCATCGCCCTGATGATGTTGACCGTTCTTATCCGCCCATAGTTGCGGCAAGCCGTTGTTTTTACGTCTGAATCTCGTCGCTTCTCCTGTTGCCGGTGATTTTTTGCACACTGGATTTTTACGTTCCGAGTTGTCGGCCCGGTGATGCGGCTTGAGCCTGCGTTGCAGATGGCCGCGACTGCCGAGATCGACTTTGCCGTGCTCGACATCCATCGGGCCGGCACGCATTCCTTTCCCATCGCACAGGGGTCTACGCCAGCGCGGAATCCCGTTCCTTCCTGCCAGCGGCTACGGCGCCGCAGGGCTGGCGGAGGGTTTCGAGACGGCTCCCGTGTTGCAAAAGCCGTTTGGCGAGAGCGATCTTGAAGAAGCGATCTTGTCGGTAAATCCAAAGAGCGCGATCCGGGGCGTAAACCGATCGGATATTTGATCGGTTCTTAAAGGGTAGGCAGAAACTTACCAACAGGCCATTATTTCGCTCTGCCAGACTGCTGCGAAAATTGCGACCGTTATCGTGGCACCAATGAAGATCGGCTTGGCAAACGCGCGATAGATCCTCTCGAAACGTGATGGCTGATGCTGCGTGAGAGGCTGATGGTCCGCAAGAACGTCTGTCAGTTTCCTGAGGGAGCCGGCGCTCTTGAGTTCTTCCAATCGATCCAGAAAGAGCGGGACATCCGAATAATCTACGCCGATCGTTGCAAGCTGGTTGCCGGAAAACCGCTCGCTGGTGAAAACGTCCAGTGTCACATAGGCTATGCAGTTCATCATGCCTCCGCTGCTCAATTTCGCATCAGGAATATCGCGGGCCGCGCGACACGCGAACAAGGTTCTTGTCACCCGGACAATCGAGCACCGCACAATGAAAAGCCCGGCCGCTTTCGCATGCCGGGCTTCCGCTTCCATTTGAAGCTTGCGGTTTAAGCTGCCTTTTCAAGTTCCTTCTTCCAGCCGCCCTTGGCTGCCAGGCTGCACATCTGGGCGCGATGGGTAAAGGCGCGTTGGCCGGCGGCGACATTTTCCGGCTTGCCGGCCCAGGCGTTGAGCGCTTCGGTCTGCAGTGCCCGGCCATAGGAGAAGGTCATGCCCCAGGGCAGGTCGTAACCGGCCTTCATGGCGGAGAGATGGGCGGTCGCCTCTTCCGTTGACTGGCCGCCGGAGAGGAAGGCGATGCCGGGAACGGCCGAAGGAACGGTGCGCTTCAGCACCTTGACGGTCCGTTCGGCGACTTCAGCCACGCTTGCGTGCCGAGCCTTCTTGCCGTCGATGACCATGCTCGGCTTCAGGATAATGCCCTCGAGGCTGACGCGGGCATCGTTCAGTTCCTGGAAGACGATCCGCAGCGTCTCCTCGGTGACGTCCTCGGAGCGTTCAATCGAATGGTTGCCGGGTGCGCCGTCCATCAGCACTTCCGGCTCGACGATCGGCACGATGCCCGCTTCCTGGCAGAGGGCGGCATAACGGGCGAGCGCCTGTGCATTGGCCTTGACGGCGCCGAAGCTCGGCAGCACATCGGAGACGGAGATGACGCCGCGCCACTTGGCGAAGCGGGCGCCGGCGTCATGATAGGTTTTCAGGCGGCCTGCCAGGCCATCGAGGCCTTCGGTGATCGTCTCGCCCGGGAACTTGGCCATCGGCTTGGCTCCGGTATCGACCTTGATGCCTGGCACGGCGCCTGCGGCACGAATGATCTCGACAAAGGGCGTGCCGTCAGCCGCTTTTTGGAACAGGGTCTCCTCGTAGAGGATGACGCCTGAGATATAGGCGTTCATCGCCTCGTCGGCGCTGAGCAGCATTTCGCGGTAGTCCCGGCGCGACGTTTCGGTGGACGTGAGCCCGATCGTGTCGAAGCGCTTGCCGATCGTCGCAGTCGATTCATCTGCCGCCAAGAGGCCCTGGCCCGTCGCCATCATGGCGGCTGCGATGTCTTCCAGTCTTTCGCTCATCGAGGTTCTCCTGTTGCACTTATGGGATCGCGGATAGCAGAAGAATACGGCAACGAAAATGGAAGTTAAATTGTTTAAAACGATTGAAATAAATTTAATCGTTTGAAATATTGAGATTATTTTTGCAGTGCGATGGAAGATGGTGCGTCGCAATAAAAACCCCCGGCCGCTGGCCGAGGGTGCTGATCTTGCAATCGGCTGGGTGAAACGGCGTTGCGTTACTTCTGCTGATGCAGAATATCGACGCCCGGAAGCGGCTTTCCTTCCATCCATTCCAGGAAGGCACCACCGGCGGTTGAGACATAGGTGAGATCCTCGGCAACGCCGGCATGATTCATCGCCGAAACCGTATCGCCGCCACCGGCGACCGAGACCAGCGCGCCGCTCTTGGTGCGTGATGCCGCGTGTCTGGCAACGGCAACCGTGGCCTTGTCGA
This sequence comes from Pararhizobium sp., assembly GCF_035497515.1. GTDB lineage: Bacteria > Pseudomonadota > Alphaproteobacteria > Rhizobiales > Rhizobiaceae > Pararhizobium. The sequence continues at coordinate 24,252 of NZ_DATJDJ010000208.1, read as the reverse complement.
AGGGCGCGATCTCGAACGCGCCGAGCGGGCCGTTCCAGACCAGCGTCTCGGCCTTGCTGACCCAGTCGTTGACGGCGGCGATCGACTTCGGGCCGACGTCGAGGACCATGGCATCGGCAGGGATCGCTTCGATATCGACGACTTCATTCGCCGCACCGGCCTTGAACTCGCGGGCGATGACGCCGTCGGCCGGCAGCACGATGGCGCAGCCGGCAGTGGCGGCTTCGGTCATGATCTGCTTTGCCGTTGCCGCAAGGTCATGCTCGCACAGCGACTTGCCGACATTGGTGCCGCGCGCGGCGATGAACGTATTGGCCATACCGCCGCCGATGACCAGCGCATCGACCTTTTTCACAAGGTTCATCAGGAGATCGATCTTGGTCGACACTTTGGCGCCACCGACAATGGCAACGACCGGGCGCCTGGGATTGCCGAGGCCCTTTTCCAGCGCTTCCAGTTCGGCCTGCATGGTGCGCCCGGCATAGGCGGGCAGCAGGCGGGCGAGGCCCTCCGTGGACGAATGCGCGCGGTGTGCGGCGGAGAAGGCATCGTTGACATAGATGTCGCCATTGGCGGCCAGCGCTTTGGTGAAATCGATGTCGTTCTTTTCCTCGCCCTTGTGGAAGCGGGTGTTCTCGAGCAGCAGGATATCGCCATTGGCCATGCCGGCAATCGCGGCAGCGGCCTTGTCGCCGATGCAGTCGGCAGCGAAATGGACGCGCTGGTCGAGGATGTCCTCGACGGCAGGAGCGATCAGCGACAGCGACATGTCGGCGACGGGCTCGCCCTTCGGGCGGCCGAAATGGGCGAGCAGGATGACCTTGGCGCCTTTTTCCGAGAGTTCGCGGATCGTCGGCACGACGCGCTCGATGCGCGTTGCATCGGTTACCTTTCCGTCCTTGACCGGGACGTTGAGATCGACGCGCACGAGCACGCGTTTGCCGGCGATATCGGTGAGGTCGTCGAGTGTCTTGAAGGTCATGGGTGTTCTCCGCTGATGTCTATGTGTCGCACCAAGGCTCGATCAATGTTTGAGAGCGTGCGGCAGTCTCGAATATCCCTCCCCCTTGTGGGGAGAGTGGCCCGAAGGTTCGGGAGGGGTTTTCCTTGAACAGAAAGTCCCCTCCCACAAGGGGAGGGGACCATCGTGTCCTAGATCAGCTTGGCCATCGCAACGGCCGTGTCGGCCATGCGGTTGGAGAAGCCCCATTCATTGTCGTACCAGGACAGGACGCGGACGAACTTGCCTTCGAGGACCTTGGTCTGGTCGTTGGCGAAGATCGACGAATGGCTGTCATGGTTGAAGTCGCGCGAAACCAGCGGCTCGTCGGTATAGCCAAGGATGCCCTTGAGGGTACCGTCGGACGCTGCCTTGATCGCGTCGTTGATTTCGGCGACGGTCGTGTCGCGTTTGGCAACGAACTTGAAGTCGACGACCGAGACGTTCGGGGTCGGAACGCGGATCGAGGTGCCATCGAGCTTGCCCTTGAGGTGCGGCAGCACGAGGCCGACAGCCTTGGCGGCGCCGGTCGAGGTCGGGATCATCGACAGGGCTGCGGCGCGAGCGCGGTACAGGTCCTTGTGCATCGTGTCGAGCGTCGGCTGGTCACCGGTGTAGGAATGGATCGTGGTCATGAAGCCATGATCGATGCCGACGACGTCGTCGAGGGTCTTGACGACAGGAACCAGGCAGTTGGTCGTGCACGACGCGTTGGAGATGACCAGGTGGTCCTTGGTCAGTTGGTCGTGGTTGACGCCGAAGACGACGGTGAGGTCGGCACCGTCGGCGGGAGCCGAGACGATGACGCGCTTGGCGCCGGCCTGAAGGTGGAGGGCAGCCTTGTCACGCGACGTGAAGATGCCGGTGCATTCGAGCGCGATGTCGACGCCCATTTCGCCATGCGGCAGGGTTGCCGGGTCCTTGATCGCCGTGACCTTGATCGGCTTGCCGCCGGCAACGATGATCGTGTCGCCTTCGACCTGTACGGTCGCCGGGAACTTGCCATGGATCGAATCGTAGCGCAGCAGGTGGGCGTTGGTCTCGACCGGGCCCAGATCGTTGATGGCGACGACTTCGATGTCGGTACGGCCGGATTCGACGATGGCGCGCAGAACGTTGCGGCCAATGCGGCCGAAGCCGTTGATGGCAACTTTTACAGTCATTTCAGGTCTCTCCCTGTCTCAGGTGCTTGATGCGGAAAAACGGAGCGCGCGCGGACCGCGCACTCCGAAAGGAAATCAGGCGAGCTTCTTTTCGGCGGCAGCGACGATCGCCTCTACCGTGATGCCGAAATGCTTGAACAGATCCTTGGCCGGGCCGGAGGCGCCGAACGAGTGCATGCCGACGAAATCGCCATCATTGCCGATGAAATAATCCCAGCCCTGGCGGACCGCGGCTTCGGCAGCAATCTTGACCGGCGCATCGCCGATGATCGACTTGCGGTAATCATCCGGCTGTTCCTGGAACAGTTCAAAGCACGGAACGGAAACGACGCGGGTGGCAATGCCCTTGCCGTTCAGCTGTTCGGCCGCCTTGACCGCGAGTTCGACTTCCGAGCCGGACGCAAAGATCGAGACCTTGGCATTGGCGGCGGAACGAAGCTCGTAGGCACCCCTGGCGCAGAGGTTGTCCGCCTCGTAGGTGAGGCGCGACGGCGTGAGGTTCTGACGGGTCAGCGCCAGGCCGGAGGGACGATGCTGTTCCTTCAGTGCAAGCTGCCAGCACTCGGCGGTCTCCACCGCGTCGGCCGGCCGGAACATCAGCAGGTTCGGAATGGCGCGCAGGGCGGCCATGTGCTCGACCGGCTCATGCGTCGGGCCGTCTTCGCCGACACCGATGGAATCATGCGTCAGGACGTGGATGACGCGGATGCCCATCAGGGCTGCCAAGCGGATCGACGGACGGCAATAATCCGAGAAGATCATGAAGCCGCCGGAATAGGGGATCAACCCGCCATGCAGGGCGATACCGTTCATGGCAGCGGCCATGCCGTGTTCGCGGATGCCCCAGTGCATGTAGCGACCGGAGAAGTCGGTCGGGGTGATCGACTTCATCTGGCTGGTCTTGGTGTTGTTGGACGGCGTCAGGTCGGCAGAGCCGCCGAGCGTTTCCGGCAGCACGCCGTTGATGACTTCGAGCGCGTCTTCGGAAGCCTTGCGGGTTGCGACCGTCGGCGGAGCGTCGGCCAGCTTCTTCTTGTAGGCGTCGATCGAACTATCGAAATTGCCGGTCAGTTCGCCGGCGAAACGGCGGGTGAACTCGGACTTCTTGCCGGCTTCCGTCGCGGCAAGACGGTCGTCCCATGCCTTGACGGCATCGATGGAGCGGCTGCCGGCGGTGCGCCAGGCCTCGAGAATGTCGGCCGGCGTTTCGAAGGCCGGGCTTTCCCAGTTGAGCGCCTTGCGGGTGGCCGCGATTTCGTCGGCGCCGAGCGGCGAGCCGTGGACCTTGTGGGTGCCGGCCTTGTTCGGGGCGCCGAAGCCGATGGTGGTCTTGCAGGCGATGAAGGTCGGGCGGTCCGACTTCTGCGCGGCTTCGATCGCGGCTGCAATCTCATCCGGATTGTGGCCGTCGACGCGGATCGTGTTCCAATGAACGGCCTGGAAGCGGGCGATCTGGTCGGTCGAATCCGACAGCGAGACGGCGCCATCGATGGTGATGTTGTTGTCGTCCCAGAAGAGGATCAGCTTGTTGAGCTTCAGGTGACCGGCGAGCGCGATGGCTTCATGGCTGATGCCTTCCATCAGGCAGCCGTCGCCGCAGAGAACATAGGTATGGTGGTTCTGAAGGTCGCTGCCGAACTCTTCAGCCAGCTTGCGCTCGGCGATCGCCATGCCGACGGCATTGGCAATGCCCTGGCCGAGCGGACCGGTGGTGGTTTCGATGCCCGAGGCATGACCGTATTCCGGATGGCCGGCGGTCTTGGAACCGAGCTGACGGAACTGCTTGAGGTCTTCCACCGTCATGTCTTCGTAGCCCGTCAGGTAGAGCAACGAATAGATGAGCATCGAGCCATGGCCGGCCGACAGCACGAAACGGTCGCGGTCGGGCCAGAGTGGTGTCTTCGGATCGAATTTGAGGTAACGGGAAAATAGCACCGTTGCCACGTCGGCGGCGCCCATGGGCAGACCCGGATGGCCTGAATTCGCCTTTTCGACGGCGTCCATGGAGAGGAATCGGATCGCATTCGCCATCCGGTCGTGTTTTTCGCGAGAGATCATAGACTGTTCCGCTTGAGTTCGGTGGACAGGGAACGGTCTCTATCCTCCAAAGACCGTATGAGAAGCGGCTGACACATAGCAGTTGCTTCGACGGAGTCAATAAATACGGCCTTTTTGAACGGCTCGGGAGAGGCTTTTTGGTCGCGATTCCGTCGATCCGGCTCCAGACTGTCTCCGCCGATGCAAATCGATTTAAAAACCGGTGATCCACAGCTTCTGCGGGCTGCGCCGGCCGTTGCCGTTGTGGAGACCTGCTGAATGGGTCTAATAGTGTGACTGGCTTGAAATACTGGGGCCGGCGACGATTCGGGGTCGTTTGGCGTATCGGGAAAGCGTTATGGCGGCAGGAAAGACAGTCAAGGCGGCGATCGACGAGTTGCGCAGCGCAGTCGGCAGCCTCGAGAACGCCATCGACAGGCGTTTCGACCGGGAGCGCGACCACGGCGAGATCGAAGGCGAGGTTCGCCGCGTCAACACCGACCGGTCGCGACTTGCCCATGAGCTGGACCAGTCGCAGTTTCGCGCCAACCGCCTCGAGGAAGTCAACCGCGAAGTCTCGCGCCGTCTGGTGACGGCCATGGAAACGATAAGGGCAGTGCTGGACCGCTGATGCGTGTCCGCCTGCGGGTCAGGTGACGGGAATGGCGCAAGTAACGGTGATGATCGACGGCAAGGCCTATCGCATGGCATGCGAGGAGGGTCAGGAAGACCATCTGACCGAACTGGCCACCCGCTTCGACCAATATGTCAGCCACCTCAAGAGCCAGTTCGGCGAGATCGGCGACTTGCGCCTGACCGTCATGGCCGGCATCATGGTGATGGACGAGCTCAGCGAAGTGGACCGGAAGCTGAAAAGCCTGCAGACGGAAGCCGACAATCTCAAGCAGGGTCGTGACGCCACCCAGTCCGACAATGCCCGGGCCGAGGAGGCACTCGCTTCCGCCCTGTCCGAGGTGACGGCGCAGATTCAAGGGATCGCGCAAAAGCTCTCAGGCAAGGCTGCTCCCGTTTCCAACTGAATTTTGATTAGTTTATTCTACGCCACTGGCGTAAGTCCTTGCCGCACTCTATATTGCCAATGCGGTCTGCGCTTCCCGACAGGAACCACAATCCCTGGGGCCATACTCGATCCAACGGGAGCTGTCCCTGACCTGGCCCGTGGGCTAGGTCACATGGCGCCCACCTACGTTTGTAGGCACCCAGGATCGTAAACATCCATCGGTCGTGTGGATCGCACTTTTCCTCTTTCCCAGAAACCCTTCAGGCCTGCATCGGCGTCCGAAACGCTTCGCGAATGGCGTTGCACATGGTTTCGACGATGCGTTTGTTGCCGCGTGGCCGTGCCTTCAGGATGACGTTGGAAAAGTCGATGACGTCGTAGCCGTCGTCGGCGGTCAGTTCGCGGCAGCCGGCGGGGATGCTGCTGCGGGTCAGGGGCGCGATGGCGAGGCCCGAGGTGACGGCGGCGATCAGGCCGCTGCTGGTGCGGCTGATATAGGCGACGCGGCTTTCCATGCCGCGCTTCATCAGGGTTTTCAGCGCCAGTTCGTCGCACCATCCGTTCTTCAGATAGGTATAGGTGGCGATCGGCAGCGGGCGACGGGTATGGGCCTGGTGCTGATCCGATGTCACCCAGACGGTCGGATCGACCATCAGCACCTCGTTGCGCGTCGGGCCGCCGGGTTCGAAGACAATGGCGATGTCGATCTCGCCGGCATCAAGCGCTGCAAGGTTCGACATCGAGACGCCCTGCTGCACCGTGACCTCGACGCCGGGATGGATGGCGGCGAAGGCGCCGAGCGCCTTGGGGAGGGTCGAATTGACATATTCTTCCGAAATCCCGATCCGCACAGACCCGTCGAGTGCCGGAAGCCGGATCGAGGCGGCGGTGTCGTCCAGAAGTGCCACGATGCGCCGGGCATTGTCGAGAAGCCGGATGCCGTGACCCGTCATGTTGACGCCGCGTGAACCGCGCTCGAACAGCGTTTCCCCGAGAATATCCTCGAGCTTCTTGATCTGCATGCTGACGGCCGACTGCGTGCGGCCGACGGTTTCTCCGGCCTTGGTGAAATTGCCGCTTTCGGCCACGGCAACGAAGGTGCGCAGCAGGTCGCTTTCAAGAGGAGGAAGCATTGGAACAGCCATCGCTTTTTCTGATGGCAGACATTTTTGCAATTCGTTTGCCTGATGTCAAATCGGCGCCGATACTGGCTGCCCATACCAAGGAGTGCAGGTGATGGCGCATGTGACGGAAAGCGGCTGGATCGAGGTGGGGCAGCGGCTGCAAGACCTGTTCAAGCGAATCCAAGCGTGTCTCGTGGTGGAGTCTAGCGAGACAAATCTCGAGGAGATCTTTCGACGGGGCAACGATCATCTGCTTGATGATATCGGCGTTGAGCGGACAAGCCTCGACGACCAGATTTCGCCAAAGGGCGAGCGGCATCGCTTCTGGATATTATGAAATCAGGTCCATCCGGGCGGCGCGAAAAACCGCTTCGGCGACATTGCTGGCCTGCAGCTTCCGCATCGCGCTGTCGAAGGCTTCGTCGATCCGATTATGGGAAATATCGGTCTCCCGCGTAATGTCTTCCCGGTTGCGTCCGCGCGCCGCAAGCGACAGGCAACGAAGTTCCAGGGGGTCGAGTTCCGTCAACATCTTGTCCTTCATGGACGTGCCCGGCTCCGCTTCAAAGCTGAACAGTTCCCCGCAATGCCGGAAGCGGGAACCGAACTGTTTTCATGGTGATAATTGCTTCTGTCTCTCGCATGTCGGGACAAGCGCGCGAAAGCGGAACTGCCTTGCATGATGAACAGACCTCTAATCTGTATCAGAATGGGAAAAGGACGGTTTCCCGTCGCAAAAAGTTGCGGGGCAGACGTTTGCGCGGCTCCTCGTCGGTGTTTTATGGTCTACGGAAAGACAGTGGCAGCGGGAAAGACATGCTGATGACACCCAGGGAACTGAAGGCCGCATTGCGCATCGAGCGCCTGGCGCAGCGCGATTCGATGACGGCCGAGGCGCGGATCGAAGCGAGCCTGAAGATGCTCGATCGCGCCGGCGATATTCTGGAGTTCGAGCCGGGGCAGGTCATTTCCGGCTTCTGGCCCATTCGTTCCGAAGTGGACGTACGGCCGCTGATGGCGCGACTGCGCGAGCGCGGTGCGCGCCTCTGTCTTCCCGTCATTCTCGACAAGCAGACCATCGTCTTTCGCGAACTGGTGCCGGGCGCGCCTGTTGTCGCCACTGGTTTCGGGACGACGGGGCCGGGGGAAGACGCGCCGGTGGTCGATCCGGACATCATGCTCATTCCGCTTTCCGCCTTCGACAAGGCGGGGCACCGGATCGGTTATGGCGCCGGATATTATGACCGGGCAATCGACCGTTTGCGCCAGAAAGGCCATATGCCGGAGCTGATCGGGATTGCATTCGACTGCCAGGAAGTGGCATCAGTGCCGGCGGAGCCGCATGACGTGGCGCTGGATGCCCTCTTGACGGAAAGTGGGCTGAGGATTTTCGGGCTAGGAATCAGCAAATATGAGACTTCTGTTTCTGGGTGACATGGTGGGCAAGACCGGCCGGACTACGGTCTGGGAAAAGCTGCCCGGCCTGATCAGCGACCTGAAACTCGATTTCGTCATCGTCAACGGTGAAAACGCCGCCGGCGGTTTTGGCATCACCGAGGACATCTTCCTCGAGACGATCAATGCCGGTGCCGACGTAGTGACCACCGGCAACCATGTCTGGGACCAGAAGGAGGCCGTCTCCTTCTGCCAGCGGCATGACCAGTTCCTGCGTCCGGCCAACTATCCGGCGGGAACGCCGGGCCGCGGCTCGAACCTCTATTTTGCCCGCAATGGCGCCCGTGTGCTGGTTGCCAACATCATGGGCCGCGTTTTCATGCACCCGGAACTGGACGACCCCTTCAAGGCCGGAGAGGCGATCCTTGCCGCCTGTCCGCTGAAGGAACAGGCCGATGCCATCATCTTCGATTTCCATGCGGAAGCGACCAGCGAGAAGCAATGTTTCGGGCATTTCGTCGATGGCCGAGCCAGTTTTGTCGTCGGCACGCACACGCATGTCCCGACTGCGGACGCCCAGATCCTCAACGGCGGCACCGCCTATATGTCGGATGCCGGCATGTGCGGCGATTATGACTCGTCGCTCGGCATGGAGAAGGAAGAGCCGCTCAACCGGTTCATTTCCAAGATGCCGAAGGGCCGGTTCGAGGCAGCGTCCGGTCCGGCGACCCTTTGCGGCGTCGGCGTCGAGATTTCCGATCGCACCGGGCTTGCGGAAAACATCGCACCGCTCAGGATCGGACCGAGATTGGCGGAGACGATCCCGGCCTTCTGGGCCTAAAGTTCTATCTTAGCCGGCCGATCCTTGCTTGCGATCAAATGTGATACAAAAATCATGAAGATCGTTTTTCCTGAACTGATGGAAAGTATCCGTCGCTCGCGCGGCAGGCCAGTGGTCGAGGCGCGAAAGCAGCAGATTTCGCTGCGGCTTGATCCGGATGTTACTGCCAGGTTCAAGACGACGGGCAAGGCTTGGCAAGGGCGGATCAACGACATCCTCAAGGCTGCCAGACTTTAGGTGCAATGACGCGATTGTGAGCAGCTAACTCCAATCGTCGCTTTACCTCACGCTTTGGCTGCCTATCCTCACCTGTCATGCCAACCTTTGCCTGAGAGGTGCATGATGCCGCGAATCTTCCTGCTGATATTTGCCGCCATCTTTCTTCTGCATGTGCTCTGGCCGATGCCGGTGCATGCGCAGGACGTGCGCCCGCCGGTCAGCCAGTGCCAGGCGATCGCGCAAGGCCTTCCCGATGTCACCTTCGCCAGTTTCAAGCCGCCATCCGCGACGAACGCGCAGGCCGTGGCTGGAGAAGAGGTCGATATCACCTATATCGGTCATTCTACCTTTCTCATGGAAACACCTGACGGCGTTTCCATCGCCACGGATTTCAGCGGCTGGTACGCGCCGCCCAAGGTTCCTGATGTGGTGACGATGAACAAGGCGCATTCCAGCCACTACACGTTGACGCCCGATCCGGCGATCAAGCATGTGCTGCACGGCTGGGGCGACGACGGAAAGCCTGCGGATCACGACATCGTCGTCGGCGACACCTATATCCGCAATGTGACGACGGACATTCGCTCCATCGGCGGTGCGATGGAGCCGGACGGAAACTCGATCTTCATCTTCGAGGTCGCCGGGCTCTGCATCGGGCATCTCGGCCATCTGCATCATGAACTGGATGACACCGACTATGCCGAGATCGGCCGGCTCGACGTGGTGATGGTGCCGGTCGATGGCGGGTTGACCATGGGCGCCGAAAGCATGAGTCGGGTGGTGACGCGGCTGCGCTCATCGCTGATCCTGCCGATGCACCGGCGTGGACCACCCGTGACAAACTTTCTGCAAATGTTCGGCGAGGGCTTCGACAAGAGCTTTGCGACGGCGGACAATGTCCGGGTGTCGCTGCGTTCCTTGCCAAGGAAGCCGCTGATTTATATCCTGCAGGGAGTTTGATGCCGGGATTCACGGAATGAAATTTGTTGCCGCCTGCCTGCTCGCTTTATTGTCCATGTCATCTCTCGCCCTTGCCGATGGCGGTGCGCCACCGCCACGGGTGCCGACCGCAGACGGTGGCAAGACGGCGGATGTGCCGGAAGTGACATCCCGCGGCCAACAGGAGGAATTTGTCCTGCCCTCCGGCAATATCGGCTGCATCTACACGCCGGAAGGCGGAACAGCGGTCTATCAGCCGGCGGATGGCGGCCCGGAACTCTCCTGCGATCGGATCGAGCCGCGTTATGTCCGCGCGACATTGTCCCGAGAGGGCGCGGCGACGCTGTACAAGGATGTCGGCGATCAGAGTTGCTGCTCGGCCGGCCCGGTGCTCGACTATGGCGAGACATGGACAGCCGGTCCGTTCTCCTGCCTATCGACCCGAACCGGGCTATCCTGTGAGCGCGACGACGGTCATTCCTTTTTTCTCAGCCGCAAACGCCTTGCCGCCAATTGACCGGCGCGGCGGAAAAAATTGGCGTCCTCTGGACGCAAAGCGCCAATGAAATTATAAGGCGCCGAATTCCAAACACGACAAGTATGTGAAGAGGGCGTCATGGCCGGTCATTCCCAGTTTAAAAACATCATGCACCGCAAGGGTCGCCAGGATGCGATCCGTTCGAAAATGTTCTCGAAGCTGGCACGCGAAATCACCGTCGCGGCCAAGAACGGCCTGCCCGATCCGACGATGAACGCGGCGCTCCGTCTCGCCGTCCAGAACGCCAAGGCGCAGTCCATGCCGAAGGACAATATCGACCGGGCGATCAAGAAGGCTTCCGGCGCCGATGCTGAAACCTATGATGCGGTTCGTTATGAAGGCTATGGCCCGGGCGGCACCGCTGTTATCGTCGAGGCGCTGACCGATAACCGCAACCGCACTGCCTCCAACGTCCGCTCGACCTTCACCAAGGCCGGCGGAGCGCTGGGAGAAACCGGCTCGGTTTCCTTCTCCTTCGACCGTGTCGGCGAAATCACCTACAAGCTTTCCGCCGGCAGCGCCGACAAGGTGATGGAAGCGGCCATCGAAGCCGGTGCCGAAGACGTCATCAGCGACGAAGACGGCCACTCCATCATTTGTGGCTTCGAAGATATCGGCGAGGTTTCCAAGGCGCTCGAAGCCTCGCTCGGCGAAGCTGAAACGGTCAAGGCGATCTGGAAGGCACAAAACACCGTGCCGGTGGACGAAGAGCGCGCGCTGTCTCTGATGAAGCTGATCGACACGCTGGAAGACGACGATGACGTCCAGAACGTCTATACCAACTTCGAAGTCTCCGACGAAGTAATGGCCAAGCTGTCGGCCTGATCCATTCAACCGTGAACCGGCCATGCTTGGACCGGTTCACGCCACGGCCTGTCGGAATTGGCAAGCCGGCTTTGCCCGTCGATGGTTAGGCGCCGTCAGTGCCGGCGATGCCTTCGTCGTTGAAGCCGATTTCAAGGGCACCTGGGAAATCATCGAAACGGTGCGCAAGCACTTCGATTTCAGGGTTTCGGCCTGATTGCAGACGAAGGTTTGTAGGCCCGGACATGACCCGGGGCTTATTCATTAGGCAGCCTTTGCCAATTCCTGTTGCGCGCCGGCAAACAGGCGCACCGATTTCAATCGGGCATCCATGTCGTAGATCGGCATCGAGACGATCAGTTCGTCGGCTTCCGTCTGTGCGAGGAAACTGTCCAGCTTGGTCTTCACCGTTTCGGGGCCGCCGACGACCGCATAGGTCATGGCGTGATCGACAAAAATCTTCTCGCTCTCGCTCCACAGGCCATCCATGGAATCGACCGGCGGTGGAAACTGGCCGCGGGCATTGCGCCGGAGCGCCGCAAAAGACTGCTGCATCGAGGTGAAGAGATGGTTTGCCTCCGCATCCGTGTCGGCGGCAACGCCCATGATGCCGACCATGGCATGCGGCTGGTCGAGATACTGCGACGGCTCGAAGCGCTCCCGGTAGATTTCGAGCGCAGAAAGCAGCATGTCCGGCGCGAAATGCGAGGCAAATGCGAAGGGCAGGCCGAGCATGCCTGCGAGATGGGCGCTGAAATGGCTCGAACCGAGCAACCAGATCGGCACATTGCTGTCGGCGCCGGGAACGGCGATCAGGTCCTGACCATCCCTGGTCGGGCCAAGCAGCGCCTGCAATTCGACGACGTCATTGGGAAAATTGTTGGCGCTGGCTTCCATGTTGCGGCGAAGTGCCGAGGCCGTGCGCATGTCGGTTCCGGGCGCGCGGCCAAGGCCAAGATCGATCCGACCGGGATAAAGTGCCGCCAGCGTGCCGAACTGCTCGGCGATCACCAGCGGCGAATGGTTGGGCAGCATGATGCCGCCGGAGCCGACGCGGATCGTCTTCGTGCCGGCCGCTACATGCGAAATGACGATGGAGGTCGCGGCACTGGCAATGCCCTTCATGCCGTGATGTTCCGCCAGCCAGAACCGCTTGTAGCCGGAGGCTTCCGCTTCCTGCGCCAGCCGGCGAGAGTTGTGCAAAGCCTGGGAGGCGTTTGACCCTTGCGTGATCGGTGAAAGGTCTAGGATCGAGAAAGGGATCATGGGAAAGCCTTTGATCAGCGAATTTGATGAAAGGTTATGTAAGATCAAATTTCCGGAATCCAAGCTGAGTGGCAATCGGAATTATAGCGACCGTTTATCCACCAGATTGCTGCGGATGTTTTTGTTTTGTTCACATTTTACTGGCAGCGTCCGGCCATGAGTATTAAGCTTCCCGTCATGCAGAACACGATTCGTATCATCGGCATCGATCCCGGCCTGCGCCGCACCGGCTGGGGTGTCATCGACACGCTCGGAAATTCGCTGCGCTTCGTGGCTTCCGGCACAGTGACCTCCGATGGTGACATGGATCTCGCCTCCCGGCTCTGCCAGTTGCATGATGGCCTTGCCGACGTCATCCATCTTCACAAGCCGGACGAAGCAGCGGTCGAGCAGACCTTTGTCAACAAGGACGCCGTGGCGACGTTGAAGCTCGGCCAGGCGCGCGGCATTGCCATGCTGGTGCCGGCGCGTGCCGGTCTGCAGGTGGCCGAATATGCGCCGAATGCGGTAAAGAAGTCGGTGATCGGTGTCGGCCACGGCGAGAAGCGGCAGATCCACATGATGCTGAAAATCCTCATGCCGAAGGCCGAGTTCAAAGGCGACGACGCCGCCGACGCGCTGGCGATCGCGATCTGCCACGCCCATAATCGCGGCGGCGCCCGCATGCGCATGGCGGCGCTTGCTGGGTAGTTTGTTCTTGACTTGTTCTACCGGTAAGGATATTTCTTACTTTGAAGGAGCAAGCCATGCGCGTCACCTCAAAAGGCCAGGTTACCATTCCCCGCGATCTGCGTGAGCTGGCCGGCATCAAGCCGAACAGCGAAGTGCTGTTTGCGATGGAGGGTGGCAAGCTGACGATTGTTCCGAAAGACGGCCGGCGGGAGCGTGAGGACAAGGCCCGTCTGGAAGATTTTCTCGACGGCCTCAAGCGTCTTGAAGGCACCGGTGATCAAGGCATAGATGCGGACAAGCTCATGGAAATGACGCGAGACCGTTGATCATGGCAACTCTGGTCGACACCAATATCTTGGTCGATATCGCCGTTCGCGATCCAAGCTGGTTGAACTGGTCGAGGGCGCAACTCGTGTCTGCCGCCAGGCGCGGCGCGGTGGTCATCAATCCGATCATATATTCGGAATTTTCCGTCCGTTATGAGCGGATGGAAGATGTGGATTTTCTGCTGCCCGAGGCAGATTATAGTCGCGAAAACCTGCCCTGGACCGCGGCCTTCGCGGCAGGAGTAGCTTTTCGGCAATACCGGCGGGCGGGTGGCGGGCGTGAGCGGGTCCTGCCGGATTTTCTCATCGGCGCCCATGCGGCCATTCGTGGCCATACGATCCTGACGCGCGATCCGAAAGGCTACCGCACATATTTCCCCTCCGTCGAACTGATCACGCCGGACACCCACCCATGAAGGATTTTGCGCCATGATCGGCAAGCTCAAGGGAACGATCGACGAGATCGGCGATGACCATGTCGTGCTGGATGTGCATGGGGTGGGTTATGTCGCGTTCTGCTCGTCGCGCACTTTGTCGAAGCTCGGTTCTTCCGGCGAGGCGGCGATCCTGTTCATCGAGACCTATGTGCGGGAAGACCAGTTGCGGCTGTTCGGCTTCCTGACGGCGCTGGAGCGTGAATGGTTCCGCCTGCTGCAGAGCGTCCAGGGCGTCGGTTCCAAGGTGGCGCTGGCGGTGCTGTCGGTGCTGACCCCGGGGGAGCTGGCGAACGCTATTGCGCTGCAGGACAAGACATCCGTCTCGCGTGCGCCGGGCGTCGGCCCGAAGGTCGCCGTGCGCATCGTCACCGAATTGAAGAACAAGGCGCCAGCTTTTGCCGGGGAGGCCGGCGCCAATATCGGCCTCAAGCAGGAGATCGGCGAGGGCGTCGCCTCCGCGCCAGTTGCGGATGCGGTCTCGGCGCTCAGTAATCTCGGCTATTCACGTGATCAGGCTGCAAACGCCGTGGCCGCAGCCTTGAGGAACGGTGGCGAGGGGCTGGATAGCGCCAAGCTGATCCGCCTGGGGCTGAAGGAGCTGGCTCGCTGATTCCTTGCTTTGGCTTGCATTCCTTACTACGATTAAAATGTAAGGAGATTGGCTATGAACGTTTTTGATAGCACGTTGACCACCAAGGGGCAGACAACGATTCCGGTTGAAGTGAGAGACATGCTCAAACTGAAGCCTGGAGACAAGATTCGCTATATCGTGAACGGCGACAGGATTTATCTGCGCGTCAAGAACAGGAAAGCAGCCGATCTCGCAGGAATTCTACATGATCCTGCGCGGAAACCAGCCTCGCTGGAAGAATTTGATCAGGCGATAGGCGAGCAGCTTGCCGAAGATGACCAGAGGATTGTTGATGATTGGAATAGACACCAACGTTCTTCTTAGGTTCATTCTGGCGGATCATGCTGGTCAATTCGAAGCCGTGAAGCGTTTTCTGAGCAGCCGGTCTCTTGATGAGCCTGCCTTCATATCGCTTTTTGTTTTTGCAGAAACGAGTTGGGTTTTGCGTCGACGGTATGGCTATGCCAATAGCGTCATTGCCGCGACCTTTCGCCAATTGCTGACGGTCGAAGAGTTCTTTTTTGAAGATGAACCATTTCTCGATGACCTGCTGTCGGAAGAAGAAAAAATACGTGTTGGAGACATATCCGACCACGTTTTGGCGTACATTGCTGCCCGATCTGGCTGTTGGAAAACGGTGACCTTCGATCGCGACGCTGCCCGCACAATACCCGGAATGGAACTTCTCGCATGAGTGACGCCACACGTCTGATCGCACCGGAAAAGCGCGGCGAGGATCTCGATACGACGCTGCGGCCGCAGACGCTGAACGAATTTACCGGCCAGGCGGAGGCGCGCGCCAACCTGAAGATATTCATCGAGGCGGCGAAGAATCGGGGTGAGGCGCTGGACCACGTCCTGTTCGTCGGACCGCCAGGCCTCGGCAAGACGACGCTGGCGCAGATCATGGCCAAGGAACTCGGGGTCAATTTCCGCTCGACCTCCGGCCCGGTCATTGCCAAGGCGGGTGACCTTGCGGCGCTTTTGACCAATCTCGAAGACCGCGATGTGCTGTTCATCGATGAAATCCACCGGCTGAACCCGGCAGTGGAGGAAATTCTCTATCCGGCCATGGAGGATTTCCAGCTCGACCTGATCATCGGCGAAGGGCCGGCGGCGCGCTCGGTCAAGATCGATCTGTCGAAATTCACCCTGGTCGCGGCGACGACGCGGCTCGGGCTTCTTACGACGCCGCTGCGCGATCGTTTCGGTATTCCGGTGCGGTTGAATTTCTACACGGTCGAGGAGCTGGAATCGATTGTGCGCCGCGGCGCCCGGCTGATGGGCTTGGGCATCACCGATGATGGTGCCCGCGAAATTGCCCGCCGCGCCCGTGGCACGCCGCGTATTGCCGGCCGGTTGTTGCGCCGGGTGCGCGATTTCGCCGAGGTCGCCAAGGCCGAAGCCGTGACCAAGCAGATTGCCGATGAGGCGCTGACGCGGTTGCTGGTCGACAATATGGGTCTCGACCAGTTGGACAAACGCTATCTCACGATGATCGCGCTCAATTTTGGCGGTGGTCCGGTGGGTATCGAAACCATCGCGGCCGGCCTGTCGGAGCCGCGCGATGCGATCGAGGACATCATCGAGCCCTACATGATCCAGCAGGGCTTCATCCAGCGCACGCCACGCGGGCGCATCTTGACCGCAAACGCATGGAAACACCTTGGATTGCAGGCTCCCAAGGATCTGGAAGCCAGCCAGTTCCGCCTGTTCCAAGAGGACGACTGATTGATCGCACGGCGCGGGTTTCTGAAGTTCGTCCGCGGCAGTTCGGCAGTATGCCGGCCCTTGGTGATTCTGTTCTCACCGTGTAGCTGCTTGCCCGGCTCAATGTCGCCCGCTACGCGCTGACGCCGCCCGGCTGAACGCCTGACCTCAAGCTTCGCGTCGGTGCTCCGGGGCGGAACAAGAAAAGGCGAAGCGTCCTAAAGCCCGACAGCCGAAAATGGTCTTGATGTGTTTGCGACATCGGCGGCGAGTTCCGCGATCGTCCGCTCAAGCAACGCCTTGCCGCCCGGCGTCCAGCCCAGGGCGCCGATCTTGCAGCATCCCATCGCATTGACCGGCATGTCGTCTTTTTCCGGCAGCGGATGCGGACAGTGGGTCACGCGTTGCAGGACCGACAGGATTTCGCGGTTGCCGGTGACGATGTCCGAGATATTGAACGTCTCGCCATTGACCCGGACGGCATCGGCATCGAGCATCAGCCGGACGGCGCGCGCCACGTCATCGCCGTGAACCTCGGTGCCGGAACGCGGCGCCACAGGTCTGCCGGCGAGATAGGTTTCGAACAGGTCGGCCCATTTGTGCCGGCGGCCCGGGCCGGCCGGCCCGTAGATGCCGGTTGCCCGAAGACTGGCGGTGACGAAAGCATGGCCGCAGAGTGATAGCAGGCTGCGTTCGGCCTGCAGCTTCACCTCTCCATAGAGGGTCTCCGGCTTGCCGTACATCTCCTCGGTCAGCAAGGTGCCAGGCTGCCGTGGGCCATAGGCCGCCCGGCTCGACAGGAAGATGCAGCGGCGCACGCCGGCATCACGGGCCGTCTCGAACAGCCGCACGGTACCATCCAGATTAGCGCGGCGAAAACCCTGCGGGTCGTCACCTTCGCCGCCGCGAAATTTTCCCGGGAGATGATCGAACGCGGCATGGACGAAATAATAGATGTTGTCGAAGGCCTCGATCTGGTCGGCATCCGGATCGAGCCGGAGCGGAACGAAAGGCACATCCCGCGAAAAGAAGCCCGGGTCCGGTGCGGTACGGCCACCGACGGTGACCTTGTAGCCGTTGGCCAGCAGGTGCTCGACAATGAAGCGGCCAGCATAACCCGTGCCGCCGGAAACGAGAACACGTGTCATGAGCTTCCTGACTTTAACCCGCCGGATTGGGCAGATCGGCTATCTCCGGAATATCCTTGCCGGTGAAAAAAGCATACCAGAGGTCAATCAGCGGCTGCAGTCTTTCCGTCTTGGGATGATCCTTTTCCCATGGTTTTTCATATTGATAGTGCAGCACGCCGATCGAGGCCCAGTTCCACAGGTCGGGCATTGTGAACCACACATATTGCAGCATGTTCATCGTCACCGGCAGACCGTGCCAGTCCGGGAAGAAGGTCTGTAGGAAGGTCTGGTCGGTGCGCGGCCAGAAGGCATCCGGCGTATCCAGCCGGGCCAGCATGGCATCGAATGTCTCCAGGGACGGTTTTGCGACAAAAACACCGGAATTCAGCCGGTGAAAGTCGGCGAGGCTTTCATAGACATTCGGCGCGGCGGAAAATTCGGGATAGTCGAAATAGCGGTCGATGTTCTTCAGCACCAGAGCATCGGCGTCGATGAAGAGGCAGCGGTCATACTCCGTCAGTTGCCAGAGGCGCAGCTTGCAGAAATTGTCGAGCGGCGAATGGAAGGCGGGTTTGCGCCCCTTGGTGAAAGGGGCATTGCCATGGATGTTGTTGCGGCTGTGGCGATTGCTGAAACCATCGGACAACGGCAAAAGATCGGTCAGGACAAGCCGACAGTCGAAGGCCTGCAAGGGCTCAAGTTCGTGCGGCTGTACGCCGCCGGTGTGCAGGACGACGATATCGGCGCCGGTTTGCGTGCGGCGGATCGAGCGGGTGAGTGCGGTTGCGCCCATGGCATAATCGGCATTCGTCACCAGCGTGACGAATGCGTTGCGCGAGCCGGCCGGGCCGGGCGCCGTAGTGCCGCTTTCGGAACCTGGCTGCGTCATGAAACCGATTTCAGCCTTCTTCCTTCCGGATCGTGATTGATCTTGGTGGCGATGTCTTTCGTCCAGGCAGACACTGCCGGAACGCGGCTGCGATCGACGCGATAGGCATATTTCTTGCCGACATCGACGATTTCCGCAAGCAGGCCGTCCTGCAGCGTTATCGGGTTGAGGCCGAGGCTGCGGAACTTCTCGTTCCGCACGACAAGTTCGTTCTCGGCGGCTTCCTTGCGCGGGTTCGGCAGCCAGGCGATCTCGGAGCCGGTGAGGCCGGCGATCATCTCTGCGAGGTCGCGGACCCGGTGCGTCTCGGTCATCTGGTTGAAGATATCGACGCGGCTGCCGCGCTGCGGTGGGTTCTTGAGCGCCAGTTCGATACAGCGGACGGAATCCTGGATGTGGATGAAGGCGCGCGTCTGGCCGCCGGTGCCGTGCACGGTCAGCGGATAGCCGATTGCCGCTTGGATCAGGAAGCGGTTGAGCACCGTGCCGTAGTCACCGTCATAGTCGAAGCGGTTGATCAGTTGCTCATGCCGGCGGGTCTGCTCGGTATGCGTTCCCCAGACGATGCCCTGATGCAGGTCGGTGATCCGCATGCCGTCGTTCTTGGCGTAGAACTGGAACAGCAGCTGATCGAGGCACTTGGTCATGTGGTAGATCGAGCCCGGATTGGCGGGATAGAGGATTTCCTGCCGTGCCGTCTCGCCGCTTTCGGTCTCGATTCCGACTGGGAGATAGCCTTCCGGGATGGCAGCGCCGACGGTCGAATAGCCGTAGACGCCCATCGTGCCGAGATGCACGAGATGCGCATCCAGCCCGATCTCGACCATGGCGTTCAGAAGGTTATGGGTGGCGTTGACGTTGTTGTTGACCGTGTAGTTCTTGTGCCGGTCGCTCTTCATCGAATAGGGCGCGGCGCGCTGCTCGGCGAAATGGATAATGGCATCCGGGCGGTTTTCGGCAAGCCAGTTCTTCAGAAGCTCATAATCGCGGGCAAGGTCGATCAGGTGGAAATGAATGCGCCGTCCTGTCTGTGAGTGCCATATGCGGGTGCGTTCCTGGATTGAGTCCATCGGGGTCAGGGATTGAACGCCGAGTTCGGTATCGATCCAGCGGCGCGACAGATTGTCGAGAATGTGAATGTCGTGTCCGGCATCCGACAAATGCAGCGATGTCGGCCAGCCGACGAAGCCATCACCGCCAAGGACAGCAATCTTCATGAACAATTCTCCTGTTGATCGGGGGAAATCATGGGAATGGTGATAGGGGCGGAATGTGACAGGACGACAATGCTTGCCAAACGGCTTTTGTTCCGCCACAGGAAAAGAAAATTTCGAGGACCGGGATGACTTTGATCGCGCTTTCAGGCGAGTTGACGGACCACGGCCACCGGCTGGTTCAGCGGGTCTATTACGAGGACACGGACTTTTCCGGCGTCGTCTATCACGCCCGTTACCTGCATTTCATGGAACGGGCCCGCACCGACTATCTTCGGCTTCTCGGCGTCGAACAGGCGACGTTGGCGATCGAGGGTGACACCGAAGGACTGGTTTTTGTCGTCCATCGCATGGAGATCGATTTCAAGGCGCCGGCGCGCATGGACGATATCCTCACAATCACCACGACGACGGAAAAGGCCGGTGGCGCCAAGATGGTGCTCCTTCAGGAAATCCGTCGCGAAGGCACGCTACTGATCGCCGCCAAGGTCATCATCGCCGTCATCAACGGACAAGGCAGGCCACGGCGCCTGCCGGAAATGCTGGGAAAGAAGTTCCGGGGCGAAGCCTGAGTCTCAGGCTTCAACCGCCTTCAGCATCGCCTTCGTCAGGCTCTGTTTCCAGTCCCTGGCGTCTTCCCATGGATCCGTCTCGTCTTCCAGCCGCTGGAGAATGTCCGGAATATGGAAACTGTTGGCGGCATCAAGATCGGCGAGTTCCTCCCAGGTGACGGGCGTCGCCACCGGTCCGCCGGCGCGGGCGCGCACGGAATAGGGGGCGACGGCGGTCGAGCCGCGCTCGTTGCGCAGCCAGTCTATGAAGATGCGGCCCTTGCGCTTGGCCTTCGACATGGTGGCAATGTAATTGTCCGGGTCATTGTCGGCGATGCGTGACGAAAGGCCCTTGGCGAATGCCTTGGCGTCTTCCCAGGCGGCTGCTTTGGCGAGCGGCACGATGACGTGAATGCCCTTGCCGCCGGAGACCATGGCGACCGATTTCAGTCCAAGCGTCTGTAACGCCCCGCGCAGCACCAGGGCTGCCTTTTTCACCGTTTCAAAGGTGACGCTCGGATCCGGATCGAGGTCGAACACCAGGCGGTCGGCGGCATCCAGGCGCTTGATCGTCGAACCCCAGATATGCAGCTCGATCGTGCCCATCTGCACCGCCGCGACCAGCCCTTTCGCATCATCGACATAGAGATAATTGGCCGTGTCGCCGTCCGATTCCTCGATCGCCACCTGATGGATTTCATCCGGGAAGCCATCGCTGGCATGCTTCTGGTAGAAGCATTGATGATCCGGCCCCTGGGGGCAGCGCAGGATGGAGGCGGGATGATCGGCGACGAACGGCAGCATGCGATCAGCGACGACGCCGTAATAGCGGGCAAGGTCGATCTTGCTGATATCCGGATCGGAAAACAGCAGTCGCTCCGGATGGGTGATGCGGATGCCGAGCACGTCGCCGTCCGTGTCCTTCTCCTTGCGCTTCGGGTTCGGTCTTTTCGACGCTGCGCTGGTCTGCACCGTCTCCTCTGTCTTCTTCGCCCCTGCCTTGGCCGGCTTCTTTTTCTTCGTTTCTGGTATCACGGCGGAAGCCTCCTTGTCCTCGCGCAGGCCTTCGAAGGCCCCGTGGCGAATATGACCGTCAGCGGTAAATTCGGCGAAATCAACCTCGGCGACAAGCTCCGGCGTTAACCAGACGGCGCCACGGGCGATCTCTTTCGGCACGGCCTCGAACGGCGAGGTCTTGCACCTCAACTTGGCGAACCGCGCCGCAAGGTCCGCCATCGTCTCTTCGTCGAAGCCGGTGCCGACGCGGCCCTGATAGACGAAGCGGTCGCCATCGTAAGCGCCAACCAGGAGCGATGCGAAGGCCCGCCCGCGCTTGTCGGATGGGGAGTAGCCGCCGATGACGAATTCCTGTCGTTTCGTGCATTTGATCTTCAGCCAGCTGCCGACCCGACCCTCGCGGTAGGGCGCTTCGGCCTGTTTGGCGATGATGCCTTCCTGTCCGGCCTTGCACATGGCCTGAAAGACCTTTTCGCCATTGCCGCGAACATGCTCGCTGTACTGGATGGCGCGTGTGGTCTCCAGAGTATCAAGCAGGGCTTTCAGGGCCTGCTTGCGCTCGACAAGTGGTTTCCTGCGCAGGTCCTTGCCGTTCAGATGGAGGAGGTCGAAGGCATAGAATCGCGTCTCGCCGCCGGTCTTGATGGCCCTCTGCAGGGCGGAGAATTTGGAGCCTTCGTCAGATGCGGCCACGGCTTCACCATCGATCAAGGCGGTATCGCAATCGAGATCGGTGAATGCATGGGTGATGTCGGGAAACTTCTCCGTCCAGTCCAGCCCCGTCCGGGTAAAACAGGTAACGCCCTGTTTGCCGATGGAGATCATCAGCCGATAGCCGTCGAATTTCGCCTCGTTCAGCCAGTCGTCACCAACGGGGGCAGTTCCGGTCAGCGTCGCAAGCTGCGGGTTGGCAAAGGCGGGTGCATTGCCCCGACGTTTTTTCTCTGCCTTGGGGGAAGCCTCCTCCGCGACTGCGCCGGCCTTGACGTTGGCTTGGGCGCTCCTGTTCGATTGCCAGATATGGGCCTTTTTCTCGCCATGACCGGAGGCGATCTCCTCCATCGAGCGTCCGGTCTTGATACTGGTCAGGTTTTCGGTGAGCAGGCTCTCGCCATCCTCGCCCATCTCGTCGTCATGCTCCTTGATGAGCAGCCAATTTTCGCGTTTCTCGCCGTGTCGCGGCTTCATCCGCACCAGCGTCCAGCCGCCATGCATGCGCTGGCCATGGATATGGAATTTCAGCTTGCCGTCCTTCAGGCCCTCGTCCGGATCGTTGTCCGGTTCCCACCAGCCGGTATCCCAGAGCATGACCGTGCCGCCGCCATATTGCTTCTTCGGAATCGTCCCCTCGAAATCGCCATAGGCCAGCGGATGGTCCTCGGTGCGCACGGCAAGGCGTTTGTCCTCGGGATTGATGCTCGGACCGCGCGTTACCGCCCAACTCTTCAGCACGCCCTTCCATTCCAGCCGGAAATCGTAGTGAAGACGGGTCGCATCGTGCTTCTGGATGAGAAACAGCTTTCCAGCCTTTGATCGTTTTGCCGAGCCTTTTGGTTCCGCCGTTATGGTGAAGTCCCGTTTGCGATTGTATTCCGTCAGAGGATCGTGATGCTGGGCCATGGCGTTCACGCGGACTTTTTCTTCGCGGCCGTCTTCTTCGGTGCGGGGGATTTGCCACTGCTTCCCTCAAGGCTTTTCTTCAAGGCTGACATCAGATCGACGACATTGTCGCCGCGCTTGCCTTTGTCGTCATCTTCCTCATCCACCTCGATCTTCGTCTTCTTTCCCTTCAGCTTTCTCTGGACGAGTTCCTTTAATGCCGAAGAGTAGTTGTCCTTGAAGTTGGCGGCATTGAATTTCGAGGTTTTCTTGTCGATCAACGCGGTCGCCACGTCGAGCAGTTCCTCGTCCGAGGTCTTGCCGGACAGGCCGTGGAACATCGGATCCGCCTTGCGCAACTCGTCGGCATAGTGGAGCGTTTCGAGAAGCAGCCCGTCACCGCAGGGCCTGATGGCGGCGATATATTCGCGGCCCCGCAGCGTCAGTTGCCCGAGCCCCACCTTGCCGGCCTTGCGGAGCGCGTCACGCACGACCCGATAAGCATCTTCGGCAAGGTCGTCCGAGGGCACGACGTAATAGGGCTTGTCGTAGTAGATCGGTGATATCTCCGAAGCATCGACGAACTGGACGAGTTCCAGCGTCTTCTTTGTCTCCAGCTTGACCGCGTCGATTTCTTCCGGTTCCAGCAGGACATATTTGCCGCTCTCGTATTCGTAACCCTTGACGATTTCATCGGTATCGACGGGGCCGATGCCTTCGACGACCTTGTCGTAGTGGACGGGCTTGCCAGAAGGTTCGTGGATCTGGCGGAAGGAGAAGCGGGCGCCGGCCTTGGTGGCACTGAACACTTCGACGGGAATGGAAACGAGGGAGAGGCGCAACTGACCTTTCCACATTGCACGCGATACCATGTCTCCACCTTTGACGTTTGGAATGTTGGAGCGCCGTGCGTTCATTCGAACGTACAAAGGTCGCTTTAATCTACTGAATCCAGAGCATCTTTCCGGTGCTTGAACCGGGATGCTCTAGTGTGAAATCTTTCCGCTATCGCTGTCGCGGGCGAGAAGCCGTTCAAGCGCCGCGACGTCCTCGCTGGTGATCACCGGTACGGGATCGGACATCATTGCTTGCAGGACTTCCGGCGATATGGCGTCGTTCTCGATCGCCCATTCCAGCGCTTCCCGAGTTTCCCGCTCGGCACGCAACTGGGCGTAAAGCGCCAGGATCAGGCGGTCGCGATGGTCGAAATGCGGCCGGGATGGACGTTTGGACGATGTTTTTGGCGTGATCGTGCTCATGGCCGCATAACGTGGCGCCGGGCGGAATGTTCCCTGGCGATCACGCGGTCAAGGCTTCGGAGAGTGGCATTGCATTGCAGTGCAGTGCGGTAAAGTAACACTACCTTAACCATAATGATGTCTTAATGCCTCTATTAGGGTTTTGTGCAATGCACGTCATCCTTTCACCAAGATTGAACGCAAGAAGGCAGACAGGAAGCTTAAAGGCCGGCATGATGTCGGTTCAACGGCAGCTGCCGGGTCAATCTTGCAACAATGACGTTTAAGCACCCTGGCTGTGAGCATGAGACTGCTCTTGCCGGGCGTTTGGATTCGGGGATTTGAGACGATGGAACAGGTTGGATTGGCTGCGGCGACGACGGACGTGACGCTGTGGTCGCTATTCATGGAAGCAGGCTTCGTCGTGAAGCTGGTCATGCTCGGACTGATCGGCGCCTCGATCTGGACCTGGGCGATCGTTGTCGACAAGA
>NZ_DATJDJ010000207.1:0-4024 GCF_035497515.1 Pararhizobium sp. | reverse complement strand
CAGCTTCCTGGAGCGGCTCGGGTGCTTCAGCTTGCGCAGCGCCTTGGCCTCGATCTGGCGGATACGCTCGCGGGTGACCGAGAACTGTTGGCCGACTTCTTCGAGCGTATGGTCGGTGTTCATGCCGATGCCGAAACGCATGCGCAGGACGCGCTCTTCGCGCGGCGTGAGCGAGGCCAGCACGCGGGTCGTCGTCTCGCGCAGGTTCGCCTGGATGGCGGCGTCGATCGGCAGCAGCGCGTTCTTGTCCTCGATGAAATCGCCGAGATGCGAATCCTCTTCGTCGCCTACCGGGGTTTCGAGCGAGATCGGCTCCTTGGCGATCTTCAGGACCTTGCGGACCTTTTCGAGCGGCATGGCCAGCTTTTCGCCCAGTTCTTCCGGGGTCGGCTCGCGGCCGATCTCGTGCAGCATCTGGCGCGAGGTACGAACGATCTTGTTGATCGTCTCGATCATGTGCACCGGAATGCGGATGGTGCGGGCCTGGTCGGCGATCGAGCGGGTGATCGCTTGGCGAATCCACCAGGTCGCATAGGTCGAGAACTTGTAGCCACGACGGTACTCGAACTTGTCGACCGCCTTCATCAGGCCGATATTGCCTTCCTGGATGAGATCCAGGAACTGAAGGCCGCGGTTGGTGTACTTCTTGGCGATGGAGATGACGAGACGCAGGTTTGCCTCGACCATTTCCTTCTTGGCGATGCGGGCTTCACGCTCGCCCTTCTGCACCATCGAGACGATGCGGCGGAATTCGGCGATCGAAATGCCGGTTTCCGTGGCGAGGTTCTGGATCTCGGCACGGAGGTTGCGGATCATCGTGTTTTCGTTCTTGGCGAATTCCTTCCAGCCCTTGGCGGCCAGGTTGGAGATCGACTTCATCCAGTTCGGATCGAGTTCGGCCCCGGAATACTGCTCCAGGAACGAGTCGCGCTTGACCCCGTAGGATTCGGCGAGCCGCAGCAGCCGGCCTTCGTTCTGCATCAGGCGCTTGGAAATGTCGTAGAGCTGCTCGACAAGGCTGTCGACACGGTTCTGATTGAGCGACAGCGACTTCACGGCCGTGATCAGTTCGTCCTTCAGTTCCTTGTAGCGGCGCTCCTGGGCCGGCGACAGGGTACCGGTCGCAGCCAGTCGGGCTTCCACCTGCTGGTCCTGCAGCTTGCGCAGCTTCTTGTAGGTCTCGGCGATGATGTCGAGCGTTTCCATGACCTGCGGGCGCAGTTCGGCTTCCATGGCCGCAAGGGAAAGGTTCGACTCGTCGTCGTCCTCTTCCTCTTCTTCCGGCGGCAGGCCTTCACCGCCGACATTGGTGATGTCGTCGTCGCCGCCGCGCGGCCTGCGGTTCTTTTCCTTTTCCTCGGCCGCCTTGCGATCGGCCTCGATCTTTTCCGGGCTCTGGAACTGCGGCGCAGCCTTGGCCTCGGGGCCGGAATAGGTGGTTTCAAGATCGATGATCTCGCGCAGCAGCGTGTTGCCTTCGTTGAGTTCGTCACGCCAGATGATGATGGCCTGGAACGTCAACGGGCTCTCGCAGAGACCGGCGATCATGGTTTCGCGACCGGCCTCGATGCGCTTGGCGATGGCGATTTCGCCCTCGCGCGACAGGAGCTCGACCGAGCCCATTTCGCGCAAGTACATGCGCACCGGATCATCGGTACGGTCGGTCGGTTCTTTCTTCTTGGCGGTCGCAAGCGCCGTGCCGCTCGAAGGCGCAAGTTCGCCGCCTTCGCTTTCGCTATCGGAATCGCTGTCTTCTTCCTCGGCGGCGGCGCCACCCTCTTCGGTTTCCTCGTCCTCGACGACATTGATGCCCATGTCGGACAGCATCGCCATCGTGTCTTCGATCTGCTCGGAGGTCACTTCCTCGGAAGGCAGGACGGAGTTCAGCTCGTCCATGGTCACATAGCCGCGTTTCTTGGCGGCCTTGATCATCTTCTTGACAGCGTCATCCGAGAGGTCGAGAAGCGGTCCGTCAGGTGCGCCTTCGCGTTCGCCTTCAGCTTCTTCGTTCTCTTTGACTTTTGTTGCCATTTAAATCGTCGCTTTCCTGGACAGCATTCAACGTGTGAGCGGTGCAACCTGATCTAGGCCCGGGTGCGTCAAACGCTCCCACCGCGAATCATTACCCCTGACGTAAAGGGATGACATTTAATTCCTGATTAACCACGATAGTCACCGTGGTTCCAAGGCCGGCTGCGACAGCAGCGCCATTTGGACATCATCTTCATGATGGTCGTATCGGCCGTACCCATTTCACCTTCTGTGTTAGAAATGGTGATTCCCACAATTTTCGGTCCCGTCAAGCATTTCCGGCGAAAAACCGTTCAAATCGGCAAAAAAGGCCGAATCAAGCCATCGGCTTAAAAAGATTCAGTTCCCATGCCGGAAATGTAGGAACTGCCCGCCAAAAGACAAGGGCTGAACGATTTCGAGACTGCCGTCAGACAGGAATCGCGCCCTCACGGCGCCGATGGGCAAGGTCGCCGCCTCAGAACTGCTTGCCATCGACCTTGATGACGACGAGCGAATCCAGATCCACGTCCAGCAGGCAGCGAACATTGATCGCCGCGATCGGGCCGTCCATTCCGTCCCCTTCGCCATAGGGTGCGATACCGCAAACGGCGCAGAAATGGTGGAGGATGACGTGTTTGTGGAACTGGTAGGTGGAGACGGCCGCTTCCGGCGTGCGCAAGGTCACCATTTCGCTCGGCACGAAAGCGATCAGCCCGCCGCGCCGGCGGCACATCGAACAATTGCAGTCTATCACTTCGGTGATCTCGCCATCGACCTCGAAGACAATACCGCCGCAATGACAGCTACCGATATAGGCCATCAGCGCCCTCTCTACGCGTTTCGTCGACAACAGATGACACAGCCGTGCGGGATTTCAAGCTCACATCCAGTCCATCACCACCTTGCCGGAATTACCGGAACGCATCGCCTCGAAACCTTCGCGGAAATCGTCGATGCCGATCCGGTGGGTGATGATCGGGGCGAGATCCAGCCCCCCCTGCACGAAGGCGATCATCTTGTACCAGGTCTCGAACATTTCGCGGCCATAGATGCCCTTCAGGTTGAGCATCTTGAAGATCACCTTGTTCCAGTCGATCTCGAAGCCGGTGGGCGCGATGCCGAGAATGGCGATCTTGCCGCCATTGTTCATCTTGTCGATCATGTCGCGGAAGGCCGGTGCCGCGCCCGACATTTCCAGCCCGACATCAAAACCCTCGGTCATGCCGATGCGTTTCATCACGTCCGAGAGATTTTCCTTCGAAGCATCGACAACGTAGTCAATGCCCAGCTTTTCAGCGAGCGCCAGCCGCACCGGATTGATGTCGGTGATCACCACCTTGCGGGCGCCGGAGCGCTTGGCGACCATGGCGCCCATGATGCCGATCGGCCCGGCGCCGGTGACCAGCACGTCCTCGCCGACCAGGTCGAAGGACAGCGCGGTGTGCACCGCATTGCCGAAGGGATCGAAGATGGCGGCAATCTCATCGGGCACGTCGTCGGGGATGGAGACGACATTGTATTCGGGAATGCAGACGAACTCGCCGAACGAGCCCGGGCGATGCACGCCGACGCCGAGCGTGTTGCGGCAGAGATGCCCCCGGCCCGCACGGCAATTGCGGCACTTTCCGCAGACGATATGCCCCTCGCCGGAAACGCGCTCGCCGACATGATATTTGGTGACCGCGGAGCCGATCTGCGCAATCTCGCCGACGAATTCATGGCCGACCACCATCGGCACCGGAATGGTCTTCTGCGCCCATTGGTCCCAGTTCCAGATATGCACGTCGGTGCCGCAGATCGCGGATTTTTTCACCTTGATCAGCACGTCGTTCGGACCCGGCTCGGGCACCGGCACATGCTCCATCCAGAGGCCGACCTCGGGTTTCGCCTTGACGAGGGCTTTCATCATGTTGGTCATTTCTTGTGTCCTCACTCGAGCCTGTGGAGCAGACCCCTCACCAACTTCGGCCAAGGGTTCGCTGAAGCTCACCCGGCCTTCGTATCCTCTCCC
>NZ_DATJDJ010000206.1:0-2441 GCF_035497515.1 Pararhizobium sp. | reverse complement strand
CATTGCGTCAACGGCGCTGATCATGCCTTCGATGTTGTCGTCGGTGGTCGTTGCCGTCAGCGCGATCAGGGTCGAGCCGGTCGGAGCCGTACCGCCTGCAGCAAGGATCAGGTGGTAGGTGGCGTTTGCCGTGGTGGCGGCGGTTGCGCCGTTCGGCTGAGCGACGGATACGGCCTTGGTCAGCTGACCGTTGGCGGCATTTTTGGTGTCGATCAGAACCGAGGTCGAAGCGTCGAAAGAAAGAACGCCGACGGAAACATTGCCAGCGGCCGAACGGGTGAACGAGCCAACCATTTCCTTGGTGCCGAGCGCCGTCGCCGTGTCGTTGTAGAGCCAGTTTTCACCGGAGAACGAAGCCGAAGTCGCCGTCGAAACCAGCTGGTTCTTGAGCTCGGTCAGTTCCTTGTTGATCTTGGTTTTGTCAACGCCCGGTTCGCGAGCGGCAACCAGCTTTGCCTTGATTTCGGAAACAACGTCGATAGCGGCGTTCAGGCCGGTATAGGCCGTGTCCGTCTTGGCAGCGCCGAGACCGAGAGCGTCCTGAACCGTCGAAAGAGCCTTGTTGTCCGAACGCATGGTCGTTGCGATCGACCAGTAGGCAGCGTTGTCGGAAGCGTCGCCAACGCGCAGGCCGGAAGAAATGCGGCCCTGGGTCGTTTCCATGTCGGAGCTGATGGAGCGCAGCGTCGAAAGAGCTGCCATTGCAGAAGCGTTTGTCAGGATGCTTGTCATTGGGGTTGTCCCTCTAGATACAAAATACAGATTGGGGACATACCGGACTGAATACTTACCGGTGATGGCGGTTCGGCATCATGCCACTCGGCCCCGGCTGCTGCTGAGACCAAACCCGTCATGTGAGGGTAATGTCGCAGGCAAACATTGCGATATGTTTAAATCGGCCCTTTATATCAGCATCTACTTAAGTTCGAAATCGTCAGGAAACCGGAACAGCGTCCTGAAAAATAAACAATGAAATCAAATGGATGATATTTTCAGGCAAGCGTGATCACGGCCAAAAAATTGACCGGATGTTAACCACGAGGCAAGGATCAGCTGAAGGATCGCACCAGGCTGCCGACCAGCAGGTTCCAGCCGTCGATGAGCACGAAGAAGAGGATCTTGAAGGGCAGCGAGATCGAGGTCGGCGGCAGCATCATCATGCCCATCGCCATGGTGATCGTGGCGACCACAAGGTCGATGACCAGGAAGGGCAGCATGATCAGGAAGCCGATTTCGAAACCGCGCCGGATTTCCGAGATCATGAAGGCGGGCACCACGGCACGCAGATCGACGCGATCGCCCGCGACGACGGTCTGGCCCTTTTCCTGGGCGATATCGATGAACAGTTGCAGATCCTTGTCGCGCGTATTGGCCAGCATGAACTCGCGGAACGGTTCCGCGATGCGGGTCATCGCCTCGGTCTCGGTGATCTGGTTTTCCAGGAGCGGATTAATGCCGTTCTGCCAGGCCCGGTCGAAGGTCGGTGCCATGACATAGAAGGTCATGAACAGCGCGAGACTGACCATGATCATGTTGGACGGCGTGGTGGCCAGGCCCATGCCGGTGCGAAGGATCGCAAAGGCGATGACAAAGCGCGGAAAGCTCGTCACCATGATGAGGATGCCCGGAGCAACCGACAGGACCGTCAGCAGGCCGAAGGTGCGGATGATCCAGGATGCCACCGAGCCATCGACAGGCGTGTTCAGGATATCCGCGGGAAAGCCCTGCGCCCCCGCGATACCCGACATCGCCATCATGGCGGCTATGAATGCGACTGTGCGGATCATGGGCGAATCATTGAACGACGAAGGTCCTGAAGATGACATTGGTTACGCGCCCTTCGGAGCGCAGGTCAACCCGTTCCTTGATATCGTCCTTCAGATACTGGAACCCGCGCGGCCCCTGGATCTGCTGCAGGGACACAGTTTTCAGGTAGGCGGCGATGTCCTGGTGAATCTGCTCGGCCATCGTCACATCCGTCGCGCCGTTGAACTGGAGCGCCACTTCGAGCCGGATCCAGTTTTCGCTGGGATAGGCGAGATTGGTGGTGATCGCTTCCAGTTGGACGATGCCATTGGCCTCGGTGGCGATCCGTGGCAAGCCCTCGTCCTTCTTCTTTTCGCCTTCCGGCGAGCCTGCCTTCGCATCGACGGCGGCCTTCGCCGCCGCGATGAGCTTCGCTTCCTCGACGCTGACCGGCTCCGGCGCCAGCATGCCGCCAATCAGCCAGCCGCCACCGCCGGCCATCAGCGTCAGCACGGCGATCGCCGCGACCAGGACGAGTGGCGACGATTTCTTCGGGGCGGCATTGGCAGTATCGAAATCTTCCATCTACGGGTCCATCAAGAGTTGTGCCACGCGAAGGCAGCCTGTCCTGCCGTCAAATCGGCGAAACGAGATCGACGACCTGCTGGCCCCATGGCGGCTGCTGCACCTCGGTC
>NZ_DATJDJ010000205.1:0-4899 GCF_035497515.1 Pararhizobium sp. | reverse complement strand
AACCAATTTCGCGAAGGATGTAAGAATCGGGCCTCGCGTTTGGCTTGCAGAAGACGTGAATGTTTACAAAGGAGCCAATATTGGAGCGGGTTCCATCATCGGCGCAAGATCCACTGTTTACGGGAATGTCCCTGAAAATTGCCTGGCGATAGGAACCCCGGCTCTGCCGAAGAAATTTGGCGTGACATGGGATCGAAAACTGCTATCCGTGGATGATTTGCCATCCATCGGAACGGAGCAGTCGGGCGAAGACGACAAGTCTCCACATGTTAGCACGACGAACGAACCGCAGCGCCCCATTTCGTGATCGATATGGCGATCACTTTTTCTGCTTTCTCCACGAAACATAGAAGGGGCCTCAGGTCAGGCCACGGGCGGCTGGCGTTCATTGTCGGTCGGCCCCGGGAACCTCGCATTGAGAAAAGCGGATATCAGCCGGTCGCACGAACGAAGGAGATCGTCCGCCAGATCGGAGTCGTTGATTCAGAAAACCTTCATGCCAGTTGCACCAACTTTTCTTGGACAAGTATTCCAGGTATCTTTCGGGCACATCGATAAATATCCGCCGACGCCTCATTTCTTTCCGCTCAACAGACCGGCTTTGCGGCTCAAAACTTGAGAAATAAGGTGGAGCGGGTAGCGGGAATCGAACCCGCACGATCAGCTTGGGAAGCTGACAAGCTACCACTACATCATACCCGCCTTGGCCCGAGGTTTCCACCAAGCCCGGCCGGCTGTCAAGGCCGGGGCGGTTTCGAGGGTGATTATTCCGCGCGGAAATGCTTGGAGAGCTTCAGGCCCTGCGCCTGGTAATTGGAGCCGAGGCCGAGACCGTAGAGGCCTTCGGGGCGGTCCATCATATGCTCGTAGACCAGCCGGCCGACGATCTGGCCGTGCTCGAGGATGAAGGGAACCTCGTGGCTGCGCACTTCGAGGACGGCGCGGCTGCCGGTTCCGCCGACCGAAGCATGGCCGAAGCCCGGATCGAAGAAACCAGCATAATGGACGCGGAATTCGCCGACCAGCGGATCGAACGGGGTCATCTCGGCGGCGTAGAGCGGCGGCACATGCACCGCCTCGCGCGAGACGAGGATGTAGAACTCGTCGGGATCGAGGATCAGTTCGTCGCGGCCGCGGCTGTAGAGCGGCTCCCAGAAATCGTGGATGCCGTGCTCACCCTTCTTGTCGACATCGATGACGGCGGTGTGGTGCTTGCCCCGGTAGCCGATCAACCCGTCCGGCCCGGTTCCCTTGAGATCGATCGACAGGGCAATGCCGCCGCCCGAGACGTTCGGCGTTTCGCTGGCGACCAGAACATCGCTTTCGTGCAGGGCTGCAAGTTCGGTTTCGCTGAGAAGCGCGTGCCCGATGCGGAAGCGGATTTGCGACAGGCGCGAGCCACGCCGCACGATCACCGGAAAGGTGCGCGGGCTGATCTCCAGATAGAGCGGGCCGTTGTAGCCGGCCGGGATCTTGTCGAATTCCTGCGCGCGGTCGGTGATGACGCGGGTGAATATATCGAGCCGGCCGGTGGAGCTTTTCGGATTGGCCGAGGCCGACATGCCCGCCGGCAGGTCGAGGCTTTCCATCAGGGGCACGATATAGACGCAGCCCGTTTCCAGCACCGCCCCTTCGGAGAGATCGACGACATGCAGTTTCAGGCGGTCCAGCTTATCGGCGACGAGGTGGCCGGGGCCCGGCATGAAGCTTGCGCGCACGCGAAAGGCGATCGATCCGAGCCGCAGGTCGAGGCTCGCCGGCTGGATCTGATCGACATCCAGCTTGGCCTCGCTCTTCAACCGCCCGGCGTCAAACAGCGCGGCGATGGCGCGGTCGGCCAGAATGCCCGTAGCCCTTGTCATTCCTGTCTTCCTCTTTTCTGCGAACGGCAGGTCATAAACCAAATTGTTCCTGTGACATATCTTCTTGTTCCGGGGAATTGACGCAAGCACGCTTGCGCAGTATTTGAAGCATTATCCCGTGGTGATTTGGCCGGTCGGCTTGCAGCCACGTTAAACAAATAGCTAAAAAGGCCGGGTTTCAAACCGGCTTGCTTTTCGCGGCCGGTTTTTTTGTTTGTGAAAGCGACACTCGATGAGCAAAAACTGGAGCCCGGCAACACAACTCGTTCATGGCGGCACGACCCGTTCGAACCACGGCGAAACCTCCGAAGCCATTTTTTTGACGCAAGGCTTTGTCTACGAGACCTCGGAGGCCGCCGAAGCGCGCTTCAAGGGCGAGGATGACGGTTTCATCTACGCCCGTTACGGCAGCCCCACCAATGACATGTTCGAAAAGCGCATGTGCCTGCTGGAGGGCGCCGAGGATGCGCGCGCCACGGCATCCGGCATGGCGGCGGTGGCGGCGGCCATCCTCTGCCAGGTGAAGGCCGGCGACCACATCGTCGCCGCGCGCGCCCTTTTCGGTTCCTGCCGCTGGGTGTTGGAGACGCTGGCGCCGAAGTACGGCATCGACTTCACACTGGTCGACGGGCGGCACCTCGAGAACTGGGAAAAGGCCGTCCGGCCGAACACGAAGGTGTTCTTTCTCGAAAGCCCGACCAACCCGACGCTCGAAGTGGTCGATATCGCCGGCGTCGCAAAAATCGCCGCTGCGGTGGGTGCGAAGGTCATCGTCGACAATGTCTTTGCCACGCCGCTGATGCAGAAGCCGCTGGAACTGGGCGCCCATATCGTCGTCTATTCCGCCACCAAGCATATCGACGGCCAGGGCCGCTGCCTGGGGGGCGTCATCCTCTCGGACAAGGACTGGATCAACGAGCATCTGCACGATTATTTCCGCCATACCGGCCCGGCACTGTCGCCGTTCAATGCCTGGACGCTGCTGAAGGGCATCGAGACGCTGCCGCTCAGGGTGCGCCAGCAGAGCGAGAACGCGGCGCGCCTTGCCGATTTCCTTGCCGAGCAGAAACAGGTTTCCAAGGTCATCTATCCCGGACGCAAGGACCATCCGCAGGCGGACATCATCGCCCGACAGATGAAAGGCGGGTCCACGCTGGTCTGCTTCGAGCTGAAGGGCGGCAAGGAGGCGGCCTTTGCGCTGCAGAACGCGCTGGATATCGTGCTGATTTCCAACAATCTCGGCGATTCCAAGAGCCTGATCACCCATCCGGCAACCACAACGCACAAGAACCTCTCGGACGAAGCCCGCGCGGAACTCGGCATCTCGCCCGGCACGGTGCGCTTCTCCGCCGGCATCGAGGACAGCGAAGACCTGATCAATGATTTTGCCAGGGCGCTGAAATCCGTCCAGGCGTGAGCGAAAACCTGTCCGGCGTTCGCGTCTTCCGGGATGCGAACGCCTCTACATATTGGCGCTGGACCCGAAGCTTGCGCGGGCCAGCATGATCCGCGACAGCGTCGTGTAGACGCAGACCAGCGCAAAGCCGATGGCGATTTCCGGAAACCAGTGCGGGAACAGGCAAAAGGCCAGGAACACGGCGATGGTTTCGCTCGCCTCGGCAAGCCCGGTGGTGAAATAGAGCGATTTCTCGCCCCGCGCCTTCGTCGAAAGGCCGCGCTTTTCGGCGATGACGGCGAAGGCAAGGAAGCTCGCGCCGTTGATGTAGAAGGATAGAAGCAGCAAGCCGCCGGCCATGCCGTTCTCGTAAGGGTCATGGAGGATGAAGGCGAAAGGGACGAGGCCGTAGAAGGCAAAATCGAGCACGATATCGAGAAAACCCCCGAAATCCGTCTTTGCCGTCGCCCGCGCAACGGCCCCGTCGAGCCCATCGCATAGGCGGCTGGCGAGGATCAGCAGGAGGCCGAGCGCAAAGGCGTCGCAGACAATGGCCACTGCCGCCGCCACGCCGATGGCAAAGCCCGTGAGGGTCACTGCGTTCGCGCCGACGCCGCGCCTTGCCAGCGCCCGCCCGGCGCGGTCCATCCAGGGATCGATCCGCGCCCTCAAATATCCGTCAAGCATAGTGTGCCCTATCGTTACAGTTTGCCCTGCCCGTTATGCTTGGGGAAACCATCCCCATGTAGATTAGTGCGAATGAACTTGAAAAGGGTTTGCATATGTACCGCGCGCTGACACGGGACATCGAGGTCACCGTCGAGCCTTACTACCTGGAAGAGCAGTCCGACCCCGACGACAGCCGCTATGTCTGGGGCTACCGCATCCTGATCTCGAACCTTTCAGCCATGACCGTCCGGCTGATGACGCGCTACTGGCACATCACCGACGAGAACGGCCAGGTGGATGAGGTCAGGGGACCGGGCGTGATCGGCGAGCAGCCGGTTCTCAACCCCGGGGACACATATGAATATTCCTCCGGCTGTCCGCTCGACACGCCATCGGGCGTGATGTTCGGCCATTATGCGATGGAAACGACGGAAGGCGAGACCTTTACCGTGGACATACCCGCCTTCTCGCTGGATTCTCCCGGACAGACCCGGACGTTGAACTAAACCGGTCTATTGCGGCCGCACTTCGGTCGCTTCGAAACGGTAGGTGGTCGAGCAGAACTCGCAGGTGACCGCCACTTTCCCGTCTTCCATCGAATGGTCGATATCGTCCTGGCTGAGGCCTGCCAGCACATCGCGCAGCTTTTCGCGCGAACAACTGCACTTGTCGTAGACCGCCTGCGGCGGATAGACCTTGACGCCACGCTCATGGAAGAGCCGATAAAGCAGCCGTTCTGTGCCGACCATCGGATCGGTCAGTTCGTCGGCATCGATGGTCTCGACCATGACGCTGGCTTCATCCCAGAGATCATCCACCTCGAATGCGCCTTCGGCATCGCCGCCGTCGCCACCAGGCAGATCGGGCTGGCGCATGCGCTCGGGGGCTTCCGGCAGGAACTGCGCGACCATGCCGCCTGCCCGCCATCGATGGCGCGGCTTGCCGTTTTCGTCACGATCGAGCAGTTCGGCG
>NZ_DATJDJ010000204.1:0-2054 GCF_035497515.1 Pararhizobium sp. | reverse complement strand
CTAGGTTCTGTACCCATAAAGGGATTTCGTTGAGAGGCGAACAGTGATTCATTCTCCGTAACCGGGAGGATGCAATGGCGCGGTTCGACCTTAGCGATGCGGAATGGGCTTTAATCAAGCCTTTGCTGCCGAACAAGCCGCGCGGTGTGGCGCGGGTAAACGACCGGCGGGTGCTGAACGGCATTTTCTATGTGTTGCGAACAGGCTCGCCTTGGCGCGATCTGCCCGAACGCTTCGGGCCTTACACGACGGTCTATAACCGCTTCAACCGCTGGGCCAAGGCTGGCGTCTGGGTGCGCATCTTCGAGACCTTGGCGGCCAAGTCGCCCCATTCGATGGCGTTCATCGACAGTTCCATCATCCGCGCCCACCAACACGCCGCCGGCGGAAAAAAGGGGGCGAAGATCACGCCATTGGCCGTTCTCGTGGAGGACTGAGCACCAAGATCAATGCCCTTGTCGATGAGAACGGCCTGCCTGTGCGGCTCGTTCTAACCGCCGGACAGGATCACGATCTGCGCGCCGCACCGCTCCTGCTCGAAGGCTTGAAATGCCGCCATGTCGTTGCCGACCGTGGCTACGACGCCAATGCGCTGCTCGATCTGATCCGGGCCAGCGGGGCAAAGCCTCATATCCCCTCAACCCGCCAACGCCTGATACATCGCTCCGTGAACCGGCGTATCTATCGCCAACGCAATCTCGTCGAACGCTTCTTCTGCAAGCTCAAACACTTCAGGCGTGTCGCAACCCGCTTCGACAAGCTCGCCAGAAACTTCCTCGCCGCCGTCGCTCTCGCCTCAACCCGACTATGGACCCGAAATTATGAGTCCACTACCTAGGCGGCTTTGCGACGCTGGTTCACAGCCACGACCTGAACCGCGCAATCCATATCAAGGTCCGCATCGATCTGGGGGATGATCAGGGCAGCGAGCGTTTGCCGCTAAACTCCGGTGGAAGCCTTCACGATCCCGATTTCAGCAATCTCGGCCTCCGCTATCTTGCAGGCGAAAACACTGAATTGAAGGAATACGCGGTCGTCCAGGAGATCGGCCTCGGCCTTGAAGTCCGCTGGAGCGACCTGATCCGGGCGCCCTATGTTGCCAAGGCCGTGGTCGAAATGGACGGCGAAGCGGTCGCCGAGCTCCACTCTCCGCCGCAACAAGGGCGCGCACATCTGACGGCCTTCAATTTCGCCCATCCACTGCTGCAAGCGGCGACCGATCCGGACGATCTGCTCGATTTGGCAGGCGATGCGCCTGGCATCGAGGGGGCGGACAGCGAGGTTGATCCTCTCGGCGATCCTTTCTCGACGCCGTTAGGCAACGAGATTTGGGAGCTGTCCCGTGAGACCTCCGCAGACGCGACCGAGAACAAGACGGTTGAGTTTCGGATTGCAGTTGAAACCGTCCTCGGCGCGCTGCCGGATTTGGATCGGCCGCTCGGCCTCGATCTGGTTGAGATCGACGAGAACCTTATACGCCAGCGCTATGCATCGGGCGCAGCGATCCCGCGCGTTAGCAAGGGAGGCGAGCGCGCCGTCGCCGACGAGTATGAAATGGAACGGCGTCGCCGTGCGGGCTTGAGCGCCTTGCTGGATGAGCTCGTGCTTGGGCCTATCCGCATCGTCAGGGACTATCTCAGCGAGATGACCTATGTCGGCCCGCTGCGCGAAATCCCGAGCCGCAAGTATCGCCCGCGCCTTTCCCCCGATGAATCGCGCTGGGCGCAGGGCCTCGCCGCCTGGGATATGCTCTATACCGATCCCTCGGGCAAGCTCCTGGAAGAGGTCAATGCCTGGCTCGGCGGCGAGGAACGGTTGAAGACCGGCTATCGGCTTGAGAAGTTCCAGTTCAAGGAAGTACCTGTTCCCGGCAGGTTTCATCAGCTCTTCGAGCGCGGCTTGGACGAAGACGATCTCGGCGAGCTACAGGAACTCTATGCCACGCTCAGCTCACGATCCGAAATCGCGCTGCGCGATTTTGATAAGGGCATCATCGTTGCGCCGGGTGATGTGGGCGTCGGCATATCGCAGATGATTCCGGTGATCGTTGGTTG
>NZ_DATJDJ010000203.1:0-10055 GCF_035497515.1 Pararhizobium sp. | reverse complement strand
TGAAAACGCAGGCGACGAAGGCTCGATCATCGTCGGCAAGATCCTCGAAAGCAACACCGACAACTACGGCTACAATGCCCAGACCGGCGAATTCGGCGACATGATCGCCATGGGTATCGTCGATCCGGTCAAGGTCGTTCGTACGGCTCTGCAGAACGCAGCTTCGGTTGCTTCGCTGCTGATCACCACGGAAGCCATGATCGCCGAACTGCCGAAGAAGGAATCGGCCGGCGGCGGCATGCCTGACATGGGTGGCATGGGCGGCATGGGCGGCATGATGTAATAAGGCGTCAGCCTTATTACGAATGCGACCATAAAGCTGCCCATGTCTAAAAGTGCTTCAGCGCGCCAAGCGCGCTGAAGTGGCGGCATGGGCGGCATGATGTAATAAGGCATCCGCCTTATTACGGAATGACGACTATCAAGCTTTGGAATGAGGAAGGCGGGCCGCAAGGTCCGCCTTTTTCCTTTCGGAAGAGCTATCCGCCCGAAAATGGGCGGCGGCGGCGGCATATGCCCATTGCCGTACCAGGCTCGAATCTGTTTCTGATTGTATCGCCGCGATTAATCCACAATCCGGAGGTTCATTGGCGGCACGGCAGACACGAGAAATATTTCTCGAAACACCATTGAAGCGGATACAAAAGCAATTATAACAACGCCCAAGTGAACCTGAGATTCACAGGGATTTAAAGGCCGGAACGTTTGACAATAAGATCAGTCAAATTTTCTCTATTAACTGTTTGCCCAACATTACTTTGATCCCAAGCTATAAAACATATATATTTTCCTCGCGCACAATTTACTCCGTTTTCGACCGAAATCCGGCCAAGACTTGAAAAGTGAGCTTTCTATAACTTGCAAGCCACAGAACAGAGTGATGTGAAATCCGCTCGCGTACGCATTGCTGCAAAATGGAATTGTTTCTTGCGGCCCCAAAGGGGAGCGACTGAATGAATTTCGAACTTCGTGCACATACTGGGGTGAACTGTGTTTAAGATTGCAAGAGCAGGCCTTTCGCAGGTTCCGGGTCCGCATTCTTTCGCCATGGGCGAAAGCGGCCAGGAACTGCTGGGACAATTCTGCTTTTCGGAGGGCTGGTCGGGTGATCTGTCGAACGGGCTGTTCCGGCTCGGAGACAGCGCCGCTGCCATGCACGGCCTGCAGCAGCCGGAATGCGGTCTGCTGAACCTCGTGCGCTGCTATGACAGCGCCGACCGCAATCATGTGCTTGAACTGTTCGAACAGGCAGCGACGACGTCGTCGTCCTTCTGCTTCTCGACGACGATTAGCCTGGCCTCGGGCCAGAAGCAGCCGGTCTTCTGTGTGGGCGAATCCAGTGGCCTGGAACAGCGCTATTCAGGTTCGATGCTCGGCGTGTTCTTCTTCCCCCGTTTCCAGCTGGAAACGAAGGGCCGCCTGTTCAGCATCCACCAGTAGGCAGCCGCCGGTTACGGCAGCAATGTCTTGAGGTCCGCCTGCGGATCATCAAGGATCGAACGATCCGGCGTCAGGCCGAGGTCCAGCAGTTTCTTCCCCGTCACATAGGCCTTGGCATCGTTGAGCGCATCGACGGCGATCAGTTTGCCACCCATGAAGTACCAGACCGACACGCTGCCTTCACGCTGGCCGGCACGTACGACCGTTTCGTCGTGGCCGAGGCCAAAGCCGGCGATCTGCAGCTTGACGTCGTACTGATCCGACCAGAACCACGGCTTCGGCTCGTAAGGCGCCTCGCCGCCGGCGAGGAGGGCCGCGACTGCTTCAGCCTGATCGACGGCGTTCTGGACGGATTCCAGACGGATGCGCATATCCTTCCACGGCAGCACGGCGCAATCGCCCATCGCGTAGACATGCGAATCAAGGGTACGGCCGAAGCAGTCAACGACGATGCCGTTGGCGACTTCGAGCCCTGCCTCGCGGGCAAGCGCGTCATTGGCCACGACGCCGATGCCGACAATCACCAGATCGACCGGAATGGTCGTGCCGTCGGTCAGTTCGGCAGCGGTCACACGGCCGTCGGTGCCCACCAGCCGCACGAGGCCCGCGCCTTCGCGGATATCGACGCCGCGTGTGGTGTGGATATTGCGCACAAGGTTCGATGTCGCGGCAGACGCCACGCG
Source organism: Pararhizobium sp. (assembly GCF_035497515.1). GTDB lineage: Bacteria > Pseudomonadota > Alphaproteobacteria > Rhizobiales > Rhizobiaceae > Pararhizobium. The sequence goes on along the minus strand of NZ_DATJDJ010000203.1, from coordinate 7,932 downwards.
CTGCAGGATCCGGTCGGCCATTTCGATGACGGTGACGTCGAGCCCGCTGGAGCGGGCAACCGCGGCGGCCTCGAGACCGATATAACCGCCGCCGACGATCAGCGCATGTTTGCCGGGCTTCATCTCCTCGGCCAGGCGGTCGGCATCAGTGAAGTCACGCACGACGAACACGCCGGCGAGATCGCCGCCGACGCTGGCCGGCAGCTTGCGCGGCGTCGAGCCGGTGGCAAGCGCCAGGTCGCCATATTCGAGCGTCGAGCCGTCGCTGAGGCTGACGGTCTTACCGATGCGGTCGATGGCGGTCACGGATGTGGAGAGGCGGATATCGATCGCATGCTCGCCATACCAGCTCTCCGGCCGGTAGAGCAGGCGATCGAGATTCATTTCGCGCAGAAGATATTTCTTGGAAAGCGGCGGCCGCTGGTAGGGATGACTGGCTTCGGCTGCGACCATGGTGATCGGACGTTCGTCCTTCAGCGCCCGGAGTTTCGCCACCAGCGCAAAGGCGGCCTGACCGCCGCCCACAACAACAAGTCTGCCTGCCACTTTTGTTCCACCCGTCGAGAAAGCTTCTTTTCCCCAGACGTAGCCCGTCCGCCCAAGTCCCGTCAACATGAGTGTCGTCAACTTGGGCGGACAGCGGGGGGTGGCGCGATCAATCGCGCTTGGGGATATCGAAACCCTTCTGGACGGCCGGGCGGGCCATGGCGCGATCAACCCAGGCCATGACATTCGGGAAGCTGGAATATTCCAGAACATCCCCGCCGCCATAGAACTTGCGGGCACCTTCGATCCACGGGAAGGTGGTGATATCGGCGATCGTGTATTCATCGCCCATCAGCCATTGACGGCCCTCCAGCCGCGCTTCCAGCACGCCAAGCAGGCGCTTGGACTCGTCGCGATAGCGTTCCATCGGATAGGAATTGTTGGCGACCTTGTCAGCGGCGAATTTGAAGAAATGGCCGAACTGGCCGAGCATCGGCCCGACGCCGCCCATCTGGAACATGATCCAGGACAGCATTTCATACCGCGCCGCCGGATCGGCAGGGATGAGCTTGCCGGTCTTTTCGGCGAGATAGATGAGGATGGCGCCGGATTCGAACAGGCCGATTGGCCTGCCGTTCGGGCCATCGGGATCGATGATCGCCGGAATGCGGCCATTCGGATTGAGGGAGACGAATTCGGGCGACTTCTGGTCGTTGGTGCCGAAGGAGATCAGGTGCGGCTCATAGGCAAGGCCGAGTTCCTCGAGCGCGATCGAAACCTTGACTCCGTTCGGCGTCGGCAGGGAATAAAGCTGGATGATATCGGAATTTTGGGCGGGCCAGCGGGTGGTGATCGGGAAAGCGGACAGATCGGCCATGGAGAACTCCTTGGGGGCGGGAGCCGGAATATAAGACGCGCCCGCCCCGATTGTCAGGGGCGTCGCGAAATTTCCGATTTGCTTTCTTCGCAAGAAGCGGCTCTGCGCCTTCAGCAGAATGCGGTCAGAGAGCGCCGTTCACCGCCGCGATGATCTTCGCCACCAGCGGGTCTCCCTCATGCTCCGCCTTGCGCGCTCGCACCAGGCAGGCCTCGGACTTCAGGATGATACCGTCGGAGAGGATCTTCAGGTGATTGGCTTTCAGCGTCGAGCCGGTCGAGGTGATGTCGACGATGATATCGGCAAGGCCTGCCGCCGGCGCGCCTTCAGTGGCGCCGAGGCTTTCGACGATGCGGTAGAGCTGGATGCCGTGCTGGCTGGAAAAGAATTGCTGGGTCAGCCGCCAGTATTTGGTGGCGATCGCCAGGCGGCGGCCGTGGCGGGCGCGGAAATCGGCGGCGACATCACCGAGATCGGCCATCGTGTCGACATCGAGCCAGATATCCGGAACCGCGACGACGACATCCGCGTGGCCAAAGCCGAGCCGGGCGCAGAATTCGACGCGGGCGTCGGCCTCCGACAATCCTTCCCGGATCAGGTCTTCGCCGGTGACGCCGAAATCGATCGAGCCGCTGCCGATCTCGCGCGAGATTTCCGATGCCGACAGGAAGGCGACCTCGACCTCGTCGAGGCCTTCGATGCGGCCGCGATAGGAGCGCTCGTTGCCGACGGCGACGATCTTCAGTCCTGCCCGGTCGAAGATCGCCGAGGCATCTTCCTTCATGCGGCCCTTGGAGGGCAAGGCAATGGTGATCATCAGTGCTCTCCCCTCACCGCTTCGATCCTGTCGAGCCAGAGCGAGAAGCCGACGGCCGGAATGGTATCGGCGGCCCCCAGCAGCGTCAGCATGCGATCATAGCGACCGCCGCCGGCGAGAACCCGGTGATCGTTGCGCTGGGTGACCTCGAAGACGAGGCCGGTGTAATAATCGAGCGGACGGCCGAAAGCGGCCCGCCAGGTGATATCCGACAGTTTCACGCCGGCATCGGCAAAGGCGGCAACGCGGGCATCGAACCGGTCGACGGCGGCCTGCAGCGGCAGGCTGGTGCTTTTGGCAAAATCGGCGAGCACGCCCGGCGCATAACGCAGGCTGACATTGAGCGACAGGAATTCACGCAGCACATCCAGCTTGCCCGGATCGAGCGAGGTGCCGGCCAGCGCCAGCTTTTCCTTCAGCCGGCGGGCAATTTCCTTCGGCGCGCGGCTGGCATTGGTGAGGTAGCCGGTCGCTTCCATGACGCCATCGATATGGGCGATCAGGCCTTCCTCGTCACCCTTGGCGAGCAGCGCCTCGACATCGGTGCCAAGGCCTGCCACCTGCTCCGGCCTTGCCAGCCGCAGCATCAGCGCTTCCAGCTGCGCCTGTTCGCCAAAGGCACGGATCAGCCGTTTCTGCCAGCCAGTTGGCAGGCCAAGCGCGACGACAACCGCTTCGAACATCGCCTGGTCGCCCATGGTGACGGAAAGCGGCCGCTCCGGCAGAAGCCTGCCGAGGATCACCACGGCATCGGCGACGGCACGGGCATCGGCACCGGCGAAATCACGGGTTCCGAGATCCTCGATGCCGGCCTGGTAGAACTCGCTGCCACCTTCGCGGCGCTGGCGGAAGACTTCACCGAGATACGAATAGCGCTTCGGCGTTCCCGTCGCGGTTTCGATATGGCGCATGCAGACGGGAATGGTGAATTCCGGCCGCAGGCACAGGTTTTCGCCGGTCTCGCTCTGGGTCAGGAAAATGCGCCGGCGAAGATCCTCGCCGGCCATGTCGAGGAAGGGCTCCGCCGGCTGGATGACCGGCGTATCGACACGCGTCGTGCCGAGCCGCTCGAAATCGGCCAACAGATCGGCTGCGAAGGTCGGGAGGTTGATCAGTGTCATGAAGCACAAACCTCGCGAGGGGGGAGATTGGCCGCCAACCTCTCGCGTCCGTTACCTTGATTAAGAGACTGGCAAGGGAAAAGACCGATCTCCCCTCTTGTGGGGGAGATGTCACGACGTGACAGAGGGGGGTAAGCCATCCACATACTCAAACCTGTCCAGCCCGCGCCCGGTCTTCAGCCTGCGCGGCCAGCATCTCGCGCACCTTCGCAACCAGGTCGCCTTCCGGGACGGAGATCTGCGCCACGCGGGCCTCGCGCCAGGTGGCGTTGTCCTCGATCTCGCCGGAAAGGCGCTTGCCTTCGATCAGGTCCTTGATCTGCACCACGCCTTGAGCGCGCTCGTCGCCCCCTTGGATGATGGCGATCGGGGAGTTGCGGCGATCGGCATATTTCAGCTGGTCGCCAAAATTCTTCTTGTTGCCCTGGTACATTTCGGCGCGGATGCCCGCCGGATTACCATCTTCGTCTTTGGCATTTCGCAGCATCTGCGTGAATTTCTGGTATTTGCCAAGGCTTTCCGTATCGCGGTCCATGACGCAGACGACGACGGGGGCGACGACCTCTTCCATGCCGAGCTTGCCGAGGTTCTTCAGCGCCGTCATCAGGCGCGAGACGCCGATGGAAAAGCCGGTCGCCGGCACCGGCTGGCCCATGAAGCGCGACACGAGACCATCGTAGCGGCCACCACCACCGACGGAGCCAAACACGACCTTTTCGCCTTTTTCGTTGGTGACGGCGAAGGTCAGTTCGGCTTCAAAGACGGGGCCGGTGTAGTATTCCAGGCCACGGACGACCGAGGGGTCAATGATAACGCGCCCATCATCGTAACCAGCAGATTTCACTAGTTTCGCGATGATCAAGACCTCTTTCAATCCGTCAAAGAGGAGCGGATTTGATTGCTCATTCGCGCCTATTTTTCTCGCCTCCTCCTCAATCCAAAGAGGTGGATATTCAACATCAATGCAATCGAACCATGCCTTTGGATCACGGCCGTAGCGTGACTTGAACTCAGCTTCACTGATGCGATACTTTTCAGCTTGAATGCCAATGCGCGATTGAACCTCGAGAAGAGTGATTAGAAATTCGATTTGGTCAGAGCCCAGACCAGCGCCTTTTGTGAAGTCACCTGATTCATCCTTGCGACCTTCACCTAGGAGGAGGCGGACTCCGGGAGCCCCGAATTTGTCGAACTTATCGATCGCCCGGAGCACATTCAGCCGACGCCCGGCATTCTCATCCCCATCAAGGCCAATCGCCTCCAACACCCCATCCAGAACCTTCCGGTTGTTCACCCGGATCACATAATGCCCGCGCGCAATGCCCAGCGCTTCCATCGTGTCGGCCATCATCATGCACATTTCGGCATCGGCCTGGACACCTGCCGCGCCGACCGTGTCGGCGTCGAACTGCATGAACTGGCGGAAGCGGCCGGGGCCGGGCTTTTCGTTGCGGAAGACATAGCCGGCGCGGTAGGTGCGGTAGGGTAGCTGAATGTCGTTGAAATTCTCGGCGACATGGCGGGCGAGCGGCGCGGTGAGGTCATAGCGCGCGCTCATCCACTGCTCGTCGTCGTCCTGCAGCGAGAAGACGCCCTCGTTCGGGCGGTCGCTGTCGGGCAGGAATTTTCCGAGCGCATCGGTATATTCGAACAGCGGCGTCTCGACGGGGTCGAAGCCATAGCGTTCGTAGACTTCCCGAATCTTCCCCGTCATCTCGTCGACGGCGCGGATATCGGCGGCGAAGCGATCGACGAAGCCGCGCGGCAGGCGGGCTTTCAGCTTCTGTGGCTTCTTCTTTTTGTCGTTCATGGCGGCAGCACTTTCAGCGTCGATCGGTCAAGTCTTTCGGGGCTTTCCCTATCCGATCATACTCGACGCGGCAAGCCTTTGCGCCACGCTGGAGAGCGCGAGAGATGTCCTAGAGACGCTGCGAAAGCGTGTCCCAGTCATGGACGACGGCACCCTCGGCGATGGACGCCTCGCCTCTCGGAATGAGGATCGAATGCGTATCGCCGCGAATGACGCCCTTCAACTCCGACTGGAAGCTCACTTTCTTCAACTGCACGAACCCATCCGGGATTGATGTCACGGACATCGACGCGCCACCATAGAAATCGACACAGGCGATTTCGCCGGCCTTGAGGCTCGCGACCATCGCCCGGTCCTCGATGAATTGCTGGTAAAGGCCGGCCATGTACCGGCGGATGCTCTTGCCGACAAAGGCCTTCATCTGCGGCGTCTCGACGAATTCCTGCTTCGAGCCGGCAAGATAGCGGATATCCTCGCCTTCCCACAGGTTGCGGCTGTCGCGCGCGCTGACGATCGACTGCAGGAGCACCCGGCCGGCATAGACATCGGCGCGGCGGAGAAAATCGACGATGGCGCCGATGGCGCGCAGGTCCGGCAGTGCGACGCCACGCTCCCAGCGCGAGACCGTGGGCAGGGAAAATCCCAGCTTCCAGGCGATGTCGCTCTGGCTGAGGCCCGTCTTCAGCCGGTAAGCGCGCAGTTGCCGGACCAATTCGCTTCCCAGAGCGCTCGACATGCATTCCTTCCAAAATCCCAGGTTGAATCATTAGCCAAATAAAACCACAAGGGCAGCAAACGATCAATCACGGGCATTTAAGTTACGGTTTTTATGCGATATTTTCAATTCCTGGAGAGCATATCCTGCAGGCTGCAACGGCATGATGAAAGACGAGATCAATCCTTTTCTTCCCGCAGGTAAGCCTACTGCATAATTCCTTAAATCAAAATCGTTTGGTGGAGAAATTATGCAGCATATTTAAAGTGTTACAGCGACGAGACGGCCCTGGGTTGGAACATTGTCTCGATATAGTAAAGAGTGCGGACGGGAATTGGGGAGCGACCGACGGCATGCTGCAATTCATGAAACCGGGTGTCGGCGCCATTCTGCCCGAAGACAGGCGCGCCCATGAGGAATGGGTGGAGGTGCTGATGCGGCAGGACTACGTCATCGAAACCTGGCACTGCGATCTCTCGACCGGCCTCTTCACCATCGGCGACATCACCCGCAACCGGCATAGCCTCGGCGATAATCTCTGCGGCCTTTTGGATATCATCCGCGGCTATCCGGAGGATCACCACAAGACCGTCCTCAACATCCTGGAAGAAGCGACGTCCGAGGCCTCCTCCTTCTGTTTCTGCACAACGATGCGGGAAGACGCGGATGAGGATGCGCCGCTGTTTTGCGTGGGTACCTCGACCATCAGCAGCGGCTTGTCATCGGCCGGCCGCCTGCAGGGCATCTTCGCCTTCACGCCGATGGATTGAACCCCGTGGTCGAAAAGACGCCCGCCCTCCTTTTCATCGCGAACCGACATCCCTATCTTGCCGGCATGCGTTACGCCCTCGTCATTCTTGCCGTCTTCTGCGCCCTAATCAGCGGCTGGACTCCCGCGCTTGCGCAGGTGCAGGACCTGGATGGGATGAACATGGGCGGAGCGGTGCGCCATGGATCCGGTGTCCACGCCACGCAAGCCAGCTCTGCGGACATCCATTGCCCGCCGCAGAGCAAAGCCTGTGCGCATCATCCCAAAATGGTTCACCCGCTGCTGTGTGCCGCCTGTTTCGCCGTGGTGATCGATGCTTTTGGGCTGGAGCGGGATGCGATCGACGCAGGCACCGTCCCGCCAGCGCTGCAGACGCCGCTGCTGGCAGCCAGCATCAAGCCGCGGTTCCCCCCTCCCAAGTCTTTCGTCCTGTTGTCCTAGACGCGGGAACCACGCCCGCGAATTTCGAAACAGACATGAAAGAGAGCAAACTATGTCTCTGAAACTGATCACGGCTGTCGCCATGCTGACCGCCACCTTCGCAACGTCCCTTGCCGCGCAGGAGACGGATCACAGCAAGATGGGCCACGGCTCCATGGAAACCATGGAACAGCCGAAGGGGGACGCTGGCCCGTCGAGCAAGGCGTTCGCCAAGGCCAATGCCACCATGCATGAAGGCATGGACATCACCTTCACCGGCAATGCGGATATCGATTTCGTGCGCGGCATGATCGCCCATCATCAGGGGGCAATCGACATGGCGAAGATCGAACTGGAATACGGCAAGGATGCCGACCTGCGCAAACTGGCCGAGGGCATCATCTCCGCCCAGGAAGCGGAAATAAAGACCATGAAGGACTGGCTCGCCCGCAACGGCGGCTGACCTCAATCCTGACGAAAAACGGCGCCGGGGCATGTCTCCGGCGCCTGCAATTGCTGCATTTCGCCCACATTGACGATCTTCTGCATCAGGCACATAATTCCGGTGTCAGAACGTGGAGGACGTCATGAAGATCTTCAAGAACATTGCTGGCATTCTCGTTATTCTCCTGGGTGCGCTGTGGATCCTGCAAGGCGCCAACATCCTGACCGGCAGCCCCATGTCCGGCAACAGGGAATGGCTGGTCATCGGCGCCATCCTGATCGCCTTCGGCCTCGGCCTTCTCTACGAAAACAACCGATCGACGACGGCGCGGTTCCACTGAAGTGCGTCGCGATCTTTCAGATTCGCTCTCTCACTTCAGTTCTTCTTTATCGCATGTCGTCATCGCAACACCGCTGCACACTTTTGCGCGACATGCTTTGATTTTCAGGGCCGCTTGAATCCGGCGCGCATC
>NZ_DATJDJ010000202.1:0-27429 GCF_035497515.1 Pararhizobium sp. | reverse complement strand
TGGCAATGCAGTTCGGCCTTGGGGATATGGGAAACCATTAGATAAAACTCCGTCCGTGTCGTCCGGGCGCCAGCCCGAGATGGGCGGCGATCGTTTCGCCGATATCGGCAAAACTCCGTCGCGCGCCAATGTCTTTTCCCGGCAGGCCAGGGCCGAAGGCCAGGATCGGCACCTGCTCGCGGGTGTGGTCGGTGCCGCGCCAGGTCGGGTCGCAGCCATGGTCGGCGGTGAGGATGACGATATCGCCGGGCTTCAGCTTGCGGTCGAGGTCGGGCAGGCGCTGGTCGAAGGCCTCAAGCGCCGCGGCATATCCGGCAACATCGCGACGGTGGCCGTAGAGCATGTCGAAATCGACGAAATTGGTGAAGACGAGATCGCCGTCCCCGGCTTCGTCCACGGCCTTCAGCGTCGCGTCGAACAGGTCCATGTTGCCGTTGGCCTTGATCACGCGGCCTATGCCCTGATGGGCGAAGATATCGGCGATCTTGCCGACGGCATGAACGGTGCGCCCCGCTTCCGTCAGGCGGTCAAGCAGCGTCGGTTCGGGCGGCAGCACCGAATAGTCGCGGCGGTTGCCGGTGCGGGCGAAATCCCTTGCGGTTGTGCCGATGAAGGGCCGGGCGATGACGCGGCCGATATTGTAGTCGTCGAGCAACCGCCGCACCGTCTGGCAGAAGCCCAACAGCCGGTCGAGGCCGAAGGAATGCTCGTGCGCAGCGATCTGGAAGACGGAATCGGACGAGGTGTAGCAGATCGGCTTGCCGGTCCGCATGTGCTCCTCGCCGTGGCGGGCGATGATGTCGGTGCCGGACGCGTGGCAATTGCCGAGAATGCCCGGCACCTCGCCGTCACGGCAGATCGCCTCGACGAGTTCGGGGGGAAACGCATCGCCCTCTGCTGAGAAGTAGCCCCAGTCGAACCGGATCGGCGTTCCGGCGATCTCCCAGTGGCCGGACGGTGTATCCTTGCCGCGCGAAACTTCGCTTGCCGCGCCATAGAGGCCGAAGATGCGTTCCGGAAGCGGCATGCCGGCGGGTGTGCGCCCGTTGGCGAGCTTGGCCGCGTGCAAGAGGCCGAGCGCCGACATGTTCGGCAGCATGAGCGGTCCTTCGCGCAGGCCCTTGCGATCGCCGGCGCCTGCCGCGCAGAACTCGGCGATATGGCCGAGCGTATCGGCGCCGAGATCGCCGAAGTCGGCGGCATCCGGCGCGCCGCCGATGCCGAAGGAATCAAGAACGAAAAGAAAGGCACGCGCCATGGATCACCCGAAGGCTGCAGCAGGCCGGCTTCTCCCTGGGGGCGTCAGCCTGCGGCAGAACAGTTGTTTTCGCCCCCGGATGTCTGTCGGCAGCGGGGTTGAGGGGGCGAAGAAATACTCCGGGGCGTGGCGGATTGCAAATCGTCCCGGTCGCCTGCCTGGCCGGACTGCGGATCAGCAGTCGCTGCAGGTGATCTTGTCGCCGACGCGCTGGCGGAAATAGTAGGTCTTGGAAAGGTTGATGGTCTTCAGCGTATTGTCGGCCAGGCCCGGCGCGAACAGCAGGAGTTCGTGCGGGACGACGAGTTCCGAGCGGACGATGAAGGCGTTCACGGACGAGATGTCCTTCGGCAGCGTCACGGTCTCGCCCGCCGTGTAGGGCGTGCCTCCGGCCTGATCGCGCGACCAGGCGACGGTGCCGGCGCCGGGAGCCGTGACCGTGATGCCGGTCATCTTCAGTGTGTAATTGCCCATCCCGTAGGGCGACATGACGCTCCTGGCGACGTCCTTCATGCTATCGAGCGTGGCCTTGGATACGTCCGTCTGCTGCGTCAATATGTCGGCGACGGTACTGGAAGCGCGGGCGACCTTGCGCGAGATGCTGAAGCCGAGCGAAATTTCGAAGGAACCGATATAGGCCATGATGAGCAGCGGCGCGATGATCGCGAATTCGATGGCTCCGGTGCCTTTCCTGTCACGCCAGAATGCGCGGAAGGTCTCGGCTTTGTCGGACAGCACGGCCATGTGACAGCGGATGGCGTTTTTCATCGCGTGCTCCCTAGAAGTTCTCGTTGCGGAAAGCGGCCGTCGACACCATCAGGTAGTCTTTCGGCATGCTGCTTCCGGCGGGGCGCAGATTGGTGACATAGGGGCGGACAAGATCGGTGATCACTTCCCATCGATAGTAGGCGCGAACGATGTTGATCGTCGTCGGGCCGCCCGGTGCGAACTTGAAACTGCTGGTGTCGAGATCCCCGTTGGCGCCGCCCTTGCGGGGGATAGCGGCGGGGATTTTCGAGAAATCGGCAAAGCTGCGGACGTCGAGGAACAGTCTGGAGGGCGTCTTGGCCTCGGTGGCCGAGCAGGTCATGATGATCGAGATTTCGCCGCAGAAGGCTTTGCGAAAATCCTCTTCAGACATGTATGCCGGTGAGGTCTTGTCAGCGATGGTGATCTCGCCGGTGCGGATCTTGCGCGCCATCGTCTCTGTCGCGTTGGCCAGCAGCTGTTCGGCGGTGAAGGCCGTGAACGTTTCGAGCGATGCGAAGACGACGACGAGGAAGGGCAGAGCCAGAAGCGCGAATTCGATCGTCGATGTGCCGGACTTTTCCTTGAAGAACCGTCGCAACAGGCCACGACCATGCTTGGGTCGATCATCACCGGCCAGGCCGGGCATCGGATTTTTGTTCTGGTCGTTCAACATTTGCCATTCCGCCAAGCCGCAACACGATGACGTACATTAGGAAATGACTGTTGATATTTCGTATGCAAGAACCGGGGCATTTTGAGACGAATGACTTACCGGATGTTAACGATGATCCGCCTTTCAGGCGCCTTTGCTCCCGACATGCGGGGCGTACCTTCAGGAATGAGGTGTCCCTAGTTCGCAGCCGCCTTCTGCTCGGCGTGAATTTCACAGTTTGGCGTGCAGGACAGGACGGAGCGCGATGTCTGGCGATAGACGCGCAGGGTATTGCCTTCGTCGAGCGAGACCAGGATGCGTTCATCGACGATCGCATTGCCGGCGCTGTCGAGAATGACGAGATTGGTCGTACCGAAGGCGCGGCCCGTCAGGACGATCGTCTTGGCGTCGGCAACCGTCGCATCGGCCACGTCGGAATTGCCGATGATGACCTTGCTCACCGGGCGATCGAGCTTCAGGACGCGCGCGTGGTCCATGTAGACGCGCAACATGTCCTCGGCAGCGCTGGCAGGGGCTGCAAAGACAACGGCGGACAGCGCCAGGCTTGCGAAGGCAGGCGCCAGCAACCGTGCGCCGAAGGCTGTAATGAGCAAATTCATGGCCGTGTCCTGATGATGCAGATGATCCACCATGCGCGGTTTTGGTGAATGAACCGTTAAATCCCCCGCTGCATCGGGGTTTCCCGTGCGCATGGACGGGAGAAGCGTCCCTTTACTGGCGAACGTTGCCAATCGTTAGATATTTACACTTTCGGTTACTGATATTTTTACCAGGAAATACGGCGTCGTCCGTTAACATCTTGGTAACTGGTTTCCTTAAGCCAATTGCAATTCACGCTGTGTAGGTTTGCTCCATCCGATCAACGGAAACAGTTGGCGGAAGTGCTGAACAACAAGTGAAGTAGGAGAAATGACATGACCAAGATTTTCGCACGTTTCATGAAGGACGAATCTGGTGCAACCGCGATCGAATACGGCCTCATCGCCGCGCTCATCTCCGTCGCCCTGATCACCGGCGCAACGGCGCTGGGCACACATCTCAACACGCAGTTCACGAATCTGTCGACGCACTTGGACGTTGCCGGCAAGTAATCACGTACAGATCGCTTGAGATTCTACGTCAGAAACCGCCTTCTTCAAAGGGCGGTTTTTCTGTCTTGGGCCACGTCCAGAACCAAATGCACAGATTGGTATTTCTTTAAGTCAACCAGTTTAAGGTGATTGACGAGCCCGCAACGACAAAGGCTTAGATAACCGAGCTGGAGATATGCTTACATGACCGTAGCAGCCATTTTCATTGTTCTTCCGCTGTGCCTGGCGTTTGCGGCCTTCTCCGATCTTTTCACCATGACCATCCCGAACCGGGTCTCCGCTATCCTGCTCGGTTCCTTCTTTCTGGTCGCGCCGCTCGCGGGCCTTGCCTTGCCGATGATCGGTATGCATGTGGTCGCCGGCCTGATCGTCTTTACAGGCTGCTTCACGCTCTTCGCGCTCAACGTCATGGGCGGTGGCGACGCCAAGCTGTTGACGGCCGGCGCCGTCTGGTTCGGCTTCAACAATTCGCTGTTCGAGTTCCTGCTCTATGTCTCGATCTTCGGTGGCCTGCTGACACTGGTGATTCTCATCATGCGCAAGCAGGAGAACGCGATCCTGGCCTCCGGCATCCCGGTGCCGCCGCTGCTGTTTACCGCCAAGAAGATTCCCTACGGAATCGCCATCGGCCTGGGCGGCTTCATCGCCTATCCCTCCTCGCCGCTGATGCAGGCGGCATTGGCCCAGCTGCATTAATCTTCGCGTCCCAATCTGACCCAGGCATCCCGGATGCGGCACACGTGCCGCATTTTTTATGTGCCTTTGTGGTGCAAATCATTTGTTAACCACGAATGTAAGCAGTCCGTTAACTATAATTACACCAATTCCTGATCATTCTGCTCCAGGCATAGTCTCGGACGGCAGGGAAAGATCATGAAACCGGTGCGCGTTATTATTTTGGCAGTCGCCGTCGTCTCGGCAGGATTGGCCGGATTTCTGGCACTCAAGCTGACCGGCGGCAGTACGCCGATCAGTTCGGCCGAGCCGGTCATCGAGCGCGAGCCCACCGTGAATGTCCTGGTCGCCAGCAAGAGCCTGCCGGTCGGATCCCGCCTCGACCCCGACGCGATCCACTGGATGTCCTGGCCGAAGGATGGCGTGGTCGAGGGTCTGATCACCGAGGAGCTTCGCCCCACCGCCGTTACCGATCTCCAGGGTGTCGTCGTCCGCCTGCCGATCTTCAACGGCGAACCGGTCCGGGCGGAAAAGATCGCCGAATCGTCGAGCCGGATCATGTCCGCGCTGCTGCCGGCCGGCAAACGCGCCGTCGCCACCGAAATCACCGTTGCGACCGGAGCCGGCGGCTTCATCCTGCCGAACGACCGCGTCGATGTGATCATGGTGCGCAAGACGCCGGAAGGTTCCTTCCTCACCGAAACGGTTCTCAGCAACGTCCGCGTTCTCGCCATCGACCAGCAGATCGAGGAGAAGGAAGACGGCAGCAAGTCGGTGGTCGGAACCACCGCGACGCTGGAGCTGACCCCGGACCAGACGAAGGTCATGACGGTCGCCCAGCAGATGGCCGAACGCCTGTCTCTCGCCCTGCGCAGCGTCGCGGATGCACAGGAGCCGGATACCGCTTCGGCGGATTACCTGCTGAGCGGCGATGGCCGTCCGGCAATCCAGATCATCAAGTCGGGTTCCATCGTGAGGAGCGAAGAAGGCTCTTCCACGATGGAAGCGCAATAAAGTTTGAGCGGGAGCGGAACGTGAACCGGATCGGCAAGAAATTTCGTAGCTCTGTCGCAGGCAGCCTGGCCTTTTGCCTCGCCTTCTCCGGCATGCCCGCGCTGACATCCACCGCGGAAGCGGCCTCCACCTCGGTGGTGCGCATCGTCGACAGCGGGCCTGGCGTCAAGAAGACGGTCAAGCTGGGACTGAACAAGGCCATCGTGGTCGATTTGCCGACCGATGCCCACGACATCCTGGTCGCAGACCCGACGCTCGCCGACGCGGTGACCCGCACCTCGCGGCGCATCTATTTGTTCGGCAAGTCGGTCGGCCAGACGAACATCTTCGTCTTCGGTCCGAACGGCGAGGAAATCGTCAGCCTGGATCTGGAAATCGAGCGCGATATTTCCGGCCTCGAAGCCAACCTGCGGCGCTTCCTGCCCGATTCGGACATCAATGTTGAAATCGTTTCGGACAACATCGTGCTCACCGGCACGGTACGCACACCGCTCGACTCGACTCGTGTCGTGGATCTCGCCAGGGCCTTCCTCCAGGGCGGTGAAGCGACGACCCGTAACATCACGGCGCAGGGCAACAATGGCGACGCGGATATCTTCGCGGAAGACCGCCAGCAGTCGCAGATCGTCAACCTGCTGAAGATCGACGGCGAAGACCAGGTCATGCTCAAGGTGACCGTCGCGGAAGTCTCGCGCCAGGTGCTCAAGCAGCTCGGCTTCAGCGGCTTCATCGGCAGCACCAGCGGCGAGGGCATCTCCTTCAGAAATCCGAGCAACCTCGGCAACGCCGTCAATGCCTTCTCCTCGAAGATCACGGCATCCCTCGGCAGCGGCTCGGGCATGTTCGCCAGCTACTTCAACGCCATGGAGCAGGCGGGCGTCATGCGCACGCTTGCCGAGCCCAGTCTGACGGCAATCTCCGGCAAGAAGGCGAGCTTTTCCGTCGGCGGCGAGTATCGTCTGCCGACGGAGCAGGAGGTCGACGAGGGAGGCTTGAAGCGCACGGCCGAGACGGTCGAATATGGGATCGGGCTGGATTTCACCCCGGTCGTGCTCGGTCCAGGCCGCATCGCGCTCGAAATTTCAACCGAGGTTTCCGAGCCGACATTCGAAGGCTCGGTTGTCAACGGCAATGCGATCGATGCGCCCGGCCAGACCTATATGTCGATCCGTCGGCGCAAGGCATCCACCAGCGTCGAACTTCCCTCGGGCGGTTCCATCGTGATCGGCGGTCTGGTGCAGGACAATATTCGCCAGGCCCTGTCGGGCCTTCCCGGCGCATCGAAAATTCCGGTTCTCGGCACGCTCTTCCGCTCCAAGGATTTCATCCGCAACGAAACGGAACTCGTCATTATCGCGACGCCGTACCTCGTCAAGCCGGTGGCACGCAGCGAGCTTTCCCGCCCGGATGACAATTTCAATCCGACCGACGATCTGTCCAGCGCATTTCTCGGCGAAGTCAATCGCATCTACGGCAACCGCCAGGCCGCTCCCGTCGGGCAGTACCATGGCAGTGTCGGCTTCATCTACAAATAGGCGGAACGGACATGACAGCAAAGCTCATCCTGAACCGCAATCCGGAAAGGCACTCGATCATGCGGCCAAACACCTTCAACGGTCCGGTTCGTCTCGCACGCATGCTGGCCATCGGCGCCGCCCTCGTCGCCGGCACGACGCTTGCCAGCTGCGCCCGTGACCCCAACACCACCGGCTCTCTTCCGGACGATTACCGCACCCGCCATCCGATCGTTATCGCCGAGGCGGAGCGGTCGATCGACGTGCCGGTGGCCTCTGGCGACCGGCATCTGACCAAGGGGGCCCGCGACGTCATTCGCGGCTTCGCGTCGAGCTACAAGAACGATGCGTCCGGCGCGGTGCAGATCATGTTGCCGCAGGGTTCGGTCAACGCCCAGGCGGCCCAGGCCGTCCGCAAGGATATCCGAGGTGCCCTGGTCGGTGCCGGCATTCCTGCGACGCGTCTGATCGAGGTCAGCTACCAGGCCGATCCGAACGGCGATGCAGCCCCGATCCGGCTGACCTACAGCGCCATTACCGCCCAGACGGCACCCTGCGGCAATTGGCCATCGGATCTCGTCGTGAATACGGTCCAGAACAAGAACTACGAGAACTTCGGCTGCGCCAGCCAGGCCAATCTCGCGGCCCAGATCGCCAGCCCGATGGATCTCCTCGGCCCGCGTGAAATGTCGCCGATCGATGCTGTCCAGCGCGGTCAGGTCATCACCGATTATCGCGGGATCCCGACTGGGACGGAAACCACCATCAACATCAACAATTGACAAATCCGGACGGTTTGACGGGATAGCACCATGAGCGCGATTGACTACAAGATCGAGACCGGAGCAAAGGACGCCGACGGCATCCATGATACCGTTCGGCCGAGCGACATCGATCATCTGCGGCCGTTGCCGCGGATATCGGTGCACGCGTTCTGCGAAACGGAAGGCTTGCAGCGGGTGATGGAGCGCTGCGGTCAGGACCGGCGGATGAGCAGGGTCAGCCTGCGCGTCAACAGCGGTACGATCACCGCTGCCGCCAACATGTTCGCGACCGCCCCGACGCCCAACCTGATCATCCTGGAAACGTCGACAGAGCCGCATCTTCTCATGGAGGAGCTGGCACCGCTGGCCGCCGTCTGCGATCCCTCGACCAAGGTTGTGATCATCGGCCGCTACAACGATATTCCGCTTTATCGTGATCTCATCCGCAACGGCATCTCCGAATATATCGTCGCGCCGGTCGCCATGCCCGATATTCTTGCCGCCATCGCCTCGATCTTCGTCGATCCGGAAGCTGAGCCGCTTGGTCGCAGCATTGCTTTCATCGGCGCCAAGGGCGGTGCCGGGTCCTCGACGCTCGCCCACAACTGCGCCTGGGGCATTTCCAATCTGTTCTCGACCGAAGTCGTGCTCGCCGACCTCGATCTGCCCTACGGAACGGCCAACATTAATTTCGACCAGGACCCGCCGCAGGGCATTTCCGAAGCCGTGTTCTCGCCGGAGCGGCTTGATGAGGTCTTCCTCGATCGTCTCCTGACCAAGTGCTCGGAGCATCTGTCGCTGCTTGCCGCACCGTCCATGCTCGATCGCCCCTATGATTTCGACGCCACGGCCTTCCAGCCGCTGATGGAAATCCTGCAGCGCAATGCGCCGATTTCGGTGCTCGACGTGCCGCATCTGTGGGCGGACTGGACGCGCTCGGTGCTGGCCGATGCCGATGAGGTGGTGATCACCGCCGTGCCGGATCTCGCCAATCTGCGCAACGCCAAGAACCTGTTCGACTCGCTGAAGAAGATCCGTCCGAATGACAAGACGCCGCATCTCATCCTGAACCAGGTCGGTATGCCCAAGCGTCCTGAAATTTCTCCCGGTGACTTCTGCGATTCCTTGGAAGTCGAGCCCGTCGCGATCATTCCGTTCGACGCCGTCCTTTTCGGAAACGCAGCCAATAGCGGCCGGATGATTGGCGAAATCGACAAGAAGGCGCCGACGGCCGAAATCCTGTCGCAGCTCGCACACCTGGTCACCGGCCGCGCGACGGCCAAGAAGGCCAAGAAGGGCGGACTTGGCAAAGTTCTCGGAATGCTCGGACGCAAGTAACTGATATCGAAGCAAAGACCGGATTGAGCGCATGTTTGGTAAAAAAGGAAACGAAGGCTTCGGAAAGAGCGGCACGATCAGCCCTCCCGTGCAACAGCCCGTGCCCGCCAGCGTGGCCGTCGCCGAGCGGCCGGCGACGCCCGTGCTTGCCGAACCCGTGCGTGAAGCGATGCCGGTCAGCCGCGCCCAGCCGTCACCGCCGCCGGTTCGCAGGAAAGCGGCCCGTACCGAGGAATATTACGATACGAAAAGCCAGGTCTTTTCGGCGCTGATCGATACGATCGACCTGTCGCAGCTCGCCAAGCTCGATACGGAGAGCGCGCGCGAGGAAATCCGCGATATCGTCAACGACATCATCACCATCAAGAATTTCGCGATGTCGATCTCCGAGCAGGAAGAGCTGCTCGAGGATATCTGCAACGACGTTCTCGGCTACGGTCCGCTCGAACCGCTTCTGGCGCGCGACGACATCGCCGATATCATGGTCAACGGTGCCGGCCAGACCTTCATTGAAGTCAACGGCAAGACCATCGAGTCGGAAGTTCGTTTCCGCGACAATGCCCAGCTTCTGTCGATCTGCCAGCGCATCGTCTCCCAGGTCGGCCGCCGCGTCGATGAAAGTTCACCGATCTGCGACGCCCGCCTTCCCGACGGCTCGCGTGTCAACGTCATCGCCCCGCCGCTTGCCATCGACGGCACGGCGCTCACCATTCGTAAGTTCAAGAAGGACAAGCTGAAGCTCGACCAGCTGGTCAAGTTCGGCTCGATCACACCCGAAGGGGCCGTCCTGCTGCAGATCATCGGCCGCGTCCGGTGCAATCTCGTCATCTCCGGCGGCACGGGTTCCGGCAAGACGACGCTTTTGAACTGCCTCACCGGCTATATCGACGAGCAGGAACGTGTCATCACCTGCGAGGATACCGCCGAACTGCAACTGCAGCAGCCGCATGTCGTGCGTCTCGAAACCCGTCCGCCGAATATCGAAGGCGAAGGCGAGATCACCATGCGCGATCTCATCAAGAACTGCCTGCGTATGCGGCCGGAACGCATCATCGTCGGCGAAGTCCGCGGACCGGAAGTCTTCGACCTGTTACAGGCGATGAACACCGGTCACGATGGCTCGATGGGCACGATCCACGCCAATACCCCGCGCGAATGCCTGTCGCGTATGGAATCGATGATCGCCATGGGCGGTTTCACGTTGCCGGCCAAGACGGTGCGAGAAATCATCTCCGGTTCGATCGACATCATCGTCCAGGCGTCGCGCCTTCGCGATGGTTCACGCCGCATCACCCACATCACCGAAGTGATCGGCATGGAAGGCGACGTGATCATCACGCAGGACCTCATGCGTTACGAAATCGAGGGCGAAGACGCCAACGGCCGGATCATCGGCCGCCACAAGTCCACCGGTATCGGCCGTCCGCATTTCTGGGACCGCGCCCGTTATTTCAACGAAGACAAGCGGCTGGCCGCAACCCTCGACGCGATGGAAAAGGACTGATCATCTTGTTCGGGATCGATATCACCATTTTGGCCATTGTCGGTCTTGTCGCTCTCGCCACGGCCGGTCTCGCCTATGGCATTCTGTTCACCCGCATCGAGACTGAAAAGAAGGCCGAGAGCCGGGTTCGAAAGGTCAGGTCGGCGGAAACCGACCGCGTCCAGGTCAAGGTGGCGCGCGACCGCATGAACGAAATGTCGAAGCGGCGCAAATCCGTAGCCGACTCGCTGAAGGATCTCGAGAAGAAGCAGCAGGAAAAGACCGCCAAGGCAAAGCCGACGATGAAGATCCGGCTGATGCAGGCCGGGTTGAAGATCTCCATCGCACAATTCTACATCTTCAGCGTGATCTTCGGTCTTGTTGCCGGGCTGATGGCGCTGATCGCCGGCGCCATGCTGCCCATCATCGCGGGCATCGTTCTGATCGGCATCGCCGGTTTCCCGCGCTGGTTCGTCGGCTTCATGATCAAGCGGCGCTGCAAGGCTTTCCTCAATGAATTTCCGAACGCGCTCGACGTCATGGTGCGCTCCATCAAGTCCGGCCTGCCGCTCAACGATGCCATCCGGTTGATCGCCAATGACGGTCAGGAGCCGGTCAGGGCGGAATTCAAGCGCATCATCGAGGCGCAGCAGGTCGGTCTCGGTATTCCCGAAGCCTGCGCCCGCATGATCAACAGCATACCGCTGCCGGAGGTGAATTTCTTCGCCATCGTCATCGCCATCCAGGCGCAGGCCGGCGGCAACCTGTCGGAAGCGCTCGGCAACCTTGGCAAGGTGCTGCGCGAACGCAAGAAGATGAAGGCCAAGGTGCAGGCGCTGTCGATGGAAGCCAAGGCATCGGCCTGCATCATCGGCGCCTTGCCCTTCATCGTCGCCTTCATGGTTTACATGACCTCGCCGGATTACATGATGATCCTGTTCACCGACCCGCGCGGCCATATCATCATGGGCTGCTCCGCCGTGTGGATGAGCATCGGTATCTGGGTGATGCGCAACATGATCAATTTCGATATCTAGGAAGGTCCGGCATGAGCGAGGGCATGATCAATACCCTGACCGATCCAAACGTCATCGTGGCCTTTCTGGTTGCCGTGGCGGTTCTGGCGACATTCTATTCGCTGGCCGTCCCCTTCTTCGAGCGCGGCAACCTCGACAAGCGCATGAAGTCGGTCGCTACCGAACGCGAGCAGATCCGAGCGCGCGAACGGGCGCGTCTCAACGCCGAGGCTTCCGTCAGCAAGGCGTCGCTGCGCGCGCAGAACAATACGTCGGTCCGCCAGATCGTCGAACGCCTCAACCTGCGCAAGGCGCTGGTCGACGACAATACCGTCAACCGGCTGAAATCGGCGGGTTACCGCTCGCAGAACGCGCTCAACATGTTCCTCGTCGCCCGCTTCTGCCTGCCGTTCCTGTTCCTGGCCGTTGGCGCCTTCTATATCTTCTTCCTCGGCTATCTCGGCGAAAAGCCGCTGCCGATGCGGATCCTCGCCGTGATCGGGATCGGCTATGCCGGTTTCTACGCACCGAACATTTTCATCTCCAACGCCGTCTCCAAGCGTCAATTTTCGATCCGCCGGGCCTGGCCGGATTCGCTCGACCTGCTGCTGATCTGCGTGGAATCGGGCATCTCGATGGAACTCGCATTGCGGCGCGTGGCCGATGAAATCGCCGCGCAATCGACCGCACTGGCCGAGGAGCTGGTGTTGACGGTGGCGGAACTCTCCTTCCTGCCCGACCGCCGCGTCGCACTTGAAAATCTCGGCACCCGAACGGGGCTGGACGAGGTGAAGTCGGTGATGCAGGCGCTGATCCAGGCGGACCGCTACGGCACGCCGATCGCTCACGCTTTGCGCGTGTTGGCGCAGGAAAGCCGCGACCAGCGCATGAACGAGGCGGAAAAGAAAGCGGCCGCGCTGCCGCCGAAACTGACCGTGCCGATGATCCTGTTCTTCCTGCCGGTGCTGATCGCCGTCATTCTCGGCCCGGCCGGCATCCAGGTATCGGACAAGTTCTAAAATGGGCCAACCGGCCAAAGCCGGGTGAAAAGAAAAGGCACTGCCGCGCGGAGTGGCAGTGCCTTTTGCATGTCAGGCAGCGACCGTTTCCGGCGGAAAGTCAGTCGAGGCGGCAAGCTCGCGCCAACCGGCGAGTTCTTCGGCGACGCTGGCGTTCTTCGCTTCGATCGCCGCGATCGTGTCGGTGCCGAACAGCATGCGCAGCGGAGGGTTTTCAGCCCTGGACAGCGTGATTATCGCTTTGGCAAGACGCAGCGGATCGCCAGGTTGTCCATGGTTCTTGCCGGCGGCAAAGTCGCGCATGGCACCGGCCGGGGTCTCGGCATAGTCTGCGATCGAACTCGGGCTGATCGACAGCGAGGTCTCATCGAGGAAGTCGGTGCGGAAGAAGCCGGGTTCGACAACAGTGACATCGATGCCCAGCGGCTTGACCTCGACCGCCAGCGATTCCGTCAGGCCTTCGATCGCGAACTTGGTCGAACCGTAGACACCCCATCCCGGAAAGCCGACATAGCCGCCGATCGACGAGATGTTCATGACATGGCCGGAGCGCTGGCGGCGCATGTGCGGCAGCACTGCGCGGGTCACCTTCAACAGGCCGAAGACATTGGTCGCATAGATCTTTTCGATCTCCTCGGCGGTCGCTTCCTCGACGGCGCCCAACAGACCGTAGCCTGCATTGTTAAGCAGGATGTCGATCCGGCCGAAGCGTTTGACGGCGCTTTCGGCGGCCGCATGGGCCTGCGCTTCGTTGGTGACGTCGAGCCCGATCGGCAGCAGATTGGGATGATTACCGAACCGGTCGATGACGGTCTGCGGGTTTCGGGCCGTGGCGACGACGGCGTCGCCGGCATCGAGGGCTTCGCGGGTGATGAGGGCGCCGAACCCTCGGGAGGCGCCAGTGATGAACCATACACGCATGACGTTTTCCTTTCGTCGTTGAATTGTGCTTGCAGGAACAAAGTAGTGCCGTAAGATAAATGAGATAAGCCGGTATCTATTCCACGTTTCAGTGAGGAAAATTCATCAATGCGTCGGATGCGCGCCGCTGATCTCTCCGTCTTCCTGGCAATCGCCGAGCATCGCAGCTTCCGCAGGGCGGCCGTCGAGCTCGGCGTGACGCCATCAGCCCTCAGTCATTCGTTGCGGGCGATCGAGGAGAGGCTGGATGTGCGGCTGGTCAACCGGACGACGCGCGGAGTGGGATTGACGGAGGCCGGCGAGCGATTGCTGGAGCGTATTCGCCCGGCCTTCCTCGATATCGATGCGGCACTGGAAGAACTCGATACTTTTCGCGGCCAACCGCTCGGCAAGCTCAGGCTCAATGCGCCGCGCGCCGCCGCAAAGCTCGTGCTCGTCCCGACCGTGACGCGCTTCCTTGAGGCCCATCCCAATATCGAAGTCGAGATCGTCGTCGATGATGCGCTGGTCGACATGGTATCAGGCGGCTTCGATGCCGGCGTGCGTTTCGGCGAAAGCATCGCGGCCGACATGATCGCGCTTGCGATCGGCCCGCGTCACCGCTTTGCAGTCGTCGGCTCGTCCGGTCATTTCACGCGGCATAAAGCGCCGGTCACGCCCCACGATCTGAAGGACCACCCGTGTATACGCTACAGATTTGCCGGCGGCTCATTCTACCGCTGGGAGTTTGAGCGCGGCGGCCTGGAGCTGGATATCGACGTGCAGGGACCGCTGACGCTGGGAGATCAGGACATGATGCTGCAGGCGGCACTCGACGGGGCAGGGCTCGCCTATGTCTTCGAAAGTCAGGCGACGGAGTTGGTGACGGATGGCAGGCTCGTCAGCGTCCTTCAGGATTGGTGCCCGTATTATCCGGGCTTCTTCCTCTATTACCCCAGCCGCCGGCAATTGCCGGGTCCGCTGCGGGCTTTTCTCGATTTCGTCAGGGCGAAGCGCTGACAAGGGTCTCAAGTGCGGGCCTCAGTTCGTGCCCTTGCTCTTGTCTTCGTTCGAAAGCTTCTGCCAGGCATTCTGCTGCGCCATGATCGAGCGTAGATATTTGACATTGGCCTCCGCCTGATCGGGCGAGAGTTCGGCGCTGGCGATCTTTTCCGCTTCCTGGAATCGTCCCTGCAGGCCGACGGCAAGCGCCAGGTTCTGGCGCACGCTGCTGTTGGCGCCAGGCTGTTCCACGGCCGAGCGCAGATAGGTTTCCGCCGTCTTCAGGTCCTTGTTGAGCAGGTAGGACATGCCGAGATTGGAGAGCACGGTCGGCTCGTTCGGCTGGATGTCCAAGGCATCGCGGTAACGTTGACGGGCTTCGCCGGCACGGCCGAGCTGATCGAGGATCGCGCCTTCGGCCGATTTCAGCCGCCAGTCGGGACGGTCGGGCGTCTGCGCCCGCGTGATCGTGTTCAACGCCTGCTCGAGCTGACCCGCGGCAGCCTGCGACTTGCCATAGGCGGCCAGCACTTCGCGGTCATTGGGGAAGTTGATCGCGACCTGCTGCATGACGGCGAGCGCCTGTTCGTTGCGGCCTGTCATGCGCAGCATATTGGCGTAGTTCAGGCCCGCGGCGCGATCCTTGGGATTGCGTTCGTAAGCCTTGCCGATGCTTTCGGCCGCGGCTGAAAGTTCGCTGGAGTTCATCGACTGCACGGGCTTGGAAAACTGCGGCGGCGGGATCGATCCGGTCGTCAGTTCCTTCTTCTGCGAGGCGCAGCCGGTCATCGCCAGAAGGATGATCGCGAGCGAAGCGCCCTTGAGGAGCCGTCGTGTCGAGACGGACGAGTGTCTGCGTGCAGTCATGGCCAATGCCCCCAAGCATTCGTTCAAGCACCACCCGCATTCCCCGGCGGATTCGGCGCAATCTTCACTCCAGCAATAAACTGTTAACCCTAATAGAGCGTTAATTGGGTGATTCTACACCGCTTCTTTCCAAGGATTTCCATGGCCCCGTATCAATTCATCGATCGTCCGTCTCCGTTCAACACCAGCGGCGGCAAGACCTTGCCGATCTTCGCGGTCACGCCAGCCCATATCGAGCTCGGCGCCATCGATCCGATCGCGCTCGACTGGGCGCGCAAGGCCGGTTTCAAGGCGGAATCCGGCGCCGTCCTGCTGGTGCCGTCCGAGGATGGTCAGCTCGGCGGGGCGCTGTTCGGGCTTGGGGCCAATCCGTCGGACGCGCCGTTCCTCACCGGTAAGCTGGCGCGCACGCTGCCGGCCGGAAAATGGCATGTCGAAACCGCGCCGCTGACCGCCAATCGTCTCGCCCTTGGTTATGGCCTCGGCTCCTACAGCTTCGAGCGCTACAAGGCGGCGATCAAGGAAGCGCCGACGCTGATGATCCCGGCCGATGCGGATGCCGCCGACATCAAGCGCCAGATCGCCGGCGTCTTCCTCGCCCGCGACCTCATCAATACGCCGACCAACGACATGGGGCCGAACGCGCTGGAACAGGCCTTTCGTGCGCTCGGGGAGCACTACAAGGCAACAGTCTCCGTCGTCACCGGCGACGATCTGCTGAAGCAGAATTTCCCGCTGGTCCATACGGTCGGGCGCGCCAGCGCCGAGGCACCACGGCTGCTCGAAATGCGCTGGGGCAAGAAGGGTCACCGCAAGGTGACGCTGGTCGGCAAGGGCGTATGCTTCGATACCGGCGGCCTCGACATCAAGCCGTCGGCCTCCATGCTGCTGATGAAGAAGGACATGGGTGGCGCGGCCAATGTCATGGGCCTCGCGCTGATGATCATGGATGCCAAGCTGAAGGTGGACCTGCGCGTGCTGGTGCCGGTCGTCGAAAATTCGATCTCCGCCAACGCCTTCCGCCCAGGCGACATCTACCGCAGCCGCAAGGGCCTGACGGTGCAGATCGACAATACCGATGCGGAAGGACGGCTGATCCTCGCCGACGCGCTTGCCTATGCGGACGAGGAGGAGACCGATCTCCTGATCGACATGGCGACGCTGACGGGTGCTGCCCGCGTTGCGCTCGGCCCCGACCTGCCGCCGTTCTATACCGACGACGAGGACCTGGCGCATGATCTCAGCGAAGCGAGCCTGACGGTCGACGACCCGATGTGGCGCATGCCGCTGTACAGGGGCTATGAAAAGGACGTCAACGCCCGCATCGCCGACCTCACCAACGCGCCGTCAGGCGGCATGGCCGGCTCGATCACGGCAGCACTTTTCCTGAAGCGCTTCGTCACCAAGGCGAAGAGCTGGGCCCATTTCGACATCTTCGGCTGGACGCCATCGGAGCGCCCGCACTCGCCGGTCGGCGGAGAAGCGCAGGCGATCCGGGCGCTGTATCATCTGATCGCGAAGGGCAGGAAATAGGACGGACTCTATCGTTCCTGTTTGCAAAGACCCTCCCCACAAGGGGGAGGGGCCTTCACCCCACCCGACTACTCGTTGATCAACCGCTTCAGAAGCTCGATCTCGTGGCTGAGCTTGGTGTCGCCGGTGATCAGGTCCTCGATCTTGCGCACGGCGTGCAGCACGGTCGTGTGGTCGCGTCCGCCGAACCGGCGCCCGATTTCCGGGAAGGAGCGCGGCGTCAGCGTCTTGGCCAGATACATGGCGATCTGGCGCGGTTTGACGATGACGCGGGTGCGGCGGTTGGAGACCAGTTCCTGACGCGAGACGTTGTAATGCTTGGCAACGACCCGCTGGATGTCCTCGATGCGCACGCGGCGCGGCTCGCCGGCATTGACCAGATGGCCGAGCAGTTCATCGACGCGCTCGATCGACAGCTGCGGCTCGAAGGAAAGCCGGAACAGCAACTGGTTGAAGGCGCCTTCGAGTTCGCGGCCGCTCGCGGTAATGTTGCGGGCGACGTGGCTCAGGATATTGGCGGGAATATCGAGCGAAGCATCGTCCTGGCGGGCGACGTCGAGGCGGCGCTTGAGGATCTCAAGACGCATCTCGTAATCCGGGCCTTCCATCTCGATGGCGACGCCGCCCTGCAGGCGCGAACGCACCCGCGGATCGAGCGATTCCAGTTCCCACGGCGCGCGGTCGGCGGCAACGACGACCTGCTTGGCGCTGTCGAGCAGCATGTTGAGGAGATGACAGAATTCGTTCTGGATCGACTTGCCCTGCAGGAACTGCATGTCGTCGATAACCAGCAGGTCGATATTGCGCAGCGTTTCCTTGAGCGACAGTGCATCGTTGTCGCGGATTGCGGTCGCAAAGCGCCACATGAAATATTCCGCCGTCAGATAGACGACGCGCGGCGCGCGCGGGCTCTGGATGGCAGCCGTCGCGATCGCCTGCAGCAGATGCGTCTTGCCGAGGCCCACGGTCGAATGGATGAACAGCGGGTTGAAGCGCACGGCGCCGGCACCGGCTTCGGCGATCGTCTTGGCGGCCGCAAGTGCCACCCGGTTCGACGATCCTTCGACGAAGCTTTCGAATGTGTAGCGCTGGTCGAGCGGCGAGCCGAACAGAGGACCAGCCACCGGCTGGGTCTTCTGCAGATTGCCGATGGTCGCGGCGGCATGATGGGCGAGCGTCTGCGCTGTCGACTTGCGCGCCGAGGCGGACGATGCCGTATCGCTGGCATGGCTGATCTGCTGCGCATCGTCCAGAAGGCCGGGACGGGCACTGCGCATGGCGGTGCGAACCAGGATCTCGACCTTGAGAACCTCTGAATCTTCCTGCTGGACGATGCTGGTGATCAGGTCGAGGTAACGGTTGTTGATCCAGGACTTCAGAAACGTCGTCGGCACGGAGAGCCGCACGACACTCTTGGAAACCGAGTGGAGCTTCAGCCGACCGAACCAGCTGGCAAAGACATCCGGGCCGACCTGGGCTTTCAGACGCGCGCTGACCCGTTCGAAAAGCGCGTTCTGCTTCATGTCGCCTTTTTCTCCCGCCGGAGCGTCAGACTTTTGGGCCATCTGACGCGCATTCTCCCCATTCTCGAACACGATCGCCGCTGTCACCGAATTACCAAGCATATTGCCGCCTTCCAATATCATTCCGCGATACCGCCATTGCTGCCGGCATCAACCCTTTATGTTCGTTCCCCGCGGCCCTCGTTCAAGGCATGCCGCCGGGTTCAAACGCTCGCCGTGCCATCGAGGGATCCTCATTTCCCTCTCCGGCCCGGTTTCCGTACAAAGCGTTCGGCTGCCAGCCAAACGCTTGTCCCGCTCGTACGGTTCATTTCCACGGACGCCCGGGCTTCGTCGCCGAAACCCGCGTATCCTGCCTGCTATACTGCCCGGCCTTCCCAACCCTCGTTACAGACGGTCAGGCCGATCCGCCGACAATGCGTCCTCATTCGCATTCCGGCCGATATCCGGCGCCGCATGGCAAAAGCCGTTGCGGCACCCCTGTCGCGTTTCCGGCGGCTCCTGGGGTTCTGCAACCAGAGATCGTAAGGTTTCATTCCGGGCAAGAACCTTGCACGGTTGAAACCATCCAATTCTGATTGATGGAACGTTGTGGAACCACCCCGTCACAGAAGGTTGAAGTGAAATTGCGCCGCCCGTTGAAAGGTGGCCTTTTCATCTTGTCCACAGGTATGTCCCGCGCCTTCTGTGGGAGGCATTTAGGCAGGATCGTGATGCAAGATCAATCGCGAATTTTACGGCTCGCGAGCGGTCGGCCGTTGACTCTCATAGCGTGTCCTGCATGGGCGGAAGCTTGCCTGGAGAGAATCGCTTTTGAATCAAGGGCTTTGATTTTTGAAGCGGAAGTTAGCTGGCGAAAAACAAAAAAAATAAAAATTCTCTTGACTCGCCACACACCTTAACGGGCCTCGGCTTGTGCGCTGCACTTGCCGACATCCTCTGGCAAGTTGTTGATTTTAAATTAAAAAATCTGTCATTGCGATGACATAATCAAAAGCGTCGGGTTAACCATGGGAGGAGCCTGAAGCTTGAATCCGAAAAGCCCGGCCAAAGGACCGGGCTATCGATTAACGAAAAATTAGTGAGCCGGATTAAGCCGACAGAGCATTCACGCGGCTTGCCAGGCGGGACACTTTGCGCGATGCCGTGTTGGCATGGACAACGCCCTTGGTCGCGGCGCGCATCAGTTCCGGCTGGGCAGCCTTCAGGGCTGCCTGGGCCAGTGCCTGGTCGCCGGAAGCGATGGCTTCTTCGACCTTGCGGATGAAGCCACGAACGCGCGAACGGCGGGATTTGTTGACTTCCGTGCGGCGGGCGATTTTGCGGGTCGCTTTTTTCGCCGAAGTTGTATTGGCCATTTGGTGTCTCTCTTCGAAATCTGACAAAAACTCTCTACCGCCGTGCCGGGTCACTGCGACCTGTCGTCCGTGCAAGTAGGGAGCAATATCGGAAAACCTTGGAGCGGCTTTCCAAACTGTGGGCGGCATATAGCCTTAAACAGGTCTCCCGTCAACGCGCTATTTTTGAAAACGTGGCGTGCAGGACTGGGCTGTCGGCTAAGCTATTTCTGGCATTTCGGGCAATAGAAGGTCGAGCGTCCGGCCTGGACGACGCGGGCGACAGTACCGCCGCAACCGGGTGTCCGGCAAGGCTCGCCTTCGCGATCGTAGACAGAAAACGAATGCTGGAAATAGCCGAGCGTCCCATCCGTCTGGATGTGGTCACGCAGCGACGAGCCGCCGGCTGCGATCGCATCGGCGATGACGGCGCGGGTGGCCTCGGTCAGGACAACGAGCGGCTTCTTCGGCTTGCCCTTGGCATCGACCAAGGTGCCCGATGCCCGGAGCGGCGAGAGGCCGGAGCGCCACAGCGCCTCGCAGACATAGATATTGCCAAGCCCGGCAATGTTCTTCTGGTCGAGCAGGGCGGATTTCAGCGGCTGCGCCTTGTTGGCAAAACGGTTGGCGAGATACGCGGCGTCGAGCACATTGCCGGTCGGCTCCTCGCCGAGGTCGCGGAAGAAGGCGTGGCTCGCGAGAGCCTCGCGCCGGGTGACGTCCATGAAGCCGAAACGCCTGGGATCATTATAGATGACGCGGGCGGGTCCCTTCGTGGTTTCCAGGTGAAAGATGACATGGTCATGCTTCTCGTCCTTGCCGCGCGGATGATGGAAGGCGCCGGGCGTTTCGAGGCCTGCACCTTCCTCGACGCGAAATGAGCCGGACATGCCGAGATGGGCGATGATGACGTCGCCACCCTCAAGGTCGATCAGCAGGTACTTGGCCCGCCGGCCGAGCGACAGGATGCGCCGGCCGGAGACCAGCGCCGAGAAATCGGCGGGGAAAGGAAAGCGCAGGTCCGGCCGGCGCAGTTCGGCCCGCACCAGCAGCGAGCCCTCCATGGCCGGAGTCAGACCCCGCCTGACAGTTTCCACCTCGGGAAGTTCCGGCATATCAGTTTCCTTTCCATCGGCCAGATGGCCTGCGCCATTTGGCATTCCCTTCGCCTCGCACATATCCTATAGGAGGGCCAGCTTTCCAGCGGCCGGGCCTGAGAGCGGGCGGGAATGTCGCAGGCCGGGCCTGCCGCAGAGATAGCGTGGATCAGGCGAATTCGCTATGGTCTGCCAGGATGAGATCGAACCGGAGTTTTGTTGATGACAGGTGAGCGGACGTCTGCCGATGGCGGCATGGAAACCTCCTATGGTTTTCGCCAGGTTGGCCAGGGTGAGAAGCAGGCGCTCGTCAACGATGTCTTCCACAAGGTCGCCAAGCGCTACGACATCATGAACGACGTCATGTCCATGGGCCTGCACAGGGCCTGGAAGGATGCGATGATCGCAGCGCTCAATCCGCGCCGATCGGAGGATTACAAGGTTCTCGACGTCGCCGGCGGTACCGGCGATATCGCCTTCCGCATCGTCGAGGCGTCCGGTCGCAAGGCTCATGCGACGGTTCTCGATATCAACGGCTCGATGCTCGCCGTCGGAGCGGAACGCGCCGAGAAGAAGGGTCTTTCGCCCAATCTCACCTTCGTCGAGGCCAATGCCGAGGAACTGCCGTTCGAAGCCAATTCCTTCGATGCCTATACGATCGCCTTCGGCATCCGCAACGTACCGCGCATCGACGTGGCGCTGAGCGAAGCCTACCGCGTGCTCAAGCGCGGCGGCCGCTTGCTGGTGCTGGAATTCTCTGAAGTTCACATGCCGCTGCTCGACAAGGTTTATGACGCCTGGTCGTTCAACGCGATCCCGAAATTCGGCAAGATGGTCACCGGCGACGCGGAACCCTATCAGTATCTGGTGGAATCGATCCGGAAATTCCCCAATCAGCGCGATTTCGCCGCCATGATCACCAAGGCCGGCTTTTCGCGCACGACCTTCACCAATTTTACCGGCGGCATCGCGGCCCTTCATTCCGGCTGGAAGATCTGAAGCATGATGCCCATTCTCGTGAAGCGCCCCCTCGTGAAGCGTCGTGAGGGCCTTGCTCCGCGCCCAGGCAGGGCCCCGCTCCTAGGTAGAATAGCGTGAGCACGCCCGGCGCCTACGCGCGCCTGATCCGGATCGGCTGGGTGCTGGTACGCGAAGGCGTGGTCTCCGCGCTGCCGTCGGAAAACCTGCCGATGCTGCCGCGTGCGGCGCAGTCGATTGCCGGCCTGTTTGCCCGTCGCCGCGCGAAAAACGAAGATCGCAGCGATCGCCTGGCCCGCGCCATCGAGCGTCTCGGGCCGTCCTATGTGAAGATCGGCCAGTTTCTCGCCACCCGACCCGACGTGGTCGGCGCGGAATTCGCAGACGATCTGTCCTTCCTGCAGGATCGCATGGCGACCTTCCCGACCGAGGAGGCGCGCGCCACCGTCGAGGGCTCGCTTGGCCGTCCGGTGTCGGATCTCTATGTCCAGTTCGGCGATCCGATCGCCGCCGCTTCGATCGCCCAGGTTCATCCGGCCATGGTGCTGAAGGACGGGGTCGAGCGACAAGTCGCCGTCAAGGTCATCCGCCCCGGCGTGCGCCAGCGCTTCGCCCATGATCTGGAAGCGATGTTTCTCGTCTCGCGGCTGCAGGAGCGTTTCCTGCCGCACACCCGCCGCCTGCGCCCGGTCGAGGTGACGAAGACGCTGGAACAGACCACCAAGATCGAAATGGACCTGCGCCTGGAGGCTGCTGCCCTCTCCGAACTCGGCGAAAATGCCGCCGATGATCCCGGTTTTCGCGTGCCATCGGTCGATTGGGAGCGCACCGGCCGCGATGTCGTGACGATGGAATGGATCGACGGCACCAAGATGTCTGACGTCGAAGGCCTGTGCCGCGCCGGCCATGATCTCAACGCGCTTGCCGATACGCTGATCCAGTCCTTCCTGCGCCATACGCTGCGCGACGGTTTCTTCCACGCCGACATGCACCAGGGCAATCTCTTCGTCGATCCGAAGGGCATGATCGTCGCCGTCGATTTCGGTATTGTCGGCCGTCTCGGCAAGAAGGAGCGGCGGTTCCTCGCCGAAATCCTCTATGGCTTCATCACGCGCGACTATCGACGCGTTGCCGACGTGCATTTCGAGGCCGGTTACGTGCCGGCCCATCATGATGTCGCGAGCTTCGCCCAGGCGATCCGCGCCATCGGCGAGCCGATCCACGGCCAGCCGGCCGAAACCATTTCCATGGCCAAGCTCCTGACCCTGCTATTCGAGGTCACCCAGTTGTTCGAAATGGAAACGCGGCCGGAACTGGTCATGCTGCAAAAGACCATGGTCGTCGTCGAGGGCGTCGCCCGCACGCTCAATCCACGCTTCAACATGTGGAAGGCGTCGGAACCGGTGGTCGGCGCCTGGATCCGCGACAATCTCGGTCCCAAGCGCATCGTCGGCGACGTGAAGGAAGCTTTTCACGCGGCCGTCAGGCTGGCCGAGGCAGCCCCGGAAATCGCCGCCAAGACCGAAAAATTCTCCCGCGAGATCACCGCCATGGCGGAAAACGGGTTGCGCTTCGATGCCGAAACCGCCGAGGCCATCGGCCGCTCCGAGGCGCGCCACGGCCGGTCGGGGCGGGTTGCTCTCTGGGTCATCGCGCTGGCCTTGGTCGCTATTGCCTGGAAGATGTTCTGACCGGAGCCTCGCCGACGCGAGACTTCGCCGATCCACCAGCCGTCAAATCCTGTTCCCTTTGGAACTTCGCAGCTCTGCGGATTGTGGGATTGTCTGTCTCAAGGATGAGGCGGGCTCATCCAGCCCAATCAAGGAGAGGCGACCATGCGTAACCTGATCATTGCTTCCATCGTTGCCGCTGCCGCGGCTCTTTCTTTCGCAGCTCCGTCCCAGGCCGGCGGTTATTACGGCGGTAATGACGGCTATTACAGCGGCGGCTACGACAATGTCGATCACTACTATGGCCACAAGCGCCACTACAAGAAGCACCACTATGTTGAGAACTGCTGGATCAAGAAGATCCGCAAATACGACTATTACGGCAATCTGGTCGTCAAGCGTATCAGGGTCTGCAACTGATCCGGCATTCCCCGACGCATTCCCTGACGAAAGCCGGCGGCTCTCCCGCCGGTTTTTTCGTTGTTTCAGTACCCACGGAAATGCCGTGGGCAATCCGGAAACATTTTGAAACCGGAAAGCGGAAAGATTACAAAGATTTCATGCCGCCGGACTTCATTAAGGCGCAGTTCCCACCTAGCGCATTCATGAACTGTGCGGCCAGATGACCGCTTTCTGCTGAGAGATGCTTGAGATGGCTGATGCCACCCGTAAAATGAGCCCGGTCGATGCCGTGGAAATCGCGAACCCGCAGCCTGCCATCGCGCCCAAGAGGCGCAGGCGGTCGAAGGCCCGCTGGCTGGTGCCGCTGGTCCTGATCCTTGCCGGCGTGGCCGGGTGGTATGGCTGGACGACCTATGGCAACCAGACCGCGGCGGAAACCGTGGTCACCGAAAATCCCGTGCGCGGCGACATCGAAAACAGCGTCACGGCATCGGGCCTGCTCAGTCCCATCAAGGATGTCGATGTCGGCGCCCAGGTCTCCGGCCAGTTGAAGAGCCTCAAGGTCGAGATCGGCGACAGCGTCAAGCAGGGTCAGTTGATCGCCGAGATCGACAGTGCCTCCATCGAGACCCAGATCGAGATCGCGGAAGCCGAGCTTGCCAATCTGCAGGCGCAGATGATCGACAAGGAAGCACAGGTGGTTCTGTCCAACGCGAACCTCACCCGCCAGCGCGCGCTGGTCGCCAGCAATGGCGCCGCTCAGTCGGCGCTTGACGAGGCGGTCGCCGCCCTTGCCACGGCGGAGGCCAATGTCGATGCACTGAAGGCACAGAACCGCAAGCAGCAGGCGACCCTCAAGGATGCCCGCATCAGTCTCGGCTATACCAAGATCTACGCCCCGATGAGGGGCACCATCGTCGAGACCTCCGCCAAGGAAGGCCAGACGCTGAACGCCAACCAGACGGCGCCGACCATCGTCACCATTGGCGACCTGTCGACCATGACCGTCGAGGCAGAAGTGTCGGAGGCCGATGTCGGCAAGCTCAAGGTCGGGATGAAGGCTTATTTCACCCTGCTCGGCCAACCCGGCAAGCGTTATCCCGGCACTCTACGGCAGATCAAGCCGACGCCGTCCACCGAAAACAATGTCGTGCTCTACTACGCCCTGTTCGACGTGCCCAATCCCGACGGCAACCTGATGATGAACATGACGGCGCAGGTCTTCTTCGTTCAGGCGTCAGCTGAAAACGTGCTCACCATCCCTGCCGCGGCCGTCCGTTTTGACGCTGATGGCACTTCCGGCAACGTCACGGTCGTCACGGCATCGGGCGCCCGCGAAACCCGCGCGGTCGAGACCGGTATCCGCAACCGCGTCCGTGTCGAGATCACCAAAGGGCTAGAGGAAACGGACGCTGTCGTGGTCGGAGCCGGCTCGGCTGGCAAGCCCGCCTCGTCCAGCCGCAACAATTCGCGCCGCGGCATGCCGCCGCCGATGTTCTGAGGATGAGCCGATGACAGCGCTCATTTCGCTCAAGGATATCCGCAAGACCTTCGTCAATGGCGATGTCGCCGTCGAGGTGCTGCGTGGCGTCTCGCTGGATATCCAGCCGGGTGAATTCGTCGCGATCGTCGGCGCATCGGGCTCCGGCAAATCGACGCTGATGAACATTCTCGGCTGTCTGGATACACCGACCGGCGGGCAGTATCTGCTCGAAGGCGAGAATGTTTCGGATCTCGACCCGGATGAACTCGCCGCCCGCCGCCGCCAATTGTTCGGCTTCGTCTTCCAGAGCTACAATCTGGTGCCGACCGCGAGCGCGCAGGAAAATGTCGAGATCCCCGCCATCTATGCCGGCATGCCCGCGCGCGAACGGGAGGAACGCGCCGAAATGCTGCTGCGGTCGCTCAGGCTCGGCGATAGGCTCGATCACCTGCCCAACCAGCTCTCCGGCGGCCAGCAGCAGCGCGTGTCGATTGCCCGCGCGCTGATGAACGGCGGCCAGATCATTCTGGCCGACGAGCCGACCGGTGCGCTCGACAGCCAGAGCGGCAAGGAGGTCATGGCGACCCTGCGCGAGATGAACGAGCGCGGCCATACGGTCATCATTATCACCCATGCGCCGGAACTGGCGGAATCCGCCGATCGCGTCATCGAGATCAGCGACGGCCTGATCGTCGCCGATCGCATTGCCGGCAATGTCAGGCGGATCGGCCGGGCGAAGCCGACACTGCCGGCGAAGGCCGACGGCAAGGCGGCCATCGTCACCGACGTCACTGAAGCGGTGCGCATGTCGTTTAGGGCACTCCGGGCCAATCTCTTCCGCACGATCCTGACCCTGCTCGGCATCGTCATCGGCGTCAGCTCCGTCGTCGCCATGCTGGCGATCGGCACCGGCGCGCAGGATTCGGTGCTGAACCGGATCGCCGCCATGGGGTCCGACCTCCTGGTCGTGCGGCCCAACATGGCCAATTTCCGCGGCGGGGAAGGGGGCAGCATCGTCTCGCTCATTCCGTCCGATGCCGATGCAATCCTGGAGCTGCCGAATATCAGTTTCGCCGTTCCGGAAATGTCGAGCTCGCTGACGGTCCGCGCTGGCAATCTGGATACGCAGACGACGGTCAATGGCACGGTGCCGCAATTCCCCGAGGCGAAGTCCTGGGCCGTGGAGGAGGGTGCTTTCCTCGGCAAGGACGACATGGATGCCTATGCCAGCGTGGCCGTTCTTGGCCGCACGGTCGCCGACACGCTGTTTCCCGATGGAGCCGATCCGCTCGGCCAGTATATCCTGATCAAGAACATTCCGTTCCAGGTGATCGGTGTCATGGCGAAGAAGGGTGCCACCGCCGGCGGCAACGATCAGGACGATACCGTGCTGGTGCCGCTCTCAACGGGCAATCTGCGCCTGTTCGGCGCCCGTAATGTCCGCTCCATCACCGTGCAGGTCAAGGACGACAGCGCCATCAACCTGACCCAGGACCAGATCCAGGCCATGCTCGATGCGCGCCACAAGCGGCAGGATACCCAGATCACCAATCTCGCCGCCATTCGCGAGACCTTCACCGAAACCTCGAACATCCTGAAGATATTCCTGGGTTCGATCGCCGCCATCTCGCTTCTGGTCGGCGGCATCGGGGTCATGAACATCATGCTGGTCTCCGTCACGGAACGGACGCGCGAGATCGGCATCCGCATGGCGACCGGCGCGCGCAGCCGCGATATTCTCACCCAGTTCATCGTCGAGGCACTGGTCGTCTCCGCCCTTGGCGGCCTGATCGGGGTCGGGCTGGGGCTCGGCATCGGCGGCATTGCCAAGGCCTTCGGCATCGCCGTCAGCTTCGCCCCGGGACCGGTCATCCTCGCCTTCGGCAGCGCCTTCCTCACCGGCCTCGTCTTCGGCTACCTGCCGGCCTACAACGCTTCGCGTTTGCAGCCCGCCGTGGCGCTGGCATCGGCGTAATTGGCGGTGTGCAGGAGTTCGTCTTTTGCTGCTTTGCCCGTCACCCTAGCCCTCGCCCTCGCCCTCA
>NZ_DATJDJ010000201.1:0-7306 GCF_035497515.1 Pararhizobium sp. | reverse complement strand
GGGCAGGCGGTTGGCGATGTCGTGACCTCGCTGATGGAAAGCGTCTGGTTCGTCGGCATCTATTCGGTCTCGACCCTGGTGCTGGTCGGACAGCTCGACGCCTCGCTTGCGATCGTGGTCCTTTTCTGGCTGATCGGCTTTGCCTTTCTCGCCCGCTATTTCGTGCCGCGGATTCGCCAGCATTCGCGCGAGACGGCTGAAGCCTCCTCGATGCTCAGCGGCCGCATGGTCGATGCCTATAGCAATATGCAGACCCTGAAGCTCTTTGCGCGCGACGAGGAAAACGACCGCTATATGCGCCAGGGCTTCGATATCTTCCAGGACAGCATCATGCGCTTTACCCGGTTCATCACCGGGGTGCGAGCCTCCATGGCCTTCCTTTCCGGGATCATGATCGTCACCATGGCGGGGCTGAGCGTTCATCTCTGGCTGTCGGGCCTGATCAGTTCGGGCGCCGTCGCCTTCACGCTGGCGCTGGTTCTGCGGCTGAATTTCCTTTTGAGCCGGATGATGGTGCAGTTCAACGGCATCATGCGCAATATCGGCACGATCCAGAACGCCGCCGAAATGATCTCCCAGCCGATCCAACTGGTTGATCGGCCGGAGGCGACAGCCCTTGTCGTGAGGAACCCGGTCATCCGCTTCGAGAACATCCGCTTCCATTATGGCCGGGGCAGCGGCATCATCGACGACCTGTCGCTGGACATTCGCGCCGGGGAGAAGATCGGCATCGTCGGCAGGTCCGGTGCCGGAAAGACCACATTGGTCAACCTCCTCCTGCGATTCTACGACCTGGAAGCCGGCCGTATCCTCATCGACGGCCAGGATATCGCCGCTGTGCGGCAGGAAACGCTGCGCATGCAGATCGGCGTCGTCAGCCAGGACACCTCCCTCCTGCATCGCTCGATCCGCGACAATATCCTGTTCGGGCGGCCGGACGCCGACGAGAACAATTTGAGAGCGGCGGCGAGCAAGGCCGAGGCGCTCGACTTCATCGAGCGGCTTGAGGACCAACGCGGCCGAACCGGCTTCGATGCCCATGTCGGGGAGCGCGGCGTCAAGCTTTCCGGTGGCCAGCGCCAGCGTATCGCAATTGCCCGGGTGATGCTGAAGGATGCGCCGATCCTCGTGCTCGACGAGGCCACCTCGGCACTCGATTCGGAAGTCGAGGCGGCGATCCAGTCCAATCTGGACCGGCTGATGCGCGGCAAGACGGTGCTGGCGATTGCCCACCGCCTGTCGACTATTGCCGCCCTCGACCGGCTGATCGTCATGGATCAGGGGCGGATCGTCGAAGACGGCACCCATGAACAACTGATCGCCGCAGGCGGGCTCTATGCCGATCTCTGGACGCGCCAGTCCGGCGGTTTCCTGGCGGGCGACGCGGCCGCCGAATAGCCGCTTGCTGATAGCACCCTAGCGCCCGCAAACCGGTCCTCTAGCGCCATTCGAGCGGGAAAAGCGGTTTGGGAACATCAGCTTCGGTTTTCCCGCGACATTCTGGCTCACCCGTCCCCCTCAAGACTGGACAACCCCGGCGATCAAGCATAGAACGCGCCGGATTGCCGGGGAATCTGCCGCTTGCCGAAGGGGAGGGGTTCGCCCGGTTTTATGGATGGCGGAAAGGCGAAAGTTTTCTCCTTTTTCGTCCATCGGCTTATTG
This sequence comes from Pararhizobium sp., assembly GCF_035497515.1. Lineage (GTDB taxonomy): Bacteria > Pseudomonadota > Alphaproteobacteria > Rhizobiales > Rhizobiaceae > Pararhizobium. Next base: position 5,643 of record NZ_DATJDJ010000201.1, on the reverse strand, counting down.
ATTTGGCGCTGTTCTTTCGCTCAAGTGTCGGCACGGGGCGCGAAATACACGCCGGGGACAGTGCGGTTTCCGCAAACATGCGTGAGAGGATGGTTTAGCCGTGAGCGAACACGAGACATCAAGCGAAACCCTGGGCGAGCCCACTCGCCGCGATTTCCTGTATTTGACGACCGGCATGGCCGGCGCCGTCGGTGCCATCGCGGTGGCCTGGCCGTTCATCGACCAGATGCGGCCCGATGCCTCGACGCTGGCGCTGGCCTCGATCGAGGTCGATGTCTCGAGCCTTGAGCCCGGCATGTCGCTGACGGCGAAGTGGCGCGGCAAGCCGGTGTTCATCCGCAACCGCACCGACAAGGAAGTCGAAGAGGCCAATGCCGTCGAGCTTGCCGATCTGAAGGATCCCGTGGCGCGAAATGCCAATCTTCCGGCCGATGCACAGGCAACCGATCTTGATCGCTCCGCCGGCAAGGAAAAGGAAAACTGGATCGTCATGATCGGCTCGTGCACCCATCTGGGCTGCGTGCCGCTCGGCCAGGCCGGCGATTTCGGCGGCTGGTTCTGTCCTTGCCACGGTTCGCACTACGATACGGCCGGCCGTATCCGCAAAGGTCCGGCGCCCCAGAATCTGGCGGTTCCGACCTTCGCGTTCACGTCTGACACAGTTATCAAGATCGGTTGAGGGGAATACTGATTATGAGTGGTGATCATTCAACCTACACGCCTACGACCGGTATCGAGAAATGGGTGGATTCGCGCCTGCCGCTGCCGCGGCTCGTCCATGACAGCTTCGTTTCCTATCCGGTCCCGCGCAACCTCAACTATGCCTATACGTTCGGTGCCATGCTTTCGGTCATGTTGATCGTCCAGATCCTGACCGGCGTCGTGCTCGCGATGCACTACACTGCCGAGACGTCGGTTGCCTTCAACTCCGTCGAAAAGATTATGCGCGACGTCAATCACGGTTGGCTGCTGCGCTACATGCATGCCAACGGCGCCTCCTTCTTCTTCATCGCCGTCTATCTGCATATCGCCCGTGGTCTCTATTACGGCTCCTACAAGGCGCCGCGTGAAATCCTCTGGATCCTCGGCGTCGTCATCTATCTCCTGATGATGGCTGCCGGCTTCATGGGCTATGTTCTGCCCTGGGGCCAGATGTCCTTCTGGGGCGCGACCGTCATCACCGGCTTCTTCTCGGCCTTCCCGCTGGTCGGTGAATGGATCCAGCAGTTCCTGCTTGGCGGCTTTGCCGTCGATCAGCCGACGCTCAACCGCTTCTTCTCGCTGCATTACCTGCTGCCTTTCATGATCGCCGGCGTCGTCGTCCTGCATATCTGGGCGCTGCATGTCACCGGTCAGACCAACCCGACCGGCATCGAAGTGAAGACGAAGACGGATACCGTCGCGTTTACGCCCTATGCCACCCTCAAGGACGCGCTCGGCATCTCGGTCTTCCTTCTGGTCTTTGCCTGGTTCGTGTTCTACATGCCGAACTTCCTCGGCCATCCCGACAATTATATTCCGGCCGACGCGCTGAAGACGCCCGCCCATATCGTTCCTGAATGGTACTAGCTGCCGTTCTACGCGATGCTGCGCGCCATCACCTTCAATGTCGGCCCGATCGACAGCAAGCTCGGCGGCGTGCTCGTGATGTTCGGTGCGATCATCGTCCTGTTCTTCGTGCCCTGGCTCGATACGTCCAAGGTTCGCTCCGCCGTCTACCGCCCCTGGTACAAGCTGTTCTTCTGGCTCTTCGTCATCAACTCCATCCTGCTCGGCTGGCTCGGGTCGCGCCCTGCCGAAGGTCTCTATGTGGTGATGTCGCAGCTCGGCACGCTCTATTATTTCGGCTTCTTCCTTGTCATCATGCCGCTTCTCGGCCTGATCGAGACGCCCAAACGCATCCCCAATTCCATCACCGAAGCGGTGCTGGAAAAACGGGCCGCGAAGAAGCCGGTTGCCGTGTGATGCCGACAGCGAAGATTAAGGAACCCACACAGATGAAAAAGCTCGTTGCAGGCATTCTTTCGCTCGCAGTTGTCGTCGGCCTCGGCGCCGGTCAGGTGTTCGCCCAGGAGGGTGAACACAAGGCCGAGGCAGGGGCGACGGAAGACCACGGCGGCACGCCGCACTTCCCGATCCACAAGCCCGAACAGCAGGAATGGAGCTTCGCCGGCCCCTTCGGCCATTATGACAAGGGCCAGCTTCAACGCGGTCTGAAAGTCTATACCGAAGTCTGTTCCGCCTGCCATTCGATGAGCCTGGTCACCTTCCGCACGCTGGGAGACCTTGGTTATTCGGAAGCCCAGGTAAAGGCATTCGCAGCGAATTACGAAGTCGAGGATGGCCCGAACGCCGATGGCGAGATGTTTACCCGCAAGGCATTGCCTTCGGATCATTTCCCGTCGCCCTTCCCGAACAGGGAAGCAGCCGCGGCCTCCAACAATGGCGCGGCTCCGCCTGATTTCTCGCTGATCGCCAAGGCACGCGGCATCGAGCGCGGTTTCCCGACCTTCATCTTCGATATGTTCACGCAGTACCAGGAAGGCGGCCCGGACTATATCCATGCGCTGCTGACCGGCTACCAGGAGCCGCCGGCCGGCGTCGAAGTGGCGGAGGGCACACATTACAATCCCTATTTCGCCAACGCCTCGGCACTTGCCATGGCACCGCCGATCTCCGATGATCAGGTAACCTATGACGACGGCGCGCCGCAGACGGTCGAGCAGTATTCGCACGACGTCGCAGCTTTCCTGATGTGGGCCGCAGAGCCGCATCTGGAAGCCCGCAAGCGGACAGGGTTCATGGTGATGATCTTCCTGCTGATCTTTACCGGCCTGATCTACCTGACGAAAAAGTCGGTCTATTCCAACAAGGAACATTGAGGCCTTTTGCCTCCGGCGCCATCGCGTCGATCGAAGATGACAGACCCCTGGCTCGAAAGGCCGGGGGTTTTTCTATTCGCGCCCCTCCGCGGCTCAGCACGCTTGTGAGCCGTCGTGGCGATCTTCCGTGGCGATCTTCGTCAAGATGCTGTTTGCGGCGCCCTTTGTGCGGTGATACCGGGCGCCGGAGAAATATCGCATTTCAGGAAAATCTGCTATAATCGTGACATCCTGTGCCGCGCAGGCAGTTCTGCCGGCAAAGGGAGCGCATGCGGAACCGCGCCGGATTTTCGGACGCAAGCGGACGCGAAGGAGAACGCGATGCATTACAGCGTGCAGTTTTTCACCTGGACTCCGAAGCAGGGCGTCCATCAGGTCGGCGCGATGGTCGAGGTCGATGCGATCAACCCGAAGCTCGCGGCGACGTCTCTCCTTGGGTTGCGGCTGATGGAGGAGGGGACCGCCAAGAAGCTTGCCGTGCGCGTCTGGAGCGCGCCCGACGACAGCAAGGCCGATTGCCAATGCTTCTACTATCACTGACCCAGCCAGTCTCGGTGGGCGACGAAGAGAAGCCGGCAGTGCGGATCGCGGGTTTTGCCCGGCGGTGCGTTTCGTACGGGTGAAAAAGCTGAAAGGACTGCCAATATCGGTTCATAACGCGGCGACGTCTCGTTTCAGAATAGACCTCATATAGAGGGCTAGACATTCACCGTAATGGATTGGGAACAATTGGTGATTTGTTTGGAGGCCTCGCCCGGAATTGAACCGGGGTACAAGGATTTGCAGTCCTCTGCGTCACCACTCCGCCACGAGGCCTCACACGCCCGATAACCGAACGATGGCCGGGGTTTAGAATGATCTTCGCCAAACCGCAAGAGGCTTCGTTTCAGATCGGACGTTTTTGTTCTGGATAAACGGATTGCTTATAGTACGAAAAAACCGATGACTGCAGCGATGGGCACCGGCACGCCGATCATCCAGATCAACAGTTCGCGGATCATGAACTGGCGGTATTCGGACTGGCGTATCTCGGCGCCGCTTTCGAAGGGAGAAGGGGTCATGTTCATCTCCAAACTAGAAATAGAACATCCAGATCAGGATGACGACGACCAAGGGCACACCCATGAACCAAAGAAGACCAGCGCGCAGCATGTGACTTTCCTCCGTTGAGCGCGGCAGCTGCCGCGCGTGACTTTCCGGTAGACTGCAGCGGTAACGTGCAATGTCGGCATTGGTTCCCGTCCGTGGACGTGTTCGGTTTCATGCCGACGGCGAGCAGAGGCGGGCGCTGCTGCGGGAACCAAGTTTTTACCCGTGCGTTCTGGCGCCATGGACCAGATTATTGCCGACATCTTCCCCGCTACCCAAATTCCCTATTCAGTGATCATTGCCCGGTTTTGCGGGGCGATCTTCTTTGGAGGGCTCATCGGATTCGAGCGCGAGGCGCGCGACAAGGCTGCGGGCCTTCGGACCCACATCCTCATCAGCCTTGCCTCGGCCGTCTTTGCGATCATCTCGATCGAGAGCGTTCATATGCCGGGTCTTTCGGACGAGCAGGTGCGGATCGATCCCTTGCGCGTGGTCGAGGCGGTGACCGCCGGTGTTGCTTTCCTGGCGGCGGGCACGATCGTGCTGTCGCGCGGCGAAGTGCGCGGGCTGACGACGGGTGCCGGAATGTGGCTTGCCGGCGCCATCGGCCTTGCGCTCGGTTTCGGCCATTGGCTGATCGCCATCTTCGCGCTGACCGCCGGCCTGACCGTGCTCTATGCCGTCGGTCGCCTGCAGGCCGCCGTCAAATCCAGATCCGATCCTGATGCCGGAAAACCCGCCGACCGAGAGCGTGACGGTGACGCCGGCGAGCGTGAAGCGGAGCAATGAAAGAAGTGGGGCGATTACCCGTTCTGTCGATGCCGGTTCTTCTGTCAGCTCTCTTTCGTCGAACCGACAACGCGGCTGGCGCCAAGGCCCGCCAAATCTGTGCTATATCCTGTCCTCGTCGAACTGCTCCGCATGCGGCAGCGGTTGCAACCAGCTTTCGCGCCGCTTCACCCAGAGTTCATAGGTCGGTTCGATATCGGTAGGCGCCCCATCGAGACTGCCGAGCTTGATCTCCGCCTCGCCGTCGCTCAGTCCGAAAAGGGGCGATCCGCAGGCCGGGCAGAAGCTTTGGCCCGCATGGGTCGCGACGTTTCCTGAACTGCTGAATGCCGAGCGCGGCCAGACGCCATAGCTGGTAAAGGACGAACCGCTTTCCCTCTTGCAATTGCGGCAATGGCAAAGGCCCGCACGCAGCGGCTCGCCCTCGACCTGATAATTCACCGCGCCACAAAGGCAACGGCCTGTTCGTATCGTCATGAGTTCCTCCGTCTCGCCGCTCAATCCTGCCTCCGGCAAATTGTCACAGGGGCAATCATAGATGAACCGTCTCTTACGGGAAAACATAAGCGAAAATGACTGCGGATTCACAGCGGAATGGACACGGGAAAAGGCCATATCCCCGAGGAGAATATTCCTGGCGGTGAAGAATAGACCTGTAAACACGTCGGCATGAAGGTTTTCAGCCCTAGGCGCGAAATCCGTATTGCCGTCGATGATTTCTGTAGTTAGCTGATTTTATTGATTTTTTGGTGAGAGCGCAGGGATTCGAACCCTGGACCTACTGATTAAAAGTCAGTTGCTCTACCGACTGAGCTACGCTCTCCCAGGACCGGGCTTGATGCCGGTGGAAGTGGGCGGACATATGCACAGCGGGGTTGTCTGG
>NZ_DATJDJ010000200.1:0-7122 GCF_035497515.1 Pararhizobium sp. | reverse complement strand
GCGGGGCGTCGATGACCGTGAGACCGTGGTCTTTCGCGGCAGCACGCACGAAGGCTGCGCAGCCCGCATCGTTGAGCGTCGCCGGATAGCGCGCATCGTGGAGGGTTTCGGCACGGCATTCGAAGCCGGTCGCAACCGACGCGGCAATGTCTGCGATGCGTCGTGGGACCTTCTTGCCCACCTCTTCCGAGAACCAGCGCGTGGTACCGCGGATGACGACCCGTTCCGGGATGACGTTCCAGGCATCGCCGCCGTGAATCTGGGTCGCCGAAACCACCGCGGCATCGAGTGGCGAAATGTTGCGGCTGGCGATGCTTTGCAGTGCTGCAACGACATGGCTGGCGGCAAGAACCGGGTCGGCCCCTTCATGCGGCATGGCGCCGTGCGAGCCACTGCCGATGACATTGATTTCGAAGGTGCCGAAGGCCGCCATCATGGCGCCGTCACGGGCAACGCAGGAGCCGATATCGAGCGCCGGCCAATTGTGCGCGGCATAGACGCTGTCCATCGGAAATTCGCGCAGGAGCCCATCGCGGACCATCTCGCGCGCGCCGCCCTCGTTTTCCTCCGCTGGCTGGAAAATCAGATGGACCGTGCCATCGAAGGGGAGGCGGGATAGTGTCCGGGCCGCCGCCAGCAGCATGGCGACATGACCATCATGCCCGCATGCGTGCATCTTGCCGGGCCGCGTGGATTGGTAAGGCAATCCGGTCTGCTCGGCGATCGGCAGGGCATCCATGTCGGCGCGCAGGCCGATGGCCCGTGTCGACGTGCCTTTGCTCAGGGTTCCGACAAGGCCGGTCCTGCCCAGTCCGGTGCGAACGGCATAACCCCATTCGGCCAGCCTTGATGCGATGAAGCCGGCAGTCTCGGTTTCCTCGAAGGCGAGTTCGGGGTGGGTGTGAAGGTGGCGGCGCCAACGGACGGCCTCTTCGATTTCGATCGCGGAGATACCGTCCGTCAGCATGTTCTTCAATCCGTTCTAACGTAGGAGTTGGCGTGTCAGCCACCGATCCGCAGCATGAGATCTGCTATGATGACGGAACCCATATAGGTGCCGAACATCACGCAGATCGCCACGATGACGATCTTCCAGCCGGAATGGCGGGCAATCTGGAACTCGTTGCGGGTCAGCGCGAGGCCGCCATAGGCAAGCGCCGGCGTTGCGAGCGCAAGGAAGTTCAAGGCCTCGACCTTTTCGGTGGCATAGGCTGCGCCGGGCACGCCTGGAATGGTGATCAGGATGGCCACCAGCGAAACCCAGGCAACGCTCGGAAGGTAAAAGGGCGCAAAGCGCGCCAGCGCCAGGCCGATGACGGAGACGACGTAGAGGATCACCATGCCCGGCAAGGCAGTCACAGGGCTGACCCCCGTCGCCACCCAGTTTGCGATCAGTCCCATGACGGCCGCCACGAGCAGAAGCCCGGAATGTCCGGCGATGTCGATCTTGCGTTCGTCCTCGGGCTGGGCCGGAAGTTCGGTATTTTTGATGTCTGCAGCACTCATCTTATCTCTCCCTCAAGCCGGGTTGCCGATGTCGTTGGGACGCGCTTTCCGATAAAGCCATTCGGTCAGCGGAAGTGCGACGAAGACGCCGACATACAGTCCCGTGGCATAGGTCAGGATGTTGCTCGCGGCGGCCAGGGCGAGGATCAGGTCCTTCTGGTCCGGAACGCTTGCAACCAGGGATCCGGTGCAGGCTGCGAGCATGCTGCCCGAGCCGACGCCGCATGACATGGCAAGGGCACGCACATCGAAAACGCCCAAGCCGTGGACCAGCGGCGGCATGATGGCGAAGACGAATGTGCCGATCAGGGTGCCGGTCGCGTAAACGCCCATTGCGCCGGCGCCTTCAGGGCTGTTGAGGCCATATTTATCGACGATCAGGGCCAGGTTCGGCTCGCGGTCGATGGAGAAGGCGGCGCCGATGGTTTCGCGTCCCATGCGCAACAGGAAGACGGCAACCGGGAAGGCGAGCGCGATGGTGCCGAGATTGCCGATCTCCTGCACGATCAGGGCCGGGCCGGCGGCGATGACGGCCTCGATCTGCGGGCCGACCGTCGTTCCGAATTTGGCGATGAAAGGCATGATCGCGACGGTGATCATCGTGCCCGACAGCTTGACGCTGTCATGGCTGAGGAACTTGCCGGTGGCTTTGAGAATGTTCGGGTTCAACACGACCCCGAGCGCAAACGCATAGAGCATCGGCAGAAAAATCACGGTGCCGATGCCGATGGGCAGTTTGATGATGCCGATGAGCTCGGCGACGATCACGATCGCCAGAACGGTCAAATGAAGATAGATGCCGCTGAAGGCGGCGCGTTGTTTCGTCATAGGTTTCCCTCCCCTGTCCAGGCAACTGTACGCCTACCGTTGCGGACGCGCCGAGTATCGGGGAACCGACGGAAAGTGCTAGCCGTCCGGGGTGCAACGAGGTGTTGCGCCCTAGACAACACATTCGCAACGTCAGGGCCTGGCGAAGATCGCCGGACGCTTGTCCATCCTGGCCCATCCACCCTTATCGGGCGCGCTGCAGCATGCCGAACAGGTCGCGCGGATCATCCGGGTCTGCGACGATGTCGAGATCCTGGAAGAAGTCGGTGCCCGCTATGCGGTTGCGCACATAGCAGAGCGCCGAAAAATCCTCGATGGCAAAGCCGACGCTGTCGAAAAGCGTGATCTGCCGGTGATCCTTTCGCCCGGGCTCCTCGCCGGTAACGACCTTCCAAAGCTCCGTCACGGGGAAATCGGCGTCCATCTGCTGGATTTCGCCCTCGATGCGGGTTTGCGGCGGGTATTCGACAAAGGTATCGGAGCGCAGCAGGATATCCTTGTGGAGTTCCGTCTTGCCGGGGCAATCGCCGCCGATGGCATTGATATGGATGCCGGCGCCGATCATGTTGTCGGTCAGGATGGTATTGTACTGCTTGTCCGCCGTGCAGGTGGTGACGATTTCCGCGCCCTCGATGGCCGCTTCCGCCGTTTTGCAGGCGGTGATGGCGAGGCCCGAGCCTTCCAGATTGCGGCTTGCCTTTGCCGTCGCCCGCGGATCGATGTCGAAGAGCCGGACATTCTTGATGCCGCAGACGGCCTTCATTGCCAGCGCCTGGAATTCAGCCTGGGCACCATTGCCGATGATGGCCATCGTGCGCGCGCCGTGGGGCGCGAGGTGACGGGCGGCCATCGCCGAGGTTGCCGCCGTGCGCAACGCCGTCAGCAGGGTCATCTCGGTCAGGAGCACCGGATAGCCCGTCGAGACATGGGCGAGCAGGCCGAGCGCCGTCACCGTCTGCAATCCCTCCGCCATGTTCTTCGGATGACCGTTGACATATTTGAAGCTGTAGGTCGTGCCGTCGGAGGTGGGCATCAGTTCGATGACGCCATCATGCGAATGACTGGCGACCCGCGGCGTCTTGTCGAATGTTTCCCACCGGCGAAAGTCGTTTTCGATGACATCGGTCAATTCGAACAGCATCGTCTCGATGCCGACGTGATGAACAAGCCGCATCATGTTTTCGACACTGACGAAAGGAACCATGGCCTTCTCGGAGGGAAGGGGGGCGGACATGCTTGTTCTCCTGCGCAACTGGAACATTGCAGCCAGCCTAAGGCTAAGTCATACTGAACAAAATCGCATTAACGCCTTACAAAACGTCCGGGAATACAAAATATGATCAACCCGATTGTGAAATCCGCCAAAGTTCCGCGATGAGCAACGATGTCGCCAAATACAGGCCGGACCAGTTGGACCGGATGATCATCGCACATCTGCGCGTGGACGGTCGCGCTTCGCTGGCCAAACTCGCGGAAGTCGTCGGCGTCTCCCGCGGCACCGTCCAGAACAGATTGGACCGGCTTGTCGCGACGGGAACCCTGATGGGGTTTACCGTGCGTGCGCGCGAGGATTACGACGACAATGCGGTCCATGCGGTCATGATGATCGAGGTCGTCGGAAAATCGACCACGCAGGTCATCCGCAAATTGCGTGGTTTTTCGGAAGTGCATGCGCTGCATACGACCAATGGCAATTGGGACCTCGTCGCCAATATCCGTGCGGCGAACCTTGGCGAGTTCGACCGTGTCTTGCGGGAAGTCAGGATGATCGACGGGGTGTCGAACAGCGAAACGAGCCTGCTGCTGAGCAGCGTTTGATACGGGATTGCGCCCGCCAGAACGGCGGGCGCACTGGTTCACGCGAAGGCACGTCTCAGCGGCGGGGCGAGGCGAAGGACGACCTGGTCGACCAGAACCATGACGAGGATGGCAATCCCGGACATCGGGAAAGCCAGTCCGAAAATGGCCGCGATGATCCAGAGCCCGATATAGACGCTCTTCCTGGGCGGCATGGGAGGAACCCCGAGGCTGCCGGAGGGTCTGCGCTTCCACCACATGACGATAGCAGACATGCACATGAGAATGATCGCCAGGCAGGTAACCAGCATCAGGATCTGGTTGATCCTTCCCCATTCCTGTCCCTGATGGACGTTGATGCCCCATTCGATCAGTTTGCCGACGGTCGGAAACTGGTCGTAGGAAATATCGACCAGCGGCTCGCCGGAATATTGATCGATATGGATCGTTCGTTCCTTCGAGAGGTCTTCGGGAAAGATCGATGCCGTGTAGACGCCGTTCCGGTCGCCGGGTATCGCCACGTCGAAGCCCGCAGCCATGCCGGCGTTCCTGGCGATATCGACTGCGGCATCGAGGCCGATCGGCTGCGCCATGTCATGACCGGCGTGGGTATCGGATTCCGGAACGGGCGCATTCTCGACGATCCAACCCGGCTGCTCGACAACGTGATGGGTCGACAGGGCGGAGGCGGGAACCGCATCGAACAGTTCGGCGGGATAGCCGTAGCCGTTTGTCGTCAGCCACGCATTGGCGTTTGCGCCCCAGTAGCCGGACCAAGGCATTCCCGTAGCAGCGAGGAAGAAGATGAACAGGCCGGCGACGGCCCCGGTGACCGCATGCGTGTCGCGCCAGAAAACGCGCCTGGAAGGCGTTCCGCGAACGCTGAGCACGCCGCCGGTCCGCTGGCGAGGCCACCAGAGATAGAGGCCGGTGACCACGAGCATGAGAGCGAAGCCTCCGACGATCTCGACGAGGTGGTTCGCGTAGGTCCCGAAATATTCGAGGCTGTGTATCTTCTTGACCACCCAATTGAATTCATTGTTCGAGGCCACATGATCGAGAATCCGGCCGTCATGCGGATCGACGAAGATGAGGGTGTTTCCGGCATCGCTGGATATGGTGACGAGGGCGGAATGGGTGCTGTCGGCCGGCTCCCGATAGTTCACGACGGTGCCCGGGACGGCGGCGGTCGCGTTTTCAACGATCTCGGAGGGCTTGAGGGACCGGGGGCCATCGGCGACGATGTTGCGGTAGGCAAAGATGGTGTCGTTGATCTCGTCCTTGAAGAGATAGAGACTGCCGGTGATCGAAAGGTTCAGCAGAAACGGAATGACGAGCAGGCCAGCGAAGAAATGCCAGCGCCAGATCGCGCGATAGAGGGAAACCTGCCCGACATTCGTTGCGGGGGCGGAATCCAGAGTGAGGTTTGCCATGATAAATACCAGCTTGGCAGCCGCTGAAGGCAGGCCGCGTGATGCTCTGGCGTAACGGACAAACCGTTGCGCCGATTAAACGAACATCAGGCTGATGGGTGGGGCACGGGGGCCTGAACTCGGGGGATAGCGCGCCACGACAAGAAGCTGGCGCCGCTCGAATACCCTGACTTCTTGTGAAAACGCCAAGGCGATACTGCCCAGGCTGGGCGGCGTCGGGACTGGAACTCCATTGGCCAGCCGGCAGGCTTCGCAGCCGAAGTCCTTCGCACTGTTCGGCTTGGCGGCATGGTTGTCGGAGCAGATGGACGCAAAACTGCCGTCGGGCAACTGGTAGTTCGGGATTTGTGCGTCAAGCGGATAGGCTGAAAGGGGCTTGTGGGCAAAGCTGATCATCACCAGCGCCATCACGCAGGCGAGATGTAAAATTCCCCTTAGAATGACGGATGCATTTCGCATCTCGCTCCTGTCTCCCATTCGCCATTTGTCTAACTTTGCCTGCAAATGCCGTCAATGCGACAGTTTGCTCTATTCTGTCCGCAGGACGGGACACGGAGACGAGACTTTGTTGATGCGCTGCCATCACGATCGTGGATTTTTACGCCTTGGGAGCGCCGGCTAGATGCCAATTCGCTTGCCGGCCAGTTCGGCCGCCATTCGGGCCTGATCGTCCATCCATTTGCGGCTCTTGCGCATATCGGCGACCCGCTCGGCCCCTGCCTCCTGCGGCGTTCCGTTCCTGAACGGCGGTTCCGGCGCATATTCGATGATCAACTGAACCCGCCGCGCGGCTTCTTCTCCACGCATTTCGGCGGCCAGCGCCAGCGCGAAGTCTATGCCGGCGGTGACGCCGCCGCCGGTCATCCGATTGCGATCGCGAACGATGCGCCTATCGACATGGCGTGCGCCCATGAGAGGCAGGAGATCGGCGACCGCCCAGTGGGCCGTCGCGTCATAGCCCTGGAGAAGCCCCGCCGCCGCCAGCACGAGCCCGCCGGTGCAGACGCTCGTCACCCATTTGGCGCGCGCGCCGCGATCGGCAAGGAAGGCGCGAACTTCGGGATCGTTCATGCAGTCGATCGTACCCAGGATGCCGCCCGGGACGAACAGGATGTCCAGATCGTTCGGGCACTCCTCGAAGGTCTGCGTTGCCGTAAACGAAAGCCCGACATCGGTGGAAACCGGTGCCTTGTCTTTCCAGACAAGCTGTACATCGAAACGCAGGATGTTGAAGACCGTCATCGGGCCAATCAGGTCAAGCGCCACCATCCTGGGATAGATAAGCATGGCGACTTTCGGCGCATCGGGCGGAGTTTCATCATGGATTGCTCATGGCCGCCCTTGGCCTGCTCTTCGGCAGAGGCCGGCAATGCCGCGCTTGAAGCCAGCAAAGCCGCGATGGCCATGAAATTGCGGCGGTCGATCGGGCTGATCATCTTGAAATCCTATTGCGTGTTTGAGGAGGAAACGCGAGGCCGGAAGGCCTGCGGTGCGGCGTTCGAAGCCCGCTTGCGTCGTGGTTTGAGGCCCGGGCGGAAGAGCCGGTAGCCGAGCAGCA
>NZ_DATJDJ010000199.1:0-25698 GCF_035497515.1 Pararhizobium sp. | reverse complement strand
GTTCGGCCAGGACGGCAACGACACCTTTATCGGTGGCGTGGGTGCCGACGATTTCTCCGGCGGCAACGGCACCGATACCGCATCCTACGAGACGGCAGCCGCGGCCGTCATCGCAAGCCTGACCACGCCGGCTTCCAACACCGGCGATGCGGCAGGCGACACGTATTCGTCGATCGAGAACCTGATCGGTTCCGCGTTCAACGATACGTTGACCGGCAACAGCGCCATCAACGTCATCCTTGGCGGCAATGGCAACGATACGCTGAACGGCCGGGCAGGCAACGACACGATGACCGGCGGTGCCGGCAACGACAACTTCCTGTTCGACACCGCTATTGGCGCCACCAACATCGACACCATCACGGACTTCAACTTCGTCAACGACACGATCCGTCTGGACGACACCATCTTCAACGCCATCGTCGGGACCGGAACCCTGACGGCGGCGCAGTTCGTCGCCAACGCCAGTGGCACGGCCGCCGATGCCAATGACCGGATCATCTACGAAACCGACACCGGCAAAATCTTCTACGATACCAACGGCAACGCCGCCGGTGGTTCGACATTGTTTGCCCAGGTTACAGCTGGCCTCGGCATCACCAATGCCGATTTCGTCATCGTGTAAGTTAATTCTGACATTGAAGCATAAGGAGACGCCGGGAGTTCCGCTCCCGGCGTCTCTGTCTGTGGATGTCTGCATTCCGATTCCGGTTGGAAACGGGTGCGATCTTTTCGAGGGCGAGGGACATGGGAAAAACTCCGTTCTTTCAAAAGGATGGCAAGATGATCAATGGGCCTGATTGTACCGGGAACGCCGAATTACTCAAAATAACTTAATCTATAAAATTAGTTGACAATGAAAAAATCACCATGCAGGCTTGGGCATCTTGAGGTGTTTCGCCGTCCCGGACGGACTGCGGAAACCTGTCAGTTTTCAGTGCCGAAAAGGAAAACCGATGACCCTTGCACTCAGAACAGCCGATGTTCCCGCCGCCGCCGCTGTTGCCTCCGCAGTGGAAAATCTTACGCTGAAACTCGCGATGCGGCGCATGTCGGGCGGCGTCTCGGTCATCACCGCAGGCCTGGGCAATGACCGCACCGGCGCCACCGTCACTTCGGCGACGGCGCTGTCGGTCGAGCCGCCGACGATGATCGTCAATATCAATCGGACCTCGTCGAGCTACCCAATTATCCGGGCAAACGGCCATTTCTGCGTCAACATCCTCTCCGGCGGCCACCAGCACATTGCCGATCGTTTCGCTGGAAAAGGCGGGTTGAAGGGCGTCGAACGCTATGACGGCGCCGAGTGGACCACCCTTGCCAGCGGCGCTCCGGTCCTGCTGGGCGCCCTCGCCGCCATCGACTGCGAGGTCGAGGAGCTCATCGAGCGCCACAGCCACGCCATCATCATCGGCCGCGTTGTTGCCATCGTCGCCGGCGAAGGCCACTCGCTGGTCTACAACGATGGCCAGTACGGTCGGTTCCTCGCCCAACTCTGATCGCCAATGGTCAGCAACAGAACCCGTCAGCCGTTGAACGTGCCTCATTACACCCAGGACTTCGTCAGTGATGCGGTGCTGGTCGAAGCGCGGGCGGGCTTGGCCGCAGCACGCGACGGCCGGAACAGTAGTATATAAATTCAATAGAAAATACATGTGCGCCCGAAGAGATGGGCAGAAGTTTTTTCCCTGATCACACTGCACAAAACATAATCATCCTTTGCTTATCGTTTGGGCATTTGCGATCCTGAGATCAGAGACGATCCTTCCTCGCCTCTGATCTTATCCTCCCCGGACTTCATAGGACCATCCATGACAAGCATCGTTTCCTCTCTTCTCAAGACGGCCTCGTTCTCGCGCCGTGCCGTGCTCGCAGTCCTGCTCGCCTCGACCTTCGCAACCGGCTTCGCAACGATGCCCGGAAACGCGCTTGCGGAAGATGCCAAGACGATCAAGGTCGGCATCATCAGCGGCGAGGACGAAGATGTCTGGCGCGTCGTTACCGCCGAGGCTGCCAAGCAGAACCTGACGATCGAAACCATCGCCTTCAACGACTACACCCAGCCGAACGAAGCGCTGGAGCGCGGCGAAATCGACGCCAATGCCTTCCAGCATCAACCGTATCTCGACAACCAGATCAAAACGCATGGCTACAAGATCGTTTCCGTCGGCTATACCGCCGTCTGGCCGATCGGCCTCTATTCGAAGAAATTCGCCAAGCTCGATGAGATCAAGGACGGCGCCATCGTCGGCGTGCCGAACGATCCATCGAACGAGGGCCGTGCGTTGCGCGTGCTGCAGAATGAAGGCCTGATCAAGCTGAAGGACGGTACCGGCATCCTGGCGACCATCGCCGATATCGTCGAGAACCCGAAGAACATCGAAATCAAGGAACTCGACGCCGGCGTCGTCGGCCGCGCCATCGACGACCTCGATGCCGCCGTCGTCAACACCGACTGGGCGCTGAAGAGCGGCCTGACGGCGGAAAATCGCATCGCGCAGGAACCCGTCGCCGACAATCCGTACCGCAATTTCATCGCCGTAAAGGTCGGCCAGGAAAACGAGCCTTGGGTCAAGACGCTTGTCTCCGCCTACCAGAACGATACAGTGAAGGCCGAATTCGACCGGGTCTACAAGGGCACTGGCGTCAGCGCCTATTGATCGAACCAGCGTGCAGATCGCGGAGGCGGCCTCGGACTTAGTCCGGGCCGCCTTTGGCGTTGACTACATAGTGCCGCGAAAGTGGAAAAGGACGTTTCATGAATTCCCCCAGTACCGTGGTTGCCGTGACCACGTCGCCACTTGCCAAGGAGAGCCCAGACGTGGTCCGGCTGACGGATGTCCGGCGCAACTTCGGCAAGACCGCAGCGCTCGACGGAGTCTCGCTCTCCGTCAGGAAGGGCGAGATCCTTGGCATTATCGGCCGCAGCGGCGCGGGAAAATCCACGCTCATCCGCTGCCTTAACGGCCTGGAACGGCCCGATTCCGGCTCCGTCGAGATCGAGGGACGCGATATCACCGGTCTTTCCGAACAGCAGTTGCAGCCGCTGCGGCGCAAGATCGGCATGATTTTCCAGCACTTCAATCTTCTGTCGGCAAAGACGGTCGAGGAAAATGTCGCCCTGCCGCTGAAGATCGAAGGCCTGCCGAAGGCGGCCCGCCTGAAGCGCGCGGCGGAATTGCTTGACCTCGTCGGTCTGTCGGACAAGGCCAAGGCCTATCCGTCGTCGCTCTCGGGCGGCCAGAAACAGCGCGTCGGCATCGCCCGCGCGCTCGCCGGTCGGCCGGCGCTGCTGCTGTCGGACGAAGCTACATCCGCCCTCGATCCGGAAACGACGCATGCGATCCTTGCCCTCCTGAAGGACATCAACCGCAAGCTCGACCTCACCATCCTGCTGATCACCCATGAGATGGAAGTCGTGCGCACCATCGCCGACCGCGTCGCCGTGATCGATGGCGGGCGGATCATCGAGGAGGGGGCCGTCTGGTCTGTCTTTTCCGATCCGCAAAACGACACCACGAAGAGCCTTCTCAATACCATCCGGCCGAGACTGCCCGAGCATATTGCCCAACGCCTGAGCCAGACGCCGGTCGGCGAAGCGGTGCTCAGCGTCGATCTCGCCGGTCCTGAAGCAAACACGCCGCTGTTTGCCGATCTCTCGGCCCATCTGCCCAACTCGTTCCGACTGATCCATGGCGGGATCGACCATATCCAGGAACAGCCCGTGGCCCGTTTCTTCATCGGCGTGACCGATCCGG
This sequence comes from Pararhizobium sp., assembly GCF_035497515.1. Classification (GTDB taxonomy): domain Bacteria; phylum Pseudomonadota; class Alphaproteobacteria; order Rhizobiales; family Rhizobiaceae; genus Pararhizobium. Next base: position 21,940 of record NZ_DATJDJ010000199.1, on the reverse strand, counting down.
CCCGGCTCGATCCCGTCCTGCAATTTCTGAAGGGTCGCTCGGCCCGCGTGGAGGTCCTTGGTTATGACGCCCGTTCTCTTTGATCTCCTCATCCGCTCGATCTGGGAAACCCTTTTGATGACCGGCGCCTCCGGGCTGATCTCGCTTCTCGCCGGCCTGCCGCTCGGCCTCGCGCTGATCGCCACGGATCGCGGCGGCATCGCGGAAAATCTCTGGATCAACCGGCTGCTCGGCGCCATCGTCAACGGTTTCCGCTCGGTGCCGTTCATCATCCTCTTAGTGGCGCTGATCCCCGTCACGCGCCTGATCGTCGGAACCGCGCTCGGCACCTGGGCGGCGATCGTACCGCTGGCGATCGCCGCGACCCCATATTATGCCCGCATTGCCGAGGTTTCGCTGCGCGAAGTCGATCGCGGTCTCATCGAAGCCGTGCGCGCCATGGGCGGCAATCGCTGGACGATCATCCGCGAAGTCTTGGTCCCGGAAGCCCTGCCCGGCATCGTTGCCGGCTTCACCGTGACGCTGGTGACGCTGATCGGTGCATCGGCGATGGCCGGCGCCATCGGCGCCGGCGGCCTCGGCGATCTCGCCATCCGCTACGGCTATCAGCGTTTCGAGACCAATGTCATGATCGCCGTCGTCATCGTGCTGATCATCATGGTCTGCGGCATCCAGTGGCTGGGCGACCGCCTTGTCGCCCGCCTCGACCACCGGGCCTGACAATCGACCGGCTGCCGTCTGTCGGAAACGGTGAGCGGCGGCCGATTCTACGACGTCTAGCGCGCTCGAATGCTTGACATGGCCCTTGGTCCAACTTGCCGCGCTGCACGCTTTGAAAGACAATCTTCGTGTGGCCGCTGGCCGCGTGCACGCAGCATCCGGAGGAAACAATGTCTCGCAAATATCTGTTGGCCGGCATCACGGTCGCGCTCCTTGCCCTTTCAGGATGCGCAACGGCCGGAAGCAACACAAGTTACGCCCAGTGGCAGGGGGCTACGCCGGAGCCGAATTTCGCCACCATCCGCTCAGGTGGCACGAGCCCGGGCTACTGAACGATCGGACAGGCTGGCAGCCCCTGGTTGCCAGCCGACGCTAGTCTGTATCCACGCCAGCGGCCTCACCGGGCGGTTTCCTGGGAAACCAGAGCATCGCCGACACCTTGAACAGAAACGCCGTGGTCCAGCCGAACAACAGTATCCCGTTGACCCCTTCCATGGCGCTGGCAAGCCGCCATCTCCCCTCGAGCGTCACGTCGCCATAGCCGATGGTGGCGAAGGTGATCGCCGAAAAATAGGTGGCCTCTTCCATGTCCTTGAGTTCGCCCGTGAACCAATAGGCCAGGGCCCAGATCATGATCTCGATCAGATGTGCGATCACGAAACCGATGACGAAGAAATAGCTCCAGTGCAGGCGCCGGAGCGGGGACATGCCCTCTGCATTCATCAGCGGAGTCATGCCGATACGATAGAGCAGCAGGACCGCAAAGCCGTGAACGATGATGGTGGCCAGCAGAAGGGCCGTCGCGACGACAATCACCAGCAGCACGATGGTTCTCCGGAGAGCTTCGACATTCGTTATACATCCTCAGTCCCGGCGGCTACTGCATATTTAAGGTGTTACGGCGACCTTTGCGCGTCATATTTGACGCGCGGCGCTGTAAGCCATGCCATCGATGCCTCGTCCGGACACTCGCGACGATTGCCTTGGCCGCTCGGTAAGAACATCCTCCTGCATGAAATGCAACTGCCTGGCTTGCGCTCAATCCTTCTCGGCCAAAAGCGCTTCCTTGATGACGGCCAGTTCCGCCTTGCGGGCGTCGCTGACGGCAGGCATTTTCAAGTCGAGCTTTTCAAACACGCCCGTGACCACTTCCGAGATGGCAAGGCGTGCGAACCATTTGTTGTCGGCGGGAATGACGAACCAGGGCGCCCATTCCGTGCTTGTATTCGATAGCATGTCCTCGAAAGCCATCTGGTAGTCGTCCCAGTGCTGACGCTCGGCGAAGTCGGCGGGCGAGAACTTCCAGTTTTTGTCGGGCTCGTCGATCCGGGAGAGAAAGCGGCGCTTCTGTTCCGCCTTGGAAACATTCAGGAAGAATTTCACGACGATCGTGCCGTTCCTGCGGAGATATTTTTCGAAATTGTTGATCTCCTTGAAGCGCTTCTCCCAGACATCCTTTCCACGGGCCTTGGGCGGCAGCTTCTGCTTGATCAGCAGTTCCGGATGCACGCGGACGACGGCCACCTCCTCATAATAGGAGCGGTTGAAAATGCCGATCATTCCGCGCGCCGGCAGGGCGAGCGATGCCCGGCGCAGATAGTCGTGGTCCAGATCGTCGGCGGAGGGCGCCTTGAAGCTGGTGACCTGGCACCCCTGCGGATTGATGCCTGACATCACATGGCGGATCGCACCGTCCTTGCCGGCCGCATCCATGGCCTGGAAGATGAACAGGACGGAATAGATGTCCTGCGCATAGAGCGTTTCCTGCATCTCGGACAGACGCTGGACGTTCTTCGCCACATGCTCCAAAGCGCCGGCCTTGTCGTCGTAGCCGCCGGTAAAGTCGGGATCGAAATCCTTCTTGAGGTTGACTTTTCGGCCCGGCTCCACGGCGATATCGCGCAGTCTGAACTTGACGCTGCCTCCATCCCCGACCACGACCTCACGCTTCTTGTCCAGATCCACTTCGATCTTCATGTGGCGCCCCCTGATGTCTTGGCTTGCTTTGCTCTGTTTGCCTAATTCACAGTTGTCAGCTTTAATCTTGATGCTATCATTCGTAGATAAAAAAGTCATATCGTCAACATCTTAGTAAATAACCACCGCCGGTTGGACTGTCATCTTTGTACGGCCGAAGGCCAGAACTGGAGGAAGTATGTCTGCGCAGAATCAACAACAGGGTGCGGAATCGAAAGACGGGCTGTTCATGTCCGCGGATGAATTGCGCGATTATGCCGACAAGATCGACACCGCACGGGCATCGAAGGCCTTTCAGGGCATGAAATCGGCGGAAGAGGCCCGCAAGGAACTTTTGGAGCGCTTCTCCAAGCCGGTCGAGGTAACCGACGAAATCCGCAACCGGGTCCTGTCGCGACTGAAACAGGCCGCCATCGAAGGCCGGACGGATCTCAAGGTCATGCAATTTCCGGTCGAGCTTTGCACCGATGGCGGACGGGCGATCAACAACAGCGAATCCGATTGGCCGGAAACCCTGACCGGCGTTCCGCGCCAGGCCTATGAAATCTGGCGTGACAAGCTGAAGCCCGCCGGCTACCGCCTATCGGCCATGATCGTCGAATGGCCGCACGGCATGCCCGGCGATGTCGGCCTGTTCCTGGCCTGGGGCGAAGCCCGCAAATACTGAGGCGCGCCGTCGGCACCAGATCCCTCTCAAGCCGGCCCCCTCTCAAACCGGCTCGCCATTACCCTGGTAGTGGCGAATGCCGGCCCGCGTGTTGGAAAACAGGCGTTGCGGCCCGAGTATTTCGGCAAATCCGGAGACCCTGACATATTCAGCGACATCCGGGTTGAGCCCCGCCAGCCAGAGCACGATACCCTGCCGCGCGAGGCTGCGTTCGCCTTCGATCACCATCTGAAGCGCTGAATACTCGATATCGACGACACGGCTGAGATCCAGCATGAGGACACGCGGCTTAGCCTCGCTGGCGAGTTCGCGGATGCGGTCGGCGACCTGCTGGGCATTGGCAAAGAACAGTCGTCCTTCCGGACGCAGGATCAGCAGCCCTTCAAACGTCTCATCATCCTGCTCGCCATCGACCGGACGAAGGAAATCCTCGCCGCGCTTGCGCCCGATGACATGGATCCGCGGATTGGCGGCCTGGCTGGACAGGCCAACCAGCGACAGGATGATGGCGACGACGATACCCTGGAGCGTGCCGAAGATCAGAACGCCGACGAAGGCAGCCAAGGCCCATCGGAATTCCATCCTGCGCACCTTGCGGATGGATGCGAATTCAGCGGGCTGGATCAGGCCGACGGAATAGACGATCACGATGGCCGCAAGCACAGCCTGCGGCAGAAGTCCGAGCAATGGCGCGAGCACCAGCATCGTCGCGACAGAGACGGCCGCAGCCGCCAGCGACGCCTTCTGCGAGCGTCCTCCCGTCGCACGGACCACGGCGGTTTGCGACGTTCCACCGCCGGCGGGCATTGCGCCGAACAGCGCACCCGCTACATTGGCGGCACCGGTCGCGATCAACTCACGGTTTGCGCGGATCGGCGGCTCCCTCAGCGCCGCAAAGGCGCGTCCGGCGGCGATCGTCTCGGTAAAGCTCATCAGCGCGATGCCGATTGCACCCGGAAGCAGTTGAATGACGAGATCGACGCTCGGCAATGTCAGCGAGGGCAGCGCCTGTGGAATATGGCCAACGGTGGATACGCCATGCGCAGCCAGGCCGCCCAACCAGGAAATTGCAATGCCGCCGACGACGATGGCCAGTGGCGCGGGGGAATGCGGCCAGGCCCGCTCCATCAGGATGAGCAGGATCAGGGCCGTTGCCCCGGTCAGAACCGTGATCGTCGACGCTTCGGGAAGATGAGTGGCCATACTGGCGATATCGCGGAAGAAACCTTCCTTGGCGAAGTGAACCCCCAGAAGCTTGGGGATCTGGTCCAGCACGATCACCAGCCCGATCCCGGCCTTGAAACCGGTTAGGACCGGTGCGGAAATGAAATTCGCGACGAAACCCAGCCGCAACGCCGAGGCCACGAACAACAGCAGTCCGGTGAGAAGGGTCAGCGTCGCCGTCGCCGTGATCAGTTTGGCGGAATCACCATCGGGAACCACCAACGCAAGCTGTGCCGAAGTGAGGATCGCAAGGGTGGTCGTGGAACTGACGTTCAGCACCCGGGACGTGCCCAAAAGGGCGTAGACGACCATCGGAAGGAAGGCCGTGTAGAGTCCCACACTCACCGGCAGGCCGGCAACGGTCGCATAGGCCATCGCCTTCGGCAGGATGACCGCGGACGCCGTCAGGCCGGCGATGATGTCCGGACGCAACGTTGTGTCCGACGCCCCGGTGGATTGATCGAAACCGGATGCTCGCGACATGAATTATCCTCACCGAACAACAATTGAAAACGATGGCTCATCCGCAGGGCATCCGTTTGCGTCAACGGGAACACCGGAACTGACCGAGCCGATACACGATCATCAATCGGCAGATTTTCGAGCTTCGAGCCTGACGAAGGTTGCAAAAAGTATACATTACGCAAAAGGAGCCAGCTTTGATCCGACACCCGGAATCGACAACACCTCGGACCTACATCCAACGCTCCGTGAGCGCATCATCTGAACCCCACTTGGGTATCCCCACAAAACTCATTTTTAACTTCAAAATATTCAGCAATATGCGGACGATATACGAGATACAGCAAGAACAACTTTGCGATAAAATCCGGCTTAACCCAAAATCTTCAAAACAGTTCTTATGTTTCTGCGTCATATAAAAATCTCGCTCTCTTTCAACGGGATTTTACGAGCATCCCAGGGAGATTAGCAGCTTGCAACGAACGCGCAAGGGTGTATGTTCTCAATAACTTATTCAACTATCGAGCACCGCTTTCGGGTAAAATGGCGCATTGAATTGATTGCTTACATATACTTCCGGCTGCATTCTTCATGATAGCCGCTTGTGTCTGTTCTGAGGGCTCCTTTATGACTGTCTGGCTTGCAAGCACGCTCTGCGCCTCTCTGGAAATGGCGTCGCTTGACCTTGAGACGCCGCCGCCGGGCTCCGGCATCGCGACACGCGCAGCGACAAACAATTTTCAGTTGCGGGCTCGCATGAGCGGGCACCAGCAAACCGCCAGGGCCGGATATCGCCGCTCGTCAATGAAACGATGAGGCAGGAAGCGCATGGTGCATAGAGACCTCACCCAGATTACGCTAAGCGTGATCTTCGTCGGCGGCCTGATCGCGGCAAGTTTCTGGGTGCTGCAGCCGTTCCTGCCGGCCATTCTCTGGGCCATGACGCTTGTCATTGCCACCTGGCCGCTGATGCTCTGGGTTCAACGCCACACCGGCCACCGGCGCGGCATCGCGGTGCTGATCATGACGCTTGCGCTGCTCTTCGTTTTGATCGTGCCGTTCTGGCTCGCGGTCAGCACGATCCTTGCCAATCTCGACAGCATCACCCAACTCGCGCAGGATGTCCTGACCTTCAATATCCCGTCGCCGCCGGATTGGGTGGCGGGGCTTCCGCTTGTTGGCAAACGGCTGGCCGATGCCTGGACCCGCCTTGCCACATCCGGCTTCAGCGAAATTGCACCGAAGTTGATGCCCTATGCCGGCGCGACGGTGCAATGGTTCGCACTCGCGGCCGGCAATCTCTCCGGCATGTTCCTGCAATTCGTCCTCACGGCCGCAATCGCAGCCGTCATGTATTCCGGTGGAGAAACAGGCGCCGCGACGGCCCTGCGGTTCGGCCGCCGTCTTGGCGGCGATCGCGGCGAAATGGCCGTCAGCCTCGGCGCCAAGGCCATCCGCGGCGTTGCGCTTGGCGTCATGGTGACGGCGTTGGCGCAAAGCGCTCTGGGCGGGATCGGCCTTGCCGTCGCCGGCATGCCGTTCGCGGCCTTGCTCACGGCACTGATGTTCGTTTTCTGCCTCATCCAGATAGGCCCGGGACTGGTGCTCTTCCCCGCGGTCATTTGGCTTTATTATTCCGGCGAAAATCTCTGGGGAACGGTGCTGCTGCTGTTCGCCATCCTTGCCGTGACACTGGACGGATTTTTGCGGCCGGTGCTCATCCGGAGGGGCGCTGACCTGCCGCTGCTGCTCATTCTCGCCGGCGTCATCGGCGGGCTGATCGCCTTCGGCGTTCTCGGCATCTTCCTCGGCCCCGTCATCCTCGCGACTGCCTATACGCTGCTCAATGCGTGGATGGCCGACAGCCCCGGCCAGGCCGCGTCAGACGTGCCCGCCGATACCGACGCGACATCATTACTATCACGCCAGGCCTGACGGCTCATCAGGATTCCGGCAGTTTACACGCCCAGTTCACGAACCGCATACAACAGGTTGGAAGGAAAGTTTGGATGGCCGATACGATACATCCGGCAGCGATTGAACATTTACCCCCATTCGTCACCGCACCGGGACAAACGGACTACCTTTTCATCGGGGTTGTCATCTTCCTGATCGTGATCGTCCTGGTCATCGGCAACCTGTATTTTCAGTTGCATGCCGTGCCGGAACGCCTCGCGCACCGCACCAGCAAGGTGCAGATGGAAATCGTCGCCGTCCTGGCGCTGATCTCGTTGTTCACCCATAACCACCTCTTCTGGATCGCCGGCCTGCTGCTCGCCTTCGTGCATATTCCGGATTTCTCGACGCCGATCTATTCCATCGCGGATTCGCTGGCGAAGATATCCGGGCGACCTCCGGTCGATACCCCCCTCGAGACAGGACACGGAGAGCCGGTCGCTAAAACGGAACCAGAAGTCCGTTCCGATGCGCATGGCGGAGGTATCTGAATATGCTTGAATTGATTTTATGCTCCATGCTCACGGTCCTGCCGGATTATCTCTACCGCAGATATGCGCAGGGAAAGCGGATCGGGGTCGAAATCACCCTTTATACCATGTGGTACGAACTGCGCTGGGGCATCACCGCCTGCCTGCTGCTGACGGTCTCGCTGATCACCATGATCTTCTACTTCCACCCCTCGACCAAGAGTGTCACAGCGGTATTCCGCACGGTGACGATCCTGCCGGAAACGGTCGGTCGCGTCGATGAGGTCTTTGTCGGCATCAATCAGAAGGTCGCTGCCGGGGATCCGCTGTTCACGCTCGACAGCGCCCAGCAGGACGCCGCGATCGAAACGGCCCGTCGCCAAATCGCGGAACTGGATGCACAGATGGATGTCGCCAGGACCGAACTCGTCACGGCCGACGCCCAGATCCAGGAGGCGGAAAGCGCCTATCAGACGGCCGTGGACGAATACGAGATGAAGGCTCAGCTCTTGAAAACCGACGCCGTTTCAAGGCGGGAAGTCGAACGTCTCGAAACGACTATCGAAGGACGCAAAAGCGCGGTGGCCGCCACGGTCGCGAACAAGAGCACACTGGAAACCAAGATCTCAGCCTTGCTGCCCGCGCAGAAAGCGAGCGCCGAAGCCGCGCTCGCCCAGGCGCAGGTCGATCTGGACAAGACGATCGTGCGCGCCGGCATTGCGGGCACCGTGCAGCAGTTCACGCTTCGCCCCGGCGATGTGGTCAACTCGATGCTGCGTCCAGCCGGTATTCTCGTCCCGGAACAGGCCGGCCGTGGAACGCTGATCGCCGGCTTCGGACAGATCGAGGCGCAGGTGATGAAGCCGGGAATGATCGCAGAAGCGACCTGCATCGGCAAGCCGTTCACCATCATCCCGCTTGTCGTCACCGAGGTCCAGGATGTGATCGCGGCCGGCCAGTTGCGGCCGACCGATCAACTGGTCGACGTCCAGCAGATGGCAAAGGCAGGAACGCTCACCGTCTTCCTGCAACCGCTCTATCCGGGCGCGCTGGACGATGTACCGCCGGGCAGCAGTTGCATCGCCAATGCCTATACGAACAATCACGATGCCCTTGCCGATCCGAATATCGGCACATTGAAGTGGACGTATCTGCATGTCGTCGATGCCGTCGGGCTGGTGCATGCAATGATCCTGCGCATCCAGGCCATGCTGATGCCGGTACAGACGCTCGTCCTGACCGGCCACTGAGAATGAAAAAGCAACGGCTGCCGGCACGTTCGGCAGCCGAAGCGGTGTGGTGACGGTTGTGCAGGCCATTCGCCAGGGTCCCGCCGTCGAAGGAAAAGCACAGGGTGAAGGATTGGGACGAGGCGTAAGATGCCCGGTCGCCGGGCGACAATGCGCTTCTTGTCGCCGCCGGTCCCGGCAATCCCGCCATCCGGGACGGCCGATGTCGATCTTCGTGAAGCCCCGAACAGATTTGGCGCCGCCGGGCAGATCGACAGGAACAAGCGAAGGCCTGCTTCGAACCGTCACGGACGCCTTTGCAGAAAAAGGCGCGTTGTTTGTTCTCGCGCAACGTTTCCGGCCAGAATTCTTCTAGTCTGTGATTGCAATCGAGTGCTCGGCTCATCACGCCGTGTATCGAGAGCCGCTCGACATCACGTTGACGTTCCAGCCGCATGTCCGCCGCGGCTACCTTCTCCCATGAATGCTTCAATGTGCGTCGTCTGTTTGATTCGCAGTGCAAAGGCCTTCACACGGCTCATGAAGAAGTTGCCTTGTATCCGTGTTTCGGAGCTGTTCCTCATGAAGAAACTCACCATCAAAACCTCGCTGATCGCGCTGATCAGCGCCATCATCGTCATTGTCGCAATCTCGTCCTTCGTTGCCCTTCAAAGTATCCGCTCGATCACCGCGTCGGCGGAAAAGATCGGTAATTTCTGGATCGAACGACTGCTCTCCTCGCGTGAGGTGAAAAGCGATTTCGCCGATGTGCGCCTTGCGCTGGCGCGTTTCTCCATGGTCAACGACGACGCCGAATTCCAGGCCGAAACGCAGCTGCTTGAAGTTGCGAAGGCACAGCTCGAAGCTTCGATCGTCAAATACGAGGCCGGCCTCTTCTCGCCGATCGGACGCGCGCTCATCGCGGAAATTCGGGCGCTCTCTGCAGATTACCTCAACCACAGCACGCCCTATCTCGGTTACACAAGGAACCGCGACCTGGAGGCGGCGCGAATTGCCTTCACAGCGGAGCTGAAGCCGATCGCCAGCCAGACGAACGACAAGATTTCCGAGCTCGTCGCCTTCATCATGACGCAGACGGAGAAAGAGGTCACCGCCGCCGACAAGGCCGCAAGTGATGCCTTCTTCCTGTCGCTGGCCGTTGCCGCCGTCGCCGTGCTGATCAGCGTTGCCGGCATCTACATCATCGTCGCCCGCGTCGCCAATCCGATCCAGCGCATTACCGGCGCCATGCGCACGCTTGCCGGCGGCGATGTCGAGAGCGAAATTCCATTCACTGGCCGTCATGATGAAATCGGCGCGATGGCGGGAGCCGTTCAGGTGTTCCGCGAAAATGCCATCGAGCGCGCGCGTCTGGAGCGGGACGCCGAAGCCAGCCGCAGCTTGAGCGAAAAGGATCGTCTTGAACGGGAAGCCCTGAAGGCGCAGGAAGCGGCCGAGGTGACGTTCGCCGTCGACAACCTCGCCGAGGGGCTCTCCAGGCTTTCGAACGGCGACGTCTCCTACCGTATCGGCAAGCCGTTCACGGCAACGCTTGACGGCGTGCGCGGCGACTTCAACAACTCGGCGGAAAAACTGCAGTCGGCCCTGACGCGGGTTGCCGAAAACGCCTGCGGCATCGGCGCCGGGGCCAATGAAATCAAGGTGGCGATCGACGACCTTGCCAAGCGCAGCGAGCAGCAGGCCGCCGCCGTCGAGGAAACCGCAGCCGCGCTGGAAGAGATCACGACTGTCGTCAAGGACTCCACCAAGCGCGCCCTTGAGGCGGGCCAGCTTGTCGCCGGCGCGCGCAACCATGCCGAACAGTCCGGCACCGTCGTGCGCCGTGCCGTGGATGCGATGGAGCAGATCGAAAAATCCTCCAACGAGATTTCGAACATCATCGGCGTCATCGACGAGATCGCCTTCCAGACCAACCTGCTGGCGCTCAATGCCGGCGTGGAAGCGGCGCGGGCGGGCGAAGCCGGCAAGGGTTTTGCGGTCGTCGCGCAGGAAGTGCGCGAACTCGCCCAGCGCTCCGCCAGTGCCGCCAAGGAAATCAAGTTGCTGATCATCGCCTCGAAGACGCAGGTGCAGCAGGGCGTGCAGTTCGTCGGCGACACCGGCCGGGCACTGGAAACGATCGTGACGGAAGTGCAGGAGATCAACCGGCATGTCAGTGCCATTGTCGAGGCGGCGCAGGAACAGTCCTCCGGACTCCAGCAGATCAACACCGCCGTCAACCAGATGGATCAGGATACGCAGAAGAATGCCGCCATGGTGGAGGAAACCACAGCCGCCACCCACAGCCTCTCGCGCGAAGTGGTTTCGCTCAACGAGCTTCTGACGTTGTTCAAGCTCTCCGACGCACAGCAGATTGCTGCCCCGGCCCGTCGGGTGGCCACACTCGCTGGCCAATCGCCGGCACGTGAACTCGGCCGCCGACTGGCCGGCGCCTTCTCGGGCAATGCTGCAGTCAAGCAGGACGACTGGGGGGAGTTTTAAGGTTCAGCAAGGACCGCGCCCGGGGCTCCACACGGGCAAATGCTTTAGGCGGCGATATTCCACGCCCAAATCCTTGACGCGCCTCGAGAAAACCGCCTCGCCATGATCACGGGGTACGTGTCGGTAAAATCGCCGATTTCCATGCCTCTGCCCCTATCAATCAACAACAACCGTCTGGCGAGCGGATGTCTGAGGGAGGGGCGAAGTTGCATTGCGAATGCCGGGGTCCAGTCTTCGCAAGCCTTTTTAGACGGCCAGATACTCTTCGCGCAGTTGGTGATTGTCGAGAACATCTTTGGCTGCGCCCGAAAAAACGACTTCGCCGCTGTCCATAATCACCGCCCGGTCCGAAAACCGCAGCGCCGCCACGGCGTTCTGCTCGACGATGATGGTGGTAATCCCGATGTCGCGAATCTGTCTGACGATCGCTTCTATCTCCTTGACGATGATGGGGGCGAGCCCTTCATACGGTTCGTCCAGAAACAGGATCTTGATATCCCTCGCCAGAGCCCGCGCGACCGCGAGCATCTGCTGTTCGCCGCCGGACATCGTGGTCCCTTCCTGGTTCCGCCGCTCGGCCAGCCGGGGGAAATGTTCGTAGATTTTTTCGATCGGCCAGCCCTTCCGGCCGGATATCTGGGCAAGCACCAGATTTTCCTCAACTGTCAGCCCACCGATGATGCGGCGGTCCTCGGGGACAAGCTGGACGCCGGCCTGCGCAGCTTGATACGCCTGCATCTTGTGAAGGGGCGTGCCCTCAAGCCAGATTTCGCCGCTTTTGAGCGTCGGATTGCTCGCGCGCGCCAGGGTTCTGAGTGTCGAGGTCTTGCCGGCGCCATTTCGACCCAGCAGCGACAGTACCTCGCCCTTGGCAATATCGAATGATACGCCCTGCACGATGTAGGATTCGCCGTACCATGAGTGGATGTCCTTCACGCTGAAGAACGGCACCTTCCCAGCTTCAGTCACGATGCCTCTCTCCTCGTCCACGATCGTCGTGCCGGTCATGATGTTCATTCCTGCGTTTCCCCAAGATAGGCTTCCTTGACCTTCGGATGACCGCGGATTTCATCCGGCAGACCTTCAGCGATGATTCGTCCCTGTGCAAGGACGCTGATGCGATCGGCCAGCGAAAAGACAACATGCATGTCGTGTTCGATAATAACCTTCGTCATGCCTCGCGCCTTGATCCGGGTGAGCAGTTCGATCGTCTTGTTCGTGTCATGGCGCGACATGCCGGCTGTCGGCTCGTCGAGAAGAAGCAGCTTCGGCTTCTGGATCAGACACATGGCCAGTTCGAGGCGCCGCTTGTCGCCACGTGACAGCGAACCGGCATTGTCGAAACGACGTTCATAAAGGCCCGTGTCCTGCAAAAAGAATTCAGCTTCCTCCCGGACGCCGGTTTCGTTGATCACCGCACGCAGCGCCCTGAAGCGGAATGCGCCGTCGCGACGGGCGAAGGCCGGGATCATGACATTGTCGAGAAGTGACAGATCCTGGAAGATTTCCGGTGTCTGGAACACACGGCTGACGCCGAGTTGATTGATCTCGTGCGGCTGCTGCCGGTCGAGCGTCTTGCCGGCGAAAACGACATGCCCCTCGTCCGGACGAATACGGCCGATACAGACATTGAGCAGCGTCGATTTCCCCGCGCCGTTCGGCCCGATGATGGCGTGGACCGTGCCCTCCTGCACCTGGAGATCGACATCGCTAAGGGCCTGCAACCCGCCGAAACGCTTGCTGACATCGGCCACATGCAAAACGATACTTTCCGTCGTCATTGGCTTCACTCCGCCGGTCTAGGTTGGCCAACGAGTGCGGGTTTGCCACCGCCGCCGCTTCCGAAAAGTTGCCTTATCCGAGTGAACCCCTCCATGAGGCCGCCTGGAAGGAAGATGACGATGAGCATGAAGATCACGCCGAGCGTCAAATTCCAGCCATCACCGACAAAAAGCGAGAGAACCTTGACCACAACGTTCTCGATACCGTCGGGCAGGAAGCCAAAGACGTCGTGCAATGTCCGATCGCTGAACGATGAGAAGATGTTCTCGAAATATTTGATGACGCCCGCGCCCAGGATCGGCCCCAGCAATGTCCCGGCGCCTCCAAGGATGGTCATGAGCACGACCTCTCCAGATGCCGTCCACTGCATTCGTTCTGCACCCGCCAGCGGATCGGTCGCAGCCATCAACGCTCCGGCAAGCCCGGCATATGCGCCGGAAATCACGAAGGCGGTCAACAGATAGGGCCGGGTGTTCACGCCAGTGTAGCGCAACCGGTTCTGGTTGGACTTGATGGCCCGCAACATCATGCCATAGGGCGACCGGAAGATTTTGAGCGCGATGTAAAAACAGAGGATGAGCGTGATCGCACAAAAATAAAATCCCGCCATCCCGCCGCCGCTGATATCCAGGCCAAAAAGATTGGCACGCGGCAGCCCGGCGCCCGGCGCAACAAACATGGCGTCGAGAACACGCGGATCTTGAATGGTCAGTTGCAACCCTGTCTCGCCGTTTGTCAGCGGCGTCAGCACCGAATAGGCGAGATTGTACGACATCTGCGCGAAGGCAAGTGTCAGGATGGAGAAGTAGATGCCCGAGCGCCGCAGGCAGATATAGCCAATCACGACTGAAAACAGCGCCGCAACCAGCATGCCGAACAGAACGGCCGGGATAACGTTCATCGTGACGAGCTTGAACATCCAGACAGCGGCATAGGAGCCTGCGCCGATGAAAGCCGCGTGCCCGAAAGAGAGATAGCCCGTCAATCCGAAGAGAATATTGAAGCCGAGGGCGAAAATCCCGAAGATGCAGAACTTTTGCATGAGGGCCGGATACGCTGCACCCAAGGGCTGCAGCGTGATCGGGCTCGCCACGACGAGGAGCGAGAAGATGACCAGCAACAGCCAGTCGTTGCGGGAAAGCGTCGCAAACAAGATCAGTCCTCCATCACGCCGGTTCGGCCCATCAGGCCGCGGGGGCGCGTCAGCAGAATTACAACGGCAACGAGATAGATGATGATCTGATCGATACCGGGGAAAATCATTTTAACTTCGTTCATCGAGGCGAAGGACTGAAGAATCCCCAAAAGGAAGCCTGCAGCCACCGCGCCACTAAGCGATCCCATGCCTCCGACGACGACGACGACAAATGAGAGAACCAGAAAATCCATCCCCAGATGATAATCTGGCGGCAGGATCGGCGTGTACATCACACCGGCAAGACCTGCCACGACTGCGGCGATACCGAAGACGACGGTGAAGCGCTTCTCGATGTTGATCCCGAGCAGACCGACGGTCTCGCGGTCGCGCATGCCGGCGCGGACCACCATGCCGTATGTTGTAAACTGCAGGAACGAAAACACAGCGCCAATGATACCGAGCGAGAACAGCAGATAGATGAGCCGCCACCAGGGGTAAGGCAATGCATCGCCAAGGCCGATGAGCTGGCCGACCTCTGCAGTTCCGGAAAAAGCCGAGGGGGCGTGCTGCGGGATCGGGTTTGCACCGAAGAAATGCTTGATGATCTCCTGCACCACGATCGCAAGACCGAAGGTTACCAGGATCTGGTCTGAGTGCGGTCTGTTGTAGAAGTGCCGGATCAGTCCCCGTTCCATCACGATGCCGATAAGAAGCATCACGGGTATGGCGAGAATTATCGATGCTGGTACGGAGTAATCGATCAGGAAGCGGCCGAAATCCCCCAGCCAGGCCTCGAGATACGGCGTGCGAACCTCAAGCGGCGTGCCCCACGCAGTCACTTGCGTCGGATCGACGGTAACCGTTTCAAGGGTGAGGAACCGGTTGAAACCAACGGCGCAAAATGCACCGATCATAAACAAGGCGCCGTGGGCAAAATTCACCACGCCCAACGTTCCGAAAACGAGTGTCAGGCCGAGGGCTATCAGGGCATAGGCCCCGCCCTTGTCCAACCCGTTCAGGATTTGAAGCAGGAGAGCGTCCATATCTGTACCGCCGAGTCTGAAGGGCATGTCTGGCACCTACCGGTGCATGCGATGTCAAAAGGCCGCGGCTTTTATGCCGCAGCCTTTGTCTGAGAACGACCCGTCAGCACTTCTTGGCGTCGGCCGGGCCAAGATCGCCACCAAAGATGGATGCGTCGTAGGTTACGTCCTTGGCCGGTATGATCTTCCTGATTTCCAGAAGATCGTACTTGTCCTTCGGCTCTTCCTTGCCTTGCACGACGAGCACGTCCTTGAAGCACTGATGATCTTCCGCACGATAATTGGTCGCTCCATTACCGAGCCCGTCAAATTCGAAGCCCTCGAGTGACTTGATCACTTCGGGTGCATGGAAGGTCCCGGCACGTTCGCAGGCATCAGCATAAAGCAGGGCCTGAACGTAGCATGTCTGGGCAGCCTGGGACGGCGGGAAGCCATATTCCTTGCCGAACGATTGGGTAAAGGCCTTCGTTCCGGGGTTGTCCAGCTTCCAGTCCCAGTTTGCGGTGCCGTAAATGCCCTTGATCGCCGTACCCGCGCCTTGAGCCATGAGTTCAGAGAATAGCGGAACGACGATCTCGAACTGCTTGCCGTTGACCTGCTTATCGCGCATGCCGAACTGAACGGCCTGCGTCAGCGAGTTGATCATGTCCTTGCCGTAGTGGTTGAGAATGAGCACGTCGGCACCGGAATTGAGGACCGGGGTGATGTACTGCGAGTAGTCACCGGTACCTAGTGGCGTGCGAACAGCGGCCGCTGTCTTCCAGCCGAGCGCTTCCGTGGCGTTCTTCATGGACTCTTCCTGCGTCCAGCCCCACGTGTAGTCTGCCGTGAGATGGTAGGCGACGCGATCCTTG
This sequence comes from Pararhizobium sp., assembly GCF_035497515.1. Lineage (GTDB taxonomy): Bacteria > Pseudomonadota > Alphaproteobacteria > Rhizobiales > Rhizobiaceae > Pararhizobium. The sequence continues at coordinate 5,916 of NZ_DATJDJ010000199.1, read as the reverse complement.
CCGTAAGCCTCGCCGAGCACGGGACCGAGAGCGATGCCGGACATATAGGCATTGAAGAAGTGGCGAAAGCCATAACGCTTCTTGTCCTTGCCGGTGGTATCGTTGGAATGCGTCAGGCCGGCCATGAAAAGCACACCCATGTCCTGACAAAGGCTCTGGACTGCAACGGCAACACCTGAGGAAGAGCCGCCGCTGATCATGATCGCGCCCTCCTTCTCGATCATCCGCTTGGCGGAATCACGCGCCGCATCGGATTTTGTCTGCGTGTCACCCGAAACGTATGCGACCTTCTTTCCCAGTATGCCGTTGCCCTTGAGAGCCTTTGAGCTGAAAGTCGAAAGCATGCCGCCATCGCCTTCACCGTTCAGGTGCTTCACAGCAAGCTGGAAGGCCCGCAATTCATCCATGCCTTCGTCGGCATACGGACCCGTCTGAGGAACATTGAACCCGAGGGTAACAGTGTCGCCTGTTGGCACATTGCAGGACATATCATCCGCATAGGCATTGCGGATAAAATGCATCGGAGCAGAAAGGGCAAGGCCGGATACGGCGCCAGCCTTCAACAGGCCACGGCGATTGATGATGAATTTTGACATACAGACTCCTCCCAAAGTCGAAATGTTCATTTTCAAGAAAGTCTGCGAAGGCTACTTCCTGTCTGATCGGTGGCAATTAGCAATAAGTCTAAGAAGGCTGGAACTCGCTGATGGTCGAGGTGTTTGACGGTAGCTCCAGCGCACTTTCAATTTGGCCGCATCACGGTCGTACTTTAATCGTGCTGCTGGAATCTCTAAGCCAGCGTGTAGGCTGTCTTGACCACGGTGAAGAACTCGGCCGCATATTTGCCCTGCTCGCGCGAGCCGAAGGAGGAGGCCTTGCGGCCGCCGAACGGGACGTGGAAATCGACGCCGGCGGCCGGCAGGTTGACCATCACCATGCCGGCTTCCGAATTGCGCTTGAAGTGCGTCGCATGCTTGAGGCTCGTCGTCGCGATGCCGGCCGCCAGGCCGAACGGCGTGTCGTTGGCAACGGCCAGCGCCTCGTCGTAATCCTTCACCCGGATCGCTTCCGATGCGGGCCGACTTGATTGCAAGTCTGCGGAATTACCGTTCGGAAAAATGTTCGAGCAGCGCTTCAACCAGCCGGTCGCCCATCTGCTGCCGCGTTTCGCGCGTGCCGCTCCCCATATGCGGCGAAAGCACGATGCGGGAATCCTTTCTCAACGCTTCCGGCACGTGCGGTTCTTTCTCGAAGACATCAAGCCCAGCGCCGGCAATGCCATCGCGCGCCAATGTCGCAACCAGCGCCGCCTCGTTGACGATGGTGCCGCGGGAGATGTTGACGAGAAATCCATCCGGGCCGAGCATGTCCAGAACCTGCTGATCGATCAGACCGATTGTTTCCGGCGTGGCCGGGCAGGTCACGATGAGCAGGTCTGCCCATTGGGCAAGGTCAAGGGCTGTGGCGAAATAGGCAAGATCGACCGGCTTTTTCCGCGGCCCCTGATAGCTGACGGTTACGCCCATGGCTTGCAGGCGTTTCGCGACGGCGGAGCCAATATGGCCAAGGCCCACGATGCCGGTTTTCAGGGATCGTAGAGAACGGCCGAGCGGAAATGTACCGCCATTTTCCCAATTGCCATCCCGCACGAAAGCGTGGCCGCGAACGGTCCCTCGCGTCACGGAGATCGCAAGCGCGACGGCAAGATCGGCCACGTCTTCTGCCAGGATTTTCGAGGTATTGTAAACCGCGATGCCCCTCGCCTGCGCCGCCTCGACGTCGATGCCATCCAGTCCGGCGCTGTAGCTGGAAATGATTTCCACCGCCGGCATCGCGTCGAGCATTGCCTTGTCGATATGGGCGTGGCGCACTGCGATGCCGCGGATTTTCGGCCCATGCTGGGCAAGCAACCGTGCGCCTTCGTCATGATCTCTGGGAAAATGCAGGATATCGAAGGCATTGCTCAGTTCCCGCTCGGTCTTTTCCGGGAGATGCGCGGCCTGAAGAATGGTAATGTCTTTGTGCATGGAATTGCCCATCGCTCGGTGGAAGATGTTCGGGACGGTGGTTACCGTCCCATTTTCTCGCGCCAAGCGGCAAAATCCACCTTCGTCTGATCCTTCGTCGGAGGATAGAGACCGATGATCGAGCTGCCTTTCAGCACTTCCTCGGTGACGAAATCCTCGAACGCCGTCATTTCCACGGCCTCGTCGGCAATCTCGTCGGCAATGCCAGATGGAACGATGATCACGCCTTCGCGGTCGCCGACGACGACGTCGCCTGGCCAGACGGCGACATCGCCGCAGCCGATCGGCTTGTTGATATCGAGCGCCTGATGCAGCGTCAGGTTGGTCGGAGCGGAGGGCCGGCTATGATAGGCGGCGATATCGAGTTCGGCGATTTCCGGGCTATCGCGGAACCCACCGTCGGTGACGACGCCGGCCACGCCGCGAACCATCAGGCGCGAGACCAGGATGGACCCCGCCGACGCGGCCCGCGCATCCTTGCGACTGTCCATCACCAGAACGGATCCGGGTGGGCACTGCTCGACGGCGGCGCGTTGCGGGTGGTCCGGATTCTGGAACACGGAAATCTGGTTCAGATCTTCGCGCGCCGGAATGTAGCGCAACGTGAAGGCCTGGCCGACCATGTTCTTCGGCTTTTGCGACAAGGGCCGGACATCCTGAATGAACTGGTTGCGCAAGCCGCGCTTGAAAAGAGCGGTGCAGAGCGTTGCGGTGCTGACGCCTTCATATTTCTTGCGCGTCGCATCCGAGAGAATGTAGTCGGTCATGGTTCCTCCAGTCAGAATTGGTTGCCGGCACGTCCGGCACTCAGAAAATGTCGGGCTCGCCGGCGGACTTTCCGAATTCGGTTTTCAGGAAATCGAAATCGCAGCCGTCATTGGCCTGAGTGATGTGCCTGGAAAACATCCAGCCATAGCCACGTTCGAACTTGTCGGCGGGCGCCACCCATTCCGCCCGGCGCCTGGCCAGCGTTTCCGCATCTACCAGCATGTCGATCGAGCGATTCGGCACATCGACCCGGATGATATCGCCCGTGCGCACCAGCGCCAGTGGCCCGCCGATATGGGCTTCCGGCGCGACATGCAGGATACAGGCGCCGTAGCTGGTGCCGCTCATGCGGGAATCGGAAATCCGCAACATGTCGCGGATACCCTGCTTGATCAGTTTCTTGGGGATCGGCAGCATGCCCCATTCCGGCATGCCAGGGCCACCCTTCGGGCCTGCATTGCGCAGCACCATGATATGGTCAGCCGTGACATCGAGATTTTCGTCCTCGACCGCCTTCTTCATCTCTGGATAGCTGTCGAAAACGAGGGCCGGACCTTCATGGACGCGCAGGCGCTCTTCGCAGGCAGATGGTTTGATGACGCAGCCATCGGGCGCGAGGTTGCCGCGCAGGACCGCCAGCGATCCCTCATGGTAGATCGGGTTGGAAAGCGGCCGGATGACGTCGTCATTGTAGACTTCCGCCCCCTCCAGCGTCTCGCCGAGCGTGAAGCCGCTGACGGTCATGACGTCGAGACTGAGTTTGTCCTTCATCTCGCTCATCAGCGCACGCAGGCCGCCAGCGTAATAGAAATCCTCCATCAGGTATTGCTTGCCGGAGGGGCGGATGTTGGCGATGACGGGCGTGGTGCGGCCAGCCTTGTCGAGATCGTCGAGTGTCAACGGCACCCCTGCGCGGCGCGCCATGGCGATCAGATGCACGACGGCATTGGTGGAACAGCCCGTTGCCATGGCAACAGCGACGGAGTTGTCGACGGATTCGCGGGTAATGATCTTGTCCGGCGTCAGGTCCTCGAAGACCATCTCGACGGCGCGGCGACCGCAACGGGTCGACATGCGGATATGGTTGGCGTCGGCGGCCGGGATCGAGCTTGCCCCCGGCAGCGTCAGCCCCATGGATTCGGCGATCGCCGTCATTGTGCTTGCGGTGCCGAAGGTCATGCAGTGGCCGTAGGAGCGGGCGATGCCCTCCTCGACGCCGGTCCACTGCTCGTCGGAAATCGTCCCGGCGCGCCGCTCGTCCCAGTATTTCCAGGAATCCGAGCCGGAGCCCAGATATTCGCCCTTGTAATTGCCGCGCAGCATCGGGCCTGCCGGCAGGAAGATCATCGGATATCCGGCGCTGACGGCGCCCATGACGAGAGCCGGCGTGGTCTTGTCGCAGCCGCCCATCAACACGACGCCGTCGATCGGATGCGAGCGCAGCAGTTCCTCGGTCTCCATGGCGAGGAAGTTGCGATAGAGCATGCTTGTCGGCTTCAGCGCGCTTTCCGACAGCGATTGCACCGGCAGTTCGACGGGAAAGCCCCCCGCCTGCAGCACGCCGCGCTTCACATCCTCTACGCGATGCTTGAAATGCGCATGGCAGGCATTCAGGTCCGACCAGGTATTGAGAATGGCGATGATCGGCCGCTGGCCCCAATCCTTCTCATCATACCCCATCTGCATCAGACGCGAACGATGACCTGACGACCTGAGGTCATCGGGAGCAAACCAACGTGCGCTGCGCAGGGTCGTCACTGTTTTTGGCATCGGGTATTTCCTGTGCGGTTCTGTCTGGATTTCGAACTACCACAAGCAAATCGGGACGGCAATACACTAATGCATTAGCATTTATGCGAGTTCGGACGCTTCGGGCCGGACATTGATCGTCAAGGGACAAAAATCGAGGATTCAGATGACGGCCAGGAAAATTCCCGTCAGCCTGCATAGGGTGCAGGTTTCTCGCGGCATCAGCTTCGAAAGAATTGATGCGGCGCCGGCGTCAATCCAGCTGGACGAAATCCGGATAGCGCTCGACGATACTATCGACCATCGACAGCGTGCCCGACAAATGGATCTTCATCGCCTGCTCGGCCCTGGCGGGATCGCCCGCCGCGATCCCTTCGATGATGGCGTCGTGATTGTCGACGACGCGTGCCTTGCCGACATTCGGCAGGTTGAGACGACGAAGCCGGTCGATATGCCCGCTATGGCGCCGCACCACCGGCCAGACGTCCTGCAGCCCCGCTTCCTCGTAGAGAATATAATGGAAGGCGCCGTCGTGACGCAGGAAATTCCCATATTCGCTGGACGAGACGAGCGTCTTGAGCGTCGCATTTGCGCTCACCAGACGATCGACGAAACGCCGATCCGGCTTCGTGGCCAACTCGTAAACGATTTCCTGTTCGACGGCACGCCGCAGGAAATGCGATTGCCTTGCAAGGTTGATGTCGATCTTGGAAACCAGGGTGGCATATTGCGGATAGACCGTGACCAGCCCCTCCTCCTCCAACCGCATCAGGGCATCGCGAACAGGCGTCTGGCTGAGGCCGAACTGCTTTTGCAATTGAAGGCGCGATAGGGACGTGCCGGGCGCAAGGTCAAGCTCGAGGATTTTCTCGCGAAGATATTCGACGATCTGCGGGGCGATCTGGCGGGTTCGGTCAAGACCGCTGCGGTGTTTGGTAAAAGGCACATCCGAGGTCAAAAACACGTTCCTTTCAAATCGTCTTTGACTGTCTTAATGCATTAATGCTTTAGTGTGAAGCTCTTCGCCCTTTGTATCACATTGCGCAGAAAGCATGCCCTTGACGGAAGATACCGCCCCTATCGCAGGCATACCCGAAATCAGGCCATCCAGCTATGCGGATCAGGTCTACGGTCATGTTTTGCAAGATATCCTGAAAGGCGCTTTTCCGCCCGGCAGCAAATTGCCGTCGGAAAGCGATCTCTGCGATCGCTTCGGCGTCTCGCGCCCGGTTATTCGCGACGCCCTGGCGCGCCTGCGGCTGGATGGTCTTGTCGAGGCGCGACGTGGAAGCGGCACCTATGTGCTCAGCGCGCCATCCAGGAGCCTGCCCGATCTTGCCGACCTCACCGACATCTCACGCTTCCTGCGCTA
>NZ_DATJDJ010000198.1:0-9435 GCF_035497515.1 Pararhizobium sp. | reverse complement strand
TATCGGTGCCGTCGCCGCCGTCCAGCGTATCGACGCCCTCTCCGCCATCCAGCATATCGTTGCCCTTGCCGCCAGACAGGACGTCGTTGCCGTCCAGGCCGGAAAGCACGTCGTCGCCGGTCCAGCCGGTGAACTTGTCGGCCTTGTCGGAACCCGTGATCGTATAGGCTTCGAAGTTGACGATGCTGGTGCCGTTGGAAAGCACCTGCTTCACCTCGGGAGCCTTGGCGGTGAAGACACCGGAGACGCTATGCAGTTCGACCCGGTCATTGCCGGTGCCGCCATCGAGCACATCCTTGCCCTCGCTCGCCCAGCTTTCGAGTGAGTGGGTGATGGTATCGTTGCCGCTGCCGCCCAGGACGGTATCGTTGCCTTCATTGCCGTAGAGGAGGTCGTTGTCGGAACCGCCATCGATATGGTCGGCGCCGTCGCCCCCCAGGATGAAGTCGCCGCCGACGCCACCGAGGATGCGGTCATTGCCCGCACCACCAAGGATCGCATCGTTGCCCCTGTCGCCATAAAGCCGGTCATCGCCGTCGTCTCCGGTCAGAAGGTCGACGCCATAACCGCCATAGATCACGTCATTGTCGTCGCCACCCGAAAGGATGTCGTCGCCATTGCCGCCGTTGAGGAAGTCGTTGCCTTCGTCGCCATTGACCATGTCGTCGCCGATGCCGCCATCCAGCGTGTCGGCGCCCTCGCCGCCCAGGAACTGGTCGTTCCAGCGGCCGCCCGTCATCGTATCGGAAAAGGCGCTGCCGGTGATATTGAACTGCTCGACATTGACCAGGGTCGCACCGAGGAAGGTCTTGCTGGCGATGGGATCCCAGGCCGCGAAGGTCACGCCCTTGCTGGCGCTCTGGAAGCTGAGATTGAGGCTGTCAAAACCCAGACCGCCATTGATCTTGTCTCCGGCTGCGGAACTCGCGGCCGGATCGAACCAGTAGACGACGTCGTCACCGGTTCCGGCATTGATGGTATCGCCACCCAGACCGCCAAAGAACTGGTCGTTTCCGGATCCGCCGGTCAGCGTGTTGGCACCATCGGTCCCAAACAGCGTCTGGTCACCGACGCCGGGGATCGTATATGGCGCGGCGGCAGAAGAGGCCTGCATCGCATTCAATGATTTTTTCATCTTGTCCTCATGGATCATCAGCCAAACCGAACGTCTGGCCTTTGGGCTTCACTCGAACCGGCGCGTAAAAGCGCTCGGCTGCCTATCGCTACCCTGCCGCCTGATGCCCATATGTTCCCACGGGAACAAAAACGCCCTGGTTTCAGCCTTCGGATTCGATGCGCATGTGAGGAGAATCAAAGATATAACAGAGAAATATCACAAAATATCAAAATTAAAGTTGATATACTGCTTCATGATGTGATATCTCACTTCCGAGACGACCGTGAACCGCGAGAAGAGCGCAGGTGGCGGATCGTGAGATCGGTGTCGTATTCCTTGGCGGCGTAAAGCGATACCGTCTGTGAGGGATATCGCCGGAGCAGACATCAAGTTTCAGAAAACAGACGGAGGAGATGGGGCATGACGACAATATCTGCCTGGGTCGGGACCAGCTGGAAGATGAACAAGACCCTGGCTGAGGCGATGACCTTCGCCGATGGCCTGGTGGGCAGCGACGTCACGCGCGACCCGCGCATCCAGCGCTTCGTCATTCCGCCGTTCACGTCCGGCCGGCAGGTCAAGGACAGGCTGGCTGCAACCAGCGTCAAGGTTGGCGCGCAGAACATGCATTGGGACGACGCCGGCGCCTGGACCGGGGAAATCTCGCCCATCATGCTCAAGGACTGCAATCTCGACATTGTCGAGCTCGGACACAGCGAACGGCGTGAGCATTTCGGCGAAACCGACCGCGCGGTCGGACTGAAGACGGCAGCGGCGGTGAAACACGGGCTGATCCCGCTGATTTGCATCGGCGAAACCCTGGCGGAGCGCGAGGCGGGCCAGGCCGATGTCGTACTCAAGCGCCAGGTGGAAGGCGCGCTCGGCCTGCTCGAAGGCGCGGACAGGACCAGGCCGATCCTGCTTGCCTACGAACCGGTCTGGGCGATTGGTGTCAGCGGCATCCCGGCCTCGGCCGACTATGCCGACGAGCGCCACGCGCGGATCGCTGAATGGGCAAAAAACAGCCTCGGCGTTGCCGTCCCGGTGCTCTATGGCGGCAGTGTCAATCCCGGCAATTGCGAGGAACTGATCGCGAAGCCGCATATCGACGGCCTGTTCATCGGCCGCTCGGCCTGGGACGTCAACGGTTATCTCGACATTCTGAACCGCGTCTCCGCGACGCTCTGACAAACAACGAAGGAAGGATACAGCCATGAAAATCGCCATCGGCGCTGACAGCGCGGGCAAGCCGCTCCTCGACATCATCGAAGCGCATCTGGCCACCAAGAGCGGCCTCGAAGTCCAGAACCTCAGCCAGTCCGGCTTCTATGCCGACCTGTCCAAAAGCCTCGCGGAAACCATCGTCCGCGGAGAGAACGAACGCGGCATCCTGATCTGCGGCACCGGCATCGGTGTTTCCATCTCCGCCAACAAGGTACCCGGCATCCGCGCGGCACTGACGCATGACACCTATTCGGCCGAACGCGCGGCGAAGTCCAACAATGCCCAGATCATCACCATGGGCGCGCGCGTCGTCGGCCCCGAACTTGCCAAGGCCATCGTCGACAAATGGCTGGAATCCGAATTCGATCCGAACGGCTCCTCCGCCGGCAACGTTGAGGCCATCGATCGTCTCGACGCCGGCAAATAATGGTCTGACCTAGCCTTCCGCAGAATATGTAGATCCTCCCTCATGTCCTGCAGAACGACGCCCGGCGAAAATGCCGGGCGTTTTCGTTTCAGGCGCGCCGGATGGTGATATTCGCCCCTCCCCTTCTCGATGTTCTTCGTCCCGCCGCCTTGAGGATGATGTTCATGGCCTCCCCAAACCGGCGCGAAGCAAAGCTTCGCCGTCAAAGACGATGGTTTGGGTTTGCTCGCACCGACCGCGCTTCGAAACGAAGCGGGGTCAACCGGGCATGCCAGATTGCGGGATCGCAAGGACTGGATTTCCTGGACGTGCGGATCCGGGGGACGAACGCCGGAAAACCGTGCCCCATCACGGTATCCTTAGGATTTCGTTACCTTGGGGAAATGTTTAGGTATCATGGCTTTGAGAGCACGTATCTGTCTCTTTTGGTCGGAAAATTATCGACCTGCGCCGAAAGGTGCATTTTCAGGCTTTGCTGACAACTCTTGCATCGCTCCGATGGATGTTGGACCCAGAAATCGACAAAATGCCACTACGGCAGACGATAGCCGCCCTCCGCCTCCGCTGACAGGCGATCGGAATAACGCCGCATCATCTCGACCTGAACTTCCGTCTGGAAGGCCATGACCTGCTGGCTGATCGACTCGTCGGAGCAACCCAGCGCGCGCAAATTTCGCGCCAGCGCCCGGCACTCGGTCTTCCAGTACTGGAGCGCCGCATCGCCGTGGATGTTTTCGAGTTCGGAAGCACAACGCCTGACGGTGTTCACCTGCCCGGCCAAGGGAAACGGCACGACCCGTTCGTTCTTCTCCGAAAAACGCACATCCCTCAACGCAGCACTCATCAGGCGGTTCTCCATGTTGCCGATTCTGATTTACAAAGCATATAGTTAACGCTTCGTATCCGAACCGGCCCGTCGGCCCGATTCCTGTTCCAAAAAGCAATTTCAGCCCACCTTTCCGAGCCCGTGACCATTGGCGCGCAGCATTGCCATGATCATCGGGCCGAGCGAAAACTCCCCCTCGAAACCGGCTTCCTTCAGCAGTTTGTCGAGGATCGACTTGTTGGCCTGGTAGGCAAGCAATTGTCCGGCGAGGCCCTCACCCAAGCCGATACCGCTTCCGCCAGCCGCGCCTGATCATCGTCGCCGGGCTTTTTGCCCTGTCGTCGCACGCTGCACGAGAAGACATCGCAGAAGCAGCATGACATCTGCCTGCATCAGGCGTCAGGGTCCGCGAAGCTGAACGTATTGCGGCCCGTCTTCGACTGGTACATCGCCGCATCGGCCTTCGCCAGGAGTTCCTCGCGACTCCGCCCGTCAAGCGGAAACCGGGCGACGCCCGGGCTGGTGGTGACGCTGAAGGTGCAACCGCCGATCTCCACAGGCGCGGCGACGCTGTTGCGCACCCGTTCGACCACGATCATCCGGTCGATCTCCTGCGGCGGATCCGGCAGCAGGATGACGATCTCGTCGCCGCCAAGCCGGGCGACGGTATCGTTCGCCCGCAGACAGACGGCGATCCGGGCGGCGGACATGGTCAGCAGATTGTCGCCGGCCGGGTGGCCGCGCGTATCGTTGACCCATTTGAAATTGTCGAGATCGAGAAAGACGATCGCCGCCAGGCGCCCAAGCCCTTTTGCCCCCCACCTCAAAACCGGCAATGGTTCGCCGTTTCGTGCTGAAGGGTTGGAAGCCACCGACTTTCGGCATGCGCTTCGGCACCGGGAAATGACCACTCCCGATGCCTTGTTGCTGATGCCTGATGAAAGGATGGATGGCCGAGGGCCGCTAACGGATCAACTGCGTCTGGTAGCGTGGCGGATCGACCCTCTCGAAGCCCGCCTTGCACTTGTTCCATTCCTCCGTCGGCATGAACAGGCTGTCGGGGTCGCGAAGATTGGCCTTGATCGCATCCAGATTGAGGTCGAGACCCAGGCCCGGCAGGTCTGGAACCTTGACATAGCCGTCGTCCAGATAGTTCGGCTCGAGACCCGTTACCAGTTCTTCCCAGAAAGGCACATCGAGGCCATGGTGCTCGACGGCCATCAGGCTGCCGATCGCCGCCCCGCAATGCACGTTGGCCATGAAGCCGATCGGCGAGCAGCACGAATGCAGCGCCGTCGCCAAGCCGTACCGGGCACCGTAATCGGCAATCCGCTTGGTCTCGAGCATACCGCCCGACGTCAACAGATCGGGATGCAGCACATCGAAGGCCTGCGTTTCGATCGCCTCGCGGAAACCGTCGAGCAGGTAGAGGTCCTCGCCGCCTGCCACCGGCGTCAGCAGCGCATCGGCAACCTTCTTGTGGCCCTTGATGTCGTGCCAGATGACCGGATCCTCGATCCAGGCGAGATTGAAGGGCTCCAGTGCCTTGCCGATGCGGATGGCCTCATCGGCGGTCACATAGCCTTCGCCGAAATGGTCGACGCAGAGCGACACCTCGCTGCCGACCTCGGCGCGAACGGCCCGCACGATCTCGACGGCGGTCTCGATCCCCTTTTCGGAAATCTTGGCGCCGCGGCCGGAACCGGCAACCCGGGTACTCTTGCCGAGGGCATATTCATGTCGGGTCGCAGACCCCACCAGCGCGTCTTCGGTCGTTTCGAACAGCTTGGGCGGCAGGTCGAACTTGATGAAGGTGAGCCCCATGTCGGCCCGGGCACGTACCGCCTTGGCGTAGGCCTCCGGCGTGAGCTTCTCGGGCGCCGGCGTATCGCCATAGATGCGAACGCTGTCACGGTACTTCCCGCCGAAGAACTGGTAGCACGGCACGCCATAGATCTTGCCGACAAGATCCCACAAGGCGATCTCGATCCCCGAAATGCCGCCCCCTTCCCGTCCGTCTCCCCCGTAAAGGCGCAGAGCATTGAAGATCATGTCGACATTGCAGGGGTTCTGGCCGAGCAGGAAATGCTTCAGCCGCAGCGCGCTCTCCGGGTGCCCGCCATCGCGGACCTCGCCCAGGCCGTAGATGCCCTGATTGGTATCGATCCGGATCAACGGATAGTAGCAGATGCCCGTCACCACAGCGATCCGCACGTCCGTGATCCGGATGTCGGACGGACGGGAGTGGATCCGGACGGCGTTCTCCACAGCCTCGATGGCCTCAGCCGAATTGATGGCCTTGTTCACTTTCAATCTCCTGGTTGAAAGGCCGGTCTTGGGATCCGGCCCCTTAAATCGATTTTTGTCGTCAGGCGGCATTCAGCCTGTGGCCGGACCGACTGTCGAAAACATGGATGAGATCGGGTGCGACGGAGACCTCGAAAGGCTCGCCGGCGCGTATCGTGCGTTCGCCGTCGATCACCGCGACGAGGTCGCGCCCGCCGACATCGAAGGTGACGTGGGTCAGCGCTCCCGTCGGCTCCACGAAGCGGGCCGAGCCGGACAGCCGGGATCCGTCGCCCTGTGCAACGAGGTGTTCGGGGCGAACACCGAGCGTCACGGGCCTGCCCGCTTCCAGCTGCACGCCGCCTACGCGGATCGTGCCGCCATCGGCGAGCGTTGCAACCGCCCCCCGATCATCGCTGCCGCCGACGGCTTCGATGAAGTTCATGGCGGGTGTGCCGATGAACCCCGCGACGAAAAGATTGGCAGGCCTGCGATAAAGCTCCAGGGGGTGGCCCTGTTGTTCGATGCGGCCTCCATGCATCACGACGATATGATCGGCCAGGGTCATGGCCTCGATCTGGTCGTGGGTCACATAGATCGAGGTCGTCTTCACCTTCTGGTGCAGCGCCTTGATCTCGGTCCGCATCTGTACGCGCAGCTTCGCGTCGAGATTCGACAGGGGCTCGTCGAACAGGAACACCAGGGGGTTGCGGACCACGGCACGTCCCATCGCGACACGCTGCCGCTGACCGCCCGAAAGCTGTGAGGGTCGCCGATGAAGGAGCGGCGTCAGACCGAGCATGCGGGCCGCCTCGCCGACGCGAGCCTCGATCTCGGCCGGGGATTTCTTCGCCAGCTTCAGGTTGAAGCCCATGTTTTCGGCCACGGTCATGTGCGGATAAAGCGCGTAGTTCTGAAAAACCATCGCGATATTGCGCTCGCGCGGCGTCAGGTCGTTGACGATCCGGTCGCCGATCGCGATCTCGCCACCGCTGATTTCCTCCAGCCCGGCGATCATCCGCAACAGGGTCGATTTTCCGCAGCCGGACGGTCCGACCAGCGCCACGAACGCGCCATCTTCGATCGTCAGATCGATGTCGTGGATGACATCCAACGCGCCGTATTTCTTCTTGATGCCCGTCATCTTCACGGAAGCCATGGCTCTTCTCCTGTCGTTCGAAATGTGCCGGGCGGCGAACCGCCCGGCAGCGAGTGTCAGCCGGCACGCCGCATGGTGCGTTCCCAACCGGCCGCCACTTCATCCATGGCATCCTGCGGCGACGCCTGCCCCAGCAGCGTCTTGGAAAGGCCGGCGCGAAGCTGAGCCTCGACCGCGCCCCAATAGGCATCACGCGGATTGGCGATGGCCGTCTTCAGCTGATCCGCCATCACCTTGGTGAAGCCATATTTTGCAATCACCTCCGGATCGTTCAGGACCGACAGGCGCGCCGAGGCATTGCCCTTCTCCATGGACCGCTTTGCCCATTCGCGGCTGGTGATGAACTGCACGAACTCAAAGGCCCATTCCGTGTTGGCACCCGCCGAAGGCACGGCAAAGCTCCAGCCACCGAGCGAGGACCGGCTGTCGGCGATGGTTTCCCGACCCGGCACCAGCGCCCATTGCCAACGGCCCTTGGTCTTGGACTTGTCAGAGCGGTTGATCGGCGTCGCGGAGGCGTTGAGCGTGATGCCCATGGCGTAGCGGTCGTTCTGGGCATTGGCGATGATTTCATCCCATTCCCAGGTCAGCGCATCTTCCGGCACGACCTTGTGCTTGTTGAGAAGGCTTCCGTAATAATCGACGGCTGCAACCGATTCCGCATTGTTGATGAGGATTTCCTTGGTCTTGCTGTCGTAGAAGCCACCACCCGACGACAACAGATACGGACCGAAATGGTCGACGATCGCGCCGCCCTGGCGGGCGCAATAGCCCACGCCGAAGCGGTTCGGTTTGCCTGCCTCGGTGAGCTTTTGCGCCGCATCCAGGTATTCCGCGAAATTGCTGGGCGGAGCGCTCAGTCCGACCTGTTCCAGAAGGTCGGGCTGGTAGTGCAGGATATAGGTCGTGCTGCGATAGGGAATACCGCGCTGGACGCCATCGATGGAGGCGAGATCGATGGAAGCCTGCGAGAACTCGTCCATGCCGAAATCGGCTGCATATTTGCCGCCTGCCGTTTTCATCAGTTCGTTGACGTCAGCCATGTAGGGGTGCATCCAGCCGATCATGGATGCGCCCATCTGCATGACGTCGAAGCTGGTGGTGCTGCCGCTCGTCAGTTCCGCGCGGGCACGGGTGACCAGCGGCTCGTTTGGAAGCTGGATATATTCGACCTCGATGCCGGTTTCCTTGGTGAAAGCCGGGATCGCGTCCTCGATGATCGTGCCTTTCCAGGGCGCGCTGTCGCCCAGCACGGTCAGCTTTGCCGGCTTGCTTCGCGCCAGCGCCGGCGTGAAAAGCGCGGAGCTCATGAGGCCGACGCCCGCCACCGTCGCCGCCGATCCTATCAGCAAATTGCGACGCGTAACCTTCGGTCCGTTCAAAATTCCCTTGTTCTTTTCCATTGGTACTCTCCTCCTCCGTTGAAGTTCGTTATTTCACCGTTCCCGATGACAGGCCCTGCACAAGGTGCTTCTGGACGATCATCGAGAAGATGATGACGGGGATGACGACGAGGACGCCGGTGGCGGTAATCGCTCCCCAATTGGTGCCGGTCTCCCCACCGGCATAGGCTGCAAGCAGGACCGGCGAGGTCCGCGTCGAATTGTTGGTCAGGATCGCCGCGAAGATGAAGTCGTTCCAGGCCAGCAACAGCGACAGGATCGCGGCTGTGACGATACCGGGTCGGGCCAGCGGCAGGACGATCTTGCGGAAGGCGAGCATTCGCGAGGCGCCGTCGATATAGGCCGCTTCCTCCAGTTCCTTGGGAAGATTGGCAAAGTAATCCTTCATGACCCAGACGATCAGCGGCAGGCTGAAGGTCGTGTAGGCGATGATGATCGACAACCGCGTGTTCGACAGACCGACCGCCTTGAACAGGACGAAGAGCGGCAGCAGGATCGCGACCGGAGGCAGCATTCGCATGATCAGCAGCAAGATCATCGTGACGCCCTGGCCGCGAAAACTGAAGCGGGCGAAGGTGTATGATGCCGGAATGCCGATGATCAATGACAACAGGACCGAACAGGTCGTGGCGATCAGCGAGTTGGAGAACGACGACAGGAAATCCGACTGGGTCAGCACCTGGGCGTAGTTCTCGAAGGTCGGCACCCACAGGAAGATCGGCGGATTGGTGAATATCTCTTCGCGCGTCTTCAGCGATATTCCGACGATCCAAAGCAGCGGAAAGAGGAAAATCACGAGCAGGGCCGCGAGGCCGGCATAGGTAAGGCCGTAGCGGATCGCCTTGCGGCGTTTTCCGAGCGAGGAACCTGACATTACTGGATCTCCTTGCGCTTGGTTGCGAGTATGAAAAGGACGCAGAAGATCAACACGATCAGCAGCATGACCCAGGATGCGGCCGCTGCCAGCGTCAGGTCGAACGACAGGAACGACGC
>NZ_DATJDJ010000197.1:0-6848 GCF_035497515.1 Pararhizobium sp. | reverse complement strand
ACCGGAGCAAGCCAGGTGACAAGGCAATCGAACAGCTTGCGGATGACCGCAAGGCTTGCGCGACGGCGCGGGCTCGACGGGGCGTCGCAATAAAGCGCATCCTTGCGGATGTCGAAATAGAACGCCGACAGCTCGATGTTGGAGAAGTCGATCAGGGCACGGGCAATACGCTTGAAGTCGAAGGCGTCATAGCCTTCGCGCACGAGTTGATCGAGCTCCGACAGGCGATGCAGCATCAGGCGTTCGAGCTCCGGCATCTCGGCGAAGGCGATATCCTCGCCCTTGTCATGCGCCAAAGTGCCGAGCATCCAGCGGATGGTGTTGCGCAGCTTGCGATAGCTGTCGATATTGGTCTGGATGATCGCCTTGCCGAGACGCTGGTCTTCCCAGTAATCGGTGGTGGCGACCCAGAGGCGCAGGATATCGGCGCCCGATTCTTTCATCACGTCCTGCGGGGCCACGACATTGCCCTTGGACTTCGACTGCTTCTCGCCCTTCTCGTCCATCGTGAACCCGTGGGTGACGACGGCATTGTAGGGTGCGCGGCCACGCGTGGCGCAGCTTTCGAGCAACGAGGAATGGAACCAGCCGCGATGCTGGTCGGAGCCTTCGAGATAGACATCGGCCGGCCATTTCAGGTCCGGACGGTCTTCCAGCGTGAACGTATGGGTGCAGCCACTGTCGAACCAGACATCGAGGATGTCCATGACCTGTGTCCACTTCGCATGGTCGTGGTCCTGCCCAAGAAAACGATCCTTGGCACCTTCGGCAAACCAGGCATCCGCGCCTTCGACTTCGAAAGCCGCGATGATGCGGGCGTTGACGGCTTCGTCGATCAGCACTTCACCCTGCTCATCGGCAAAGACGGCGATCGGCACGCCCCAGGCGCGCTGGCGCGACAGCACCCAGTCCGGGCGGTTCTCGATCATGGCGCGCAGTCGGTTCTGGCCGGCGGCCGGCACGAAGCGGGTCTCGTCGATGGCAGAAAGTGCGCGTGAGCGCAGTGTCGTGCCGTCGGCAAGGTCCTTATCCATGTAGACGAACCACTGCGGCGTGTTGCGGAAGATGATCGGCTTCTTCGAGCGCCACGAATGCGGATAGCTGTGCTTCAAACGTCCGCGGGCGAACAGGTTCTTAGCCTCGATCAGCGCCTTCATGACGAGTTCGTTGGCATTGCCCTTCTTGCCGTTGTCATCCATGACGCGGCCGGCGCCGCCTTCCCGATCCGGGCCGAAGCCGGGCGCGTCGGCGGTGTAGAAACCGGCATCATCGACGGTGAACGGGATCTTCGAAGAGATGCCACGCGCTTCCAGAGCCCGGGCGTTGTCCATCCAGGCTTCAAAGTCATCGGCGCCATGGCCGGGAGCCGTGTGGACGAAACCGGTACCGGCGTCATCGGTAACATGGTCGCCAGCGAGAAGCGGGACTTTGAAATCGTAGCCAAGCGCGGCCAGCGGATGGGCGCAGATGATTGAACCAAGCAAATCGGAGCTCAAATCAATCAGGCGCTTGAAGACCAGTTTGCCCTTCGAGGCGGCATCCTCTGCCAGCTTATCGGCAAAGATCAGCTTTTCACCGGGTTGCGGACCGAAATCATTGGCAGCTTCCGTTACTTCATAAAGCCCATAGGAGACACGGGGCGAATAGGCGATCGCCCGGTTGCCCGGGATGGTCCACGGCGTGGTTGTCCAGATGACAACATGCATCTGATCGTCAGCAGGAAGCTCCGTCGCCTCATCGTGCCAATAGGTTGAATGCCCTGTATCATTATCCGAATTCCTTTTGAATCCGCGATCCTTTACCGGGAACTTCACCCAGATCGTGTCGCTCTCGATATCGGCATATTCGACCTCGGCTTCCGCCAGCGCGGTGCGCTCGACGACCGACCACATGATCGGCTTGGAGCCACGGTAGAGCTGGCCGCTCTTGGCGATCTTCAGCAGTTCGCCGGCGATGCGGGCTTCCGAGTGGAAAGCCATCGTCGTGTAGGGATTGTCGAAGTCTCCCTCGATCCCCAGGCGCTTGAACTCGCCGGACTGAATCTTGATCCAGTTGGCGGCGAAGTCGCGGCATTCCTGGCGGAATTCGTTGACCGGAACCTCGTCCTTGTTCTTGCCCTTGGCGCGGTAGGCTTCCTCGATCTTCCATTCGATCGGCAGGCCGTGGCAGTCCCAGCCCGGAACGTAGTTCGAGTCATAGCCGCGCATCTGGAACGAGCGGGTGATGACGTCCTTGAGGATCTTGTTCAGCGCATGGCCGATATGGATGTTGCCGTTGGCATAGGGCGGGCCGTCATGCAGCACGAATTTTTCGCGGCCGGCGGCGGAGGCACGGAGCTTCTTGTAGAGCCCCATCTGCTGCCAGCGGGCAACGGTTTCCGGCTCCTTCTGCGGCAGGCCGGCGCGCATCGGAAATTCGGTTTCCGGCAAGTAGAGCGTCTTGGAATAATCGAGTTTTTCAGCTGTATCGGTCATGGTTTTTGCAATCACTGTTGAGCGCGTGTCGCCGCGCGTGCGAACGGGATATCTTCAAGGGGATAACGGTGGCGCTCCGGTGGAACGCCGAAAACCCGGACCTTCCGGCGGCTATCAAAGCGCTGCGAAGGCCGGGCCAATAATTCGCTGATCACGTATCAATCGACGATATCGGGTCATGGTCGCCGGTTGTTTAAGCGGTTTTCCGGCGAAAAGGAAGATGGAACGCCAAAGTTTCGAACAAGATCCGCATTGCGACCACCGGATGGAACTGCCAGCTCATCCTGTGATACGATCATCGGGATCGCTTCCGGACGAAACGATCGATTGCGGGAGCATGGATATGGTCAAACGGACATTTTTTGTGAAAGCGCTCTGGGACGCAGACGCCCAGGTCTTTTACTCGGAAAGCGACATCGAAGGCCTGCATATCGAAGCCGACACGGTCGAACAGTTCGAAGAGGTAATGTTCGACGCAGCGATAGATCTGATCGTCGCAAACCATATCAGCGCGCCCGATCTCGCCGACACGCCTCTGCGCGATCTCATTCCAGCCATTCTCTGGCAAAGGCCAGATGTCCCGGCGGCGGCATAGTGGCGGAAGGATATTACAAGGTCGTCTGCGACATTCTTCAGGCCCTCGGATATGAATATCAGACGAATGCCAAAGGTTCGCACGAGAAATGGCGATCCCGCGAGACCGGAAAACTGGTGCTCGTTCCGCACAATCTGAAGAGCCGGCACACAGCCAATGCCATCCTCAAAACCGCCGGCTCCAATCGCAAGGTTTGATGTCGCCTAATCCTTCGGATTTGCCGCGACGAACGAACGCAAGGCGTCGTTGATGCGGTCCTGCCAGCCGGGGCCGTCGTCCTGGAAATACCGCAGCACGGAACTGTCGAGTTTCAGGGAGACCAGTTCCTTGGTTTCCGGCAAAGCGCGCTTTTCGACGGCAGGCGCCGGTGCCTTTTTGGCTGGCTTGAACAGGGCTTCGGCAGCGTCCATCGCGCTGACGGGGCGGCGGGGCGTGGTGGCCATGGCTTGATCCTTCGAAAGGGGCGACAGGCCCGTTAACGGTCCGGCATCATGCCGGATTATCCGGTTCAAAATGCGATATTGCGGTCGATCTCGCTCAGCGCCTGCACACCGGACAGAAGCGCACGCGCCTCGGCATCGTCTTGTTTCATCTGCGCCACCAGCGGATCGAGACCGTCGAATTTCAACTCGTCACGCAGATGACCGAAGAAGGACACCGAACAGACCTGCCCGTAGAGATCGCCGGAGAAATCGAACACGAAGGTTTCGAGCAGCGCTGTGCCGTCGCTGTCGACCGTCGGGCGTTTGCCGAAACTGGCGACGCCATCATGCACGCTGCCATCGGCACAGCGGAAACGGACGGCGTAAATGCCGTTCCGGAGTTCGACCTCCGGCGGCAGCCGCATGTTGGCCGTGGGATAACCGAGCGTGCGTCCGAGTTGCTTGCCGCCGATCACCTCCGCCTCGATCGTATAGCGATAGCCAAGCAATCCGGCGGCCTGTGCCACATCGCCTTCGCCGAGCAGGCCGCGGATATGGCTGGAGGAGATGACCGAGGCGTTTTCGTCACGGAAGGCATCGACCAGCGTCACCCCGAAACCGTTCTCGCCGCCAGCCGCCATCAGAAAGGCCGGGCCGCCTTCCCGGCCCTTGCCGAAATGAAAATCGAAGCCGGTTACCACATGGCTGGCATGCAGCCAGTCCATCAGCACGGAACGGATGAAATCGGAGGCGGAAAGCGCGGAGAATGTGCGATCGAACGGATATTCGATGACGGCGGAAAAGCCCATGCCTTCCAGGATGCGGGCCTTGAGCGGCGCGGGTGTCAGGCGGAAAACCGGGCGGTCGGGACGGAAGACGCTGCGCGGATGCGGCTCGAACGTCAGAACGAGAGCGGGAACGCCGCGTGCCCCTGCCTCATCCAGAGCCCTGTTCAGCACCGACTGATGGCCGCGATGGACGCCGTCGAAATTGCCGATGGCGATGACGCCGCTGCGCAACGCCTCCGGCAGGGGTTCGCGCGTTTCGTTGCGATGGAAAACCGTCATATCCGTCACGCGAGCCTCGGCATCCACCATTTGGGGGTGGCGCCTTCGCTTTTCAGGAAGCCCGTCAGCTTTGCCTCGTTGGTCTTTTCCTCCGTCATGTATTCAGCGGCATGAATTCCAGCACTGATATAGAGAACATCGAGGCCGAAATCCTGCGCACCCTTGACGTCCGTCGGCATGCCATCGCCGACCGCGATCACCCGCGACAGATCGAAGCCACCGCGTGCCGCCTTGGCTTCGGACAGCGAGGCACGATAGATCGGCACATAGGGCTTTCCGGAAATGCGGGTTTCCCCGCCCATTTCCGCATAGACTTTTGCGATGGCGCCGGCGCAGGGGATCAGCCGGTGGCCGCGCTCGACGACGAGGTCCGGGTTGGCGCAGATCAGCGGCACCTTGCGCTTGACCATGCCCGAGAGCGTCGCGCGGTAATCCTCGGCCGTTTCCGTCTCGTCGTCGAAGAAGCCGGCGCAGACGATGATCTCGGCATCTTCCGACGACACCATGCTGACGCCCAGTCCCTCGATCAGCGGCAGGTCGCGTTCGGCACCAATGAAATAGATCTTCTTCGGGCCGGCGGTGATCAGCGCGCGGGTCACATCGCCTGATGTCACGATCCGGTCATAGGCGCTGTCCGGCACGCCGAGCCCGCGAATCTGGACGATGACGCCGGGATGCGGGCGGGGCGAATTGGTGATGAGGACGACGGTCAGGCCCATGGCTCGCGCTTCGGTCAGAGCCTCGCAGGCCTCCTTGAAGGCCGCGACGCCATTGTGCAGCACGCCCCAGACGTCGCACAGGACGACGTCGTAGCGGCTGGCGATGTCGCGAAAACTGTTGATCCGAACGGCCATGCTGGCTTCCCGCAGAAAAAATTGGTCGGGGTGACATCGCAGGCAGGCGGCCAAAACACAAGACTGGATGCCGAAAATGGCGGCCGAATCCCAAGGTTTCGGGCATCCGTGGCACTGGCGATGCTAAAAAATGCTGATCAGCCAGCCCGCGCCGGCGCAGATCGCCAGCGTCGTCACCATCCCGCGCTTCAGCCCGAGCAGCAGAACAGCAGCAAGGAGCGTCAGCAGGAATGCCGGCCATTGGAAACTCTGCCAGACGGGAAGCGGCAGCGATAGCGGCCCCGCCGCATATCGCGCGACCTCGGCAAAGAGGACGTGCAGGCCGAACCAGACGGCGAGGTTGAGAATGACGCCGGTGACCGCCGCCGAGATCGCCGCCAGCGCCCCCGACAACGCCCTGTTGTTGCGCAGCGTTTCGACATAGGGCGCGCCGAGGAATATCCACAGGAAACAGGGCGCGAAGGTGACCCAGGTGGCGAGCGTCGCACCGAGCATGCCCGCCCAGAGCGGATCGAGCCCAAGCGGTTCGCGAAAGGCGGCCATGAAGCCGACGAAGGACAGGACCAGAACCAGCGGGCCCGGCGTCGTCTCGGCCAAGGCAAGGCCATCGAGCATTTCGCCCGGCTTCAGCCAATGATAGGTCTCGACCGCCTGCTGCGCGACGTAGGCCAGGACGGCATAAGCGCCGCCGAAGGTCACCACCGCCATTTTCGAGAAGAACAGGCCGATGGCGAGATAGACATTGTCGAAGCCGATCACACCGGCGATCAGCATGAAGGGCGCGATCCACAGCGCCAGCCAGAGACAGAGAACCCGTACCGTGCGACCCCAGTTCGTGGCATGGTCGGGGAAGCCGGCATCGATGACGGATGGCTTGTCGGCCATCGCTCGTTTTGCCGCCGCAGCCACTGCATTTTCGCCCGTGTCCGCCTGCATCCGGGTTGCGATATAGCCGGCAACGCCCGCCGCCAGCACAACCAGGGGAAACGGCAGATCGAACAGGAAGAGCGCGGCGAAGGCAAGCCCGGCGACGATCAGCGAGAACCGCGTCTTCAGCGCCCGCCGGCCCATCCGGATGACCGCTTCGATTACGATCGCCAGCACAGCAGCCTTCAATCCGAAGAACAGGCTGGAAAGCCAATCCGTCTGATGAAACAGCGCATAGGCCGACGACAGGCCGAGGATGACGAAGAAGCCCGGCAGGATGAACAGCAGACCGGCGACGATGCCGCCACGGGTGCCGTGCAGCAACCAGCCGATATAGGTGGCGAGTTGCTGCGCCTCCGGTCCCGGCAGCAGCATGCAGAAATTCAGCGCATGCAGGAACCGGCTTTCGGAGATCCACCGGCGCTCCTCCACCAGTTCCTTGTGCATGAGGGCGATCTGCCCGGCCGGGCCGCCGAAACTCAACAGGCCGATCTTCGCCCAGACTTTCG
>NZ_DATJDJ010000196.1:0-15749 GCF_035497515.1 Pararhizobium sp. | reverse complement strand
GTTGGAAAGCGCTTGTAACTCAACGTCGTCCCCATGCTTTTTGTTCTGAATTGCCGCTCTCAACGCCCGGCCACGGAGAAGGTTCCTGAACGGAATTCATTTCGGAATCTGCTTTCAAAACGATAGGCTGAATAAGCTCACCGTCGATCATCATCTCGCTCCGCATCGGCGTGGCGTTCCAGCAGTTTGGCCTGATCGGCGTCGGCCTGTTCACCCTTGTGGGGAGGGGACTTCTACATCAACGCGAGTTCAGCATCCGCTCCACCCACCCGCCCCGATCCGCCATCGGCGCAGAACATCCAGCGGGTCTTCCGCGTCGATGCGCCAACAGATGCGATAGACTTCCAGCACCTCGGCGCTCATCTCGCCGCGATGATAGAAGAAGGTCGCGGCTGCATAACGGGTTCGCCCGGACCATTCGGTGCCCGGCGGCTTCCTGATGAGGTCCCAGTTCTGGCGGGCTTCATCATCTTCTGATAGTGCTTGACACAGGGGAGCATTGTCCCACTCATCTGCGCGGTCAAAAACCGGGCGAGCGCATCATGACCGTTGTTCTCAGCGTCAAGAACAAGAAGGTTGCGGTGAGAATGAAGGCAGTATCTGCGGCGGTGGCTACCGGTGAAAAGGGTGGGCGCGGTCGCAAGGCATCCAAGGAAACGCGGCGCCAGCAACTGATCGAGGCGACCATCGATTCGCTCGCCAAGCGCGGTTATGCCGAAACGACCCTTGCCGACGTCGCCGATGGCGCCGGCCTGTCGCGCGGCATCGTCACTTCCATTTCGAAAGCAAGGAAAACCTGCTGATCGCCACGCTGTCGATCTGGGTTTGCGGCTATGTCCGGCTGAAGGACGGCGAAAGCAGCGCGGCGCAGCAATATGATTCCCCCAATGCCGTCAGCGATCCCGCCATCAGCGGCTATCTGGTCAATGACTGGGGCTACGGTCACGCCAATGGCAAGGGCATCGCGGCGGTGGATCCGAAGATCCTGGCCGAGAAGGGCTATGCCGATGTCGACGAATTCGTCGACAAGATGCTGTTCCGGTCACCGGTGCCGACGATCTGCACCAGAAGATGATTGCCGAATTCGAGAAGATCAAGGCTGGCTATTGAACGGATATGATGCGGATGTGATTGTCGTCGGGGCCGGCTTTGCCGGCCTTTCGGCGGCGAATGCCCTGGTTTCCGCCGGGCGCGAGGTTCTCGTGCTCGAGGCGCGCGGGCGCGTCGGCGGGCGGGTTGCCTCGGGGGTGTTTGCGGATGGCGTCCGCTTCGATACGGGCGGCCAGTTTATCTGTGACGAGATGCCCGAGGTCATGGCGCTGGTGCGCCGGCTCGGCTTTTCGGTGCTCGACACGCCTATGGAAGGTGCTTTCCAGATCCAGCCGGCTCTTGCGTCCGGGGAGGCTGGCCACGGCTTTGCGGAATCCGGCCGTATCCGGGCGCGGGCCAATCGGATCAATCCGCATGATCCGTCGATCGCCGGGCTGACGGTCGAGGCCTGGCTTGCGCTGCAGACGGATGCGCCGGGTGCGAAGGCCGGGTATCAGGCGATGGTCGAGGGCCTGTGGTGCCGCTCGATCAGCGAAATCCCGCTCTGGTACGTCATCGACAATGACCGGCGCACGACAAGCAACGGCAGCGAACTGCAATATTCCGTCGATGGCACCATGCATGCAGTCGCCGAGGCGCTCGCGGCCTCGCTCGGATCGCGCGTGCGTCTCGGCATGCCGGTCACGCGCATTGTGCGCGGGAACGGTTTCGTCACGATACTGGCTGATAATGGCGAGGCTTTCAGGGCACGGCAGGTGATCGTCGCCGTGCCGCCGGTGATGGCGTCGCGGATCATCCATGAGCCGGCGTTACCGTCCGATCTGGCTGGTGCTCTGGCGGTCTGGAAAAGCGGAACGGTCATCAAGGCGTTCGTCGAATATGAGCGACCGTTCTGGCGCGATGACGGGAAGAGCGGCATGGTGATGTGGCGCGATGTGCTCGGCCTGTTTGCCTGCGATGTCAGCAACCATCGTGCCTCGGCGCTGGTGGTATTCGCGGGCGGTCCATTGGCGGTCCACTGGAGCGGCAAGGGGGAGGATTTCATCCGCTCCGAGATGCTTCGCCGGCTGGCCACGGCCTTAGGCAGCGCAGCTGTGACACCCACCGATTTTCGAATGCGGAACTGGATCGACGACACATGGAGTGGCGGCGGTTATAGCGACGTCATCACCGATCTCTGCGCCTATGATGCGGAAACGATCATCCGTGCCGGCGCCCCGCCGGTGCATTTCGCCTCGTCGGAGCTGTCGTCGTCTTTCCCGGCCTATGTCGAAGGCGCGATCGTCGCCGGACGCGAGGCCGCCGCGCGTGTCCTTTCGAACGGGCCGACGGATTGATTCAGTCCGCCAGCGCCACCAAGGCGTCGGGGTCGCAGGCCAGCCGGATCGGTGCTCCGATCGGAATGTCGTCGGCGCCGAAATTGTTGGTCTCCGATACCGAAAGCGCCGCCCCCCTTGCGGTGTCGCTACATTTTGGCTTTGAAGCTGCGTGCTGGCCCCGAAAGCTATTTTTCGAGTTCGGGGTAGACCCGATCGAGAAAGCCGGGGCGCTGTTTCTCGCCGATCATGCAGTCCGACGTGGGTGTCGTCTGAGCGGGAATGATCCGCTCCACCCGTTGCCGGCGGCTGACTTCCATCACCAGTTTCTGGCGGATGGCGACCGAGAAGTCTGCCGGCTTATGGACCGGCAGCACGAAGGAGCCGGGACCGCCGATGACACAGTCCGCATAATAGCGGTCGAGCGCAACGGCGCTGCCGGACGGGCGGATGAGAATGGCGAGGCCATTGATGATGATGCCGTCGGCAACGGCGGTGTTGCGGGCTGGGTCGACCGGCGGTCCGAGATTGTTCGGCCCGTCGCCCGACACATCGATTACCCGCCGCATGCCTTGGTAGGGGTTGGCGCCCAGCAGCTTCGATGCGAAGAAGATCGCGTTGGAAATCGAGGTGCCGCGGCGGGTGAAGACCGGACGCGAGGCCAGTTGATCGGCAAAGGCGGCGGCATCATCGGCGTCCTCGATCAGGTGCCAGTCCACCACCGAGGTCTCGTTGACGCTGCCGGCCCATTCGAAATAGCTTATAGTGATGCGCCCGCTGAGGCCGCCCTTGACCGCATTGATGAAGTCTGGATGACGTATCGCTTCAACATATCCCAAACGTTGTACCTGCGCCTCCTCGATATCCATGGAGCCTGACATATCTACTGCCAGAACAAGAGCAACATCGACCTGGTTGTCGTTCGCGGCAGCGGTCGCGACAATACCGCCGGAAAGGCCCAGGAGCATGGCAAGTGTCGTGATCATTGTGTCATCCAATCACTGCTGCCGATCGTAGGAAACAAAATGTACCATAACTGGTTGTTGGGAAGAGCCGTTTGGCTCCCGTGACGTTCAAGAAACGGTGATTTGTTTCACCTTGTATCTATCTGGTAATGAAAGACTGACGGAGTGACCGGCGCAATGCTTCTGAAAAATGATACTGATGCGGTTTTTGTTGATCGGTTCCAGCAGGCGGCGTTCAGTTATTTCCTCGAATTCGTCAATCCGCGGAACGGTCTGATCGCCGACACCTCGCTGCCGGGTTCGCCATCGAGCATTGCCGCGACCGGTTTCGGTCTCTCCGCCTATCCGATCGGGGTCGCGCGGGGATGGATGAACCGGGAGGATGCCGCCGAGCGCACCCTTACGACCTTCCGCTTTCTCGCTGACAGCCCACAGAACCGGGACAAGGATGCCACGGGTTACAAGGGGCTCTATTATCATTTCCTCGACATGGAGACCGGTCGGCGGACATGGCGCAGCGAACTTTCGCTGATCGACAGCGCCCTGCTTCTGGCTGGCGTATTGACCGGGGCTGCCTATTTCACGAAAGAAGATCCGGTCGAGGCCGAAATCCGGTCGCTGGCCGCGATGCTTTATGCGCGCGCCAACTGGGCCTGGGCACTCGATGGCAAGGAAGCGCTCTGGCTCGGCTGGAAGCCACGGACCGGCTTTCTGCCGTTCCGCTGGGAAGGCTACAGTGAAGCGATCATCCTCTACGTGCTGGCGCTCGCATCTCCGTCCTATCCGATCGGCAGGGAAAGCTACGATGCCTTTTTGCGCCAGTGCGACTGGACGGCCATCAAGGGCAAGCCGTTCCTTTATGCCGGGCCGCTGTTCATTCATTTGTTTTCCCACGCCTGGATCGATTTTCGCGGCATTCAGGATGCGGCCGTCGCCAGCGAGGATACGGACTATTTCGAAAACACCCGCCGCGCGATCACCGTCCAGCGGGAATATGCCTCGGAAAATCCCGGCGGTTTCGTTGGTTACGGTTCCGATATGTGGGGCCTGACCTCCTGTGATGGTCCGCCTCGGCCGCGCCGCCTGCAGGACGGGCGCCATCAGGTCTTTTCCGGTTACGCCGCGCGCGGTGCGCCGCAGGGGCCGGACGACGGGACGATTGCGCCCTGGGCACCGCTCGCCTGCCTGCCGTTCGAGCCCAAGGCTGCGATGTCGGCGACGCGGAACATCGTATCGACCTATCCCGGCGTTGTCGAAAACGGCCGCTTCCTCGGCAGCTTCAATCCGAGCGTTCCCGGCAAGACGGCGGAAGGATGGCTGAACAATCGCACAGTCGGGCTCGATCAGGGCATTCTGGTGATGATGATCGAAAATCACCGCACGGGCCTTGTCTGGGACATGCTGCGGGACTCGCCGGTCATTCGCCGTGGCCTGAAGCGGGCGGGCTTTTCGGGCGGCTGGCTTTGAGGTAAACGGACAGCCTACTGCTACAGTGACTTTTGCGCGTCGTATTTGACGCGCGGCGCTGTAGCAGACAATCAGGCGGCTGCCCTTGAACGACACCCGATATACAGGCAGGTTCTCCGTGCCGGATGCTGAAACAGCGATGGCCTGGCAGGCGGAAACCTTTCCGCAGGTCGCGGCGTCGCTTGGTGATGGTGAAGGTTTCCTGTCGGTGTCGGAGGCCTGGCGCGCAGATAGTGTCTGGCTCGCAGATTGTCTCGACCACCAGAATCGCTTCGCCGCCGGCATGGACGAGCGCATGCGGGGCGCCCATCTGATCGCCTTCTACTGCCATCACCTGAGTATCGCCGTCGGGACGATCTATCTGAATACCGGTCTCGTTGCCGATCTCGATCCGCAGCGTCTTGCGGTTCGCCTCGAGAGCTATGATCTTCCCGCTCACGCCTCCGCACGGGACGTCAGGCGCTTTCATTTCCGGTTCAGTTCATTTTTGACCGGTGGAAGCGCCAATGATTTCCACGATGCCTTCGTTACAAGTCTCAAGCCTGTGGTGGAAGCGCTGCAGGCGCATACCGGCCTGTCGGCGGCAGCGCAGTGGCGGCTGGCGGCTGACGGGATTACCGGGGCGTTCCTGGAGATTGGCTCCGCGAAAGGAGACGAGGAGGGCGCCATGGCTTCGGCGCTTGCCATCGTCAAGCTTCCGGGATCGCCGCTTTTGTCGAGCGAATTGCACTATGAGCAGATCGAAACGGAGCGGGACGGTGTTCCGGTGAAGCGGCTTTTTCGCCTGAGAAGCGGCTGCTGCCTGTTTTACCGCACGCAGGGCGGTGATTTTTGCGATGTCTGCGTGCTTCTCGAACCGACCGTGCAGAGGAGCCGCCTGCGCGATCATATCGCCCGCGCAGGCAATCCTTGACCATTTCGCGTGCTGCACCGGCTTTGCGGGCGGCACGCGATGATTGTCAGGCCGATTTCAGGAACCGGTCGTTGATGAAGCCGGAGAGGACGCCCAGCACGATCCAGAAGGCCAGTGTCGTCGCAAGCGCAGCCACGGCGAATTCCGCGCCGAGAACGGCCGGGACGGCGCTCGAAATGTCCACCGGTTGCGGCGCGCCGTAGAGATGCGGGGCGATCAGCAGCAGGAGACCGGCCGCCTTGGCGACGATTTCAGCGCGCAGGACGATGAGGTAAAGACCGGCGCCCGAAAACAGGATCGTTGCGACCCACCAGATCTGCCGGTCCTGCAGGTCGGCGGCCGGGAAGCCCGGCAATTCCGGTGGCAGGCCGAGGGCAGGGAGCAGGTGGACGGCGAGCCAGCCGCAAGCGCCCCAGAGCGCTCCGTTGCGCAGCGTGATCGGATAGCCGATGACGAGGCTGACGCCAGCGAGAAGCAAGCCGAAGCCTGAGCCTGCCACGAGATTGGCGAGCAGCGTTCCCGAAAAGCGGCTCATGCCGAACATGATGCCGCCTTCTTCATGTTCACCTTCCGCATGCGCGTAGGCAGGCGTGATCGGTGAAAGAGCGGCCAGGACATAATCTACGGCTGATTGCTGCTTCAGATGCGAATGCTGCTGTTCGGTGGCGGGTTGCTCGGTTATCGGTTGCCCGGCGGCCGGTTCCTCGCCTTCATATTCCTCGGCATGCAGGATCAGCGGGGTCACCCGAAGCTCCTGCGCGGCGGTCATGAAGGCGCCCGCAATCAGTCCAGCCACCAGCGCGGCCAGAATTGTTTTGATAATCATATCGATATCCCCAGATTCAAGCGGAGCGGCTGTCTTCAACCGTGTTCACGCTTTGCATGTTTGAAATCCCACGGCAAAAACCGCCCGGTGCCGAGGCACGGACGCATAGATTACCGCCGCCCGGTTTTCATCAAAACCAGGCGTTGCTTCATGTCGGATGGCTGGGAAAGGCGGGTCGCCTTTCCTGTCAGTCGATCAATGGCAAGGAAAGCCATAGGAATGACGGACGTCGTGCGCGGTGTCGTGCAGCACGGCGGAATTGGCCAGGCCAGCACCGAAAACCAGGAAACTGCCGATCAGCAGCGCGAGAATGCCGGTTGTGATGCGGTCGTTGAGGGAGAGCGAAACATTCGAAACTGCAGTCTTAGCCATGACAACCTCCGTGATGGCGCGTGGGATTTCTCCCACCAATTGGGCACCGTGCCCCTTATCAACCGGCAGGTTTCCTGGCTCGCGGCGTCAGGCGCTTTCGCACCAAGGAGCCTGTCTCGCCTTCCCAGGGTGCGGGCGTTAGGCCCGCCGCCGCAGTGGCTTTTGCCGGATGTCCGGCATGACAAACTCTGACCGCTCTACAGTCGCGGGGTCGGCCATGATAGAGGTGCCCAGAATGGGTCCACCCGTCACGTTCCCATTTACTCCCCGAAAGCGCCTCGCCCCCAGGGAACCAATTGATCCGACGATGATTATGACGTCCCCCCAGCGATGTCAATTCGAGGCTGCGACGCGGCATGCCGCTTTGAGGGGCAAATGGTGATACAATTTGCATATCGTCAAGTCATGCATTCGACCGGCGAGTTGAACCGATTTCGAGCAGGTCTGCCTTAAAATAACAATGAATGGTTGATTGTATTGCGGCTTACATTTCGCGTGGGGCGGAACAATAGTTCCTTAGGAACCTTGATGCAGAATGGCCTGCACGCCTGTACGCGATGAATCACTCTTAGAGAAGACCATGAAAGCGGTGAGGTCCGAGCAGGAATTCCAGAATATTCTTCGCCGATTGGGACTTGCGCTTGAAGCATCCCAGATCGGTGTCTGGGAGCATGACACCCAGACGAACGAAGTGGTCTGGGACCTGCAAATGCACCGGCTTTACGGAACCGGCCGCGAAGAGAAGCACGTCAAGGGCGAAGTTTGGACGAAAGCGATCCACCCGGACGATCTTGAGCATGCGCAAGCCGATTTCGACAAGGCGATCGCCGCGAAGGGTGCCTATCAATCGGAATATCGCATCATCCTGCCGGGCGGCGAGATCCGCTACCTCCGCTCGCGTGCGCATTGCTTCGAGGAAGACGGCAATATCACCTTTCTCGGCGCCGAATGGGATGTGACCGCGGACGTCCTCCTGAACAGGGAATTGCAGCGGCAGAAGGCGATCGCAGAAACGCGGGCAGTGGAACTGGAGGCAAGCACCCAGCGGATCGAATATGCGGCCGAGCACGACTATCTGACCGGGCTTCCAAATCGCCGTTTTTTCGATCGTCGCCTGGTCGAGCTTTCGAAGGAGCAGGCGGTCGAGAAACTGGCGATCCTTCATGTCGGCCTCGACCGGTTCAAGCAGGTCAACGACACGGCCGGCCATTCCGTCGGGGACGATGTCTTGAAATCGGCGGCAAGCCGAATCGTGGCCGCCTTGCCGAAGAGCGCGTTCGTCGCCCGCATGGGTGGCGACGAATTTGCGGTGCTGATTTCCAATTTCAGTTCGGTCGACGACCTGAAGACGCTCGCCGAGCGGCTGGCGCAGCAATTGAAGCAATCCGTCTGGTACAAGGATGAGGTGCTGCGCGTCAGTGCATCGATCGGGCTTGCTTCAGCCCATGGCCGCAACGTCACCGAACTGCTGGCCGAGGCCGATATCGCGCTTCACCGCGCCAAGAAGCTCGGCCGTGGCAAGGTGGAAATCTTCTCGACCCAGATGAAGGCCCAGCTCAACACCGAGCGGCGTCTGGCCAAGCAGTTTGCCCGCGGGCTGGAGAAGGGCGAGTTCATTCCCTATTATCAGGCGCAGGTCGATGCGCGCAGCCGTCGCATTGTCGGTCTGGAAGTTCTGGCGCGCTGGAACCATCCCAAACGGGGATTGCTGCTGCCGGGCGAATTTCTGGGTGTTGCCTCCACCCTCGGCATGCTCGACGATCTCGATGCAGCAATCCTGAAAGCAGCCCTGAAAGACCGGAAATCCTGGTTGCGCCAAGGCGTGCGCGTGCCAAGGATCGCCGTGAACGTTTCGGCGGCCCGTTTGTCGGATCCACTGTTGATCGACGAGTTGCATCAGCTTGAGGTCGAGCCGGACACGCTATCCTTCGAACTCCTGGAAACGATCTTCCTCGACGATACCGAGGACAGCGTCTTTGCCAACGTCGAGGCGCTGAAGGATCTGGGTATCGACATCGAGATCGACGATTTCGGTTCCGGCCATGCCTCGATCATCGGGCTGATGAAGCTGAAGCCGAGCCGGCTGAAGATCGACCGGCAACTGGTCATGCCGGTCATCACGTCGCGCGAACAGAAGCGCCTGCTGCGCTCCATCGTCGATATCGCCAAGGCGCTTCATATCGAGGTCGTGGCGGAAGGCGTGGAGACGCTGGAGCATGCCAAGCTCCTGACCCGCCTTGGCTGCGACGTCCTGCAGGGTTATGCCATCGCCTATCCGGTCTCGGCCGACGACATTCTGGTCCGTCTTTCAGAACCGCAGGCGGAAACATTTGCCGGACATCCCTGAAGCCAGATCGGGTCGCGGCATTCACGATGCCAGCAATTCCTGCATCACGCCGATGATCCGACGATGCTGGTGGGCGTGGCGGGTGCGGATGCTGGTCGCGGCATAGATCGCCTGGGCGATCGGCGGTGCGTCCTCGACCGGAAAGGCGCTACCTTCCTGCGCCAGTTGCCGCGCCGTATCGCGGCTGAGATAGGCAGCACCGCCGAGTGTCTTCAACAGGCCGGTGATGGCGATATTCTGCCCGGACGCCAAGGGTGCGGCCGACAGATGCGGCAGCGCCAGCCGGTGGGCCCGGTCGAAAGCCGGCGAATAGACGGCCTGGATATAGGTCTCGGGCCTCAGTCCGGCGACGGTGCGGGCACTGGTGCTGACCAGCATATAGGTGAGTTCGCCGATCCGCTCGTAATGCAGATCGGGCAGGTAATGTGGCGTGTAGAGAATGGCGAGATCAAGATCGCCGGCGGCGAGATCGCGGTTCATCTGAATGGAATAATCGGCTTCCATATAGATCGAGGTCGCGGGAAGATCGGTCCTGATCGCCGACAGCCAGCGGCCGGCGAAGGCTTCGGCCAGATCATGCTGAATGCCGAGCCGCATCGAGCGCTCATAGGCGCCGGCATTTTCCACCGCCCGCGTCGCCTCGTGCCATTGATGCTGAAGTGCCTTGGCATGATCGAGGAAGCGCAGCCCGGACGCAGTCGGCGCCGTGCCGCCCTTGTTGCGGGTGAAGAGCTTGCGGTTGAACTGGGCTTCGAGCGCCTTGACGCGGTGGGAAACGGTCGATTGCGTGATGTTCAGCCGTTCCGCCGTCCGGTTGAAGCTGCGGGTTTCCATCAGGTCGAGGAAGGTTTCGATGAGGTCGATCTGCATGCCGTTTCAAGTCGCTCACTTGTAAAACCCCCTCCCGCTTGTGGGGAGGGGTCTTGCTTCATTCGCAGTCTAATCGAATTCTTCGATCAATAAAGCGAAATCCGTGCGCTTGATGCTCGCCTGCTTCATTGCCAAAACTGGTCCCAAACAAGGGAACAGACATGTCGAATTTGCCGTCTCATGCACGCGTCGTGATCATCGGGGGAGGGGCCGTCGGGGCGTCCTGCCTCTACCATCTGGCCAGGGCCGGATGGACGGATTGCGTGCTTCTGGAAAAGAACGAGCTGACGGCGGGCTCGACATGGCATGCGGCCGGCAATGTGCCGACCTTCTCGTCGTCCTGGTCGATCATGAACATGCAGCGCTATTCGGCGTCGCTCTATCGTGAGCTTGGCGATCTCGTTGATTATCCGATGAATTATCACGTCACCGGTTCGATCCGCCTTGGTCATTCCAAGGAGCGGCTGCAGGAATTCAAGCGTGTGGTCGGCATGGGCCGCTATCAGGGCATGGACCTCGACATCCTGTCGCCCGGCGAGATCAAGTCGCGTTATCCCTTTGTCGAGACGCATGATCTGACCGGCGCACTCTACGATCCCTATGATGGCGATATCGACCCGGCGCAGCTGACACAGGCGCTGGCCAAGGGCGCGCGTGACCTCGGCGCGAAAATCTTCCGCTTCTGTCCCGCGACCGGCGCTCGCCGGGAAAACGATGAATGGGTGATTTCGACGGCGCAGGGCGATATCGCTTGCGAATACGTCGTCAATGCCGCCGGCTATTATGCCCGCGAAGTCGGCAAGTGGTTCGGCCGCGACGTGCCGATGATGGTGATGAGCCATCAGTATATGCTGTTCGAGGAAATTCCGGAACTGGCCGCCTGGTCGAAGGAAGCCGGTCACAAGCTGCCGCTGCTGCGCGACGTGGATTCGTCGTACTATCTGCGCCAGGAAAAGACCGGTATGAACCTCGGTCCCTACGAGAAGAACTGCAAGGCGCACTGGATTACGCCCGACGATCCCATGCCCGACGATTTCTCCTTCCAGCTTTTCCCGGACGATCTGGAGCGACTGGAATGGTATCTGAACGATGCCGTCGAGCGCGTGCCGATTCTCGGCACCGCCGGCCTGTCGCGGATGATCAATGGCCCGATCCCCTATGCGCCTGACGGTAACCCGCTGATCGGGCCGATGCCGGGCGTGCCGAACGCGTTCGAGGCCTGCGTCTTCACCTTTGGCATTTGCCAGGCCGGCGGCGCCGGCAAGGTGCTGGCCGAATGGGTGACCGAAGGCCAGACCGAATGGGACATGTGGTCCTGCGATCCGCGCCGCTTCACCAGCTTTACCGATCAGGATTATTGCATCGCCAAGGGCATGGAAATCTATGGCCATGAATATGCGATGCATTTCCCGAAACACGCCTGGCCGGCCGGGCGCAACAAGAAACTGTCGCCGATCCATGACCGGATCGCGGCGCTTGGTGCTCAGTTCAAGCCTTATAACGGCTGGGAGCGCGCCAACTGGTACGCCAAGCCGGGCGACGATCTTTCGGAAGAGGCAACCCAGACGTGGAACCGCGCCGGACCTTGGCAGAAGCGGATCGAGGAGGAATGCCTTGCGGTCACGCATGCCGCCGGCATTCTCGATCTTCCGGGCTTCTCTCGCTACCGGCTGAAGGGCGAGGGCGCCCGCGACTGGCTGCTCGGCCTGATCACCGGCAAGGTGCCGAAGCCCGGCCGGATCGGCCTTGCCTATTTCTCCGACGACAAGGGTCGCATCGTCACCGAAATGTCGGTCATGGCGCTGGAGGAGGACTTCTTCTTCCTGATCACGGCGGCGACGGCGCAGTGGCATGATTTCGAATGGCTGCAGAAGCACCTGCCTGAGGATGCAGCCTTCACGCTGGACGACGTCACCGAAAACTTCACCTGCCAGATTCTCTCCGGTCCGAAGTCGCGCGACATTCTCGCTGACGTCTGTGATGCCGATCTCGCCAAAGGCTGGCTGACCCACCAGTCGGTGCAGATCGCTGGCCGCTGGTGCCAACTGGTGCGCGTCTCCTTCGCCGGTGAACTCGGCTGGGAAATCCATACGAAGATCGACGATACGATCGTGATCTTCGACGCCGTCTGGGCGGCGGGCCAGAAGCATGGCCTGAAACCCTTCGGCATGGAGGCGCTGGATTCACTGCGCATCGAGAAGGGCTATCGCGCCTGGAAGGGCGACCTTTCGACGGATTACACCATCCTGCAGGGCGGTCTTGAGCGCTTCGTCGATTGGGCCAAGCCTGAGTTCAAGGGCAAGGCGGCGCTGGAACGCGAAAAGCAGCAGGGCGTCACCAAGCGCTTCGTGACGCTGGTGGTGGACGCCGGCGATTGCGACGCGCCCTACATGTCGACGCTCTGGCATGGCGGCAAGGTTGTCGGTGAAACGACCTCGGGCAACTGGGGTTATCGCATCGGCAAGTCGGTCGCGCTCGGCATGTTGCGCGCGGACCTCGCCACGCCCGGCACCGAGGTCGAGGTCGAGATCTACGGCGACCGCTTCAAGGCCGTTGTCCAGGCGGACGAGCCGCTGTTTGATCCCAAGAATGAAAGACTGCGCGCATGAGCAAGCCCATCCCCTCGAAAGCCCGCGTGGTCATCATCGGTGGCGGTGTTTCTGGCTGTTCCGTCGCCTATCATCTGGCCAAGCTCGGCTGGACGGATGTGGTGCTGCTGGAGCGCAAGCAACTGACCTCGGGCACGACCTGGCATGCGGCCGGCCTGATCGGCCAGTTGCGCGCCTCGCAGAACATGACCCGACTCGCCAAATATTCCGCCGATCTCTACACCAAGCTGGAAGCTGAAACCGGCATCGGCACCGGCATGCGCCAGTGTGGCTCGATCACGGTGGCGCTGACCGAGGAACGGAAAGAAGAGATTTATCGCCAGGCCTCGCTTGCCCGCGCCTTCGACGTCGATGTGCGCGAGATTTCGCCTTCCGAGGTCAAGGCGATGTATCCGCATCTGAATGTGTCGGATGTGGTTGCCGCCGTGCACCTGCCGCTTGATGGCCAGTGTGATCCGGCCAATATCGCCATGGCGCTTGCCAAGGGTGCCCGCCAGAATGGCGCGACCATCCTCGAAGGCGTCAAGGTGACGGCCGTTCACAAGAAGGATGGCCGGGTGTCCGGCGTCACCTGCCAGCAGAATGGCGAGACCTTCACGATCGAGACCGAAAACGTCGTCAACGCTGCCGGCATGTGGGGCAGGGAGCTTGGCAACATGTCGGGCGTGACGGTGCCGCTGCACGCCTGCGAGCATTTCTACATCGTCACCGAACCGGTCGCCGGGCTGCAGCGCCTGCCAGTGTTGCGCGTGCCGGACGAATGCACCTATTACAAGGAGGATGCCGGCAAGATGCTGGTTGGCGCCTTCGAGCTCAAGGCCAAGCCCTGGGGCATGGACGGCATCAGCGAGGATTTCTGCTTCGACCAGTTGCCCGAGGATTTCGATCACTTCCAGCCGATCCTCGAAAACGCTGTTCGCCGCATGCCGATGCTGGAGACGGCGGGCATTCATACCTTCTTCAACGGCCCGGAAAGTTTTACGCCCGATGACCGCTACTATCTCGGCGAGGCGCCGGAACTGAAGGGATACTGGGTGGCGGCCGGCTACAATTCGATCGGCATCGTCTCCTCCGGCGGTGCCGGCATGGCGCTCGCCCAATGGATGAACGACGGCGAGCCGCCCTTCGATCTCTGGGAGGTCGATATCCGCCGCGCCCAGCCTTTCCAGAAGAACCGCACCTATCTCAAGGAGCGCGTCACCGAAACGCTCGGCCTGCTCTATGCCGACCATTTCCCCTACCGCCAGATGGCGACCGCACGTGGCGTTCGTCGCTCGCCCGTGCACGAACACCTGACGGCGCGGGGCGCCGTGTTCGGCGAAGTGGCGGGCTGGGAGCGCGCCAACTGGTTTGCGAAACCCGGTCAGGAGCGGGAATACAAATACAGCTGGAAGCGGCAGAACTGGTTCGAGAACCAGCGCGACGAACATCTGGCGATCCGGAATGGTGTCGGCCTGATCGACATGACCTCCTTCGGCAAGATCCGCGTCGAGGGCCGCGATGCGCTTTCTTTCCTGCAGAAGCATTGCGCCAACCAGCTGGATGTTGCCGCCGGCCGCATCGTCTATACCCAGATGCTCAACGCCCGTGGTGGCATCGAGAGCGACCTGACGGTCACCCGGCTTTCGGAAACAGCTTTCCTGCTGGTCGTGCCGGGCGCCACCCTGCAACGCGATCTTGCCTGGCTGCGCAAGCATCTCGCCGATGAATTCGTCGTCATCACCGACATGACGGCTTCGGAGTCGGTGCTCTGCGTCATGGGACCGAAGACGCGTGACCTGATGCAGAAGGTGAGCCCCAATGATTTTTCCAATGCCGCCCATCCGTTCGGGTCGGCGCGGGAGATCGAAATCGGCATGGGGCTCGCCCGGGCGCACCGCGTCACCTATGTCGGAGAACTCGGCTGGGAGCTTTATGTCTCCACCGACCAGACGGCGCATGTTTTCGAAACGCTAGAGGCTGCGGGTGCGGATATCGGCCTGAAACTCTGCGGTATCCATACGCTGGATTCCTGCCGCATCGAGAAGGCCTTCCGCCATTTCGGTCATGACATCACCGATGAGGACCATGTGCTGGAAGCCGGTCTCGGCTTTGCCGTCAAGACCGGCAAGGGCGATTTCATCGGCCGCGATGCGGTCCTGCGGAAACAGGACACTGGCCTGTCGCGCCGTCTCGTGCAGTTCAAGCTGACCGATCCGGAGCCCTTGCTGTTCCACAACGAGGCTGTGGTGCGTGACGGCAAGATCGTCGGAACGATCACATCAGGCAATTACGGCCACCATCTCGGCGGCGCGATCGGTCTTGGTTATGTGCGGTGCGAGGGCGAGAGCGAGGCCGATGTGCTGGGCTCGGTCTACGAGATCGAGATCGCCGGGACGCGGGTGAAGGCGGAGGCGTCGCTTGCGCCGATGTATGATCCGAAGGCGGAACGGGTGAGGATGTGAGATCATCCAGTCCCATTCGGATTGGGACTGGATCGCGCACCTTTCTCTCCGTCATGGTCGGGCTTGACCCGACCATCCATGGCCCCGGGGAGTGGATCCTCGGCTCAAGGCCGAGGATGACGGAGAGAGATAGTTAGGTCACGAAATGTCCACAGCCTCGTTAGGCTCGTCATGGCCAGCGGCTGAGGGGCATTCTCGGACCGGCCCGCAAACGAATGCGCGCACCGGAACGCGATTTTCCGGTTATTTTTCAGGGGGATGAAGCCATGCTCGCGCCAGAAAAGAAATCGACGGAACATCCGATGGACCGCATCGACCAGCTCGTCGCCGCGCACAAACCGGGTTACGGCCTGGCGCGGCCGTTCTATACCGATCCTGACATCTACGAACGAGATCTGGAACGAGTCTTCCGGCGCCACTGGCATTGCGTCGCCCATGAAAGCGTCATCCCGAACCCCAATGATTTCGAGGTTTTCCGGATGGCGTCCGAGCAGGTGATCCTGACGCGGCATGCCGATGGCACCGTTCATGCGATCCTCAATATCTGCCGCCATCGCGGCGCCGAGGTCT
>NZ_DATJDJ010000195.1:0-4070 GCF_035497515.1 Pararhizobium sp. | reverse complement strand
GGGGTGATCGACGTCGAACTCGTATAGCTGACGCCCTTTATACGTTCAGGATTTCGGCGGGGTGCGGGTGATCGTCACGAAATCCGTCCCTTTGCCGGTTTCCTGCCCCAGGCCGAGATCGGAAATGGTCAGAGAGGAACCTTCGGCCAGCAGTTCCTCGATCTTCTGGCGCGCCTCCTGCGCAAGGATGATGCGGCCCATGCTGCGCCGTGCCGCATTGAAGGCGCTCGCATCTTCCTCGACGGTAATGCCGAGCCGCTTCTTCATCGGCCCCGGCAGGCTGTTGTCGAGCGACATGACGAACCATTCGCCCTTTCCGGTCGCCGCATCGATATTCTGGAACTGCAGGAAATGCGTTCCAAGCGCGATTTCCGGGTTTTCGATGGTAACCGGCATGTCCAGCAGCGGCTCGAAATCGCGGCGTACGAAAAGCTGGCCGTTCGGCGGCTTGCCCTTGCCGGCCTTGAGATAAAGCGCATCCAGGAATTCGCTCGTCAACAGGCCGTTCACCGCCATTTTTTCATCGGCCTGGAATGATCGAACCGCCTGCAGCGTCTGCACACCGGCATAGCCGTCTATGGTGCCGGCGGTATAACCGATCTGATTGAGCAGCGCCTGGACATCGCGGGTGATGTCGCGCTGATCGCGGCGGGTGATCAATATCCGGATCGGTGGCTTTTGCTCCGGCTCGACAGTCGGCTTTTCAACCTGCTGCGGCGCGATCGTCGCAACTTCCACAGGCTTTTCGGGAAGATGCGACACGCTCGGCCGCAATGTCGCATCGGATAGCAGCGCCGGTTGGACGACAATCGGCTGGAACAGGAATGGATCGGAAATCGCCTGCGGCACCAACTGGCGATCCGAAATCAGCACGTGCAGCCCACGGCCGGTCATCTTGAAAAGCTGCTTGGCAAAATCGTCCGGCAGGCGCACGCAGCCGTGCGAGGCCGGGCGGTTTGGAACGTGGTTCGACGCATGTAGCGCGATCCCGGACCAGGTCAGCCGTTGCATGAAGGGCATCGGCGCGTTCGAATAGATGTTGGATGCGTGGAAGCGGCGTTTTTCGAGGATCGAGAAAATGCCTGTTGGCGTCGAATGGCCGGGCTTGCCGGTCGAGACATTCGACGTCGCGATCACCGTATCGCCGTCATAGACCACCAGCGACTGCTGGTCGCGGGAGACGACGATCTGCAGCGGCGCCTGATCGCCGCCCGCAAGCGCGGTGCTGGCGGAGAGCGAGAAAACAAGGCCGATACCAAATGCAAGACGCAAAACCATGTGAACATCCGGACGAAGGAGTGGCAGACAAGGCTAGCGTGAGAGATTTAAGGAAGCTTTGCTGTTTCCAAGGGAACAAAAAGAACAGAGGGAGCAGGCGAGGCGACCCGGTTATTTCCGCCGGCCCTTGCCGAATGTGTAGCCGGTCTCGACGCTCGCCTTGCCGAACTTGTCGCGCAGAGCGTTGATCGCCGCTTCGGCCGCGGCACGGCGTCCGGCCAGCGCATCGACGAGGTCGGGCGGATCGGCGAGATCGGGATCGGAAAGATCAGCGACGCCGATGCCGAGCAGGCGGAATTTCGTTCCGTCCGCTTCCTTGTCGAGAAGCTGCATGCCGGTGCGGAAGATGCGGTCGGCAAGGCGGGTGGGGCTGTCCAGTCGCCGGTTGCGCGTGCGGATCTTGAAGTCGGCGGTCTTCAGCTTCAGGACGACGGTCTGCCCGGCGATCTCGGCCTTTCGCAGCCGGTACGCCACCTGTTCGCTCAATCGGCGCAGATGCGTGACGAGGTCGTCATAGTCGCAGAGGTCGTCGTTGAAGGTGGTTTCCGAAGTGACGCTCTTGGCTTCGCGGTCGATCTCGACCCTGCGCTCGTCCTGGCCACGCGACAACCGGTAGAGGCGCTGGCCCATGGTGCCGTAGCGCTTCATCAGGTCGGTTTCCTCCATCGTCTGGAGTTGGCCGATGGTGCGGATGCCGTCGCGCTCCAGCGTCGCCGCAAAGGCCTTGCCGACACCCCAGATAAGGGTGACGGACCGGTCCTTCAGGAAGTCCAGCGCCTCGGCTGCGCCGATGACGGAAAAGCCGCGCGGCTTCTGCAGGTCCGAGGCGATTTTGGCCAGGAACTTGCAATAGGAAAGACCGACCGAAACGGTGATGCCGACCTCCTGTTCGACGCGGCGGGCGAATTTCGCCAAAGTGCGGGCAGGGGGATCGTGATGCAGGCGCTCCGTGCCTTTCAGTTCCAGAAAGGCCTCGTCGATCGACAGCGGCTGCACCAGCGGCGTCAGTTCCTGCATCAGGCTGCGCACCTCACGGCCGACCCTCACATATTTCTCCATGTCCGGCTTGATGACGACCGCCTGCGGACAGGCTTCGAGCGCCTTGAACATCGGCATGGCCGAGCGCACGCCGTGAATGCGGGCGATGTAGCAGGCGGTGGACACGACGCCGCGCTTGCCGCCGCCGATGATCACCGGCTTGTCGGCCAGTTCCGGATTGTCGCGCTTCTCGACGGACGCGTAGAAGGCATCGCAGTCGATATGGGCGAGTGTCAGCTCATGGAGTTCGGAATGATAAAGCAGGCGCGGACTGCCGCAGGCCCGGCAACGGCGTATGCCGTCCGGCTGGCCGGTCAGGCAGTCTCGGCAGAAACCCGGAAGGCGCGGCGTGTCTGTGTGCATGGACCGGAACAAAAGTTGAACATTTTTACGTTACGCTCTATGCTGCCGACACTCAAGGGAGGCCGGACGATATCCACGCTCTTGCCGACAGCGAAACCGGACCATGCTCTCTGCCTCAGAAGTCGCCGGGATTATCGGGACCTGACAGGACCGCATGCGCCCGCACCACCTGTTCGGGCGGCGTGCCGGTCGCCTCGCAGAAGGAGAGGAGGGTTGGCTCATGGCCCATCAGGAAATCGACGACGCCGGCAAGAAACCCCGGATCGGCCGCTGCATGCCGCAACGAGGCGGGATCGGTGCCGGTCAGCGCCAGGAAGCGGCCGAGCAGTTCCGGCTCGTTTGCCAGCCATGCAAGAATGGCGATTGCGGTTTCCTCGGCCGGTGTCACGTGCATTCGTCCTTCTGGCATTCAGGCAATTTTTTCGCGCAATATTACCTGTTTTTCAACCAAATAGCTCTAAGGTCAAGCTTCCGGGAACAGGTGATGTCCATTGCGCGCAACTTATAAGGATGCGCCGGGCTTGCAAGCCGGAACGGCAAAACAAGGGACCAAAATGCCCAAGCAGGTGATGATTGTTGAAGACAACGAGCTGAATATGAAGCTCTTTCGTGACCTGATCGAAGCATCCGGATACACGACCATCCAGACCCGCAATGGCATGGAAGCCCTTGATCTTGCGCGTAAACATCGCCCGGACCTGATTCTCATGGACATCCAGTTGCCGGAGGTTTCCGGGCTGGAAGTGACCAAGTGGCTGAAAGAGGACGACGAGCTCCATGTTATCCCGGTCATCGCCGTTACGGCCTTTGCGATGAAGGGCGACGAGGAGCGGATCCGACAGGGGGGCTGCGAGGCCTATGTCTCCAAACCGATCTCGGTTCCGAAATTTATCGAGACGATCAAGACTTATCTGGGCGACGCATGAGGTTGCCGGGAGCGCTCTAACGGGCAGCTCCGCAAAATAATTCGCGCTGAGTGGGGTTATCTCAAGCGCTCATTGGGCAGGAAAGATTGCATGACCGCGCGTATCCTTGTCGTCGATGACATACCGGCCAATGTGAAACTGCTGGAAG
The DNA here is from genome assembly GCF_035497515.1 of Pararhizobium sp. Classification (GTDB taxonomy): domain Bacteria; phylum Pseudomonadota; class Alphaproteobacteria; order Rhizobiales; family Rhizobiaceae; genus Pararhizobium. Next base: position 317 of record NZ_DATJDJ010000195.1, on the reverse strand, counting down.
CCCGGCTGGTGGCCGAGTATTTCGACGTTCTCACCGCTGCAGACGGTTACGAAGCGCTCGCTATTTGCGAGAAGCAGCCGCTTGATCTCATATTGCTCTATATCATGATGCCGGGCCTGGATGGTTTCGAAGTCTGCGAACGGCTGAAGGCGAACCCCCGCACCGCCCATATTCCCGTCGTCATGGTCACGGCCCTCGATCAGCCCTCCGACCGGGTAAGGGGCCTGAAGGCCGGCGCCGACGATTTCCTCACCAAGCCGGTCAACGACCTGCAGCTGATGTCGCGCGTCAAGAGCCTGGTGCGGTTGAAGAATGTC
>NZ_DATJDJ010000194.1:0-1844 GCF_035497515.1 Pararhizobium sp. | reverse complement strand
TCAGCGATTGTCGAAGCTCTGGAGAAGCTCGATTTGCATTTTCCCGAGGTGGCGAAAGACTCGCTCGACGAATTGCAGAAGGCCCGTGCAGCGCTTGAGCGGGAGGGACGTGGGGCCCCGGCTGTGTCGAAAAGGCGCCCTCGAGGCGCCTGACGGCCGTTGGTCAGCGACCCGGGCCGAAAGATCGGACTGCCAGCCGCTTTTGGCGTTGCCGGGCCCGTCCTTTCTCGTCTAGAAAGGTGTGTGGGCGCTTCCGGCAACCAACTGTCAATGGTTTGGGCCGATCATTGCGTTCCCGAGGGTTTTTGAATGGCGATTCGCGGTACAGAGCAGGAAATGCACGGAACGGCGGTGATTTCCGCTGATTCCGCCGCGATTCCGGCCGCGTCCATTTCGTCCCTCCTTGGCGGGCTCCTGCTTCTTATCTGCCCCTGAGGGCCGTCTGGGCATATCTGCCTGGGCACTCAGGGGTTCGACGAAGCACCGAAACCTGACAGCGCCCCAGGCGGCGCCATTTGACTGAAGGAATTTTCCCATGACCCCCGCGAACAAGTCCGACAAGGACCGCGTCATCATATTCGACACCACTCTGCGCGACGGCGAACAGTGTCCCGGCGCCACCATGACCTTCGAGGAGAAGCTCGAGGTCGCCGAGATGCTGGACGATATGGGCGTCGATGTCATCGAGGCCGGTTTTCCGATCACCTCGGAAGGCGACTTTCAGGCCGTTCAGGAGATTTCCAGGCGTTCCAAGAACGCGATTATCGCCGGTCTGTCCCGCGTCCATCCCAAGGACATCGACCGCTGCGCCGAGGCTGTGAAAGCGGGCAAGCGCGGTCGCGTTCATACCGTGATCGCGACGTCGCCTCTGCACATGAAGGTTAAGCTCAACATGACCCCGGAGCAGGTGATCGAAACCTCGATCACCAACGTCACCCGTGCCCGTAATCATATCGACGATGTCGAGTGGTCGGCCGAAGACGGCACTCGCAGCGAGATGGATTTTCTGTGTCGGATCGTCGAGGCCGTGATCAAGGCCGGCGCCACCACGGTGAACATTCCCGATACCGTCGGCTACACGGTGCCCGAGGAATACACTCACTTCATGCGGACGCTGATCGAACGCGTGCCGAACTCGGACAAGGCGGTGTTTTCCGTGCATTGCCATAACGATCTCGGCATGGCTGTCGCCAACTCGCTGGCCGGCCTCGCCGGCGGTGCGCGCCAGATCGAATGCACCATCAACGGCATCGGCGAACGAGCTGGCAATGCCGCGCTCGAGGAAGTCGTCATGGCGATCAATGTGCGCAACGACAAGTTCCCGTACTGGAACAAGATTGATACCACGATGCTGACCCGCGCCTCGAAGCTGGTCTCAGCGGCGACGTCGTTTCCGGTCCAGTACAACAAGGCGATCGTCGGCCGGAATGCCTTCGCGCACGAGAGCGGCATCCATCAGGACGGTGTGCTGAAGAACGCGCAGACCTACGAGATCATGACGCCGGCGTCTGTCGGTCTGAAGCAGTCGTCGCTTGTTCTCGGCAAGCACTCAGGCCGTCATGCCTTCGTCCACAAGCTGGAAGAGATGGGCTACAAGCTGTCCGCCAATCAGCTGGAAGATGCTTTCGTTCGCATGAAGGCGCTCGCCGATCGCAAGAAGGATATCTACGACGAGGATATCGAGGCATTGGTCGATCAGGAACTGGCGGCATCGCATGACCGTATCAAGCTGACGTCGCTGACGGTGATCGCGGGAACTCACGGTCCGCAGCGCGCCACCATGAAACTCGACATCGACGGGCAAGTGAAAATCGAGGAAGCCGAAGGCAATGGCCCAGTCGATG
>NZ_DATJDJ010000193.1:0-22424 GCF_035497515.1 Pararhizobium sp. | reverse complement strand
TCATTTCAAATCTTCCGACCGGCTATTCGAGCGTGGTGATGGTTACGAACGATGCCGAAGGAGTCGTGCTCGACGCGGTGGACGCCCGTTTCGAAGGATGGGGTTCCGAGGCCGTCCTCTATCAGGTTCTTGGGATCCCGTCGGCGTCGAGCACCCTTTTCTATAAGGATTTGGCTGCGGCGCTCGAACACGTGCAGGTTGGCGGCGACGACCTTGAGGTTCTCGACGCTTTTCTCGAAAAGGCGTCAAAGCTAGATTTTAGCGGCGACGCGCCCCTCCAGGCAGTCGTGGACGAAATCAAGAAATATCGACAGAAGCTGCAATGATCAGATTCAAAATTCCGGCCTACGACTGGGAGGTCGTCCGTCGTCTATCGCGACATCCTGACGTGAAGAAGTCGAAACTTTGGGAAAGAACGGGTGGTCCGATCGGGCGCTTTAAGGACGCCGTGACCACTTTTCTAAAGGCCGAGCAGCGGCAAAGGTGCGCCTACTGCATGTCGTATCTTTACGAAGAACTTCCAGCCAGAGATCATATCGCACCAAAGACGACCTATCCGATGTGGACGTTCAGGCCGGACAATCTCGTCCTTGCCTGTTATGCCTGCAACACCGATCGAAAGAAGGCGTACGATCCGATATCCTCCCGGCATCGCAAGTACCGGCGCTGCCGCTTCAAGATCGTCCATCCGTATTTCGACCAGCCAAAAGCGCACATCGACTATTCGATCGGTGGGCGAAGGGCAATCCTGATCGCTGGCATCACTCCAAAGGGAGAGGAGACGATAAGGCTTTTCGATCTAATGTCGCCTGCGAGGGCGAAGCAGCGCGCCGCCGACGCGTTGGTCGAAGATTTGCCCAACCGGCTGCAGCAGCATTTACAGGACCTATACATTCCGGTCGTGCGGGCGCGCGCGCCCTTGAAGCCTGCCACCACGATAGCGCCAACGCAGTCTTGACGGCGCGCGCGGTCGCCGTCGCAGACGTTCTCGTGCCGTCGGCGGCCGTTTCATGAAAAGGCGAACCGGCCGTCGAACTGGGAGCCGCCGGGATTACTCCATTCCGAGCGCGGACATGTAGGTTTGGAGGATCGATTCCTCTTCCAGCCGCTCGTTGGCGTCTTTTTTCCTCAACCGGATGATGGTCCGGATCGCCTTCGTGTCATAGCCCCGGCCTTTGGCCTCGCCCATCACGTCTTTGATGTCGTCTGCGATCGCAGCTTTTTCCTCTTCGAGACGCTCGATCCGCTCGATGAACTGGCGCAGTTCCTCGGCGGCGACGTTCACGGTACCTGTCGTTGCGACTTCATCCATCTCATATTCCTTCTCTGCTGCCGCGGGGGTTTGCACATATTGCCGACGCCAAGTATGTTGTATTTAACATATTGATTTGACATCAATAACATAGAAATTCAGGGGGTTTAGAAGCCGGTTCCCTTCGCTTCGCCGTACACATCCTTGATGTCGTCGGCGATGGTCTTCTTTTCTTCTTCCAGCCGCTCGATCCGCTCGATGAAAGAGCGAAGCTGGTCGCGGGCGACGCCATGGGCATCCGACATGGTCTTCTCCTTGTTGGGGACTGAATGGGGTGGGACTGAATTTGTGAGGGTGTGACCTGCCGTGAAGCGCGGCCAAGGTCAAGTGACATTGCGCAACTTGACGTCGATTTCGCAGCCGGTGGGGCCGGACAGGCCTATTCCTTCGGCCTGTTCACTTCGAAAGCGGCCTGCTGCTCGCCGGTCGCCTCGCGCTGGTGGAGTGCGCGCCATTCCTCATAGGGCATGCCGTAGACGATTTCGCGCGAAGCTTCCTTGTCGAGCGGCACGCCGGCCGCATTGGCCGCGTCGCGGTACCAGTTGGACAGGCAGTTGCGGCAGAAGCCGGCAAGGTTCATCAGGTCGATGTTCTGGACATCGCTACGCTCGCGCAGGTGGGCGGCCAGCCGGCGGAAGGCGGCTGCCTCGAATTCAAGCTGTTGCTGTGGCGTCAGGTCGCTCATCGTCGGTCTCTTCTCTGATGCTGTCAAAATACGTATGGTCCGGTGCGGGAGGGATAACGCCTGATCTCGTGCATTTCAGGACGGGCGTTCAATCTTTCGAGGATCGGCCCGAGGCGATCATTCCATTCGGTTACGCCGGCATCGTCACCGATCAGATCCTGCCGCACCTCGATCAGCGCGTGCGCGATGCCGGTCTCCATGCAATGGCGAAACATCGTATCACCGCGTAGCGCGCCGTCATAGGGCTCGTTGTTGCCGACGATGATGTCACCAGAGGCTTCCAGTTCCCTGATCAGCGGATGCACGGCGCGCGGGTCGCTGTCCCACAGAACGGCGGCGTGCCAGGGGCGAGCGACGCCTTTCCAGGCGGGCGTATAGGAATGCAGCGAGATGACCAGCGGCGCCTTGCCGCTTGCAGCACTGACCTCGGCGAGCGTCTGCGATACGGCACGATGATAGGGTCGGTGAAAGCGATCGAGGCGGGCCTGCCATTCTTCCGGCGTGATCGGATGGTTGCCGGGAATGATGGCGCCGTCGGAAATCTTCATGATCAACGTCGGATCGTCCTCGCCCCGGTTCGGGTCGATCAGCAGCCGCGAAAAGCAGCTCATGACGGCGGGAACGCCAAGCCGTGCCGAAAGCCCGCGTGTGAGTGCCTCGACGCCGATATCATAGGCGATGTGCCGCTCGAAAGCACTGTCCGGCAGCCCGAGGCGGCCATATTCCGGCGGCAACCTGTTGGTTGCGTGATCGGCCAAAAGCACCAGTCCTGCCGTCTTGTTGCCATTGATGATTTCGAACGCTGATGTTTGCGGCATACAGTATCAACTCGTTTTATCCTTGACGGAATTTGATGGCATGATGGGGTTGCAATCGCAAGGCACCGCTCGATTTGTCCTGTTTCGGTCAACAAAAAGCCGGATGTAATCGATTAGAGTCGCGTTGACTTTCAAAGCCTACCGTCGCAAGAAAGTGCCACGACAAATCACAATGGAGACCCATTGGAAACCGTGTCCAGATATCCTTTTTCCAGACTGAATGTGCGGAATTGGGCGCTCGGCGCCATCATCCTTGCCGGTCTGACGGTATTTTCGCCGGCTCTGGTGACCAGCGAGGCCCATGCGGAGTTTCGTGTGTGCAATGGCACGCAGAACCTCGTCGGCGTGGCCATCGGCTATAGGGCCAAGGAAGGCTGGATCACGGAGGGGTGGTGGCAGGTTCCCGCGACCACGTGCGCGACCCTGATCGAGGGCGAACTGCAATCACGCTACTATTATCTCTACGCTGAGGATGCGGCCCGCGGTGGCCGCTGGACCGGCGGGGTCAACATGTGCCTCGCTGAAAACGAGTTCAAGATCACCGGCGTGCAGGATTGTTTCGCGCGCGGTTTCCAGCGTGTGGGATTCAAGGAATACGACACGGGGCGTCAGGGAAGCTGGATGGTTCAGTTGTCCGATACCCCCGGGACTCAAGAAAGCCACAACTGATGAAGCGGAATAGAAAAGTCAAAATCCTCGCCACGCTTGGCCCGGCGTCGAACGAAGAAGAGATGATCCAGAAGCTGCATGAAGCAGGTGCTGATCTCTTCCGGATCAACATGAGCCATGCCAGCCACGACATGATGCGCACTTTGATCAAGCGCATCCGCAATGTCGAGCAGCGTTGCGGCCGTCCGATCGGCATTCTCGCCGACCTGCAGGGGCCGAAGCTGCGCGTCGGAAAATTTGCCGAGGGCAAGGTCGATCTGGTTCCCGGCCAGACCTTCACGCTCGACAGTAACGAGGCGCTCGGCGACGCCAAGCGCGTTTACCTGCCGCATCCGGAAATCCTTGAATCCGTCAAGCCGGGCCATCGCCTGTTGATCGACGATGGCAAACTGCATCTGCGTGCTGAAAAATGTGACGGCAAGTCCATCGCCTGCACCGTGGTGTCCGGCACCAAGATATCCGATCGCAAGGGCGTCAGCCTGCCCGATACGCTGCTCGGCGTCGGCGCGCTTACCGAGAAGGACCGCGCCGACCTCGACGCGGTGCTCGAGACCGAGGATGTCGACTGGGTCGCCCTGTCGTTCATCCAACGCCCGGAAGACCTGTCCGAAGTCCGCAAGATTTCGCGCGGCCGCGTCGGCCTGATGTCGAAGATCGAAAAGCCGCAGGCGATCGAACGGATCGACGAAATCATCGAGCTTTCCGACGCGCTGATGGTTGCCCGTGGCGACCTTGGCGTCGAAATGCCGCTGGAAGCCGTTCCGGGCCTGCAGAAGCAACTGATCCGTGCTGCCCGCCGTGCCGGCAAGCCGGTCGTCGTCGCAACGCAGATGCTGGAATCGATGATCTCCGCGCCGGTTCCGACCCGCGCCGAAGTCTCCGACGTCGCGACCGCCGTGTTCGAAGGCGCCGATGCGATCATGCTCTCGGCCGAATCGGCCTCCGGTGACTACCCGGTCGAATCGGTGGCTACGATGGCGTCGATTGCCAGCAAGATCGAAACCGATCCGCACTATCCGGGCATCATCTACGCCCAGCGCACGCCGCCGGAAGCGACCGGCGCCGATGCCATTTCGCTCGCGGCCCACCAGATCGCCGAAACGCTGAAGCTGTCGGCCATCGTCTGTTACACGTCGTCGGGCAATACCGGCCTGCGTACGGCGCGCGAGCGTCCGCAGGTGCCGGTCATTGCCCTGTCGCCAGTCATCCAGACGGCACGTCGTCTTTCGGTTGTCTGGGGCCTGCACTGCGTCGTTACCGGCGATGCGACCGACCTTGACGACATGGTCAACCGCGCCTGCCGCATCGTTGCGAGCGAAGGTTTTGGCAAGCCTGGCGACCGGGTGATCATCTCGGCCGGCGTGCCGCTGGGAACGCCCGGCGCTACCAACATGCTGCGCATCGCCTATATCGGTTCCGACGGCCTCAGCGGCGTCTGAGCCCGATCATACGGAAACAGAAAAAGCCGCCGGATCGCTCCGGCGGTTTTTTGCTGCAAGCACGTCAGACGCTCGAAGCCGCTACTTGACGACGACTATCCGCGCTTCGGCTTCAACGGCCAGCTTTTTCAGGTTGCGTTTCCTGCCGGCGACGCTCTCGATGGCGGAGATGGCCAGGTCGGTGACGATGTAATCCGGCTTGTGCCCGAGATTGTGGATGGTGAGCAGCGTCGATCCGGCGATGGCCTCATGCAATTGGCGGGAATGGATTTGCGGATAGACGACATTGTCGGCATCGCCGGTGATGATCACGGTCGGCGCCCTGATCTCCCGGTATCGCGGCGAGACACGCTTCACATATTCCAGCAGGTTGGCGATATCGATGGCATTGTTGCGGAAGGCGCGCGGCCGGATCGCGAGATAGGCGGCCGTTTTCTCGATATAATCGTCCGGCCGGGGATTGGGCGCGAAGACCGCCCTGGTCGCCTTGTCGATGGCGGCAAGACCGGCGGGCGGCGCCACCAGCGTCGAAAACAGCCAGCCAAGCACCGGCGTCCTGGCGACCGAGTAATACCATTCGATGCCGCCCGGCCAGGGATGGGTGGCGGGGGACAGGAACACGAGGCCCTCGACCATATCCTTGTGGTTCAGTGCGAAACTGGCGGCGATGGCACCGCCGAAGGAGTGGGAGACGATGATCGCCTTCTTGATCCCGCGCTTCTTCATCAGGGCCGCAATTGCATCTGCCTGTCCGTCCGGATAGGCGTTCTGCGGACCGCCGCGATCGGAAAAGCCGAGGCCGGGGCGATCGAGGAACAGCATGTCGGCGTGTCCCCTCCAGCTTGGTGCGAAAGGCGCCCATGGGGTCGCGCAGGTTGGCGCTGGCGCCGTGGATGAAGACGAGGGTCGGCAGGTCCGCCGTTGCCGGACGCGGCACGTAGACGCTGTTCATCCGGTAGCCGCCGACGTCGATCCGTTCGCCCTGGTTCGGATTGTTCTTTTCAAAGGCGGACGCCTGATAGGCGCTGAAGCCAAATCCTGTGGCGAGTGCTGCGAGAAAGACGGACGCGATAAACAGCATGATTTTCCTGGAGGCGAAATAGATCACTCAATCTCTCGCGCATTGCAGGCATGCGCAACCGGTCGGATGGGATGGTACCATGCTGATACGTTGGGGAGAGGGGCGTGGTTTCGCACCGTGGGCAGATTACGTGCGATTGCCGGCAAGTTTTTCCTCAAGGTCGCCAAGCTGTTCCTGCGCCTTGCGATCGGCCGGGTAGATATCGAGGAATTGTTCCCAGGCCCGCAGCGCCAGTTCGTCCTTGCCGGCGGCTGTCAGGATCGCCGCCATGCCGGCGAGTGCCCCGAAATGGCGGGGCTCGATCGCCAACACGCGGTTGATGTCGGACATGGACTTTCGATAGTTGCCCATCTGGTAGTGCAGCGTGGCGCGCTGGTTCCAGCCTTCGACATAGTGCGGGGAAAGGGCGATGACCTGATCGAGCATGTCGAGCGCCGTTGCCTGGCGGTTCGATACCATCGCCTTTGCTGCCCATTGCATCAGGAGATTGACGGAAGCGCTGCCGGAATCCTGCCATTCGATACGGATTCGCTCGGAAATCTCACGCGCCTTGTCCGGCTCCCGCTCCCGCTTCAATTCGTCAAAAAGCGTATCGAGCCGGTGTTTGGGCGTCGTCAGTTCCGATGTTGCGGAGGCCTGCGACGCATCTGCCGCATGAAGGGCAGGGCTGCCGATGAGGAAGGCTGCCAGAAGGGAGGCAAGAATCAAAGATGATGACATGAGTTTAGCCATGGCAGATAAGGTAGTCCGCCATGGCCGAAGATCAAATCAAATTTGAGACATCAATATCATGAACCGCTGCGCGCGCATTTTCTCCCAGAGAAATGGCATCACAACACGCTCAATCCATTAACGCATCTGCGGAAAGCGGGCTTTCCGGCTTGCGGATGGATCAGCCCTGACGGGCCTTGAAGCGAGGGTTCAGCTTGTTGATGATGTAGATACGACCCTTGCGGCGAACCAGACGGTTTTCGCGGTGACGGGCCTTCAGCGACTTGAGCGAATTTTTGATCTTCATTTTTCTGATCCGCAGTTTTGGCGAATCTAACTTCGCCAGTCTTTAACAATCAAAAGCGCGCTTGCAGACCGTCAAGGTCGAGCGCGCTCTTAGGGTGGCAGGCAAATAACCCGGCATCGTAAAAGTGTCAACCACAGAGAGCCGGTTTTCGCAGGGGCTTGCGGCTTTTCTGTGGGTTAAAGCCTCATTTCAGCCAGGTGACATGCCCCATCTTGCGCCCGGGACGCGCTTCCGTCTTGCCGTAAAGATGGACAAGCGTGTTGGGCTTGGCGAGCCAGGACGGCACGTCATCGATGTCGTCGCCGATCAGATTCCGCATGACGCAATCGGAGTGGCGCGCACCATCCGAAAGCGGCAGGCCGGTGATGGCGCGAATATGCTGCTCGAACTGCGAGACGGCGCAGGCGGCTTCCGTCCAATGACCGGAGTTGTGGACGCGCGGAGCGATTTCGTTGCAAACCAATTTGCCGTCGGCAAGGACGAAGAACTCGACGCCGATGACACCGACATAGCCGAGCGCCGCCAGGATGGCCGTGGCGGCGCGTCGCGCGACCTCGGTCGTCGCCTCGTTCACGGAAGCTGGCACGGTCGATGTATGGAGGATGCCCTGGCGGTGAATATTTTCCGCCGGGTCGTAGCAGGCGATCGTGCCATCATTGCCGCGCGCGGCAATGATGGACATTTCCCGTTCGAAGGGAACAAAGCTCTCCAGAATCAGGGGGACGCTTCCAAGCGCCGCGTAAGCACCGGCCGGATCGTCGGCACCGCTCTTGAAGACGCGCTGCCCCTTGCCATCATAGCCGAGGCGGCGGGTCTTCAGCACGCCTTGGCCGGAGAAGTCGGCAAGTGCCTGTTCAAGCTGTTCCTGGCTGTCGATGGCGTGAAAACGCGCAGTCTCGATGCCGCAGCCATTGAGGAACTGTTTCTCGGTGACACGGTCCTGCGAGACCTGGAGCGCCTTGGCCGGCGGACAGACAGGGCGCGTGCGGGCGAGCAGTTCTGCCGCGCCAACCGGCACGTTCTCGAATTCGTAGGTGATGACATCGCAGGCATCCGCAAGCTCTCGCAACGCGGCTTCGTCGTCGTAGGCAGCAACGATCTGGCCGTTGGCGACCTGCGCCGCCGGGCAATCGACCTGCGGCTCCAGGATGATGGTGCGGAAATTGAGGCGCGCCGCCGCCATGGCGAGCATGCGGCCGAGCTGACCGCCGCCGATGATGCCGATCGTCCTCATGCCATGTCCACCGGATATTCGGCGACGGATGCACTCTGCTGGTCGCGCCAGTCGTCGAGCCGGTCGGCAAGGTCAGGGTCGCTCAAGGCTAAAACCGCAGCGGCAAGGAGGGCCGCGTTGACAGCACCGGCACGGCCGATTGCCAGTGTTCCGACGGGAATGCCCGCGGGCATCTGCACGATCGACAGCAGGCTGTCCTGGCCGGACAGTGCCTTCGACTGGACAGGAACGCCGAATACCGGCAGCGGCGTCATCGCGGCCGTCATGCCGGGCAGGTGGGCAGCCCCGCCGGCGCCGGCGATGATGATCTTGAAGCCCTCGTCGCGAGCGCCTCTCGCAAAATTGATCAGCCGGTCCACGGTCCGGTGCGCCGAAACGATGCGCGCTTCATAAGGGATGTCGAGCGTGTCGAGCATATCGGCGGCATTCTTCATGGTTTCCCAGTCGGACTGGCTTCCCATGATGATGGCGACGGGCGGAGTGGCTGCTTTCGTCACGTCTTCGTTCCGTATTCTGGCTACTTGCATCGTTCCTCAAATCGGAAGCGATTTGAGGAACGATGCAGATTATTTAAAGTGTTACAGCGACCTTTGCGCGTCGTACCTGACGCGCGGCGCTGCAAGGCCGGATCAGGCGATGATATCGGGGATGATCTGGTCTTCGATCTTTGTGATCTTGTCCTTGATAATCAGCTTCTTCTTCTTCATCCGCTGGATGCGCAGGGCATCGCAGCCTGTCTGGATCATCGCATTGATCGCGACGTCATAATCTTCGTGCTCCTGCCTCAGTCGAGCTACGCCCAGTCTAAGTTCGGCCTGATCCTGATCTGGCATGCATGTTCCCCGTCGGCGCCGGCAGAAGTCTGTCTGCCACCCGTATCAAATCGTCGTCGCTCTAGCACGGAATTGTTGGTAACGGGAAGTTATCCCAATACCAAATCTCGTGAGCCGGATTTGCCATTGGCCACGATTTCGCCTTCGACAAATGAAAAATAGCGTGGCACACTACCTCCGTTACAACGTGGAACATCCGGCATTTGACCGCCGGGTGCAAGCAAAAGGAAGGGACTGCCACATGACCATTGAGGCTCATCTTGCAACGCTTGAGAAAAAACATGGTGTTCTGGAGCAGGAGCTCCATTCGGCTCTCACGCAGCCGTCTGTCCATGACCAACACATCGCCGACATCAAGCGTCGGAAGCTGCGCTTGAAGGACGAAATCGAGAAGATTCGCTCTTCATCTCACTGATTAGGTAAAGCAATCTCATTCATCGGGAGACTTTTGTTCCAGCGTATGAATTGACGATCGGACGAAGGAAGACAATTCCAGAATCGGCTTCAGCGTTGTTGATAGGCAGGCTCGCTTGGTGCGAACATGATGTTCGCCAGAGCCCGCAGGTGATGAGTTTCCCGGTGTCTGGCCCCCTATGGGCCACACCATTCAAGACCAGAACTGATCCAGCCACAGATTGACGCGGTCGAAGCCCGGCTTGTTGATGGCGTAAATCCGTTTCGTGCCGCTTGCCGAAACGGAGACCAGATTCGAATCCAGCAAAGCTTTCAGATGTTGCGACACGGCTGGCCGGCTGATGGGCAGGCCCTCCGCCAATTCGTTCACTGTGCGGGGAGCGCGACGCAACTCCTCCAGCAGATAGCGCCGGTTCGGGTCCGAAATCGCATCGAAGGGATCAGCGTGTGACATGGAGCAAAAGTTAGGGGAATCCAACACGATGGGCAACTGAATTGTGCGTTGCAACAATAGAATTTCGCCGCGCGATATGCAAGTGGGCCGTGCAATATTGCGCATTCTTGAGAGAGGCGATTTCCGGTAATCCGCAGCGAGCCTACTGGGCGATTGCCAATGCGACGACGCCGTCATAGCAGAGCTTCATCCCGGCCAGAAACGCCATCGTATACATGAACGGGTAAAATACCTGCGGCTGCATGCGCCGCACGACCCAGGCGCCGGCCATCGTTGCCAGCATGGCCAGCGGAAAGAGCGTCACCGATGTCGCCAGATTGCTCATGTCGAGTTGGCCGAGCGCGAAGTAGGGGATGAGCTTGACCGCGTTCAGAATGGCGAAGAAGCGCACCATCGTTCCGGTATAATCACGCGGCGGCAGTTTCAGCGGCAAAGCGTAGATCTGGAAGGGCGGGCCGCCGGAATGGGCGACGAAGCTGCCGTAGCCGGCAAAAGAGCCGAAGAAGATCGCTGGCAGGGTCCGGTGCGGCTTGGCCGGGATGACAATGCCCTGCCGCAGGCGCCAGGTGTTGTAGGCATAGCGCAGCACGAACAGAACGGTGATCAGGCCGATGATCAGCCGCAACACGTCGCGGGATACGTAGGCCGAGGTCGCCCATCCGATGCCGATGCCTGCGAGTGCGCCTGGAAGCAGGATGGTCAGCGTCTTGCGGTCGCCATTGTGGCGCCAGGTCCAGAGCGCGACGAGGTCCATGGCGATCAGGATCGGCAGCAGCAGGGCCGCCGCCTGCACCGGCGACACGACCAGTGACAGGATCGGCACGCCCATCATCGAAAGGGCTTCTCCCATGCCGCCCTTGCTGAAGCCGACGAGCAGGACTGCGGGGATGGCGATGGCATAGAACTGAATATCGGGAAGCATAGGGTACCGGTTGATCCTTTTGCCCGCAGGGTCTATCGCTTTTGCGGATCGAAATCGAGTAGGGATGGTGCGCGCGGATGCGCATTTCATCGGAAACAGAGACATTATGAGCAATCAAGACAATCGCTGCCGCCTGGTCCTCATCGTGCCGGATATCGCCGATATCGAGAGCCGCGTGCAGATTCTGAGTGGCGCGCTGCGCGGTGGAGATGTGGCGTCGGTCATCGTCCCGCAATACGGGCTGGACGACCAGGCATTCCAGAAGCATGCCGAAGCCTTGGTGCCGCTCATCCAGGACGCCGGTGCGGCTGCCCTGATCGCCGGCGACACACGCGTCGCGGGACGCGCCAAGGCGGATGGCCTGCATATCACCGGCAATGCGGCGGGACTGGCCGAAGCGGTCGAGAAATTCTCCCCGAAGCTGATCGTCGGCGGCGGCAATGCCACGGATCGCCATCACGCTTTGGAAATGGGTGAAATCCGCCCGGACTATGTCTTCTTCGGCAAGATCGACGGCGATATCAAGCCGGAAGCGCATCCGAAGAATGTGGCGCTGGCCGAATGGTGGGCCTCGATGATCGAAATTCCCTGCATCGTTATGGGTGGCACCGATCCGGGTTCGGTGCTGACGGTTGCCGACAGCGGCGCCGAATTCGTGGCGCTGCGACTGGCGGTTTTTTCGGAGCCGGAACAGGCACCGGCGATCGTTGCCAGCGTCAATGCACTTCTTGACGAAAAAGCGCCACGGTTTGAAGCTTAAGACATTTCATGTTGATCCGACCTTCTCCATTGCTGCGCCGATTTCCGCTGCTCCTGCTGTGTGCTACCGCTTTTTGCGTGGCTGCAGGCGCTTTTGCCCAGGATGCTCTGCCCGGCGTTGATGATCCCGCTGCGGTCGTCAATGACGGCGTGTCTGATGGGCTGCAGAGCGAGGCCGATGACGGAGCCGTCGCCAAGCGGGGCCGGATCACGCCCTTCAACGGTGCGGCCTTGCCTGAGGGAGAGATCCCCGCGCTGCAATCGCCCGAGGACGCGAAAGAAGCGGATGCGAAAGCCCTCGAGCCGTCGACCGGCGTGAACGTGCTGGAGCGGATGGGTGCGGCCTTGCCGGAGTTGCCGCAGGAAAAGCCGTTTGCCGGCAAGGCAGACGATGCCTATGGCGCGTTTCAACGGGGATATTACCTGACGGCGATGGAACTGGCCTTGCCGCGAGCGCAACTCGGCGATGCGGCGGCGCAGACGCTGGTTGCCGAAATCTTCTCGCAAGGGCTGGGCGTTGCCCGCAACACCAAGGATGCGGCCTTCTGGTACGGCCAGGCGGCCAATGCCGGCGATCCCGGCGCCATGTTCAAATACGCGCTGATGCTGATGGAAGGCCGTGCCGTTCCGCGCGACAAGAAGCGGTCGGAAGAGCTGATGAAGAAGGCCGCCGATCTTGGGAATTCTTCCGCCCAGTTCAACTACGGCCAGTTGCTGGTCGCCGACATGCCGGGCGAAAAGGGCCTCAAGGCCGCCTTGCCCTATTATGAAAAATCGGCCGCGCAGGGGATCGCCGACGCACAATACGCGCTGTCGCAGATCTACCTGAATGTCGACGGGATCGAGGAGAACAAGCGTGCCGAGGCGCGCAACTGGCTGACACGCGCGGCGCGTGCCGGCTTCGATACCGCCCAGCTCGATCTGGCGATCTGGATGGTGGACGGCATCGGCGGCGCGCGCAATCTGGACGAGGGCTTCAAGTGGATGCTGCGTGCGGCCAGGGGCGGCAATGTCGTTGCCCAGAACAAGCTGTCGCATCTCTATGTCAATGCCATCGGCACCCGGCCCGATCCGGTCGAGGCCGCCAAGTGGTATGTCCTGTCGCGTCGTGCGGGTTTGAAGGACCTTGCGCTCGAGGATTTCTATCTCGGTCTGACCGACGAACAGCAGAAAGCGGCCTTGAGTGCTGCGAATAAATACCGATCGTCGTAAACCCTGTTTTTGTCGCAAGACTTGAACTTTCGGGGTTTTTGTGGTCTTGAAGCGCCGGATTGACTGGCCGATGAGGCCGCGCGGAATTCTGTAGGGTCTGCTCCCCATGAAAATCAACGGCAATGAAATTCGCCCCGGTAGCGTGGTGGAACACAATGGCGGTCTCTGGGCCGCGGTGAAATGCAACACGGTCAAGCCCGGCAAGGGCGGCGCTTTCAATCAGGTCGAACTCAAGAACCTGATCGATGGCACCAAGCTGAACGAGCGCTTCCGCTCGTCGGAAACCGTCGAACTCGTCAGCCTTGAACTCAAGGACTTCCAGTTTCTTTACGAGCAGGGCGATGCGCTGGTGTTCATGGACAATGAGAGCTATGAACAACTGGAACTGCAGAAGGATTTCGTCGGCGATCGCGCCACCTTCCTGCAGGACGGCATGATGGTGACGGTGAAGCTCTATGACGAGAAGCCGATCGGCATCTCGCTGCCGGATCAGGTGGTGTTGACGATCGCGCAGGCGGATCCGGTGGTGAGGGGCCAGACGGCAGCGTCGTCCTACAAGCCGGCGATCATGGAAAATGGCATACGTGTCATGGTTCCGCCGTTCGTCGAGACCGGAGAGCGTATTCTGGTCGATACCAATGAAATTGCCTATCTCCGCCGCGCGGACTGACCCGCAGCGGCACGTCTAAAATTCTCCGGCTGTTCCCGCAGCCGGTTTTCTGTTTCGAAGGAAGCCCAGATGGCACGCTCAGCTCTTCTCAATGTCATGGTTCAGGCCGCGTTCAAGGCCGGCAAGTCCCTGGCGCGCGACTTCGGCGAAGTGCAGAACCTGCAGGTTTCGCTGAAAGGCCCCGGCGACTACGTCTCGCAGGCCGATCGCAAAGCCGAGAAACTGGTCCGCGAGGAGCTTCTGAAGGCCCGTCCGACCTATGGTTTCCTCGGCGAGGAAAGCGAAGAGATCATCGGCACCGATGGCGCGCACCGCTGGATCGTCGATCCGCTGGATGGCACCACCAACTTCCTGCACGGCATTCCGCATTTCGCCATCTCCATCGCGCTGGAGCGCCAGGGCGATGTGGTTGCTGCGGTTATCCTCAATCCGGCCACCGACGAACTTTATACGGCCGAGCGTGGCGGCGGCGCCTTCCTCAATGACCGTCGCCTGCGCGTCGCAGCCCGCAAGAGCCTTTCGGATGCCGTCATCGGCACCGGCACGCCGCATCTGGGCGCCGGCAATCATGGCACCTACCTGGTCGAACTGCGCCACGTCATGGGCGAAGTCGCCGGTGTGCGGCGCATGGGCGCGGCCTCGCTCGATCTGGCCTATGTCGCAGCCGGCCGCTTCGACGGTTTCTGGGAACGTGGCCTGATGCCGTGGGACTTGGCAGCGGGAATCCTTCTGATTCGCGAAGCCGGTGGCTGGGTCGCCGATATCGACGGCGGCAACAAGCCGATCGAGGACGGCTCCATCGTCACGGGCAACGAATATATCCGCAAGGCCCTGCACGACGTTCTGCACCGGCCAATTCCGGGCAAATAAGTTCGGAAATGATTGAAACGGCGGCTGTTGTGTGCTGTCGCCGCAGCCCGTTGTTTCCCCTTCAATTCGGCACAAAGTTCCTCTAGTCTCCGGACCAGCATCGTCGCGCCCGCACATGCGGACGGGTTGCGGCCCTGGAAAACCGGAGAAGTGAGCCTCATGGCGAAATTGGGACTGTCGGGATGGGATGCCGGCGGAGAGTTGAACGAGGGGTATAATCCCAACAAGCTGACGAGCCCGATGGTCTTCTTCTGGACCATGGTGTTCTTCCTGATCATCGTCGGCTTTGTCGGCGCGATCCTGTTCCGTCAGGCGCATGCGGCCTTCATGAGCAATCCCGGCCTGAACGGGCTTATCCTCGGCGTGTTGCTGATCGGTATCCTCCTCGTCTTCAATCATGTGCTGGGCCTGCGGCCTGAAGTGCGCTGGTTCAACTCCTTCCGCGCCGCTGGAAGCGCCGAGAAGGTCGGCCGCGACCCGGTGCTTCTGGCGCCGATGCGGGCGCTGATCGGCCAGCGCCATTCGATGGCGATCTCTACCACCGCGCTCCGTTCCATTCTCGATTCGATCGCCACGCGCCTCGACGAATCGCGCGATACATCACGCTATCTGATCGGCCTCCTGGTCTTCCTCGGCCTTCTCGGCACATTCTGGGGCCTGCTCGGCACGATCGGATCGATCAATACCGTGATCCAGTCGCTCGATGCCGGGACGGGAAGCACGCAGGATGTTCTTTCGGCTTTGAAGACCGGCCTCTCCGCGCCGCTGACCGGCATGGGCACGGCCTTCTCCACATCGCTCTTTGGCCTTTCCGGCTCGCTGATCCTCGGCTTTCTCGACCTGCAGGCCGGCCGCGCGCAGAACCGCTTCTATACCGAACTGGAAAACTGGCTGTCATCTGTCACGGATGTCAGCTCCGACCTGGCGGTAACCTCCGCCACGCCCGGTGCCGGCCCCATCGACGAGCTCCGCCTGCTGACGGAACAGCTGTCGCGGCTCAATCAGGATGGCGGCATGAGCCAGCGCACGACTGCGGCGATGGCGAGCCTGGCCGAAGGCATCCAGGGTCTGGTGAAGAACATGCGCGGCGAGCAGCAGATGTTGCGCGACTGGATCGAGGCGCAGCAGGAAGAGGCAAAATCGATGCGCAAGACGCTTGACAAGCTCTCTGCCCGCATCGGCCATGCCGACAAGGTACCCGCGCACCCGGATCGTTCGCCGCCAAAACTCGGCCGCTTCGAAGACGCCGGGGGGGAATGACCGATGGCACTTGCGCGCAAGGGCCGCAGCCAGAGGACGGTCGATTACTGGCCAGGCTTCGTCGATGCGCTGTCGACGTTGCTTCTGTCCATCATGTTCCTGCTCTGCGTTTTCGTGCTGGCGCAGTTCCTTCTCAGCCGTGAAATCAGCGGCAAGGACGATGTGCTGAACCGGTTGAACAACCAGATCAACGAATTGACGCAGCTTCTGGCGCTGGAAAAAGGCGGCAAGCAGGATCTCGAGGATTCGCTGGCGAACCTGCAGGCATCGCTGGCGACGTCCGAAGATGAACGTTCGCGCCTGCAGGCGCTGCTTCAGCAGGGCGCCAGCAGTTCGGACAGCGCCAACCAGCAGATCGGTGATCTGTCGGGAAAGCTGGATGCGGAACAGCAGGCCAGTGCCCGCGCGATGAGCCAGATCGATCTGCTGAACCAGCAGATTGCCGCCCTGCGCAGCCAGATTGCCGCCATCGAAGGGGCGCTTCAGGCTTCGGAAGCCAAGGACCAGGCATCGCAGACGAAGATTTCCGATCTCGGGCGTCGTCTCAACGTCGCGCTGGCGCAGCGCGTGCAGGAACTGAACCGCTACCGCTCCGACTTCTTCGGCCGGCTGCGCGAAATCCTCTCCGACCGCGAGAATATCCGCATCGTTGGCGATCGCTTCGTCTTCCAGTCGGAAGTCCTGTTTCCCTCCGGTGGAAACGAGCTGAACCCGGCCGGCCAGGAGGAAATGGCGAAACTCGCCGCTGCTCTTCTTGACCTTGCCAAGGAAATTCCAGCCGAGATCAACTGGGTTCTGCGCGTCGATGGTCATACCGACAATGTGCCACTGTCCGGCACCGGTCGTTATGCCGATAACTGGGAGCTTTCGTCGGCCCGCTCCACCTCGGTGGTCAAGTTCCTGATCTCCAGGGGTGTTCCGGCGGATCGTCTGGTTGCTGCCGGTTTCGGTGAATATCAGCCGATCGCGGAAGGCGACAGTCCGGAGGCCCGTTCGCAGAACCGCCGCATCGAGTTGAAGCTGACGGAAAAATAACAGTCTCTCCTTGCATTTGGATGGATCAACCGAATTCGGCTGACTTCGCCGTTGCCCTGACCTTTACGTGTTCGTAAGCTGGTGCCGGGAAATGGCGGTGGAGGAATGCGATGGATTGCGATGTGCTGGTGATCGGAGCGGGCCTTGCCGGTCTCGTTGCGGCGGTGGAGGCCGCCGACCGGGGACTGCGGGTCATCGTTCTCGATCAGGAGGGCGAGCAGAATCTCGGCGGGCAGGCCTTCTGGTCGCTTGGCGGGCTGTTTTTCGTCGATAGTCCCGAACAGCGGCGCATGCGCATCCGTGACACGCTCGATCTCGCGCGCCAGGACTGGATGGGGTCGGCGCAGTTCGATCGGCCCGAGGATTTCTGGCCGCGCCGCTGGGCGGAGGTCTATCTCGATTTTGCCGCAGGAGAAAAGCGCAGCTGGCTGCACGCCCAGGGCATGCGCTGGTTTCCGATCGTTGGCTGGGCGGAGCGCGGCGGTGGTCTCGCCGATGGCCACGGCAATTCGGTGCCACGCTTTCACGTCACCTGGGGAACCGGGCCGGGTGTTCTGGCGCCGTTCATCGCAAGGGCACGGGCGGCGGAGGCGAAGGGGCGTATTCGGTTTCGCTTTCGCCACCAGGTCGATGAACTGATGGTCAGCAATGGCGCGGTGACCGGTGCGCGGGGATCCGTGCTGAAAAATGATGGTGTCCCGCGCGGCCAGCGCAGTTCGCGCGAAGCCGTCGACGAGTTTTGGTTCGAGGCCGGAGCCGTGGTCGTCTCATCGGGCGGCATCGGCGGCAACCATGAGCTGGTGCGCCGGCAATGGCCGGTCGGTCGCCTTGGACCTGTGCCGGGTCGTATGGTGAGTGGCGTGCCGCATCATGTCGATGGGCGGATGATCGAGATCGCCGAGCATGCGCGTGGCTCGGTGATCAACAAGGACCGGATGTGGCATTACACGGAAGGCCTGAAGAATTTTGATCCGATCTGGCCAAACCACGGCATCCGCATCCTGCCGGGACCGTCTTCCTTCTGGTGCGACGCCAACGGCAACCGGTTTGCAGCTCCGGCCATGCCGGGATTCGATACGCTGGGAACACTGGAGGCGATCGGCCGCAGCGGCGCGGATTACAGCTGGTTCATCCTGACCAAGGCAATCATCAAGAAGGAATTTGCACTTTCGGGCTCGGAGCAAAATCCCGACCTGACCGGCAAGGACATCCCGCTGCTGCTCAAGCGGTTGGGCAGGAATCCGCCGGGACCGGTGCAGGCCTTCATGGACAAGGGCGAAGATTTCGTCGTTCGTGACCGGCTGGAGGATCTGGTCGAGGGCATGAACGCGCTGACGGGCGAGGGGCGTCTATCGGTCGACCATCTGCGGAGCAAGATCGAGGCGCGGGATCGCGAAATCGGCAATCCGTTCTCCAAGGACGCGCAGGTTACCGCCATTCGCGGCGCCCGCAATTATCTCGGCGACCGGCTGATGCGGACCGCAAAGCCGCACCGTCTGTTGGACCCGAAAGCGGGGCCGCTGATCGCCGTGCGCCTCAATATCCTCACCCGCAAGACCCTCGGTGGCCTGCAGACGGATCTCGACGGTCGCGTGCTGGAACTGTCGGGCGAGCCGGTGCCGGGCCTCTATGCTGCCGGAGAGGTCGCAGGCTTTGGCGGTGGCGGCATGCACGGCTACAATGCGCTGGAAGGCAGCTTCCTCGGGGGCTGTATTTTTTCCGGCCGTGTTGTTGGGCGCAGGGTTGGGGCGTAGGGGGGCGGCTTCTGATATGTGCCTCAAACTCTTCACGGTTTATTCGTAAGAAATAGCGGCAGTTCCCTCTTCTCTCCGCCGGGGAGAAGAGGGAGCAAGCCGGCTCCCGTCAGTTGTTGACCAATGTTGCGGAGAGCCCTGCGATCAATCCAGCTGGACCTTGGCGTCCTTGACGACCGGCGCCCATTTGGCGAGTTCGGCGGTCACATGCGCGCCGAGTTCTTCCGGGGAGGAGGCGACGATGGTGGCGCTGAATTCCTTCATCTTTTCAGCAACGGCCGGATCGGCGAGCGCCTTCCTGGCGGACGCGTTCAGCCTGTCGATTGCCTCCTTCGGCGTTCCCGCCGGTGCAAAAAGCGCGTTCCAGGTGTAGGTTTCGTAACCCGGAATGGTCTCGGTGATCGTCGGGATATCCAGGAAGGACGGCGCACGTTCCTTCGTGGTCACGGCCAGTGCCCTGAGCGTGCCGGACTTGATATGCCCGGAGGAAGAGGGAAGGTTGTCGAACATGATCGGCACCTGGTTGCCGATGACGTCGTTCAGTGCCGGGCCGGACCCCTTGTAGGGGATATGCTGCATACTGACACCGGCCATGCTCTTGAACAGTTCGCCGGAGAGATGCAGCGGCGTGCCGTTGCCCGATGAGGCATAGGAATATTGATCCGGGGCGCCTTTCAGCAGCGCGATCAGTTCAGCGATGTTCTTGACCGGTAGTTCGGGATTGACGACGAGCACATTCGGCACGACGACGAGAAGCGAGACCGGCGCAAAATCTTTTTCCGGATCGTAAGGCTTGGCCTTGAGGATCAGCGGGTTGAGCGCATGTGTCGCGACCGTTCCCATCAGGATCGTGTAGCCATCGGGTTCGGCGCGCGCGACGCGGTCTGCGCCAAGATTGCCGCCAGCGCCGGCGACATTTTCCACCACGACCTGCTGACCGAGATCCTCGGACATCTTCTGCCCGATGATACGCGCAACCACATCCGTCGAACCGCCGGCGGCAAAGGGGACCACCAAGGTTACCGGCCGATCCGGAAATCCTTCAGCCTGCGCCGCCCCGCCCAAAACGAGCGCGGAGGCAGCCGCCACCGCAAGCCCAAGTGCGGTCCGCCGCTTGAAAACAGACAATACCATTCCACTCTCCTCCCAAAGATCTGCTGTCGGAAAACGGCGTGAAGACCATTTCCGCGATGAACAATAGTGCGGCTTGCCCAGACGGCAACCGGGGGAGGGAGATTAACCGTTAAACTGATGTTTGAGGATCAGCCGAGCGAGACGATGTTGCTGTCCTCGCGGGTGTCGTGATCGAACTGCAGGCGGGCGAGCTTGGCGTAAAGGCCGCCCTGGCGGACGAGCGAGGCATGCGTGCCTTCCTCGACGATTTTCCCCTGATCCAAGACCAGGATGCGATCTGCCTTCAGCACCGTCGCCAGCCGATGGGCGATGACCAGCGTTGTACGCTCCTTCATCAGGCCGTCCAGAGCCTTCTGGACCAGCGTCTCGCTTTCGGCGTCGAGCGCCGATGTCGCCTCGTCGAGCAGCAGGACCGGGGCATTTTTCAGGATGGCGCGGGCAATTGCGATGCGCTGTCGCTGGCCGCCCGACAGGGTGATGCCGCGCTCGCCGACCTGGCTGTCATAGCCGTGGTCCAGCTTCGCAATGAATTCGTCAGCCTGTGCGGCGATCGCCGCTGCCTTCACCATGTCGCGGGAGGCGGCGGGCAGGCCGAAGGCGATGTTGTCATGGATCGATGCCGCAAAGATCGTCACATCCTGCGGGACGATGGCGATGCGGCGGCGCAGGGCTTCGGGATCGACACTGCGGATATCGACGCCATCGAGCGAGACTGCGCCCTTGACCGGATCGTAGAAGCGCAGGAGAAGCGAAAAGACCGTGCTCTTGCCGGCGCCGGACGGCCCAACGACGGCAACGGTTTCTCCCGGCTTGACGACGAAGCTTAGACCCTTGACGCTCTTGTAATCCGGGCGGGAGGGATAGGCGAAATGCACGTCGCTGAAGGTGACCGCACCGGTTGCCGGTTCGGGCATGGGAACAGGATCAAGCGGTGCGGCGATCTCCGGCTGCTCGTCGAGCAGTTCGTTCAGGCGTTCGGCGGCGCCCGCTGCCTGTGCGAGTTCGCCCCAGACTTCCGAGAGCGCACCAAGACTGCCGGCTGCAAAGACCGAGTAGAGCAGGAACTGGCCGAGCGTGCCGGCCGACAGCGTACCCGACAGGACGTCCTGCGCACCGAACCAGAGAACCGCAACGACGCTGCCGAAGATCATGGTAATGGCAAAGGCGGTCAGGACAGAGCGGGCCCTGATGGCGGCGCGGGCCGCATCATAGGCGCTCTCGACGGCGCTGCCATAGCGGGCCTGTGCAGCCCCCTCGCCATTGAAGGCCTGGACGGTGCGCGAGGCTGCGATTGCCTCGCCAGCATAGGCGGAGGCCATTGCCAGCGTATCCTGCGCCTCGCGCGAGCGGCGGCGCACGGAACGCCCAAAACCAACCAGCGGGAAGACGATGACCGGAATGGCGGCAATGACGAGGCTCGACAGCTTCGGGCTCGTATAGACCATCATGCCGATGGCACCGAGACAAAGGATCGTGTTGCGGAGCGCGACCGAGGCGGTCGCGCCGACGGCGGACTTGATCTGGGTCGTGTCCGCAGTCAGTCGCGAGACGATCTCGCCGGACTGGTTGACATCGAAGAAGGACGGGGAGAGCCGGGTGACGTGATCGAAGACGTCGCGGCGCAGGTCCGAGACGATCCGCTCGCCGAGCGTGATGACGAAATAGTAGCGGGCGGCGCTGGCAAGCGCCAGGATGATCGCCAGGATCATCAGCATCGAGAAATAGGTGTTGATGAAGCCGGAATCGGAGGTCGAGAAGCCATGGTCGATCATGCGCCGCACGGCCATCGGCAGCGTCAACGTCGTCACGGCGGCAGCGACAAGCGATATGCCGGCGCCGATGACGAGATTGCGGTAGCGCCGGATATACGGCAGCAGTTTGGCCAGGGGGCGGACGGACTTTCTTGCCCCCTGTTGAACGACCTCATTCGACACATGACCTCCAGTGCCGAAGAAGCCCGCGAATCTCGCATAAGTCTTCTCCGGCGGTACTTGTTATCCCACCAACCATCATGTATAGGCACGGCATCAAATTGGGAAGCCGTGGTCCCTCAAGTGGTCTGCGGCTTCATTTACGTGTTCGGTCCCCCTGCCGCAATGGCTTGCGACAATTGGACCCTGGAACTTGCAGGAAGATTGTTATGAAGGCTGATATCCATCCCGATTACCACATGATCAAAGTCGTCATGACCGACGGCACGGCATACGAGACCCGTTCGACCTGGGGTACCGAAGGCCAGACCATGAACCTCGAAATCGACCCGACGTCGCACCCGGCATGGACCGGCGGCAACCAGCAGATGCTGGACCGCGGTGGCCGTGTTTCCAAGTTCAAGAAGCGCTTCGAAGGCCTCGGTCTCTAAGCTTCTGCTGCTTGTCTTCGATTTTCGGAAAGCCCGGTTTCCCCGGGCTTTTTGCATTGGCGTCTGCAAATTCTCGTGAAGCGCTACCGAACGCCTCCTTGTAGGCGGGGGCGTTGAGAGATGCTTGCGAAAATGATCGCGAAGGGCCACGGTCTCGACGGAGGCGGGCGAGATTTCCAGAAGATTGCGGGCGCGAGACAGCCGCTCTGCCAGCAGCCAGCGGCCGGCCTCAGGCCTGCGGCTTCGAAGCGCCGAAGGAAGGCGTGCTCATGCCCGCCCGCCTGCGCCGTCAAGGCTTCGACGCCTTTACAGGCAGCACGCGGTTACCCATCGAATAGGCGGTCACGCCTGGGACTAGATCGATCCGGCCTCGCCTTCATTCGAGAAGATGCCATCGGCATAAAAAAACCGGCCATAGGCCGGTTTTCGCATCAGTCTGTATCGCAGCGATCAGTTGGTGCCGAACGCCGTCTGCAGCAGGTTGAGCTG
>NZ_DATJDJ010000192.1:0-6830 GCF_035497515.1 Pararhizobium sp. | reverse complement strand
TGGCGATACGTGCACGGAAGCCGTGACGGCGCTTGCGAACAAGCTTGGACGGTTGATAGGTACGCTTCGTCATTTATTTTAATACCGCGGTGTGCGGCCCTTCTTGGGTTTGCTTCTTAGCAAGGGAGCGTTACGTTCCGGTCACGACTTTGCACAGGGCAAGGGGACTTGTCCGGACGTGGGCGGCTTATAAGTGCAAAGGCCCGCGAAAGTCAATTGCTGGCGTGGGAAAGCTGGATTTTGCGCACTTCCGGGCGTTTCGCCGATATCGGGGCGCGTGCATCGTAACGTGGCGGCATTCCAGTGTTCGCCGCAATGAGCTAGTGCTAATGTAGAAGCTTAAACAAACTCCTAACGCACGATGGCTAGAATTTCACGGGTGCGGGAAGCGCTTCGTTAACCATCGGCATCTTAGTGTCATTCGACATTGTGCGAGCAGCGGGCTGCCACCTCCCGCCATCCTGGCTGCTCAAAGGAGACATTACCAATGAAAATTCGAGGCAAGATTTACCTTATTGTCGCTGTGATGAGCATGATTGCACTGGTCGTGACGGGTATCGCGCTGACCGTTATCACCCAGTACAACACCAAGCTCGTCCAGTTTGACAATGCCTCGGACCGTGCCTTTAACGGCGAGCATCTCAACCGTCTGGTGACCGCCGTCGTCATGGAAGCGCGGGGCATCTACGCTGCGCCGACAATCGAAAAGTCGACAGGCTTTGCCGAGGGCCTGGCGAAGAACCTCGACAAGATCGATGTCCTGCTCGCCGAATGGCGCCCACTTGTTCCGGCCGAGCAACTGCCGGCCTTCGATGCGGTGGTGAAGCGGGCGGCAGAATTCCGCACGTTCCGCACCGAAACAGCGCGACTGAGCCAGGAAGTTTCGCCGCAGGCGGCCAACGAACAGGGCAACAACGAACTCAACCGTGCCAACCGCAAGGCGTTCCAGGCAGAGATCGATGCCATCGTCGAAACCGACCGTGCCGCGCTCGATGAAATCCAGGTCGAAGTCAATTCGATCGAGCAAAAGATGATCTGGCTGGTTCTGCTGACGGCCGGCTTCGGTCTCGTGATCGGCACCGGTGTTGCCGTCTATATCGGCACCAAGCTCAGCCAGCCGATTCTCCAACTGACCGGTACGATGAAGCATCTTGCCGAAGGCGACCTCGATGCCGACGTCCCCTTTGCCGACCGCAAGGACGAAATCGGCGAAATGGCGGGCGCCGTCGAAATCTTCAAGCGCAACGGCCTCGCCGTCCGCGAGATGAATGCCCAGGAGAACGGCCTGCGCCAGAAGAGCGCCGACTTGCAGTCGAGCGTCGCGGTCGTGGTTTCTGCTGCGGTTGCCGGCGATTTCACCCAGCGTATCGACAAGGACTATGGCAACGACGACCTCAACCGGTTCGCCGCCAGCGTCAACGAACTGGTCAACAGCGTCAACAGCGGCATCAACGAGACGCGCCGCGTCATCGCCAGCCTCGCCGTCGGCGACCTGACGCAGAACATGTCCGGCAATTTCCAGGGCGCCTTCGCGGAACTGCAGCAGAACGTCAACGACTCGCTGTCGACGCTGCAGAGCACGCTGCGCGAAGTCCGCACCACGACGGACTCGATCAACGGCAATTCGAGCGAACTGCGTTCGGCCGCCGACGACCTGTCCAAGCGGACGGAACAGCAGGCCGCGGCTCTCGAGGAAACCTCGGCGGCTCTCGAACAGATCACCGTCGCGGTCCGCAATTCAACCGATCGCGCCCAGGAAGCGACTGTCATGGTCACCGAAGCCAAGCAGAGTGCCGCGCAGTCGGGTGAAGTCGTGCGCAGTGCCGTCGACGCCATGGGCCGCATCGAGCAGGCCTCCAGTGAAATCGGGCAGATCACCAATGTCATCGACGAGATCGCCTTCCAGACCAACCTGCTGGCGCTGAACGCCGGCGTCGAGGCAGCGCGTGCCGGTGACGCAGGCAAGGGTTTTGCCGTCGTCGCCCAGGAAGTGCGTGAACTGGCGCAACGCGCCGCAAGCGCCGCCAAGGATATCAAGGGTCTGATCGCGAAGTCCGGCTCGGAAGTCGCGACCGGCGTCAAGCTGGTACAGGAAACCGGCCTGGTGCTCGGCGAGATCGAAACGCGGGTTCTGAAGATCAACGATCATATCCATTCGATCGCGACAGCCGCTCGTGAACAATCGACGGGCCTGAGCGAAGTCAGCACCGCCGTCAACCAGATGGATCAGGTGACCCAGCAGAACGCCGCCATGGTGGAAGAGGCGAATGCCGCGACCCACAAGCTGTCCAGCGAAGCTGACAGCCTGGCGCGCCTGATCTCGCACTTCAAGCTCGACGACGGGGCAACAGCACGCCGCGCCGCTGTCGCATCGGTCCGCGAGACCACCCGTCCGGTCGCATCGCCGGCCCGCAAGATCATGGGCACCGTTGCCCGTGCCTTCGGCGGTGGTGGCGCTGCCGCAAGCGCTGCGGTCGCCAGGGACAATTGGGAAGAATTCTGATCCGGGGTTCCGTATCCGATCCGAACAGAAGCCCGCGGCGATCTCCGATCGTCGCGGGCTTTGCACTTTTGGCCTCTCGATCACGGCGACGTTTTTGAGCGCGATCATTCGTTATTGGTCCCGTCAACGCTTTCCGACTAATGCTGCTCGGCAACGAAGAGACGGGATGGCATGAAGCAGCAGGATACCGACAGGGGAGGCCAAGTGGCGACGACGGAGGTGAAGAACCTGCCGGCGCAGCCGGTGCATTCCCTTGCCTTGCGGATGACGCCGCTTCTTTTTCTGTTCGCCGGGCTCGGCATCGCCTATGGATTGGGCCTGCACAGATATGTCTCGCTCGACTGGCTGGCGAACCAGCGGCAGGTATTGCACGATTTCGTCGCGGCCTATCCGCTGCGCGCAACAGCGTTGTTCTTCCTCGTCTATGTCGCGGTCGTCGCGCTTTCCATTCCAGCCGCATCGGTGCTGACGATCTTCGCGGGCTTCCTGTTCGGCTGGCTGACCGGCGGGATCATCGTTGTCGTTGCGGCGACGGTCGGCTCGTGCCTGCTGTTCGCGGCTGCTCACACAGCGTTCGGTGATATCCTGCGGCAACGGGCAGGACCGTTTCTTGGCCGTTTCGCCCAGGGTTTCTCGAAGAATGCCTTCAGCTATCTGTTGGTCCTGCGCCTGGCGCCGATCTTCCCGTTTTTCGTCGTCAATATCGCGCCGGCCTTCTTCGCCGTCAGCCTGCGAACGTTTGCCGCCGCCACCGTCGTCGGCATCATTCCCGGGACCTTCGTCTACACCTGGCTTGGCCGGGGATGCGAACGGGTCATCGAGGACGCGGCGGGCAGGGACCAGCCGCTGATGCTCTCCGATTTTCTCGTTCCCGAGATGACGTTCGCCCTGATGGCATTCGCCGTCATTGCCGCGCTGCCGCTGATCGTGCAATTTGTACGAGAGAAAAAGCGATCGGCTGCCCATGGCGGAAGAAACTGAAACCACGATCAAAAACCTGTCTCCCGACATTTGCGTGATCGGCGGCGGCTCCGCAGGCCTGTCGGTCGCTGCCGGTGCCGCCGCCTTCGGTGCGCCGGTGGTGCTGATCGAGCGCGATCGCATGGGCGGCGATTGCCTGAACCACGGTTGCGTTCCCTCCAAGGCGTTGATCGCGGCGGCAAGACATGCGCATGCGGTCCGCGAGGCCGCGGCCTTCGGGGTTATCGCCGGCGAGCCGGTCATCGACTTCGAAAAGGTGCATGCGCATGTACAATCGGTCATCGCCGCGATCGCGCCGAATGATTCGGTCGAGCGCTTCACCGCCATGGGCGTGCGGATCATCAAGGCCGAGGCGCGGTTTCTCGATGCCGACACGGTGGAGGCCGGCGGCTTTTCCATCCGCGCCCGCCGTTTCGTCATCGCCACCGGCTCCAGCACCATCCTGCCGCCGATTCCCGGCCTTGCCGAACTCGATTATCTCACCAATGAAAGCCTGTTCGACCTCAAGCGCCTGCCGGAGCATCTGCTGATTATCGGAGCAGGTCCCGTCGGCCTGGAGATGGCGCAGGCGCATAGGAGGCTGGGGGCGAAGGTGACCGTCATCGACGTCCGCGAGGCGCTTTCCGGCGAGGATACGGAACTGGCGCGTATCGTCACCGATCGGCTGCGCGGCGAGGGCATCACGCTTTTCGAAAACACGCATGTGCTTGCCGCCGGGCAGACGGCGCATGGGGTCTGGCTGCAATGCGAAAACGGCAGGGGCGCGCATATGGTGGAGGGGAGCACCGTGCTGCTCGCCGCCGGGCGTCGCGGCAATACAGCAGGCCTTGATCTTGCTGTGGCCGGCATCCGCGAGACGGCCAGGGGCATCGCGGTGGACAGGCGCCTGCGCACCGACAACCGGCGCGTCTATGCGATCGGCGATGTGGCCGGAGGGCCGCAATTCACCCATATGGCCGGCTATCACGCCTCGCGGGTTCTCCGCGAAATCCTGTTCCGGCTGCCGGCGCGGGAAAACCGCGATATAATTCCGCGCGCCATCTTCACCGATCCGGAAATCGCCTCAGTCGGTCTTTGCGAAGACGAGGCTCGCCGGCGTTTCGGCCATGTCGATGTCCTGCGCTGGCCCTACTCGGAGAACGACCGCGCGCAGGCGGAACGGGCGACAACCGGCCTGATCAAGATCATCGCCGGCCGGGGCGGCCGGGTTCTCGGCGTCAGCATCGTCGGGACGGGGGCTGCCGAGATGATCAACATGTGGCAAATGGTGATCGCCAACGGCCAGGGGCTCAGGCATGTGCGCAATGTCATCGCGCCCTATCCGACGATGACGGAGATTGGAAAGCGCGCCGTCATCGCCTATTATACGCCGATGACGCGAAAGCCGTTTGTCCGGGCGATCATCCGGTTTCTGCGGCGTTTCGGTTAGGGCGACGGAACATCGACATGGCAGCAGACACGACAGAAACCGCAACGGCGAACCCGTCCGTTATCCGCCCGCACTTGGCGAAGGCTGGTTTCTATCGCGGCCTGTCCGGCAAGCTGCTGCTTCTCACCGTCTTCTTCGTGATGCTTGCAGAAGTGCTGATCTTCGTGCCGTCGGTTGCCAACATGCGTATCCGCTGGCTGGAAGACCGGCTGAACACGGCCGCCGCCGCCGGGGTCGTCGTCGACGGACTGCAGGGCGTGGAACTGCCCCGCCTGGTGCAGGAAGAAACCCTGATGGCGACCGGCACCAAGGCGATCGTCCTGCGCCGCAAGGAGGAATCGCGGCTGATCGCGGCGGTGGACATGCCGCCGGAAATCGATGCGCAATACGACGTTGCGGCGATGACGCCGCTTGTCGCCATTCGCGATGCCTTCGACACGCTGGTGTTCGGCGGCGACAAGATCGTGCGGATTTACGGGCCGGTCGGCGACAGCGATGCCGTGATCGAGGTAGTGATGTCGGACAAAAGCCTGCGCACGGCGATGCTCGTCTATTCCCGCAACGTCTTTTTCCTGTCGATCGCCATTTCGCTGTTCACCGCAACGCTGATCTTCCTCGCCATCAACCGGCTGATGATCGTGCCGATCCGCCGGATGACCGGCAACATGCAGGAATTTTCCGCCGAACCCTCGGATCCGGGCCGCGTGCTCGAACCGGCGCCCGGCCGCGACGAACTGTCGATCGCCGGTCAGCACCTGGCGGCGATGCAGCAGCAATTGCAGAAAACCCTGAAGCAGCAGAAGAACCTTGCCGATCTCGGCCTCGCCGTCTCCAAGATCAACCACGACATGCGCAATATCCTGTCCTCGGCGCAGCTGATCTCCGACCGCCTCGCCGATGTCGACGATCCGATCGTCAAGCGCTTTGCCCCGACGCTTTTGCGCACCATCGACCGTGCCGTCGGCTATACGACCGAGGTCCTCTCCTATGGCCGCACCACCGAGCCAGAGCCGCACCGCCGCTTCCTGCGTCTGCGACCGCTGGTGAGCGACGTCGGCGAGATGCTGGCGATCGACCCCAATGCCGGTATCGAGTTCCATATCCAGATCCCCGACGACCTGCAGGTCGATGCCGACAGCGAGCAGCTGTTCCGCGTCGTCCACAATATCTGCCGCAACGCGGTGCAAGCGCTGATGAACGATGGCAGTAACGGATTGCCGCGAACCATCAGCGTCTCGGCCATGCGCACCGGCAGTGTCGTCAGCATCTCCGTCGATGATACCGGCCCCGGCATGGCGCCGAAGGCCCGCGAAAACCTGTTTGCCGCCTTCCGCGGCTCGGCCCGCTCCGGCGGAACCGGCCTCGGCCTGGCGATTGCCCGCGAACTGGTGCTTGCCCATGGCGGCACGATCGCGCTTGTCGAGAAGGCCACGCCCGGCACGCTGTTCCGCATCGAACTGCCCGACCGCCCGGTGCCGCTCGACGCTTTCCGCTCCAAGGCGCGCCACTGATCTCCAGCCGTTGGAAATCGGGCCGCGAACGATGCATGCCATGGCATATGGAAAGCTGTGTGAAAGGAATCTTTCCACGGATTCAAAGGCATAATCGGACATTTCGCGCAAAAAAGAATATTTCTGCGCAAATTCGCTTGCAATCCCCGATGGGACGTTTTAGAGGATCGCCACGCAAGCGGTTCATCGCCGCAGCAGGTTGCACCCGTAGCTCAGCTGGATAGAGCACCAGACTACGAATCTGGGGGTCGGGCGTTCGAATCGCTCCGGGTGCGCCATTTCAGAACAGAACTATGAACGCCGAACGCCGCCGTTTCTACGCTTGAAGCGGCGACCAACGTTCGCAGCAGTTCCGACTTCGATCCCATGATGCGAACCTCGTCGTCGGCAACCTCGACACGCTGCG
>NZ_DATJDJ010000191.1:0-37151 GCF_035497515.1 Pararhizobium sp. | reverse complement strand
GCTTGTCGCGCGCGGCAGGTATGCAAAACGGGGTGGAACCGCACGTTTGCAGTCCGTTCAGATCTCCCTGTCACAATGAACCATGACAATCAGCCAAACCGTCGTCGTGATCATCCTGTTGATCAACATCGTCACCTTCTGTATGTTCTGGTGGGACAAGGACGCGGCCCGCGAAGGGCATTGGCGCATTCCCGAAGGCAGGCTGCTCGGTCTCGCGCTGTTCGGCGGCAGCCTCGGAGCGGTCGCAGGGCAACAATTGCTTCGTCACAAGACCCGCAAAGAGCCGTTTCGCACCGAGCTCATGCAGATCGTCGCCCTTCATGTCTTCGTGCTGATCGCCTGGCTTTCCTCCCCCCTCTGGAAGGACCATGCAATGGCTCTCGCCGGGCAGATGGGTTCCTGACATTCGAAACATGCCTTGCCATCCGTCTTGACAGGCGCGCATATTCGTAACTATTATTATTACATGAAAAGAAACAGCCGTCTTTCCGCCGTCCTGCATGCGCTTCTCCACATGGCAGAACGGGATCGCCCGATGACCTCGGAAGAGATCGCCGCCTGCCTGCAAACCAATGCCGTCGTCGTCCGCCGCACCATGGCCGGGCTTCGCGAGGCGGGCCTGGTCACCTCCGGCCGCGGCCATGGTGGCGGCTGGACGATGGCCCGTGCCCTCGAGGATGTCAGCCTGCGCGACATCTACGCGGCCTTGGGTGAGCCCATGCTGTTCCAGATGGGCAATGTCAGCGAAAGCCCGGGCTGCCTTGTCGAGCAAGCCGTCAATCATGCGCTCGACGACGCCTTCCGCGATGCCGAGGCGATGCTGATCGCGCGACTTGGCGAAGTCACGCTGGCGGCACTCGCCGACGACTTCAAGCGGCGCTTTGCCGAACACCGGGCCGCGCTTAAACCGCACGGCTGACGGTCCCAACCACCTCAATCTGCTCACGCACCGGATTCCCGCATGGAATCCGGTTGGCGGAGCCATGACAGAAGGAACGATCATGCAACAGGACGCCATCATCATCGGCGGCGGCTTCGCCGGCCTCTCCGCCGCCTATATCCTCGGCCGCGCCCGCCGCCATGTGACGATCATCGACAGCGGCACGCCGCGCAACCGTTTTTCCGTCCATGCGCATGGCGTGCTGGGACATGACGGCAAGTCGGGAGCCGAAATCCTCGCCGAAGCCCGTGCGCAGCTTGCCGCCTATCCCACCGTGACCTTCGTGCAAGGGGAAGCTGACTCTGCGGTAGGTGCGGCCGACGATTTCAACGTCCGCATTGACGGACACGACAGCATCCCGACCCGGCGCATCCTGCTGGCGAGCGGCGTAGAGGACCGCCTGCCCGATATACCCGGCCTGCGGGAGCGCTGGGGCAAGACCGTGCTGCATTGCCCCTATTGCCACGGCTACGAGATCGGTGGCGGCGCAATCGGCGTCATCGCCACCCATCCGATGTCGGCGCATCAGGCGACCGTGGTCGCCGACTGGGGCGACGTCACGCTCTTCACCAACGGCATGCCGGAGCCGGACGAGGCGACGCTCGATCTTCTGGCACAGCGCGGGGTCAGCCTGCAACCGGGTGTCGTCACAGCCATCGAGGGCGAGACGGACACGCCGATGCAGGTCCGGCTCGCAAGCGGCAAGGGCATCACGGTCAAGGCGCTGTTCGCCGCCCCCGACCTGCACCTGCGCGGCACGCTGGCGCAGGATCTCGGCTGCTCGCTGGAAGACAGCCCGGCCGGCAAGATCATCGCCACCAATGCCATGAAGGCAACCAGCATCGCCGGGGTCTATGCCGCCGGCGACAATGCCCGCGCCTTCGGCAATATCACGCTCTCCTCCGCCGATGGCGTCATGGCCGGCCTCGGCATTCATCAGTCGCTGATGTTTGCAACGGCACATTCTTGACGGCAAGCCGATGGCCGCCTAAACATCAGTCGTCCCTTGGAGTTTTTATGTTTACCTCGTCTGAGATTGCCTGAGGGCCCTGCCCGCAAAACTGCTTTGCGCGCACGGGCCGGAAAACGAAGCCCTGACGTTCGAAAGAACGCCAGACCCGTTTTCATGCGTTCAACCGAACGCTTCTCGGATCTCACCATCAATGGACATTTCACGCGACGAACAGCGTATTCTTCACCTCATGGCCCAGGGCGGCCGCATCGAAGTCATTCGGACGGGCAAGACCGTCGACAAGGCACAATGCTTCACGCGAGACGGCTGGCTCTATCCCGATTTCGGGCTGGCGCTCTTCCGCAAGCTGAAACGCAAGAGGGCCATCGCCTCTTCCGGCGGCCGGCCGTACCGCATCACCCAGCGCGGCCTCGTCCTGGTCCGCGCGCAGTTGAACAACCGTTAGACATGGACCGGCGGGCGCACAAAGTGCCCGCCGGTTCCTTTATAGGAGGAAGTGGATCGCGGTGACGGTTGATGCCGGCACTCAGAACCACTCCCGCCCCTTATGGATCACAGGCTCTTCCAGCATCTTCGTCATGCCGATCGATTCCACGTCGCGGTCGAGTTTCGGCGCATAGGCGGTCGAGAGCGAACTCACGGAATATCCATGTTTGCGAAAGAAGCCGATCGCCTGCCTGTTCCGGGCATGCGTCTTGACCATGGCCGCCTCGAAGCCTTCAGCCTTGATTAAACGTTCGAGATCGGCGAGCAGCAGCGAACCGAGACCGCTTCGCTGCAGGGCGGGCACGATCCAGAGGTCGGAAATGCTGCCATCATTATCCTCGCGCGCCGCCCAGCCTGCGATGGCGCCACCGGTCTCGATGACGCTGACGGCAAACCATTGGGATCGGAGAAAGGAGAGAAACGAGAGTTCGGCGATCCGCCGCATCGCCTTGGCATCGGCGAGGCCGGAAACGGCCCGCTCCCAGGCGTCAAGCCCAACGGCCGACAAGGCAGCAATTTCATTTTCACGCGCAACGCGAACCGTGATCATGCGGCGGACCCTTTCCACCGCGAATAGAGCATCGGCGCCGCCGTTTGACCAGCAGCGCCGATGAAATTACCACCACTTTGCAGGCGAGAACCGGCCGGCGGCCTGTTCGATGACATGCGCCGTCTTGAACAGGGTTTCTTCCTCGAACGGCTTGCCGATCAGTTGCAGGCCAAGCGGCAGGCCCTTGTGATCGAGGCCGGCGGGCACGGCGATGCCCGGAAGGCCAGCCATGTTGACCGTCACCGTGAAGATGTCGTTCAGGTACATCTTGACCGGATCGGACGCCAGATCCTCGTCGGCGATACCGAAGGCCGACGACGGCGTGGCCGGGGTCAGGATGGCATCGACGCCCGCATGGAAGGCGAGTTCGAAGTCGCGCTTGATCAGCGTGCGGACTTTCTGCGCCTGCAGGTAATAGGCATCGTAATAGCCGGCAGACAGCACATAGGTGCCGATCATGATGCGGCGCTTGACCTCGGTGCCGAAGCCGGCGGCGCGGGTCTTTTCATACATGTCGGCAATATCCTTGCCATCGACGCGCAGACCGTAGCGAACGCCGTCATAGCGGGCAAGGTTGGACGAGGCTTCGGCCGGTGCGACGATGTAATAGGCCGGCAGCGCATATTTGGTATGCGGCAGGCTGATATCGACGACCTCGGCACCCGCGTCCTTCAGCCAGGCAATGCCCTGGCTCCAAAGGGTTTCGATTTCTTCCGGCATGCCATCGACGCGGTATTCCCTGGGAATGCCGATCTTCATGCCCTTCAGCGACTGGCCGAGCGAGGCTTCGTAGTCCGGCACCGGCAGATCGACGGAGGTCGTGTCCTTGGCGTCGACGGATGCCATCGACTTCAACAGGATCGCGGCGTCGCGGACGTCGCGGGCGATCGGGCCGGCCTGGTCGAGCGAGGATGCGAAGGCGACGATGCCCCAGCGCGAGCAGCGGCCATAGGTCGGCTTGATGCCGACGGTGCCGGTAAACGCAGCCGGCTGGCGGATCGAGCCGCCGGTATCGGTTGCGGTGGCGCCGGCGCAGAGGAAGGCGGCAACGGCCGCGGCCGACCCGCCGGATGAGCCGCCCGGAACGAGATCGAGGTTGGAACCGTTGGCGCGCCAGGGGTTCTTCACCGGACCGTAATAGGAACTTTCGTTCGACGAACCCATGGCGAACTCGTCCATGTTCAGCTTGCCGAGCATGACGGCGCCGTCGTTCCAGAGGTTCTGGGTGACGGTCGATTCGTATTTCGGCTTGAATCCGTCGAGAATGTGGCTGCAGGCCTGGGTATGAATGCCCTCCGTGCCGAACAGGTCCTTGATCCCGAGCGGAATGCCTTCGAGCGCACCAGCCTTGCCGGCGGCGATGCGGGCGTCGGATGCCTTGGCCATGTCGCGCGCCTTGTCCGGTGTCGTCACGACATAGGCATTCAGCGCACCGTTGGCTGCATCGATCGCGCCGATATAGGCTTCCGTCAGTTCGACGGCGGTGATGTCCTTGGCGGCAAGCTTTGTGCGCGCTTCAGCAATGGTCAGGCGGTTCAGGTCGGTCATGGCAGGCTTTCACAAATCAGGTGCGTTGGGGCGGCGCGGCAAGGTTTATTCGACAACCTTCGGGACGAGGAAGAAATTCCGGTCCTCGTTCGGCGCATTGGCAACGATATCGTCCGCCTTGTTTCCATCGGTGACGGCATCGACGCGCTTCTTCATCGCCATGGGCGTGACCGATGTCATCGGCTCGACGCCTTCGACATTCACTTCCGACAGTTGCTCGACGAAACCGAGAATGCCATTCAACTCGCCGGTCATGCGCTGCGCATCCTCTTCGGTGACGGCAATGCGGGCAAGACGCGCGACGCGCTTCACGGTGGCGAGGTCAACTGACATGGATAGTCTCCGAGTACAAAATTTCCTACCCGCTATAATCACCAAGCCCCGAGCACGCAACGGGGGAATCGCCGCGTTGCGTGCTGCTCGGGCATTTCGACGGCTACAGCGAGACAATACCGCCGGCGGCAGGGGTCTCTACTTTCGTCGCGGCACCGTCCATGGCGGCGACGAACAGTTCCGGCGTCTGGTCGATAATGCCGAACGAGCCGTAGTGGCAGGGGAGCACGGTGCCGAACTTGAAGAAACGCTGGCAAGCGAGCGCCGCCACGGCACCGCCCATGGTGAAACGATCGCCGATCGGGACGAGGCCGATGTCCGGCTGGTGCAGTTCGTGGATCAGCGCCATGTCGGAGAAGATATCGGTATCGCCCATGTGATAGAGCGTCGGCTCGTCCTCGAAATGCAACACGAGGCCATTGGCATTGCCGAGCGAATGCGATACGCCGTCCTCGGTCAGTTGCGCCGAGGAATGCAGCGCATTGACGAAGGTGGCGGAAAAGCCGCCGAGATGGATGGTGCCGCCGGTATTGCCCATCTCCAGCGCCTGAACCCCCTTCGAACCGAGCCAGGCGGCGAGATCGGCATTGGCGATCACGGTGGCGCCGGTTTCCTTCGCCAGCGCGATCGTATCGCCGACATGGTCTCCGTGACCGTGTGTCAGGAGGATATGCGTCAGGCCGGCGGCGGCATCCTTGCGAGAGGATTCGTCGAAGGACGGATTGCCTGTGAAAAAGGGATCAATCAGGATCTTCGCGGTCGCGGTTTCCAGACGGAAGGCGGAATGGCCGAGCCATTTGATCTTCATGACGTGCTCCTTTGGATTCTTACGGAAGAATATGACATAGGTGGATATACGCGAATGACATTGAGTGTGAATTGGAAATGACGATGACAACTGCCGATGACGAATATGTGTATGACGAGGCAACCGGCGAATGGCGCCCGGCGTCCGAAATGGCCGCGGCCGCCGCTGAAGCAGCGATCGTGCGCGATGCCGCCGGCAACCAGCTTGTCGATGGCGATTCGGTGACGCTGATCAAGGATCTCAAGGTGAAGGGCGCCGGCACGACGCTGAAGCAGGGAACTGTGATCAGGTCGATCCGGCTGACCGACAACGTGGACGAGATCGATTGCCGTCATGAGAGTATCAAGGGCCTTGTGCTGCGCACCGAATTTGTCCGCAAGCGCTGAGCCCGGGATGCCCACTCTGACGATCGAACAATTGTCGAGCACACTTCTGCCGGGCCAGCCGGTGGCTGGGCTCGACCTCGGAACCAAGACGATCGGGCTTTCCGTTTCCGATATAGGCCGCCGCTTCTCCAGCCCACGCCCGGTCCTCCAACGCGTGAAATTCGGCAAGGACGCCGGGTTGCTGCTCGATTTCGCGGCAAGGGAAAAAGTCGCCGCCTTCATCATCGGCCTGCCCGTCAACATGGACGGCTCAAGCGGACCGCGCGTGCAGGCGACGAAAGCCTTCGTGCGGCTGATGGAGGAAAAGACCAGCCTGCCCTTCGTCTACTGGGACGAACGGCTGTCGACGGTCGCCGCCGAACGGGCGCTGCTGGAGATGGACGTCTCTCGAAAGAAGCGGGCGGAACGGATCGATTCTGCAGCCGCCAGCTTTATCCTTCAGGGCGCGCTCGACAGATTGGCATCGCTCGCGAAAGGGGCTGCGGCCGGCTCCGAAGGCTGAGCGGCCGGGAATCGCCGCCGGTACCAGGCGCGGATCTCGCGGCGTTTGCGAAACGCGATGATCGCAAAGACGATCAGACTGTCGAAGGCGATGGCGCGAGCGACCAGCGGCGGAATGCTTTCCGGCGGAATGCCGAGCACATGACCATAGATTGCGAAGACGAGGTCATGCGCCTGGCGTGT
Source organism: Pararhizobium sp. (assembly GCF_035497515.1). Taxonomy (GTDB): domain Bacteria; phylum Pseudomonadota; class Alphaproteobacteria; order Rhizobiales; family Rhizobiaceae; genus Pararhizobium. The sequence goes on along the minus strand of NZ_DATJDJ010000191.1, from coordinate 30,443 downwards.
CAGCATGAAGATGCCGAAATTCATGTCGTAGAAGGAAAGACCATACCAGCCGGTGAGAAGCAGGACCGGGCAAGCCCAGAGAATGAGAAACCACTTCATGCCGTTCTCCCCTCGCCGATAAAGCCGCGTTTGAACAAAGCCGACAGCCAATCCAGGGCAAGCAGGCCGACCAGAATGACGGCCGGGACCGCCAGATCGAGCGTCAGCGTTGCAAAAAACATCATCATGATGATCGTCAAGCCAGTTCTCACCGAACCTGCCTCATGCTGGGTATCGTTAATATTCTCGTCGGATTTCACTCTTGCCCGTTAACCCTGCCGGCGCAACGTAAACCATTTGTTAAGGTTAATTTCCGGGCGCGCGGTTGCCGACCTGTGGACAAGAGGGTATCGGTAAAACCACCCCTCTTCAGGCTTCCCATGACGATCATCTTCGAAAGCATCCTGCCGGTCTTCCTGCTCGTCTCGCTGGGCGTCTGGCTGAAGCGATCGCCGCTGATCAACATCACGCTCTGGGACGGACTGGAGCAGCTCGGCTATTACATCCTCTTTCCTGCCTTGTTGTTCTCGACACTCGCGACAGCCGATTTCGCCGGCATGAAGACCGACGCGACCGCCGTCGCCACGATCGGCAGCATCTCGTTGATGTCGGCGGCACTGTTGCTCCTCTGGCCCCTGCTGCGCGCACGCCACGTTTCATCTTCCGCTTTTACCTCGGTCTTCCAGACCTCGACGCGCTGGAACGGTTTCATCGCTCTTGCGATCGCGCAGAAGCTCTACGGCCCGCTCGGCCTGAGCCTGACGGCGCTGGTGATGACGTTGCTGATCATCCCGATCAATCTCTGCAATATCGGCGTGCTGATCGGCTTCAACGGCGGCCCCAAGGGCATGCGTCATTTCGTCATCAAGATCGCCACCAATCCGCTGATCGTCGCCTCGGTGCTCGGCATCCTGATCAACCTGTTCGGGCTGACGGTCTATGATCCGGTGCTGACCGCAATCGAGATGCTGGCGCAAGCGTCGCTCAGCCTCGGCCTCGTGATGGTGGGCGCCGGTCTCAAGGTTGCCGACGCGCTGAGACCGAGCCGTGTCGCGCTGCTTACCGTCTTCCTGAAGCTGATCATCATGCCGGTCTTCATGGTCGGCGGCAGCTGGCTTCTGGGCATTCGCGGCGATGCGCTTCTGGTGATCGCGCTCGGCGCCGGCGTGCCGACCGCGATGAACGGCTATATTCTTGCCAAGCAGATGGGTGGCGATGCGCCGCTCTATGCCGCCGTCGCCACCATTCAGACGGTGGTCTCGTTCTTCACCATTCCGCTGGTACTGACCGTCACCGGCTATATCGCGGCCGGATAGAGCAGGTCGACGATATAGGCGGAATCGAAGCGCGAATCGAGCATGCCGTAGGTCGAGCGCCAGCCGGCGGCCAGCCGGGATTCGAGGAAGGCATCGGCAATGCGCCCTGCCCCGAGCCGATAGAGTTCGGCAGCGGCAGCAGCGAGCGCCAGTTGCTCCACCAGCATGCGGGCCGCTCCCTCGTCGCGCTCGCAGAGCGACATCGCGGCTCTCAGGACATCGACGGTCTTCTTTCCGGCCGGTCCGAGATCGCGGCTGATCACCTGAAACAGCAACTCGAACAGATCCTTGCCGCGTGTCAGGACCCGTAGCACATCGAGCGCCATGACATTGCCGGAGCCTTCCCAGATCGCGTTGACCGGGGCCTCGCGATAATGCCGGGCGATCGGACGTTCCTCGACATAACCGCTGCCGCCGATGCATTCCATCGCCTCGTAGATCAGCGCCGGCGCGATCTTGCAGCTCCAGTATTTGGCGACCGGCGTCATGATCCGGGCATAGGCGGCATCCTCGGCACTGTCGCGCGCCTTGTCGAAGGCTTCGGCCAGACGGAAGGACAGCGCGCTTGCAGCCGCCACGTCAAGCGCCATGTCGGCGAGAACGCGCGTCATCATCGGCTGGGCAACCAGCGGCTTGCCGGAAATCTTGCGGCCGCGCACGTGATGCACAGCCTCGGCCAGCGAAGCGCGCATCATGCCGGCAGATGCCAGCGCGCAATCGAGCCGCGTCAGCGTGACCATGTCGAGAATGGTGCGGATGCCGGCATCCGCCGTTCCGAGCAGAAAGCCGAACGTCTCGGAAAACTCCACCTCGGACGACGCATTCGAGCGGTTGCCGATCTTGTCCTTCAGCCGCTGGAACTTGAGGCCATTCGCCGAACCGTCCTCGAGCAGGCGCGGAACGAGAAAACAGCCGAGACCGTCGCGCGTTTGCGCCAGCATGACGAAGGCATCACTCATCGGCGCCGACATGAACCACTTGTGGCCAGTCAGGCGGTAGATGCCCTCGCCCACCCGCTCCGCCGTCGAGGTGTTGGCGCGAACGTCTGTGCCGCCCTGCTTTTCTGTCATGCCCATGCCGATGGTGACGGACGATTTCTGCATCCACGGCTTGTTGGACGAATCATATTTCCGCGACAGGATTTTAGGCGCCCATTCCTTCTGCACTGCCGGAGACGCCGAGATTGCGGCGACCGAGGCGCTGGTCATGGTCAACGGGCAGAGATGACCGCATTCCAGTTGTGCGGTCAGATAGAAGCGCAAGGCCCGGGCCTTGTGCGAGCGGCCGCGCTCGTCGGCGACGTTCTCCCAGGCCGAGGCATGCAGGCCCGAGGTCATAGAGCGGCGCATCAGCGCGTGCCAGGCGGGATGGAAATCGACGACATCGAGGCGTTCGCCGCGCGGCCCATGGGTGCGCAGCTTCGGCACGCCTTCGTTCGCCATGCGCGCGAGGTCCTGCGCCTCCGGCGAGGTCACATAGCGGCCGATCGCTTCGAAGTCGTCCCGCAACGGCCGGGGCATCGAGGCGGCAACATCGACCAGCAGCGGATCGGAGCGGAAGGCGTTGATCCCCGACCAGGGTTTCGGCTGGTTCAGATCGGCGAGTTTCTGTTCGGTTCGGTTCAGAGTCATGTCGCGTTTCTAGCTCAAGTCCCGATGCTTAGGAACAGCACCGGCACGGGATAAACACGCTTGCCGCAACATTTTGCTGGCGACGGCAAAACGGCCAGAAAAGCATGGGGATGCGACCGGTTTGCAACGGCTGCGCCTTGCCGCTTTACCGGACAGTCATTATAGAGCACGCAACTTCGAAAAAATGAGGCGGCTTCCCATGGATTTCTTTCCGCATCGCCACCTGCTGGGCATCAAGGGCCTGACGGAACAGGACATCACGCTGCTGCTCGATCGGGCAGACGAAGCCGTCAAGATTTCCCGGCAGAGAGAAAAGAAGACATCGACGCTGCGCGGCCTGACGCAGATCAACCTGTTCTTCGAGGCCTCGACCCGAACGCAATCCTCGTTCGAACTGGCCGGCAAGCGGCTGGGCGCCGACGTCATGAACATGTCGGTCAGCAATTCGTCGGTGAAGAAGGGCGAGACGCTGATCGATACGGCGATGACGCTGAACGCCATGCATCCGGACGTTCTGGTCGTGCGCCACTCCTCCGCAGGTGCCGCCGCCCTGCTCGCCCAGAAAGTCTCCTGCTCCGTGGTCAATGCCGGCGATGGCCAGCATGAACATCCGACGCAGGCTCTGCTCGACGCGCTGACCATCCGCCGCGCCAAGGGCAAGCTGTCGCGCATCATCGTCGCCATCTGCGGCGACGTGCTGCATTCGCGCGTCGCCCGCTCCAATATCCTTCTCCTCAACCAGATGGGTGCACGCGTCCGCGTCGTCGCACCAGCCACGCTGCTGCCCTCCGGCATCGCCGACATGGGCGCGGAGGTCTATCACTCGATGGAGGAAGGCCTGAAGGACGCCGACGTGGTGATGATGCTGCGCCTGCAGCGCGAGCGCATGGCCGGCTCCTTCGTGCCTTCGGTGCGCGAATATTTCCGTTATTACGGCCTGGACGCCGAAAAGCTGAAGGCCGCCAAGGAAGATGCGCTCGTCATGCATCCCGGCCCGATGAACCGCGGCGTCGAAATCGCGTCGGAAATCGCCGATGGTCCGCAAAGCGTCATCGAGCAGCAGGTCGAGATGGGGGTCGCCGTGCGCATGGCGGTGATGGAAACGCTTCTTCTCTCGCAGAACCAGGGGCCGCGCGCATGACCAACTCCCTCGTCCTCAAGAACGTACGCATCATCGACCCCTCACGCAAACTCGACGAAACCGGCGATATCATCGTCGAAGACGGTGTCGTCACCGCAGCCGGCAAGGATGCCAAGGGCGCGCCAGCCGGTGCCGAAATCCGTGATTGCAACGGCCTTGTCGCCGTGCCCGGCCTTGTGGATGCGCGCGTCTTCGTCGGCGAACCCGGCGGCGAATATCGCGAGACCATCGAATCCGCCTCGCGCGCGGCCGCGGCCGGCGGCGTCACCTCGATCATCACCATGCCCGACACCGATCCGGTGATCGACGATATCGCGCTGGTCGAATTCGTCCAGAAGACCGCGCGAGACAAGGCGCTGATCAATGTCTATCCGGCCGCGGCCCTCACCAAGCATCTCGACGGTAAAGAGATGACCGAGTTCGGGCTGTTGCGCGAGGCCGGCGCCGTCTGCTTCACCAATGGCCGCGAACCGCTTCACGACACGCTGCTGCTGCGCCGCGCCATGACCTATGCCCGCGAATTCGGCGCCGTCATCGCACTCGAGACCCGCGACAAGTATTTGGGCGCCGGCGGCGTCATGAACGAGGGGCTGCTGGCAAGCTGGCTCGGCCTTTCGGGCGTGCCGCGCGAAGCCGAAATCATCCCGCTGGAGCGCGACCTGCGCATCGCCGGTCTGACCAAGGCGGCCTATCACGCTGCGAAAATCTCGCTGCCGGAATCGGCCGAAGCCATCGCCACGGCCCGCAAACGTGGCGCCAACGTCACCTGCGGCATCTCGATCAACCATCTGACGCTGAACGAGAACGATATCGGCGAATACCGCACCTTCTTCAAGCTTTCGCCGCCGCTGCGTGGCGAGGACGATCGCGTTGCGATGGTCGAGGCGCTGGCAAATGGCACGATCGACATCATTGTCTCCTCGCACGATCCGCAGGATGTCGACACCAAGCGCCTGCCCTTCGCCGACGCCGCTGATGGCGCGATCGGGCTCGAAACGCTTCTGCCGGCGGCCCTGCGGCTGTATCACAGCGGTGGCGTGCCGCTGATGCGCCTGATTGATGCGCTGTCCACCCGTCCGGCACAGATCTTCGGCCTTGATGCCGGCACGCTGAAACCCGGCGCCAAGGCCGACATAACGCTGATCGACCTGGAAGAGCCCTGGCTGTTCGGCAAGGATTCGATCGTGTCGCGCTCGAAAAACACGCCGTTCGAAAATGCCCGCTTTACCGGCCGGGCCGTGGCGACCTATGTTGCGGGAAAACTGGTTTATTCGCTCTGATCGAGCGTGTGGCTTGCCCCCTCTCCCCGTTCAGGACGGGCAGAGAGTCAGGGTGAACGGCGGAATTGGGGAGGCAGTACGTGGCCGACATATTTTCCTGGCAGCTTGCGCTGCCTCTGACACTTGGCTGCCTCCTTTTTGGCTATCTGCTCGGCACAATCCCGTTCGGCCTCATCCTCACCCGCATGGCCGGGCTCGGTGATGTCCGCAAGATCGGTTCCGGTAATATCGGCGCGACCAACGTTCTGCGCACCGGCAACAGGAAGCTGGCCGCCGCAACCCTTTTGCTCGACGCGCTCAAGGGAACGGCAGCGGCGGCGATCGCGTCCCACTGGGGCATCGAAGCCGGTATCGCCGCGGGCTTTGCCGCGTTCCTTGGTCACCTCTTCCCCGTCTGGCTCGGCTTCAAGGGCGGCAAGGGCATTGCCACCTATATCGGCGTCCTGCTTGGCCTTGCTCCGCTGATTGTTCTCGTCTTTGCCGCGGTCTGGCTCGGCATGGCCAAGCTCACCCGTTATTCCTCGCTCTCGGCGCTGGTTGCAACCGTCGTCGTTCCGGTTGTACTGTTGGCAACGGGTTATGGGAAAATCGGCATTCTGTTTGTGGTGATGAGCATCATCACCTGGATCAAGCACAAGGCGAACATCCAGCGGCTTCTGGCCGGGACCGAGGGCCGGATCGGGGAAAAGGGATAAGACCGGATGTCGAACGGCAGCGCGGGACGGAATGGGATTGCGCTGACGGAACGACAGAGAATTGCCTGGCTAAGGCTGATCCGCAGCGACAATGTCGGGCCTGCCACCTTCCGCGACCTCATCAATCATTTCGGCTCTGCCGAGACGGCGCTGGAGATGCTGCCGGAACTGTCGCGGCGTGGCGGTTCGACCCGGGCCATCCGTGTCGCCTCCGTCGCCGAAGCCGAAAAGGAACTGGCGATCGCGCATCGCCTCGGCGCCCGCTTCATCGGCATCGGCGAGCCCGACTATCCGCCGGCTTTGCGCCAGATCGACGGTGCGCCGCCATTGCTTGCGGTCAAGGGCAATCCCGCCATCGGCACCGTTCCGTCACTCGGCATCGTCGGATCCCGCAACGCCTCGATCAGCGGCACCAAGTTCGCCGCGATGATGGCGCGCGATGTCGGGCGGACGGGTTACTCCATTATCTCGGGCCTTGCACGCGGCATCGACACGGCGGCCCACCGCGCCAGCCTCGACACGGGAACGATCGCCGCGCTTGCCGGCGGCCTCGACCAGCCCTATCCGCCGGAAAATGTCGGCCTGCTCGACGACATCACCGCCGGCAATGGCTTGGCGATCAGCGAAATGCCATTCGGCTGGGAGCCGCGCGCCCGTGACTTCCCGCGCCGCAACCGGCTGATTGCCGGTGTCAGTCTCGGGCTTCTCGTCGTAGAGGCCGCCTCACGATCCGGCTCACTGATCACGGCCCGCTATGCCGGCGATTTCGGCCGGCTTGTCTTCGCAGTGCCGGGGTCGCCGCTCGATCCGCGCTGCCATGGGACGAATGGGCTTTTGAAGGACGGGGCGATCGTCACGACCGAGGCACAGGATATTCTTCAGGCGCTGGCGCCGCTCAGCCGCATCGATCTGTTTACGCCGCCGCAGGCGGAGGAACCCGGCGAACACGATTCCGGCCCGATGGCGCCGCCGCCGGATGACAACGATCGCGGCCGGATCACCGATGCGCTTGGCCCGACGCCCGTCGAGATCGATGACATCATCCGCCACACCGGGCTTTCGGCATCCGCCGTCTATCTCGTCCTCCTAGAACTTGATCTTGCCGGTCGGCTTCATCGGCATCCCGGCGGCCTGGTTTCCCTCAGCATTGGCGAATGACAACAGCCGTTTTCCGGACAGGATGTCGCCAGCCTCGACGAAGGCCATCTCGATCAGGTAGCAGAGCATGTCGGCGCCTTCATTGCTGGCGACGCCGCGAAGTTCACCAAGCATCTGCCGGATATAGGCGACCTTTTCATGGGCCTGCGTTTCTTTCTTGCCGGCCCCGCTCGAATTCGGAATCATCGGTTTTCCCTGTTGTGCATTCAACTTCGCCCAATCGGCAGGCCACCATGTTCGAGCGAAACCCAATACGACGCTCTTGTCGTGTCAGCCCGTTCCCCACCGTGCCGAACGCTCTGTTCGGGCTTCGTTTTCATTGGGATCGGGTACACTTCAAGAACGATAACGCATTTATCTTTAATTGCAATAAAAACGTAATCTCTTATAGGTTGCATTGCGTTGTATGGGCTTATTTTCCACCCGGCACTTGACCGCAGGCGAATCCCTGTCCATGTCGGGGCATCGATATTTCCCAATGTGCCGCCCTTCCCGGCCTGGCACAGCTTTGAACGGTTGCGTTGAGAATATGACCATGAATGTCGTCGTCGTGGAATCGCCTGCAAAGGCGAAGACCATCAACAAGTATCTCGGACCCGGCTACAAGGTGCTTGCCTCGTTCGGCCATGTGCGCGACCTGCCCGCCAAGGACGGCTCCGTGCTGCCGGACGAAGACTTCGCCATGCTCTGGGAGGTGGACACCGCGTCGGCCAAGCGCATGAAGGATATCGGCGACGCCCTGAAATCGTCCGACGGCCTCATTCTCGCGACCGACCCGGATCGCGAGGGAGAAGCAATTTCCTGGCACGTGCTCGATCTTCTGAGGAAGAAGAAGCTGATCGGCGACAAGCCGGTGAGCCGCGTCGTCTTCAACGCCATCACAAAGAAATCCGTGCTGGAGGCAATGGCCAATCCGCGTGACATCGACGTACCGCTGGTCGATGCTTACCTGGCGCGCCGTGCGCTCGACTATCTCGTCGGCTTCAACCTGTCGCCGGTCCTGTGGCGTAAGCTTCCCGGCGCCCGTTCCGCAGGTCGCGTGCAGTCGGTTGCGCTGCGTCTCGTCTGCGATCGCGAAGCCGAGATCGAGCGGTTCGTCTCGGAAGAATACTGGAACCTGTCGGCGCTCCTGAAGACGCCGCGTGGCGACGAATTCGAGGCAAAGCTCGTTTCGGCCGATGGAAAGCGGCTCCAGCCCCGCGCCGTGACCAATGGCGAGGATGCCGGCAAGCTGAAAGCCTTGCTCGAAGGCGCGTCCTACACGGTCGACAGCATCGAGGCCAAGCCCGTCAAGCGCAATCCGTCGCCGCCCTTCACCACCTCGACGCTGCAGCAGGCGGCGTCCTCTAAGCTCGGTTTCTCCGCCTCGCGTACCATGCAGGTTGCACAGAAGCTTTACGAAGGCATCGACATCGGCGGCGAAACCGTCGGCCTCATCACCTATATGCGTACCGATGGCGTGCAGATGGCGCCTGAAGCGATCGATGCCGCCCGCACGGCGATCGCAGAACAGTTCGGCAATCGTTATGTTCCCGACAAGGCTCGCATCTATTCGACCAAGGCGAAGAACGCCCAGGAAGCCCACGAAGCCGTGCGTCCGACGGATTTCAACCGGACGCCTGATCAGGTAAAGCGCTTTCTCGACGCCGACCAGTTGCGTCTTTACGACCTGATCTGGAAGCGCGGCATCGCCAGCCAGATGGCGTCGGCAGAGATCGAACGCACGACCGCCGAGATTACCGCCGACAACAAGGGCGAGAAGGCCGGCCTGCGCGCCGTCGGCTCGGTCATCCGGTTCGACGGCTTCATCGCCGCCTATACCGACCAGAAGGAAGATGGCGAGCAGAGCGACGACGGTGACGAGGATGGCCGTCTGCCCGAGATCAATGCGCGCGAAAACCTCGCCAAGCAGAAGATCAATTCGACCCAGCATTTCACCGAGCCGCCGCCGCGCTATTCGGAAGCCTCGCTGATCAAGAAGATGGAAGAGCTCGGCATCGGCCGCCCTTCCACCTATGCCGCGACGCTGAAGACGCTGAGCGACCGCGAATATGTCGTCATCGACAAGCGCAAGCTGGTCCCCGAAGCCAAGGGCCGGCTGGTCACGGCCTTCCTCGAAAGCTTCTTCGCGCGTTATGTCGAGTATGATTTCACGGCATCGCTGGAAGAAAAGCTCGACCAGATTTCCGCAGGCGAACTGAACTGGAAGGACGTGCTGCGCGACTTCTGGAAGGATTTCTTCGCCCAGATCGAAGACACCAAGGAGTTGCGTGTCACCAACGTGCTCGACGCGCTGAACGAGGAACTGGCGCCGCTGGTCTTCCCGAAGCGCGAGGACGGCAGCGATCCGCGTACCTGCCAGGTCTGCGGCACCGGCAAGCTGTCGCTGAAGCTCGGCCGCAATGGCGCCTTCATCGGTTGCTCCAACTATCCAGAATGCAAGTATACGCGTCCGTTCGGCGCGGAGGCCGTGAATGGCGAGGCAAGCGCCAGCAACGAGCCGCTGTCGCTGGGCAAGGATCCGCATACGAACGAGGACATCACCCTCCGCTCCGGTCGTTTCGGGCCTTATGTCCAGCGCGGCGACGGCAAGGAAGCCAAGCGCTCCAGCCTTCCCAAGGGCTGGACGCCTGCCAGCATCGACCATGAAAAGGCGCTCGCCCTGCTTTCCCTGCCACGTGATATCGGCGCCCATCCGGAATCCGGCAAGATGATCTCGTCCGGCCTCGGCCGCTACGGACCATTCATCCTGCATGATGGAAAATATGCCAATGTCGAGAGCATCGAGGACGTGTTCTCGATCGGCCTCAACCGCGCCGTCTCGGTGCTCGCCGACAAGGCAGCCAAGGGACCGGGCGGACGCGGTGCAACCGCTGCGGCGCTGAAGGAGCTCGGCGATCATCCGGATGGCGGCGCAATCACCGTGCGCGACGGCAAGTATGGTCCCTATGTCAACTGGGGCAAGGTCAACGCGACCCTGCCGAAGGCAAAAGACCCGGCAAGCGTCACACTGGAAGAATCTCTGGTGCTGATCGCCGAGCGCATCGCCAAGGGCGGCATCAAGCCGGCCAAGGGCAAGACGGCGAAGGCCACGAAGCCGAAGACCGCAAAGGCTGAAGGCGCAACCGCGGCGAAATCGGCAAAACCCAAGACGCCTGCGAAACCGAAAGCCGCCGCCAAATCGAAAGTGGCTGCCAAGCCCAAGGCGGCAGCAAAAGCCAAGAAGGCCTGAACGTGACCAGAACCCCACGCGATCGAACCGAACGGCCCGGCAAACCCGCAGTCCGGATCGGACGCGCGGGCAAGACGGCCGTGCTGCCTGCGGATGATGTCGTGATCATTCACGGCGCCGTGCCGCCGCGCGATGTCCTGATGCGCTTCATCTCGGAACATCCGGAAAAGGCATCCAAGCGCGAGATCTACAAGGCCTTCGGCCTGAAGGGGGAAACGCGCACCGAGCTCAAGGCGCTGCTGCGCGAGATGGAACAGGACGGGCTTCTGGAAAAGAAGCGCAAGTCGCTTGTGAGCCCCGGCGCCCTGCCCCCGGTCGCGGTTCTCGATATCACCACCCGCGACAAGGACGGCGAGTTGATCGGCCGCCCTGCCGAATGGCCGGAAGATGCCGGCGTTGCGCCTGCCGTGCTGATCCGCCAATCGAGCATCGGCCAATCCAAGGGCAAGACGCCCGTCGGCGGCATCGGCGACCGGGTTCTGGCGAAGATCTTTCCGGCAAAGGATCGCGGTGGCCCGGCCTATACCGGCCGCATCGTCAAGGTGCTGGACCGCAAGCGCAACAACAACGCTGCGATGGGAGTCTTCCGCGCCATGCCGGACGGCGGCGGTCGCATCATGCCGATCGAAAAGCGCGGCGAGGAAATGCAGGTCGATGCCGAGCATCTGGGGCTGGCCAAGGATGGCGACCTGGTCGAGGTCGAGATCATCCGCGCCGGCCGGTTCGGCCTGCCGCGCGCCCAGGTGAAGTCCGTCGTCGGTTCCGTCGCCACGGAAAAGGCGATCTCGATGATCGCGATTTACGCGCATGGCATTCCCTATATCTTTCCCGAAAATGTATTGAAGGAAGCCGAGGCCGCGGGACCTGCGACGATGTCGCATCGGGAAGACTGGCGTTCGCTGCCGCTGATCACGATCGACCCGGCCGACGCCAAGGACCATGACGACGCCGTTCACGCGGAGGCGGACCCCTCTCCCGACAACCCCGGCGGCGTCATCGTCACCGTGGCGATCGCCGATGTCTCCTGGTATGTGCGGCCGAAATCGGCGCTCGACCATGAAGCGTCGAAGCGCGGCAATTCCGTCTATTTCCCGGATCGCGTCGTGCCGATGCTGCCCGAGCGGATTTCCAACGAGTTGTGCTCCCTAAAGCAGGGCGTCGACCGGCCGGCGCTTGCGGTGCGCATGCGTTTCTCCAGGGAAGGCCGCAAGGCCGGCCATACCTTTCATCGCATCATGATGAAGAGTGCGGCAAAACTCTCCTACAATCAGGCGCAGGCTGCGATCGACGGCAATCCGGACGACCAGACCGGGCCGCTGCTCGAACCGATCCTCAAGCCGCTCTGGGACGCCTACGCCATCCTGACGCGCGGGCGCGACCGGCGCCAGCCGCTCGAACTCAACATGCCCGAGCGCAAGATCGTGCTCAAAGCGGACGGCACTGTCGACCGCGTCTTCGTGCCCGATCGCCTCGATGCCCACAAGCTGATCGAGGAAATGATGATCCAGGCCAATGTCGCGGCCGCCGAGACGCTGGAAATCAAGAAACAGCCACTGGTCTACCGCGTCCACGATGTGCCGTCGCTCGCCAAGCAGGAGACCCTGCGCGAATTCCTGGCGACGCTCGACCTGTCGCTGGTCAAGGGCGGCAACCTGCGCTCCAACCATTTCAACGGCATCCTGTCGAAGGCCGTCGACCAGCCCTACGAGTCGATGGTCAACGAGATGGTCTTGCGCTCGCAGAGCCAGGCGATCTACAGCCCCGAAAATATCGGCCATTTCGGCCTCAACCTGATGAAATATGCCCATTTCACCTCTCCGATCCGCCGCTATGCCGACCTGATCGTGCACCGAGCGCTGGTGGGAACCCTGGGGCTGGGCGAAGGCGGCATCACGCCGGCGGAAGAGGCTGCCCTCAACGACATCGCCGCCGAAATCTCGACCTTCGAGCGCCGGGCGATGGCGGCCGAACGCGACACGGTGGACCGGCTGATCGCCCACCATCTGAGCGGCCGGGTCAACGAGGAATTCGATGGCCGTATCTCCGGCGTGACCAAGGCGGGACTATTTGTCACCCTGCCGGCCTATGGCGCCGACGGTTTCGTGCCTATATCTACGCTTGGCCGCGACTATTTCATCTATGACGAGGCGCACCAGGCACTCTCGGGCGAAAAAACCGGGCTTGGCTACCGACTGGGCGACCAGATCAGGGTCAAGCTCGTGGAGGCCGTGCCGTTGGCCGGCGCGCTCCGCTTCGAGATGATCAGCGAAGGGCGCAAGATGCCGACGGCGATGCGCTCCTTCCACAAGTCCGGCCGCCGGGATCGCAAGATGCCGGGAACGCGGCCGCCGCGCGGCAGGCGCTAGAGGACGCGGCCTTGCCCGCATCCGCAGAATGAGGATTTGGCTATGCAGGCAACCGGCGGCAACCCGGAGACGATCCATTTCGAGCAGACCGAACGGGTTGAACGGTCCGTCGGGCGCTCGATCAAGCGCGGGCTTCTCAACGCATGCCCCGCCTGTGGCAGCGGTCGTCTTTTCGGCCGTTTCCTGAAGGCCGTACCGAGCTGTGCCTCCTGCGGCGAGCAGCTTGACCGGCACGCGGCCGATGATTTCCCGCCCTATATCGTCGTGACGATCATGGGCCATTTGGTCATTGCCGGCTTCATGGCGATGGAAATGATCCTGCCGCTGTCCAATTGGGGACACCTGGCCATCTGGGTGCCCATCACCATTCTTGGTTCGCTGGCCCTGTTGCAACCCGTCAAAGGGGGCGTCATCGGGCTGCAATGGGCGCTGCGGATGCACGGCTTCGGCGACCACGAGGACAAGCCGGAGGATATCCTGCCGACCGGGGATCCTGCTGCGTGACCGCTGCCATGGAGGTCCAAGCCCACACGCCGATTCCCAGTGCCGAAAAACCCAACCGTTCGCCAAGGCCGCGCGACGCCGCATCGATCATGTTGCTCGACCGTGTCAATGACGGCGTGCGCGTGCTGATGGGCCGGCGCAACAAGGCGCATGTGTTCATGCCTGACCTGCACGTCTTTCCGGGCGGCCGGCGCGACGCGGGCGACCATCGCCTGCCATGGGGTGGTGACGTCCATCCGGCGGTCTTCGACCGCCTGCGCGCCGCCTATGGCCAGAACGCCACGCACAGCCGCCTGCGCGCGCTGGCGCTTGCCGCGCTGCGGGAGCTTCACGAGGAAGCAAGCATCGCCATCGGCGGCCCGCAAGCCGACGGAAACACTGCGTTACCTTTTCTTCCCGATCTCACAAACTTGCGCTATATGGCACGGGCGATAACACCGCCGGGGCATCCGCGCCGGTTCGATACCCATTTCTTTGCCGTGTTCACGGATGAAGCGGGCATCGAGCCGACGGATATCCGCGACAGCCGGGAACTCGAGGACTTGAGATGGATCGATGTCAACGATACTTCGACCGTGACCATGCCGGATATCACCGGAATCATCCTCGGTGACCTGAGGGCAAGCCTTCAGGCTGACGCGTCCTTGCCCTTCGGAAGGCCGGTTCCGTTCTACTACACCCGTCATGGACGGTTCGTCCGCGACCTTCTCTGAGGAATTTTGCTGCATGTCACAGCCGCCGTCCGGCACGTCAGAGCCGGTTGAGGAAATTCACTGGCCGTCGCTGATCGCCGCCGTCGCCGCGATCACGGCCGTAGGCATAGCGATCGGCCTCGGCCTGCCGCTGCTCAGCATCATCATGGAGAAGCGGGGCATTTCCTCCACGCTGATCGGCCTCAATTCGGCGATGGCCGGACTGGCCTCGATGGCGGCAGCCGCCATGACGGCAAAGACCGCTCATCGATTCGGCGTCGCAACGACCATGCTCTGGGCGGTGCTGTTTGCAGCCGTCAGCGCGCTCGGCTTCTATTATATCCAGAATTTCTGGTTGTGGTTTCCGCTGCGCGTCGTGTTCCACGGTGCCATTACCGTGCTCTTCGTGCTCTCCGAGTTCTGGATCAACGCGACAGCTCCGCCAAAACGGCGAGGCCTGGTTCTCGGCATCTACGGCACTGTCCTGTCGCTCGGCTTTGCCACCGGCCCCCTGCTCTTCTCCATCCTCGGCAGTGACGGCATTCTGCCGTTTGCCTTCGGTGCCACCGTTATCCTGCTTGCTGCCATTCCGATCTTTCTTGCCCGCAATGAAAGCCCGGTTCTGGACACGAAGCCCGAACTGCATTTCATGCGCTATGTCTTCCTCGTTCCGACCGCGACGGCCGCCGTGTTCATTTTCGGCGCAGTCGAATCGGGTGGGCTGTCCCTTTTTCCGATCTACGGCACCCGCAGCGGCTTCACCGAATCGCAGGCGGCGCTGCTTTTGACGGTTATGGGCATCGGCAACGTCATCTTTCAAATCCCGCTCGGCATGCTGTCCGACCGGATGAAGGACCGCCGCAATCTGCTCGCCATGATGACCGTGGTCGGCCTGATCGGTGCTCTGTGCCTGCCGATGATGCAGGGCAACTGGTGGCTGATGGCGATCGTGCTGCTGTTCTGGGGCGGTAGTGTCTCCGGCCTCTACACCGTGGGCTTGAGCCATCTGGGCTCGCGCCTGACGGGTGCGGACCTTGCGGCCGCCAACGCGGCTTTCATCTTCTCCTATGCGGTCGGAACGGTGGCAGGTCCGCAGGCCATCGGCGCGGCCATGGACATTGCCGGCAATGACGGTTTTGCCTGGGCGATTGCCGGCTTCTTCGGGCTTTATGTGGCTCTTTCGGTGGTCAGGATCGTTTTCAACCCAAAACGGACTTGACTTTTCAGGCGCGATTTGTAGTTTCGCGCCAAGTTTGCCGGGACCCTTTCACGGACGTCCGCGGCTTTGTTTTTTATAAAGGCAGGACGACCATGGCGAAAGCTGCAAAAATCAAGATCAAGCTGCTGTCGACGGCCGACACCGGTACCTTCTACGTTACGACGAAGAACAGCCGCACCAAGACCGACAAGATGTCGTTCACCAAGTACGACCCGGTCGTGCGCAAGCACGTTGAATTCAAGGAAACCAAGATCAAGTAAGATCTGGTTCCGTCTGGAATGCGAAAGGCGCCGGCTGAAAAGCTCGGCGCCTTTTTTACGTCTGGATGCAAATGGAGAACGATCAGGCCCGCCGTTCAACGACAGCCAAGAATCAAAAAACGTCGCCCCCTCGCAGGGACGACGTTTCAATGGGCGTCGGCTGACCGAAACCGCGGCACGAGGAACCGCATTGGTAACAAATCAGCCGACAAACCCCACAACCCAGGAGATGCGGCGGACCTGAGCATCGTGGGGTAAATCGCGGGAGTTCAATTCTCCCTTGCGGATGAGAATTGATCGAAAATAAAAAAAAATCAATGAATTCTTAACCAACGCGCGTGCGAAGGCGGAGACATGGTTAATTTCACCATTGTCTTATACACCTTCGGTGCTGATTTCAGCCAGCGCAGCCCTCATATCACCGTTGCAAAAGTCATATGATTGTTCTGAGGAAATATCAAACAGAACGTAGGGAAAATGCGACGCAAGCGATTTTCTTCTTTACGAGGTTGATTTCATTGCGTTATTTAATCAGTGATCAGCATGCTCGAAAAGTCGGTTTGTATCAACGAAACTCAGTACGCCCTACTTTGACGAACATCTTCACCATCACACTCCCTATGCGTGCGTAAAACGCGGGTCGCCTGAATCAGATTCGGCTTTCCTGTGGAAAACCGGGAGACGACGGATGCCGCTGTGCCGAACCGGCTCAGGCGGCGGCGGCAACCACCTGATTCCTGCCGTTATTCTTGGCCTGATACAATGCCGTGTCGGCACGCTTCAGGAGTGCCTCGGGCGTATCGCCGTTGGGATTGAGGGTAGCAAGCCCCAGGGAAGCGGTAATCGACAGCGTCGCGTCGGAGTTCGGAAGCGCGAAGGGCCTGTCCTCGACGATGGTGCGAAGACGCTCGGCAATCGCGGCAGCCGCATCCGCCGGCGTATCCGGCATGACGACGACAAACTCCTCGCCGCCGAACCGGCAGGCAAGATCGGCGCCGCGCACGGTCGAACGGACGCGGTGGGCGAAGTCGCGTAGGACCTCGTCGCCGGCGTCGTGACCATGGGTATCGTTGACGCTCTTGAAGCGATCGATATCGGTGATGCAGATCGACAGCGGCCGGCCGCGCGCCACGGCGCGATCGATCAGCAGCTTCAGGTGATTGTCGAGATAGCGACGGTTGTGCAGGCCCGTCAGGCCGTCGGTGACAGCGAGTTCGATGGTCTGCTTGACGCTGGCGCGCAGACGGTCGTTGCAATGCTTGCGGCGGATCTGCGTCAGGCTGCGGGCAACCAACTCATTCGGATCGATCGGCCGCATCAGATAGTCGGTGACGCCGAGATCGAGCGCCCGCACGATCATGTCGTCATGGCCCTGCTCGGCAATGATCAGCAGCGGAATATAGCGCGTGCGCTCCAGCGAGCGAAGCTGCGAGCAGAGGCGCAGAGGATCGTAGTCGTCGAAATTGGCATTGACGATGACCAGGTCGAAGCTGTTTTCCGCGGCCTCGAACAAGGCCGCCTGCGGATCCGACATGGCGGTTACGTCGGCGATGGGTTTCAGGGCGCGCGTGATGCGCTCCTGCGAGCTGCCGCGGCCATCGACCAGCAGAATATTGCCGAACTCGTCCGGGCGGTCGCTCAAGGCGAGATCCTGCAGGCCGACGCTGTGGGCGGTCTCGGAGCGCAGGCGCAGTTCGTCGCTGACATTCTTCAGCCGCACCAGGCTTTTCACGCGCGACATCAGTTGGATGTCGTTGACGGGCTTGGTGAGGAAATCGTCGGCGCCGGCTTTCAGGCCCCTCACCCGGTCGGACGGCTGGTCGAGCGCGGTCACCATGACGACGGGAATATGCGCGGTGCGCGGGTTCGCCTTCAGGCGCTCGCAGACCTCGAAGCCGTCGATGCCCGGCATCATGATATCGAGAAGGATCAGGTCAAGCGGCTGCCTCTCGCAGATCGCCAGCGCCTCGTAACCGTCGGCAGCGGTCAGCACGTCGAAATACTCCGCCACCAGCCGCGCTTCGAGCAGCTTCACATTGGCCGGTATGTCGTCGACGACAAGAATACGCGCGGTCATGCAATCTATCCTGCCAAAACGCACATGAGACGGGAAGCGGGTTCAGCCTTCACGATCGCCCATGCACAAACGCTGTTTCCAGGCGGTGAAAAACCGCCTCGGCGACACGTCACGCGTCGCCCAGATATGTCTTTATCGTTTCAATAAACTTCGGAACGGAGATCGGCTTGGAGACATAGGCCTCGCAGCCGCCCTGCCGAATCCGCTCTTCATCGCCCTTCATCGCGAACGCTGTGACGGCGATCACCGGAATGACATGCAACTCATCGTCTTCCTTCAGCCATTTGGTCACCTCGAGCCCGGAGACCTCCGGAAGCTGGATATCCATCAGGATCAGGTCCGGCCGGTGTTTACGCGCAAGATCAAGGGCTTCCATACCGTTGCGGGTCTGGATGGTGGTGTAACCGGACGCTTCGATCAGGTCACGAAAGAGCTTCATGTTCAGCTCGTTGTCTTCAACAATCATCACCTGCTTGGGCATTTCGTTCCCTTGTTTACGGTTCCGGCTTGCAAGCCCACCGCTTCCCTATAAGTTGCGCGCGGATGCTTTCACCGGCTGCCGGAAACCTGAGACTAAAGCTATTTGGTTGAAAAACAGGTAATATTCAGCGAAAAAATCACTGCGATGCGACAAGGATGAAACAGGCGTGACCCCGGCGGAAGAAACAGCAATCTCAATCCTCGCATGGCTCGCCAACGAACCGGAACTGCTCGGGCGCTTCCTGGCGCTGACCGGCACCGATGTCTCGTCCCTGCGCAATGCCGCCGCCGATCCCAATTTTCTCGCCGGTGTCGTTGATTTCCTGATGGGACACGAACCGACGCTGCTCGCCTTCTGCGAGACGACCGGCGTGAAGCCAGAAGCCGTGGTGCGCGCCCATATGATGCTGTCCGGCCCCGCCGATTCCGGGGACATCTGATCGTGAGCGACACGCTCGATTTCGGCCATATCACCCTGATCGCGCGCCCCCTGATCGTCTGCGACATCGATGAAGTGGTACTGGAATTCCTGACGCCCCTTCGCAACTTCCTCAATTCGTCCGGCCACGACCTTCTGCCGCGCTCCTTCAGGCTGCATGGCAATATCGTCGCGATCGAGAACGGCGAGCCGGTCAGCGAGACGCAGACCCGCACGTTTCTCGAGGAGTTCTTCAGGCAACAGGACCAGTGGCAGACGCCGGCGAACCAGGTCGTCGAGACGCTGGCGGACCTTGCCAAGAACGCCGATATCGTTTTCCTGACCGCTATGGCGCCGCGCCATGCCGCCATGCGACGCGCCCTGCTCGACCGGCATGGGCTGCACTATCCGCTGTTGGCGAGCGAGGCACCAAAGGGACCGATCATCCAGCGCCTGCACGATGCCCGCGACGTGCCGCTGATCTTCATCGACGATATCCTGCGCAATCTTCAGTCGGTGCGCGCCTGCGCGCCGGATTGCCTGCTGATCAATCTGATCGCCAACGCCGAGTTTCGGGCCATGGCGCCGCATCCCGGCGATGGCATCCTGACGGCGGACGGCTGGACGCAGACGGCCGAGATCATCCGCCAGCATCTGCGTTAGCGTCTGCCCTGCCGTCATCTGGTGAGTGGATATCTTGTTCAAGCGAACCTTTCCCGGGACAACGCGCGAGATTGAGGATCACACGCCTTGAGACTCGGCATGTTAGAGCGTAACGTGGCGATGTTCAACTTTTGTTCCGATCGATGCAAATAGACGCGCAGCACCATCCGGGCTTTTGCAGGGATTGCCTGAAGGGGCAAGTGCCCGGTATCCGTCGTTGCCGCGCCTGCGGCAGCCCGCGCCTGCTCTATCACGACGAACTCTACCAGTTGACCCTTGCCCATATCGACTGCGACGCCTTCTATGCATCGGTGGAAAAGCGCGACAATCCGGAGCTTGCCGACAAGCCCGTCATCATCGGCGGCGGCAAGCGCGGGGTTGTCTCCACTGCCTGTTACATCGCCCGCATCCACGGCGTGCGCTCGGCCATGCCGATGTTCAAGGCGCTGGAAGCCTGTCCGCAGGCCATCGTCATCAAGCCGGACATGGAAAAGTATGTGCGGGTCGGCCGGCAGGTACGCACATTGATGCAAGAACTGACGCCGCTGGTTCAGCCCTTGTCGATCGACGAGGCCTTCCTTGAGCTGAAAGGCACCGAGCGCCTGCATCACGATCCGCCAGCCCGCACGCTGGCGAAATTCGCCCGCCGCGTCGAGCAGGAGATCGGCATCACCGTCTCTGTCGGCCTCTCCTACTGCAAATTCCTCGCCAAGGTCGCTTCCGACCTGCAGAAGCCGCGCGGCTTTTCCGTGATCGGGGCTGCCGAAGCGAAGGATTTTCTCAAGGAGCGTTCGGTGACGGTGATCTGGGGCGTCGGCAAGGCCTTTGCCGCGACGCTGGAGCGCGACGGCATCCGCAATATAGGCCAACTCCAGACAATGGAGGAAACCGATCTGATGAAGCGCTACGGCACAATGGGCCAGCGCCTCTACCGCCTGTCGCGCGGACAGGACGAACGCGCCGTGGAAATCAATGGCGAGGCCAAGAGCGTCTCATCCGAAACGACCTTCAACGACGACCTCTGCGACTATGATGACCTCGTCACCCATCTGCGCCGACTGAGCGAACAGGTGGCGCACCGCCTGCGCAAGAGCGATATTGCCGGCCAGACGGTGGTGCTCAAACTGAAGACGGCCGATTTCAAGTCCCGGACGCGCAACCGTCGGCTCGACAGCCCGACGCGACTTGCCGACCGCATCTTCCGCACCGGCATGCAGTTGCTCGACAGGGAAACCGACGGCACGAAATTCCGCCTGATCGGCATCGGTGTCTCCGACTTATCCGATCCCGACCTTGCCGATCCGCCCGACCTTGTCGATGAGCAGGCGACCCGGCGGGCGGCGGCAGAGGCCGCGATCAACATGCTTCGCGACAAGTTTGGCAAGGCGACGGTGGAAACCGGCTACACATTCGGCAAGGGCCGACGAAAGTAACCAGCTCACGTTCCCAGGCATGTCGTTTTACCAAAACCGCTGTACACTTTTGCGCGACATGCTTTCGTGTTCCGTGCGAAACAGCAAAGCTTCGTTAAATCTCGCAGGCTAGGCTCATCTTCAATTTCTGTCTGATGTTTTGCGTCCGGATGTTCCCATGGTTTTGCGTCTCGCCTTCGGTATCGGCCTTTCCCTTGCTCTTCATGCAAGCACAACACTTGCCGCCGGCGATCAGGCGCCGCTGCAGATCGTCGTTTCCAAGGACCAGCAATCGCTTGTCGTCTATGACGGCAACACGGTCGTGGCGACATCCAATATCTCGACCGGCAAGGCCGGCCATGCGACGCCGACGGGCATCTTCTCCATTCTGGAAAAACGCCGCTTTCACAAGTCGAACATCTACTCGAACGCGCCCATGCCCTTCATGCAGCGGCTGACATGGTCCGGCATTGCGCTTCATGCTTCAAATCATGTTCCGGCCTACCCTGCCTCGCACGGCTGCGTGCGCTTGCCCGACGATTTCGCCAAGCAACTGTTCAAGATGACGGGGCGCGGCCTGCATGTGGTGATCTCGGACCGGCAGTTGACGCCAGTTTCGATCGTCGATCCATTCCTGTTCCAGCCGCGGGCGGAGGAGCCGGCCCTGCTCTCGGACGCGACGTTGCGGCCGAGCGTGTCGCAGATTCACGGGCAGACCGTGGAAGTGGCGACCAACGAAACGGACCCGACCAAGACCGCAGCCGTCGAAATCGAAAAGAAGCCACCGATCCGCATTCTGATCACCCATCGCGGCCAGCGGGAGGTGACGCTCGATATCCAGCAATTGCTCAACCAGCTCGGATATGCGGCAGGCGTGGCCGATGGCTATGCCGGCGCGCAGACGTTTGAAGCCGTCAAGGCGTTCCAGACGGCGGAAAAACTCACGGTGGACGGCAAGATCACGCCGGCTTTCGTCGAGGCGCTCTATCTGAAGACCGGCAAGGGCAAGCCGCCGAACGGCCAGCTTCTGGTGCGCCGTGATTTCGAGCCGCTGTTCGAAACGCCCGTGGTGATCGACAAGCCCGAAATGGCGCTCGGCACGCATTTCCTGCAGTTCCAGAACATCGACGAGAAGACCGGCAAGGGCGAATGGTTCGGCATGGCGCTGGACAATACCCTGCCCGGCCCGATGAAGAAGCGGCTCGGCATCACGCTTCAGGAGGATGCGATGGCGTTCAACGTGACGCAGCGGGTGCTGGCCCGCATCACCGTCCCCGACGATGTCCGCGCGCGGATCGACGGCCTTCTCGCAGAAGGCTCGTCGCTGACCATATCCGACATGGGCCTGGGTCAGGAAACCGGCGACGGCACAGATTTCGTCACAGTCACACACGCGAAGCCGAAATCCTGACCGACAGGAACGGAAACGGTCAAACCAACTCGACGTCGATCACACCAGGCGCGGTCCTGAGCGCTGCAGCAATTTCCGGCGAGATACGATATTTCTCGTTGAGTTCGACCTCGATCTCGCGCTGGCCGTTGTCCTTGATAACGATGAACGACACCAGGCCATCACCGCGCGTGTTGAGATGGGTGGCGACCGAGCGTAGCGGGCCACTGTCGCGCACATAGACGCGCAACGCCTTCTGCATCTGCAGCGACCGCTCTTCCAGCGATTGCAGCGTCTGGATGCGCAGGCCGATGCCTTCCGGCCGCTCTTCCGCCTGCACCGTCATGACCAGCGATTTGCCGGCCTCCAACAGATCGCGGTACTGGTTCAGCGCTTCCGAAAACAGCACGGCTTCGAACTGGCCGGAGGAATCGGAAAAGGCGATGATGCCCATCTTGTTGCCGGTGCGGGTCTTGCGCTCCTGCTTGGACGTCACCGTGCCGGCAAGGCGGCCGGCCGTGGCACCCTTCTTCACCGACGCGGCAAAATCGCCGAAGGTCTGGACGCGGATCTTGTTCAGCAGTTCGTTATAGGTGTCGAGCGGGTGGGCCGAGAGATAGAAGCCCAGGACCTGAAATTCGCGGTGCAGCTTTTCCGACGCCAGCCAGGGCGAATAGGGCGGCAGGCTGATCCTTTCCGGCCCGGTGGCCGCCCCTGCCCCGAACATGTCGCTCTGGCCGCTGACCTTGTTGGCCTGGGCGATCTGGGCAAAGCCGAGAATGCGGTCCAGACCGCCGACAAGCTCGGCGCGGTCGAGACCGAAACAATCGAAGGCACCGGCGCAGATCAGGCTTTCGAAGACCCGGCGATTGAGCAGCTTCGGATCGATCCGCAGGCAAAAGTCCTCGAGATCGGCAAAGGGCGCGTCGCCGCGCATGGCAACGATGTGATCGACCGCCGCTTCGCCGACGCCCTTGATGGCGGCCAGCGAATAATAGATGCGGCTTTCGCCGGTCTCGAACCGGCGGAACGAGGTCTGGACCGATGGCGGGATGATGGAGATGCCGAGCCGCATCGCATCCTGGCGAAAATCGTTGATCTTGTCGGTGTTCGACATGTCGAGCGTCATCGACGCCGCCAGGAACTCGACCGGGAAATGCGCCTTCAGATAGGCGGTCTGATAGGAAACGATGGCATAGGCCGCCGCGTGGCTCTTGTTGAAGCCGTAGTTGGCGAATTTGGCCAGCAGTTCGAAAATGTTGATGGCCTGTGCCTTGGGAACACTGTTCTTGATGGCGCCATCGACAAAGCGTTCGCTTTGCTTGTCCATTTCCGCCTTGATCTTCTTGCCCATGGCGCGGCGCAGCAAGTCGGCTTCGCCAAGCGAGTATCCGGACAGGACCTGGGCGATCTGCATCACCTGCTCCTGATAGACGATAACCCCTTGGGTCTCCTTCAGCAGGTGATCGATCATCGGATGGATCGACTCGATCTCCTCCTCGCCATGCTTGCGGGCATTGTAGGTCGGAATATTCTCCATCGGGCCTGGGCGATAGAGCGCCACCAGCGCGATGATATCCTCGATGCAGTCCGGCCGCATGCCGATCAGCGCCTTGCGCATGCCGGCACTTTCCACCTGGAACACGCCGACCGTGTCGCCCCTGGACAGCATCTCGTAAGTCTTCTGGTCATCCAGCGGCAGAGCCTCGAGATTGACCTCGATGCCGCGCTTGCGGATGAAATCGACGGCGACCTTGAGAACCGTCAGCGTCTTCAGTCCGAGGAAGTCGAACTTGACCAGGCCCGCCTGCTCCACCCATTTCATGTTGAACTGGGTGACCGGCATGTCGGAGCGCGGATCGCGATACATCGGCACGAGCTGCGACAGCGGTCGGTCGCCGATGACGATGCCGGCGGCGTGGGTCGAGGCGTGGCGGTAAAGTCCCTCGATCTTCTGGGCGATATCGAGCAGCCGGCCGATCACCGGCTCCTTGTCGACCTCTTCCTGGAAGCGTGGCTCCTCCTCGATCGCCTTGGAGAGGGGGGTCGGATTGGCGGGGTTGTTCGGCACCAGCTTGCAGATCTTGTCGACCTGGCCATAGGGCATTTCCAGCACGCGGCCGACGTCGCGAAGGGCCGCGCGCGCCTGCAGCGATCCGAAGGTGATGATCTGCGCCACCTGCTCGCGGCCATACTTGCGCTGGACATAGCGGATAACCTCTTCGCGCCGGTCCTGGCAGAAGTCGATGTCGAAGTCGGGCATCGAGACACGGTCCGGATTGAGGAAGCGCTCGAACAGCAGCGAGAATCGCAAGGGATCGACGTCGGTGATGGTCAACGCATAGGCGACCAGCGAACCCGCGCCCGAGCCACGACCCGGGCCAACCGGGATATCCTGCTGCTTCGCCCATTTGATGAAGTCGGCAACGATCAGGAAGTAGCCGGGAAATTTCATCTTCTCGATAACGCCGAGCTCGAAATCGAGCCGTTCGCGATAATCGGTCTCCGTATAGCCAGCCGACAGCCCGAGCTTGCTCATCCGCTGCTCCAGGCCCTCGACAGCCTGCCGGCGAAGCTCCAGTTCCTCGGCGCGTTCGGCCTCCTTCGGATCGTCGGTGGCGCCGGTGAAGCGCGGCAGGATCGGTGCGCGGGTCTTCAGCACGAAGGAGCAGCGCCTGGCGATCTCGATCGTATTCTCGAGCGCTTCCGGCAGATCCGAAAACAGCGCCGCCATGTCCTTGCGGCTTTTCAGGTAATGATCCGGCGTCAGACGGAAACGGCTGTCGTCAGAGACCATGGCATTGTGCGCCACCGCCATCAGCGCATCATGCGCCTCGAATTCCGCTGGCGACGGAAAGAACGGCTCATTGGTCGCGACGATGGGCAATTCAAGTTTGTAGGCGAGATCGACGACCCGGTTCTCGTGGCGCCGATCATATTTGCCGTGGCGCTGGATTTCGACATAGAGCCGGTCGCCGAACACCTCGGCCAGTGCCTTGAGGCGAGCCTCGGCCACCGCCGGATGACCCGACTTCAACGGCATGTCGATGGGTCCGCCGGACGCGCCGGTGAGCGCGATCAGACCCTCGGCGCCGTCTTCCTGCAGCCAGGACAGCGCGATGCGCACCGACTGGTTCGCCTCGCCGCCAAGATAGGCACGGCTGACGAGATCGACGAGGCGCACATAACCCGCATCGGAGGCAGCAATCAGAACGATGGACGGGAGCTTGGCCAGATGCTGCGCATGGCCGCGCTTCTCACCCTCGCCTTCATCGCCCATGTCGATCGACAGCTGGCAACCGATCAGCGGCTGCAGGCCGTCATCCATGCATTTCTGCGAAAATTCGAGCGCGGCGAACAGATTGTTGGTATCGGCGATGCCGATCGCCGGCTGGCCGTCCGCCACTGCCTTGCCGATGATCTTCTTGATCGGCAGGGCACCTTCCAGAAGCGAAAACGCTGAGTGGACACGAAGGTGGACAAATTGCGGGGAAGCCTCGCCCGTGGCGCTGCTCTCCTGCCGCTTGTCTTTGACCGCATCCGCCATGGCACACCTCGATTCCCGTGAAGGCCCCGAGGATATCCTTTTTCCGTCGACCGATGTCCAGAATTCATCCGGTCCGGCGCGGCTTTTTCAACCGCTGGACGGATTGTCCACAGGTCGGGTCAGCCGGTTATCGCCGACCCGAAAAGCCGGCGGACCATTCGGTGGTCGAAGGCCTGGATTTACATTCCCATCATGATGATGGAGAAGCTGGCGATGAACATTGCGACAGAGGTGAAAGCTGCGAGGTCACGAATAAAGTCGGTCATTGCGGGGCTCCTTTTTCGTTATGTTCCTTTATTGTTCTATTTATGTTCACGAGTCAAGCAGCAAATTCAAATCGACTGATGGTCAACTGCGGGATGGTAAACAAGTTCATCTCCCCCTTTCCGCCGTCACGCCGTCTGGACGAGGGCAAAGCGGCCGATTACAGTGCCGCGCGTCAAATATGGCGCGCAAAGGTCGCTGTAACACTTTAAATCTGCTGCATAATTTTACCTTAAAATCGATTCCGACTTAAGGAATTATGCAGTAGTCTGCGCCGGTCAAAGAGGGAGAATTACGGATGAAGATGTCGCTGGCTGTCATGACGGCGCTGTTTGGCCTGAGCGCGCAGATGGTATCTGCCGCCGACGCCATCGACCCGGAGCGCATCGTATCGGCCGCGACGGGCGACTGGGACAAGGATGGCAATGCCGACCTCGCCATGCTGGTCGCGCCAAACGCCGATAGTGACGAGGACAATGCCGTCTACATCTACCTCAGCGACGGCGATACCGGCGCGCTGACGCTGAAGACGATTGCGCCAAACAAGATCTGGGGAACCTTGGCGATGGCGGGACAGGTGCCCTCGATCACCGCTTTGCCCAACGGCTCGATCCTCATCACCTCGCACAACGATGCGGTCGGGCGCGATCGCTGGGAACAGAAGCTGACCGTTGCCTATCGCAACTTCGACTTCGTTGTCGCCGGTTATACCTATACGTCCTACGATACGCTCGATCCCGACAATATGTCGGACTGCGATTTCAATGTTCTCACCGGCAAGGGAAAGAGCAATGGCATCCCAGTCAACACCAAGGGCGAAATCGTCCTGTTGAAGAACTGGGCGGATGATCGCGGCCAGAGCGTGTGCGGCAATCAGTAGACGGATCAAAAGACAATGAGATCAGGCGGAAAACCACGGTCTGGTCTCATTGCGCGGGATATCGAGGCAAGCCCTTTCAGAGCTCGACGACCTTGCCGTCCTCGATGGTGACGCGGCGGTCCATGCGCGCGGCAAGATCATAATTGTGCGTGGCGATCATGGCCGCGAGACCGGACTGGCGCACCAGGGCTTCCAGCGCCTCGAAGACATAGCCTGCGGTTTCCGGATCGAGATTGCCGGTCGGCTCGTCGGCCAGCAGGACCAGCGGCGCATTGGCAACGGCACGGGCGATGGCCACGCGTTGCTGCTCGCCGCCGGATAGTTCGGACGGGCGATGTTCAGCGCGATGGCCGATGCGCATGTAATCGAGCAGGGCTGCGGCACGTTCACGCGCCTCGGCCTTGGCGAGGCCGGCGATCAGCTGCGGCATCATGATGTTCTCGACCGCGGTGAATTCCGGCAGCAGATGATGGAACTGATAGACGAAGCCAATGTCGTTGCGACGGATCGACGTGCGCTGCTCGTCGCCGAGTTCGCCGCAGGACTGGCCGTTGATCAGCACCTCGCCCGCATCCGGACGTTCCAGCAGGCCTGCCAGATGGAGGAGCGTCGACTTGCCGGTGCCGGAGGGCGCCACAAGCGCGACGGTCTGGCCGCCATGGAGAGAAAAATCCGCCCCCTTGAGGATCGTCAGTGTCTCGTCACCCTGGCTGTAATGCCGTTCGACGCCGGTAAGCTGCAGTGCCACGCGCGCATTCATCGTGTCGGTAATCCTTAGTTATTCGTAGCGCAGAGCCTGAACCGGATCGAGGCGCGAGGCGCGCCAGGCCGGAAAGATCGTGGCGAGGAAGGAAAGGCCGATGGCCATGGCGACCACGGAAATGGTTTCGCCCGGGTTCATATCCGCCGGCAGCTGGCTGAGGAAATAGAGTTCGGGATTGAACAGCGTTTCACCCGAGAGCCAGGAGAAGAACTGGCGGATGGATTCGATGTTCAGGCAGACAATGACACCGAGAAGCACGCCGGCGAACGTTCCGACGATGCCGATCGCGGCCCCCGTCATGAAGAAGATGCGCATGATCGAGCCCGATGTCGCGCCCATGGTGCGCAGGATGGCGATGTCGCTACCCTTGTCCTTCACCAGCATGATCAGGCCGGAGACGATATTGAGCGCCGCCACCAGCACGATCAGCGTCAGGATCATGAACATGACGTTGCGTTCGACCGCAAGTGCCGAGAAGAATGTCTTGTTGCGATCACGCCAGTCGGTGATCAGAACTTGCCGACCGGCGGCGTCCTCCACGGGCTGGCGCAGGTCATCGACCAGGTCCGGATTGGTGACGAACAGTTCGATCGACTGGGCAATGCCCGGCGCGTTGAAATAGAGCTGCGCCTCCTCGAGCGGCATGAAGATGATCGAGGCATCATATTCAGACATGCCGAGTTCGAATGTGCCCGAAACCGTGTAGGACTTGACCCGCGGATTGACGCCCATCGGGGTGATGTCGCCTTCCGGCGATACCAGCGTGATCGTGCCGCCCGCGGTGATGCCAAGCTGGTCCGCCATGCGCTTGCCGATCAGAACGCCGGTTCCGGACGCGTAACCGACCATATCGCCGGCCGTGATGTGATCGGAGATCGCCTTCATCTTGGTCAAGTCTTCGGCGCGCACCCCACGCACCAGAGCGCCCGTTCCG
The DNA here is from genome assembly GCF_035497515.1 of Pararhizobium sp. GTDB lineage: Bacteria > Pseudomonadota > Alphaproteobacteria > Rhizobiales > Rhizobiaceae > Pararhizobium. The sequence goes on along the minus strand of NZ_DATJDJ010000191.1, from coordinate 2,082 downwards.
GCGCCGCCCGGACCGGAGGCCAGTGTCTGGCCCTCGATCATCGGGATCGCCATGGTGACGCCCGTGACGCCGGAAAATTTCGTCGCCAGGTCGGCATAATTGTCGAGCGGGCCGTCGAGCGGCTGGACGATCATATGGCCGTTGATGCCGAGGATGCGCGAGATCAGTTCCGTGCGAAAGCCGTTCATCACCGCCATGACGATGATCAGCGTCGCGACGCCGAGCATGATGCCGATGAAGGAAAAGCCGGCGATCACCGAGATGAACGCCTCCTTGCGGCGCGAGCGCAGGTAGCGCCAGGCCACCATGCGTTCGAATGTCGAAAATGCACGGCTCGACGGCGACTGGGATGTCGCCGTCTTTTCCTGCTCTAGCGTCGCGGCGCTCATTTCCTGGTCCCTTATCTCGCGGCGGTCAGCTTGTTGATGGCAGCCTCGATGGTCAATGTTTCGCGGACGCCCGTCTTGCGGTCCTTGAGCTCGATCTCGCCATTGGCGACAGAGCGCGGGCCAACGATGATTTGCGTTGGGACGCCAATCAGGTCAGCCTGCGCGAACTTGGCGCCGGCGCGGTCGTCCGTGTCGTCGTAGAGCGTGTCGAGGCCAGCCTTGTTGAGCGCCGCATAGATGGTTTCGCAGGCCGCGTCGCAGGCGGCATCACCGGACTTCATGTTGATGACCACCGCATCGAACGGCGCCACGGAAGCCGGCCAGATGATTCCGTTCTCGTCATGCGAGGCTTCGATGATAGCCGGCACCAGACGGGTCGGGCCGATGCCGTAGGAGCCCATGTGCACCGTATGCTCCTTGCCGTCCGGTCCCTGCACCTTGGCACCCATGGCCTCGGAATATTTAGTGCCGAAATAGAAGATATGACCGACCTCGATGCCGCGCGCCGACACTTTCGAACCCTCTTCGATGGAATCGAAGGCAGCCTCATCATGCATCTCCGATGTGGCGGCATAGAGCGATGTCCACTTGTCGAAGATGGCCTTCATCGCGGCAGCATCCCAGAAATCGGCATTTTCGGCCGGGATTTCGAAATCCAGGAAGGCCTTGTGGCAAAACACCTCGGATTCACCGGTATCGGCGAGAATGATGAATTCATGGCTCAGATCGCCGCCGATCGGCCCGGTATCGGCCCGCATCGGTATGGCGCGCAGGCCCATGCGCGAGAAGGTGCGCAGGTAGGCGGCAAACATCCGGTTGTAGGAATCAACGGCGCCTTGGCGGTCGAGATCGAAGGAATAGGCGTCCTTCATCAGGAACTCGCGCGAGCGCATGGTGCCGAAACGCGGACGGATCTCGTCGCGGAACTTCAACTGGATATGATAGAGGTTGAGCGGCAGGTCCTTGTAGGACTTGACCGTCGAACGGAACACGTCCGTGATCATTTCCTCGTTGGTCGGGCCGTAGAGCATCGGACGGTCCTGCCGGTCCTTGATGCGCAGCATTTCCCGGCCATAGGCATCGTAGCGCCCGCTCTCCTGCCAGAGCTCGGCCGATTGCAGCGTCGGCATCAAAAGCTCGACGGCGCCGGCGCGGTTCTGCTCTTCGCGAATGATCTTGTTGACCTTGTCCAGCACCCGCTTGCCAAGCGGCAGCCAGGTATAGATGCCAGCCGACTGCTGCCGCACCATGCCGGCGCGCAGCATCAGCCGGTGCGAGACGATCTCCGCTTCCTTGGGATTTTCCTTCAGAATGGGCATGAAAAAGCGGGACAGGCGCATGAATGGGTTCCAGAACTTGAAAGCACTTCGCACTATCGTTGGAATTGGGCGAAATAACGTTGAGCTTGCAGGCCGTCCGCGCTTGATCTTGGCGCAAATCGGACACTGCCGTTTGACTGTATGCCGCGATGATCCGGCCAGCTGATTCCATAAGGAGGATGTATCGCGCTCACGCGTTCATAGACGCTTCGGGGCAGGAAGAAAACCCGTGATCTTCGCGGTCCCCAGACCTTACGGCAGCGGGGTTTTCGAGACGGAAGAATGGAGGACGCATGTATCAAAAAGGACCGGTAGTAACAGCATTCCGACAGAAGTTGTCAATGGAAAAATTTTGCTTAAGTGTAGCAAAAATG
>NZ_DATJDJ010000190.1:0-15773 GCF_035497515.1 Pararhizobium sp. | reverse complement strand
CGAGATCAGGCACCCGCGAACGCGCCGCAGGCCGAGATGTGAACTCGTTATAGGTATCTGACGGGATGCTTTCAACGCGGCGCATCCAACTTCACCGTAAATCCGGCAAAATAGTTGACCCGATTCAGTTTTTGCGACGCCAGGTCGCGAAATGCATGGAGTGGCTGTCCTTTTCGCCCTGCGGCAGCGGTTCGGAAAAGCTCTTTTCGAACACAAGCGGATCAATGTCAGGAAAACGCGTATCGCCATCGACGGTGGCGCCGACCTCGGTGACATGCAGAACGTCCGCCACCCGGATAGCCAGCCGGTAGATCTCGCCGCCACCGATGATGCAGATTTCGTCGACCTTAAGGGCCTTCGCCTGTTGCCTGCCGAGCAGGATCGCCTCGTCCAGCGAGATCACGCTCGTTGCGCCCTCGGCCCGAAAATCCGGATCGCGGCTGATGACGATGTTGGGGCGGCCCGGCAGCGGCCGGCCGATCGATGCCCAGGTCTTGCGGCCCATGATCACCGGCCTTCCGAGCGTCAGCGCCTTGAAGCGTTTGAGATCGGTGGGCAGATGCCACGGCAGGCCGCCTTCCTGCCCGATGACGCCGTTTTCGGCGACGGCGACAACGATGGTGATCCTTGCATCAGTCATGAAATCCATCCGGCTTGCTGTCGACTTCGCGAGCGCGGGCAAGCGCCGGGCGGGCGGTGAGCGTTTGCAGGTAACGGTCGACCCCAGCGCTTTCCGGCAGCACCCTGCGCATCCAGGACAGGGCGCCGCCGAGCAGAAGATCGACCGCGCTGATCCTGTCGCCGAGCAGAAAAGGCTGCCGCTCCAGCGTGCTGGTGACATGCTGGCACATGTCTCGATAGCCCTTTTCAAGATTCGGGTTGCTCTGCGTCATCCCGCTGACGAAGGCGGTGCCCATCGGCTCTATCACTCCGGCGTAATAGGCAAGCCCGGAGAGATAGGCACCGCGCTCGGCATGCCCTTGCGGCCGCCCCATCCCGGACTTTGGAAAGAGGTCGGTCAGGTAGAGCGTGATCGCGGCCGATTCCGTGATCAGCGCCTTGTCGTGCAGCAGTGCCGGCACCTGCTTGTGAGGATGCGGGTTGTTGTCGTCGGGCGCACCGGAACCATCCCGGCGACGGATCGAAACATAGCGGACGTCGTATTCGGCGCCAAGTTCCTCCAGCAGCCAGACCATGCGGCCCGATCGCGACATCGGCGCGTGAATGAGTGTCAGCATGCGGTCCTCCCCAACCGGTCAGGCGCCGGCGCCCGATCGCCGCTGCGCGCAAAGATTACACCGAAACCGGCGCCTTGATATGTGAATCAGCTTCGTAACCAACCAGCTCAAAATCTTCGAATTCAAAGGAAAACAGATCCCTCACCTGCGGGTTCAAGACCATTTTCGGCAAGGCCTTCGGCGAGCGGCCAAGTTGCTGGCGCGCCTGCTCGAAATGGTTCTTGTAGATATGCGCGTCACCGAATGTATGGATGAAATCCCCCGGCTGCAGCCCGGTCACCTGCGCCACCATCAACGTCAAGAGCGCGTAGGAGGCGATATTGAAGGGCACGCCGAGGAAGATGTCGGCGGAGCGCTGGTAGAGCTGGCAGGAGAGCTGGCCGTCGGCGACATAGAACTGGAACAGACAGTGGCAGGGCGGCAGTGCCATCTCGTCCACCAATGCCGGGTTCCAGGCCGATACGATGTGGCGGCGCGAGTTCGGATTGGTCTTCAAGCCCTCGACGAGGTTGACGATCTGGTCGAGGTGCCGCCCGTCATGGGTCGGCCAGGAGCGCCACTGATAGCCGTAGACGGGGCCGAGATCACCGTTCTCGTCGGCCCATTCGTCCCAGATATTGACGCCGTGCTGCTTGAGATAGGCGATGTTGGTATCGCCCTTCAGGAACCAGAGAAGTTCGTGGATGATGGAGCGCAGATGCAGCTTCTTGGTCGTCAGCACCGGGAAGCCCTCGGAAAGATCGAAGCGCATCTGGTGGCCGAACACGGAGCGCGTGCCGGTGCCGGTGCGGTCGCCACGATCGGACCCGGTCTCCATCACATGCCGCAAAAGGTCGAGATACTGTTTCATGGGTCCGCCGCCGATTCGTTTCCGCGGTAAAATAGGCGCAAGTCGGCAGCGAACCAATCCGTAAATCCCGGGTGTCCCCAGGCTTGATTCGGCTTTAGGACGAATCGCCATTCAGCTCAGGCCGAGTCGAAATGGTGATTTTCCGGAATACGGAGCGCAGCGTCCTTAAAGGTACGTGAGCACCGGAAGCACGGGAAAGCACCATTTGCAGGCCGGCATGGGCGGAATGTCGGTTGGTCCTAGATCGTCGCCAGTTTGCCCAGGTGTTTCGCCACCAGGTAGTAGAAGGTCACGCGTGACTTCGACCGGTCCCCGGCCATCGTCTTGGCAGCGGCTTCAACGGCCGCGTCGGCATCCTCGCCGGTGACGCCGAGCTTCTTGCCGCACCACTTTTCCTTGACCCGATCAAGTTCGGTCTTGTCGGATGCGGAAACCAGCGAAGAGTCCCGGTTGCGCAGCGCGATCCCAAGATGTTTGACGATCTTGTTCACGACCGCTTCATCGGCGCCGCTGTCGTATTTCTGAACATCCGCGAGATAATCCGTCATGGTGTCTCCTCACCTGGTTTTACTCTGTGCCGCGCCCCGCTCCTGATGAATGGTGCGCAACCAGAGTTTTTTCACGCGTGGCGAGCAAGTCAAGGCCAATCCTGCCCCTGCAAACGGTAAACATACCCGTATTTTTGAAAAGGCTCTTTTCTTGCATGATCGAAAGACCTATATGACAGTTGCCGTCTTCGGGCGGCTATGGCGATAAACAGGCGATGAAATAAGCCTATTGGACCCGGGGGCGGTACCCGGCGCCTCCACCAAAAACCGGTCGGAAACGACGTACCGACCGGCTTTTGATGGGGGCGAAATAGGATCGACAAGGGTGTAAAGATCGACTTTTTGCTCGGCATTGTACCACCGTTATCGGGCTAAAATTGTAGTTGCAAACGACAACTATGCGGAAGCTCGTCTCGCTGCTTAATCGCAGTGTGACACTTCAAATCAAGTCCTTCCGGTTCGCACCGTAAGGCGGGGTTCGGAGGTACCTGGCAACAGAAACCTCCACTTCCCTCCCCTTTACCTTGCCGGCATGTTCCGTCGTTTGTCATTCTCCAATGCCTTGAAATGGTCTATAGATGATGCAAATGACTCGTATATCAGGCCTTTCCTGCATACAGGGCCGATGGCATAAGAGTAACAGAGTTGAGTGACAAGAAAGACGGGGATCTTATGGGCCAAGACCATATCCGCTACGACATTCTCGCGCAGGACGCCCTTCGCAGCGTCATTCGCAAGGTTCTGATTGAAGTCGCAGCGACAGGTGCCCTGCCCGGTGATCATCACTTCTTCATCACATTCCTGACCGGCGCGCCGGGTGTACGCATCTCGCAGCACCTGAAGGCAAAATATGCCGAACAGATGACCATCGTCGTGCAACACCAGTTCTGGGACCTGAAGGTCACGGAAACACTGTTCGAAATCGGCCTGTCCTTCTCCGACACGCCGGAAAAGCTCGTCATCCCCTTCAACGCCATTCGCGGCTTCTATGACCCGTCGGTCAATTTCGAACTCGAATTCGATGTTGCCTCGGCAGAAGAAGACGAGGGTGCTGAAATCACCGCTTACCCGGTCTCTTCCGTCGACAAGCCCGCCGAGGCGGAAACCGAGGTCAAGACCGGCGACGATGGCAAGAAGGAAGGCGGCTCGGTGATCTCGCTCGATTCCTTCCGCAAGAAGAACTGAAACCAGTTTCAAGGGTGCCCGTCATGACCGGCGACATTGTCAATCTCCGTCAGTTCCGCAAACAGCAGGCGCGGACGGAGAAGGACAAGGCCGCCGAGCAGAACCGTATCTCGTTCGGCCGCACCAAGGCCGAAAAGCAGCTGACCAAGACACTGAACGACAAGGCCAGGAAGGCGCTCGATCAGGGCCGCCTTGAGACGACGCAAGATGAAGCTGGCGACGAGCGCTGATCGCCGCGTGTTCCCGGGTCAAGCAATTCCTCCTGAAATCAGCACCTTGGGCGCGAAACCGGAATCAATCCGCAAGGCTGCTGATTCAGTCTCTGAGGCCAGCCGATGATCCGCAAGCATTCCGCGACCTTGCATGGCCATCGCACCAGCTTCACGCTGGAAGAACCCTTCTGGATCGAACTGAAATCGATCGCCGCCGCGCGTGAGATGGCGCTGGCGCAGCTGATCGCCGAAATCGACGATAGCCGCCCGGCCGACAGCAATCTCTCCTCGGCCCTCAGGGTCTATGTGCTGGACTGGATCAAATCGAACGGAAGCCGGTAGCGTCGGCGGGTACGCATCGCTCGGCGACGCTATTGCGGCGTGACGCCGGGTAGCGTGTCAAAATTGAGCGGCTGGTTGGGTACGGTACCACCCTGCTGTTCCTGGCTCGGCCGGTCTTCAATGCCACCGCCTTGCAGCGGCGACAGGTCCTCGCCGCGAATGACGCCTTGCGAAGGATCGAATGGCTTGATGTTGAGGTTCTTTTCGTCCTCGGCCTTTCGTGCGCCTTCCGCAGCCTTGGCCTCCGCCGCGGCCTTCTCCGCCGCCGCTGCCGCTTCCTGTGCTGCCTTCTGCTCCGCGGCCGCCCTCATCTGAGCTTCCGCCTTCTGGCGCGCGGCTTCCCTGGCGACAAGTTCGCGCCGGCGCTGCTCTTCCTGAGCCTGCAGACGTGCTGCCTCGCGCTCGATGGCATTGGCCCTGTAGAGCGCGACTTCGCGACGCAGCCGCTGCTTTTCCAGCACATTGGCCTGCAGCGTCTCGACGCGGCGGCGTTCCCGCTCGAAGGCGCGCAGCGACAGGAAATTCGACAGGTCGGTCGCATCGAGCGTCATGCCCGGCGATTGCAGCAGTCCCGCATAGTTGAGGCTGACCTGGGCTTCCGCGCCGGTCAGCGCCTCTTCGCCCGGACGGAAATCGACATCGATGCCTCCAGTCATGCGCTCGTCGGGAAAGCTGATCTCCAGATTGCCCGACAGGCCCGCCGCATTATCTGCAGCCGTGACATTCTGCGCCCGCAGCGTGCCGCCGGCGATCGAGAAGGGAACCGTGACCGTGCCGAGCACCGTGTTGCCGGACAGGATGCTTTTTTCGGCAAAGGGGTGGACCGCATCGGGCGTGATATCGCCCTGAAGAGCGTCAGCAGAGGCCATCAGGTCCGGCAGGGCGGCTGTGTTCAGTCCGTGAATGGTGACATCCCGCAATGTCGCGGTGCCGGAACCGCTGGTCGATTCGGCCATGGCGCGCGCCGTCTTGCCGGAAGCCTCCATGGACAATGCCAGGTCGAAGCGCCCTTCGGCAACCGCCGCGCCACTGGACGTCCACGCAGCGGCAGCGAGATCGCCGTCCTTCAATTCAAGCTGCGTCTGGAAGAAGCCGGAGCCGTCGCCATTGCCGAGTAGCAAACGGCCTTCCGCCTTGCCGCCCAGCCAGCCGCCGGCAAGCGAAGACAGTTCGATCTGGTCGCCCTTCCAGAGAAGCTTGCCCGTCATGTCCGATATCGCGCCGTAGACGCCTGGCCAGAAGCGCTTGGCCGTCACGTCGAGCGCCACGTCATAACCCGACCAGGCCGGCTGCACCACCGGCGCAGACGACAGATCGCCCGTCGCGCCATGCTGCACGCCACCGAGAATGCTTTCGGCGATCCAGGCGAGATCCAGCGTGTCGAGCGCGATCTGCCCGGTCGCCTTGCCCGACACCTTGCGGTCGAGCGCGAAGCTCCCGGAAAAGGCGTTGCCGTCGGCCTTGCCTTCGATGCCCGACAGGATCACGGCATCCGGCGTGGTCGCCACATCGGCCTTGAACGCCAGCGGCAGGCCCGTACCCATCTGCGGCAGACCGATGCCCTGCAACAGCAGGAAGGGCTCGAAATCCTGGCTTTCCAGATTGATCTTCGCCTGGCCGGAGAGGAATGCATCGCGCGACAGATCGACCTCGCCGCTGGCGGAGAGCGACGTGTGCTCTGTCGTGAAGGTCAGGCCGGCATTGGCCTTCTGATCGTCCGTGCCCTGCAGCTTGACCGAGAGCAGCGCATTGGCATCGGCGTCGAACGGCAGCGGATCGAAGCCCACCTGCCCGAGCAGAAGCGGCGTCGACGGATTTTCGAGCGTCGCCTCGAGCAAGATGCCCTGCCCGCTCAAGGCCTGGCCGATATTGGGAGCCTGATAGTTGGCGGCGATGCGCGTGCCGTTGGCCGTGCCGATGATACCGAAGGTCACAGGCGCCTTGCCATCCTGGCTGCCGGTCGACAAGGTCAGGTCGAGTGCCGCGTCGGTGTAATAGGGACCACTGCGCACAAGCCGTTGCAAGGCCGGATGGGCTGCGGCATGACGCTCGATCATCTGGAGAAACGGCGTCAGGTCCGGAGAGGCGAGCTTCATCTTGGCCGAGATCACGGGCGCGGTCATGTCACCGCTCATGCGGCCCGACAAGGCGAGCTGCGCACCCGCCAGATTGCCGATCGAGACGCGCTCGGCCTGCAACTGGCCATTCTTCAGCGTCGCCACCAGCTGAACATCGCTGGCGTCCTCATCGAAGGCGGAGAATTGTTCGGCCGACAGGTCGGCGGCGATCGTATGCGCCAGAACCGTCTCGTTCGAGGCATCGCCCGCCACCAGTCCGGCAAGCGCCCTCAGCGCTTCCAGATCGATCCGGTTGCCCTTCAACTGGAGTGACAGGCTGGGCGGCGCGCCGTCCAGCGCCTGGCGCTCGATGCGCCCGCGCAGTACGGCAGGGCCGACCGCCACTTCCAGCCGTTCGAATTGCTGCAAGGTATCGGTGAGATTGACGGTCGCCGAGAAGCCGGCGGTCTTCAGCTTGCGGATCGCCGGATCGACGGAACCGGCAAGCCAGGTCGCCAAGCCCGACGGCTGGTTGGAGGCGACAAGCATTTCGCCGCGAAACGCCCGCTGGCCGCTAAGCTGCAGCCGCCCCTTCGCCTCGAATTGCGTGCGTCCCGGCAATTGCGCGACGGCATTGTCGATCATCCATCCCGCCTTGTCGGGTCGCAGATCGAGCCGAACGTCGCGCACGGTCGTGTCGCCGATGACGATCGCCGGCAGTTTCAGGCTGGCGCGACCCGGCACCTGCGGAATCGGGATATCGGCGGCGATCGCCATCATCGCGGCAAGACGCTGGCGCACGGAAATGGCCGGATCACGCCCCGTCTTCCCCGCCTCGCCGGCATTGCCGATACGGCTGACATCGATCTGCTGGCCATCGGCCAGAAGCAGGAATTCCTGCTCCTTGCCGGTGTCGAGTGTCGCTTCGCCAGTGACGAGATAGGGGTCGTCCCTCGGGCCGATCTCCATCCGGAATTCGGGAACCCGAATGCGTTCGTTGGTCAGTTCGAAGGTGCCGGTCACACGCGGGGCGGACGACTGCTGATCCTGCGCCTTCAGGGCTTCCGCCGGCCGGTTTTCGGTCAGCGTGAAACTGCCCTGATAGACGGGTTTGAAATCGACGATCTTCAGGTCGCCGTCCAGTTCGACGCCGAAGGGGCGCTTGTCAGGCGTCAGACGCGAGCGCAGGCCAAGCGTCCCGGTATTGTCGGGCTCACCACTGGCAAACGAAAAACTGCCGGCCTCGCCGTCGAGCGCTGCGCGCCCGTCGATCTTCCACGGGCCACCCAAAGAGCGCGCGGACAGATCCGCTTCTAGCCCGGTGACCCGGCGCGTCCGCCCCGTCTGCTCGTCGATGAAATCGATCTGGCCGCCGGTGATCGCGACATTTTCCAGAACGACGTTCTTGGCGGGGATCGAGGCCTTGCGGCCCCTCGCCCAATCGAGCGTGCCATCCGGCAGCAGCCGAATCTTCGCCTTCGGCTGTTCCAGCCGCATGTCGAAGATCAGTGCTTCACCGGAGAGGAAGGGCGCCAGTTCGGCGTCCATCGAGAAATGTTCGACCTGGATCAGCGGCTCGCCGGTCTCGGACTGGCCGACGCGGACATCGTTGAGGGTTACCGAGGGAAACGGGATCAGCTTTGCATCGACGCTGCCGTGGACGACCACGGGCTTGCCCATGATGCGGCTCGCCTCGCGCTCGAAATCCTTGCGAAAATCGGTCCAGTCCACGAACATCGGTGCGATCAGTGCCGCAAACAGCGCCACGACCAGCAGACCACCGATGAAAGCCAGAATTCGCGAAAGCACCAGTTCCCAGTCCTATCCCATGTCTCTGCCGCACGCGCCGCCGCGGCGGACAGCCACCAGTCCCTACAGCGCCGCGCATCAAATATGACGCGCGAAGGTCGCTGTAACGCTTTTAATATACTGCATAATTTCATCCTTAAATCGGAATCGATTTAAGGATGAAATTATGCAGTAGCACCCGAACACCGTTTTCACATGGCAAAAATCTTGCCGGGATTGAAGATGTTACCGGGATCGATCGCCCGCTTTACCTGCCGCATCAGATCCAGCGCATCGCCAAGCTCGGCCTCCAGAAACGGCATCTTTCCCTGGCCGATGCCGTGCTCGCCCGTGCAGGTGCCATCCATCGCCAGCGCCCGCTCGTTGAGGCGGGCGACGAAGGCTTCGGCTTTGGCGATATCGGCATCGTCCTTGTCATCAAACAACAGGCCGACATGAAAGTTCCCATCACCGGCATGACCGACGATCGGAGCGATCAAGCCATTGGCAAGAACGTCTTCCTGCGTCGCTTCGACACAGTCGGCAAGCCGCGAGATCGGCACGCAGACATCAGTCGACAGGATCGCAAGCCCGGGCGCCAGGCTCTTCTGCGCCCAATAGGCATTGTGCCGCGCCTTCCACAGCGCATTGCGCTCCTCGGTATTGGCCGTCCAGCGAAACTCGGAGCTGCCGAATTCAGCGGCAATCTCGGCAAACTGCTTCGACTGCAGCGCGACGCTTTCGGCACTTCCGTGAAACTCCACGAACAGAGCCGGGGCTTCGGGAAACGACAGGCCGGAATAGGCATTGCTCGCCCGCATCTGCAGCGCATCGAGCAGCTCGATCCGCGCCACCGGAATACCGGACTGGATTGTCAGGATCACCGTGTTGCAGGCATCGCCGATCGAGGGAAACGAACAGACGCCGCCGGCAATGACTTCGGGAATACCCTGCAGCCTCAGCGTGATCGAGGTGATGATGCCGAGCGTGCCCTCCGCCCCGACGAAGAGACGGGTGAGATCGTAACCGGCCGACGACTTCTTGGCGCGGTGGGCGGTGCGGATTTCCTTGGCCCCGGCGGTCACGGCGGTGACGGCCAGCACATTGTCCTTCATCGTACCGTAACGCACCGCATTGGTGCCCGAGGCACGCGTCGACGTCATGCCGCCGATCGAGGCATTGGCGCCAGGATCGATCGGAAAGAACAGGCCTGTGTCGCGCAGATAGACGTTCAGGGCTTCGCGCGTGATGCCGGGCTGTACCGTGCAATCGAAATCCGACGCATTGACTTCGAGCACCTTGTCCATCCGGCTCATATCGACGCTGATGCCGCCATGCGGCGCGTTGATATGCCCCTCGAGCGAGGAGCCCGTTCCGAAGGGAATCAACGGCACGCCATGTTCGGCAGCAATCGCGACGATCGCCTCGACCTCGGCGGTATTATCGGGAAAGACGACGGCGTCCGGCAGTTGCGCCGGAATATAGGTCGTCGAATGCGCGTGCTGGGCGCGAATGGCCTCGCCGGTCTGGAAACGATTGCCGAAACGCGCGCTCAGCAGCGGCAATGCGGCGGCAATACCCGTTTCGTTGCGAACACCCGTCTTAATCGCTTTCAACGCCATCCGGCCTCCCCGAACCGCCGCGCTATGCATCGCGGAAATTCTTAAATTTCAATGCGCTACTGTGCAAATCGGAATCACTTTGTCCAGAACCTCACCGGTAACATGCGGGGTTTAGCAAAGAATTGTGACAGAGTGAGACAGTCCGGACACAGGACAGAAATCGCTACAATTTCCACAGACAGCCAAAGCCGGCCGATTGTTTCATCGGCCGGCCGAAAGACAATGCCCGTGCTGCCTACTCGGCCGCTTCCGCCAATTGCAGCGTCTCGGCGTGCTGCATCTCGCGTTGCAGGCGCCGTTCCTCGTCGACATGCGGCTTGGTGAAGCGCGCGATGACGAGATAGGCGACGGGAGTCAGATAGAGCGTCACGACGGTCGCAAGACCGAGCCCGCCGACCAGCACCCAGCCAAGCGCCACACGGGCTTCGGCACCGGCACCGCTGGCCAGCACCAGCGGCACCGCGCCGACGATGGTGGCGATCATCGTCATCATCACCGGGCGCAAGCGGATATTGGCCGCATTCTCGATCGCCGACCGCAAATCTTCACCGCGATCCCGCAACTGGTTGGCGAATTCAACGATCAGGATACCGTTCTTGGCCATGATACCGACCAGCAGCACCAGTCCGATCTGGCTGTAGATGTTCAGCGTATTGCCGGTCAGCAGCATGGCAAAGACGGCGCAGGCAAGCCCGAGCGGTACCGTCGACATGATGATCAGGCCGCTGATCAGGCTCTCGAACTGCGCCGCCAGCACCAGGAAGATGATGACGATGGCGAAGCCGAAGGTGATGAACAGTCCGTTGGCGTTCTCGTTCAGCGTCGCGGCTTCAGCCAGCGGCACGACGCGCGACCCCGGCGGCAGAAGCGGCTCGGCCATCTGCTCGACCATGGACAGGGCGTCTCCGAGGGCGATGTCGGCGGTCAGGCCCGCAGAAAGCGACACGGAGCGCAGCTGCGATTCCCGCGACAATCGCGGTGCAACCGCCTTTTCCTCGACGCTGGCGATCGTCGACATCGGCACGATCTTGCCGTCGCCGGTCTTGAGGAAGATGTTCTGAAGGTCGGTGGGATCGTTGACAGGGTTGGTGGTCGACAGGAGCTTGACCGGATAGGATTCGCCCTCGACATAGACATCAAGAACACTGTTGCCATCCAGCATCGCCTGCAGCGCCGACGACAGCCCGACAATATCGATGCCGAGATCGGACGCCCGTTCGCGATCGATCGTCACGGAAAGCTGCGCCTGGTTGGCTTCGTAGTTCAGCCGGACATTCTCGAAACGGCCGCTGTCTTCCATTTGCCGCACCAGTTTGTCGGCGGCGTCCCCGAGCTTGGCATAGTCGTTGCCGACCAGCGCCACCTGCAAGCCGTTGCCGGCGCCACGAATGCCGAGGCTGTTGGGCTGGATCGGAAAGGCGCGGATCGAGGGGATATTGGCGGCCATCTTGGCAATATCGTCCGAAATCTGCTGCTGCGTCCGCTCTCGGTCAGCCCAGGGGGCAAGGGTCAGGACCATGAAGCCGGTATTGACCGAACCACCCTGACCGGAAATCGAAAACACATTGGCAATCTCGCCATTGTCGACGAATGGCTTCAATCCGTCTTCCACCCGGCGCATCTGTTCCTGGGTATATTCGAGCGAGACGCCCTGCTGGGCCTGGATGCGCAAAAGGATGCGCGAGCGGTCCTCCGTTGGTGTCAGCTCGGATTTCAGTAACGTGAACGCGCCGGCGCCGGCCGCCGTCACCATGATCGCCACCATGAAGACGACCACCGGCGTATTGAGGCAGGCCCGCAGCGTTCTGCGGTAGAATGCCGCCGCGAATGCGCCGATCTTTCCCATCACGCCCGTGTGTCCATGCCTCTCGTCATGCGGTTTCAGCATGCGCGAGGCCAGCATCGGGCAAAGCGTCAGCGAGACGAAGGCCGACAGCAGGATGGCAAAGGCCAGCACGAAACCGAATTCGCGGAAAAGCCCGCCCGTCTGGCCGGGGAGGAAGGATAGCGGCACGAAGACGGCTGCCAGCGTTGCGGTCGTGGCGATGACGGCGAAGAACACTTCCAGCGTTCCGAGCACGGCGGCAGCCCGCGGCCCCATGCCCTCGCCGCGCCGTCGCACGATGTTTTCAAGCACCACGATGGCATCGTCCACCACCAGCCCGGTTGCCAGCACGATCGCCAGCAGCGTCAGGATATTGATCGAGAACCCGGCGAGATAGATCGCCGCGCAGGTGCCGATCAGCGCGATCGGCATGGTCAGCGTCGGAATGAGCGTTGCGCGCCAGTCGAGCAGGAAGAGATAGATAACGAGCGTGACGATGACCACCGAGGCGACCAGCGCGATCTCCACCTCGTGAATGGCGCCGTCGATGAATACCGCGTCGTCACTGGTGACCTTCAGCTGCGTGCCCTTCGGCAGGATTTCCGCGATGGTCGCCACCGTGTCGGCGACGCCGCGTGAAATATCGAGCGTGTTGGACTGCGCCTGGCGAATGATGCCGAGGCCGATGCCCTGCCGGCCGTCGGAGCGCAGCGAGGAGGTGCCGATATCCGGACCAAGCGTAACGGTCGCGATATCGCCGAGGCGCACATTGTCGCTCAGGATGAGATTTTCGAACTGCTCAGGCGTCTGCAGGTCGGCCGTGGCGCGAACGGAAATATCCTGGTTGACGCTGGTCAGCGAGCCCGCCGGAACGTCGAGAGAGGCAGTGGCCAGCGACGAGCGCAGGTTGGCGATGGTAATCCCTCGCCCGGCAAGCTTGGACTGGTTGACGTCGATCCGGAAGATCTTTTCCTGGTCGCCGTTGATCTGCACATCGGCGACGCCCTCGACGGCCGCCAGCCGGTCGGTGATCTCGTTTTCAGCGAGCAGCGTCAGGTCTTCCATCGACAGCGTGTCGGAGGTCAGCGCCAGCCGCATGATCGGCTGGCTGTCGGCATCGGCCTTGACGATGCGCGGCTCGTCGGCATCCTCCGGCAGCTGGTTCGTCACCCGGCCAAGCGCGTCGCGGATGTCGTTGGATGCCTGGCCGATATCCGTCGTGTCGGAAAATTGCAGCGTGACGCGGCTCTGGGCATATTGCGAGGTCGAGGAAATATCCTTGATACCCTGAACGCGCGACACGGCGCCCTCGATCACCGAGGTCAGCTCGCGGTCCACCGTTTCCGGCGAAGCGCCGTCGAACGTCGTGTTGACCGAAACCACCGGCTGATCGACCTGCGGCAATTCGCGGATCTCGATGCCGTTCAGCGCGGCAAGGCCGGCGACGATGATCAGCGTGTTGACCACCAGCGCAAAGATCGGCCGGCGGATGAACAATGCGGTGAATCCGGCAGTGCGGCCGGCACCGGAATGATGCGCATCGCCGCTCATTTCGCCGTCTCCGCCTCGGAAACCTTCTGCTCGGTGGATTCAGTGGCCGGCTTCTTGCCGTTGCGACGCTCCTGCTGCTCGGCCAACCTGACCGCACCGCCGTCGCGCAAGCGCTGCACGCCTTCCATCACCACGGCATCACCCTTGGCAAGTTCGGCATCGACCAGCACCTTGTCGGAATTGCGCTGGATGATCTTGACCGGCACCTTCCGGCTCTTCTCTTCCTCAACACGCCAGACATAGGAACCATCGGCGCTCCACTGGACAGCCAGCGGATTGACGGTCGGATACTGGTCGCCGGCAAAACGCACTGCGACCGAGAAGGACATGCCGGCACGCAATGCGTCGTCGGGATTGTCGATTCGCGCCCGCACGCGCAACGTCCGGCTTGCCTGATCGACACGGTTGTCGATGGAATCGATGACGCCGGACAGCTCGGAAGTCGGCAGGGCGATGGCCGTTGCCGAGACATCCTGGCCGACGGAGATCTTGTTGGAAAAACGCTCCGGCACCCAGAAATCGACGAGGATCTGCGAGCGATCGTCGACGACGGCAATCGGCGTCGAGGTGGTGATATAATCACCGGGATTGACGGTGATGATGCCGACGATACCACCGGACGGCGCGACGATATCGCGGCGCTTCAGGTCCAGTTCGGCCGTCTTCAGCGCCAGTTCCGCCGCCTGCATGGCGAACTCGGCATCGCGCAGGACGGCGACCGAAACGGCTCCACCAAGCTTGCGATTGCGCTCGACCTTTTCCTTCGCACTCTCGACGGCAACCTTGGCCTGGGCCGCGGCGATCGCCTGTTCGTCGCTGTCGAGGCGGGCAATCACCTGCCCCTTTTTGATCCGGTCGCCGGATTTCGCCAGCACTTCGGTGAGATTTCCGGTCGCAAGCGGCGTGACGTTGACCGACAGGATGGCCGCGCCATTGCCGATCGCGTTCAACCGGTCATTGACGACGGCGATATCGACCGGCTGGGTGACGACGATCGGGGCTCCGCCACCGCCGCCCTGGTTACGGTCCTGCCCCCTGCCCTGGCCCTGTCCGCCGCCGTCCTTGGCCTCGCCAGCAGGTTTGGCCACAAGCGCGATCAGCCTCGGCGGCACGCCGGCCTTGGCCAGCATTGCACCCGCGCCCGGCACGAAATGAACCCAGACGCCGAGACCGACGAGAAGAATGACCAGGCAGGTCAAAAGCTGCTTCCAAAGCCGCATGCAGGACTCCAAATTGATAAGACGTCTTCCCGGCCAAAACGGCGCACGGGGTCGTTGTTTTGCCCAACTATCTCTGCTTCTGCACTGCAGGCAATCCTAGAATGCCATCATTACGTATTTGTAATAGGACGGTTTTGACCAATATGCGGATCACCAGGGATACCAATGACGAGGAAACTTCCATGAGCACCATCGCCCGCAACGACGCCGCCGAATCCGATCCGAGGGTCAAGGCCGTCTTCGACGACATCCGCACTACGCGCAAATCCGACTTCATCAACAACATGTGGCATTACCTGACCTTCGATCCCGGCCTGCTCGAAAGCACCTGGGCCGAGGTCAAGGCGGTCATGGCGACGCCCTCGGCCCTCGATCCGCTCGTGAAGGAGATGCTCTACATCGCCGTCTCCGTCACCAATGGCTGCACCTATTGCGCCCACTCGCATACGGCAGCGGCGAAAGCCAAGGGCATGAGCGCCGAGCAGCATGCCGATCTCTTGCGCGTCATATCGCTCGCCGCCAAGACCAACCAGTTGGCGACGGCGCTGCAGCTACCCGTCGATGCCGTCTTCGATGCCGATCATCGGCCCTGATCGCGGCGGAATGGCGACGCAAACAGTGAAGAAGCTGGACATTGCGGAATAAAAGCAGAACGGAATTCTGGCCTTTCGGCTCCGAATCACTACATTGAGCCGCATGAGCAATGGTTTTGACGATATTCCCTTCTTCGACGAGGAGCCGGCGCCGCGTCGTGCGCGCGGGGCGAGCCCCCAGTCTGCGCCGCCAGCGCCCGCCGCCAGCGGCATCGCGGCGCGCGCCATGGCCGCCCGCGACCAGCATCGCGCCCCCGATTATCTCTCCGGCCTGAACCCCGAACAGCGCGACGCCGTCGAAACCCTCGACGGTCCCGTTCTGGTGCTCGCAGGTGCCGGCACCGGCAAGACGCGCGTGCTGACCACCCGCATCGCCCATATCCTCGCCTCGGCAAAAGCCTTCCCCAGCCAGATCCTCGCCGTCACCTTCACCAACAAGGCAGCCCGCGAGATGAAGGAGCGCGTCGGCGTTCTCGTCGGCGGCGCGGTCGAGGGCATGCCGTGGATGGGCACCTTCCATTCGATCGGCGTCAAGCTCTTGCGCCGCCATGCCGAACTGGTGGGCCTCAAATCCTCCTTCACCATCCTCGATACCGATGATGTCGTGCGCCTGATCAAGCAGTTGATCCAGGCGGAGGGGATCGACGACAAGCGCTGGCCGGCCAAGCAGTTCGCCCAGTTGATCGACGGCTGGAAGAACAAGGGCCTCGGCCCCGCCGAGATTCCCGAGGGCGACGCCCGC